>JBAXKZ010000001.1:0-138219 GCA_037135095.1 Actinomycetes bacterium
CCAGCACCGTTAACGGCAACAATTTGAATGAGGTAACTAGTTCCATTAGCTAGAGGCGTGGTGCCGTTTGTGGAAAGTGTTGTAATGACTAAGGGTGAAGCTGTGGTGCCCGTCTGGCGGGTCAGCCAAGTAGCACCACCATCAGTTGAATACTTGTAAGTTGTAATAGCAGAGCCGCCATTTGAAGCTGGTGCGACAAAAGCCACGGAAAGTTGAGCGTTGCCGGCCGTAATAACAATTCCGGTCGGTGCCCCCGCGGAAGTAAACGGAGTTGATGGGCTAGTTGCTGTTGCCGCACCGGCCATTGTGTTAAATGCTCGAATGCGAATGCTGTAACTGGTGCCATTGGTTAATGGGGTAGTTCCGTTTGTCGAAAGCGTTGTTATAACGAGAGGTGTTCCGTTGGTGCCAGTTTGACGATTAAGCCAAGTAGTACCGCCATCCGTGGAGTACTGATAAGTCGTTATCGCAGAGCCGGTATTTGTCCCAGCAGTAAAGGCAACAGAAAGTTGCGCATTTCCTGGTGTAATAACGATTGAAATTGGAGCTCCTGGTGCTACATCGGGCGTAGCTGATGTTGAAGTAGTCTGCAAGCCATCGCCTGCGGCATTAACTGCACGAATTTGGACTGGGTAACTAGTGCCGTTTGTTAGCGCGGTGAGCCCATCAGTAGAAAGTTTTGTGATAACCAAAGGTGATGCTGTAGTGCCAGTTTGGCGGGTCAGCCAAGTAGCACCACCATCAGTTGAATACTTGTAAGTCGTAATTGCGGAGCCACCATTTGAAGCTGGCGCCGTAAAAGCAACTGACAATTGGGCGTTACCAGGTGTTATAACTATGGCAGTTGGCGCACCGGCAGTAGTCGCTGGTGTTGCAGCGGTCGTCGCGGTTGCAGTTCCAGCTAAAGTGTTAAACGCCCGGATTTGAATGTTATAGCTGGTTCCGTTGGTTAACGGTGTGGTTCCATTGGTAGAAAGCGTTGTAATAACTATTGGCGAAAGAGTAGAACCAGTCTGGCGTGTGAGCCAGTTGGTTCCGCCATTAGTTGAGTACTGATAGGTGGTTATAGCAGAACCCGTATTTGTGCCGACGGTAAAAGCAACAGATAGTTGCGCATTTCCTGGTGTAATAACGATTGAAGTTGGAGCTCCTGGTGCTACATCGGGGGTCGCAGAAGATGAGGAAGAAGGGGCGCTATTTCCAGCGAGATTGACCGCACGAATTTGAACTGGATAGCTGGTTCCGTTTGTTAGCGCCGTTACCCCATCAGCCGATAGTTTCGTGATCACCAAAGGCGATGCAGTCGTACCAGTTTGCCGAGTCAGCCAGTTGGTGCCATCGGTTGTGTATTGGTAAGTAGTAACAGCGGAGCCGGTATTAGTACCGGCAGTAAATGCAACTGAGAGTTGAGCATTGCCTGGAGTTATAACTCCAATTGTTGGCGCACCTGGCACAACATTTGGAACCGCTGCGGTAGTTGCAGTAGCAGCACCGGTCATTGTGTTTAACGCACGAATCTGAATGTTATAGCTGGTGCCATTGGTTAATGGAGTGGTGCCGTTGGTGGAGAGAGTTGTGATAACTAAGGGTGAAGCTGTAGTTCCGGTTTGACGGGTCAGCCAGTTGGTTCCGCCATTAGTTGAGTACTGGTAATTAGTAATAGCCGAGCCAGTATTTGTCCCAGCAGCAAAGGCAACTGATAGTTGCGCATTTCCTGGTGTAATAACGATTGAAGTTGGAGCTGCTGGCGCGACATCAGGAGTCGCTGATGTTGAAGCGGTTGCTGCACTATTTCCAGCAGCGTTGACTGCACGAATTTGCACGGGATAAGCGGTGCCGTTTGTAAGAGGTGTGGTTCCATCGACTGACAGTGTTGTAATCACTATCGGCGAAGCGGTACTGCCTGTTTGACGATTACGCCACGAAGTTCCACCATCGGTTGAGTATTGGTATGTCGAAATTGCAGAGCCGGTATTAGTACCGGCGGTGAATGCTGCCGATAGTTGCGTATTCCCGGGCGTAATTACACCCAAAGTTGGAGCACCTGGAACCGCATCGGGTCTGGTCACCGTCAAGGTGTAGGTAGAACTGTTTCCGCCTTGAGAATTCACAATTGTGATTGTGTTGCTAGCTGGTAACACCGACAGTGCAATTGCGCCAGAAGGATTACCGCTGGAAACGGTGGTTCCATTCACTTTAATAACGCCACCATTGATGGTGTCGAACGGCATCACCGTGATCGAAAGTTGCGAATTTGGTTCAGAAACCGTGTACGCATAAGTTGTGGCGCTGAAAGCTGGAGTAAGGGTTCCTGCGCTGATCGTTAGGTTGGTTAAATTTAAAGCTGCTGCGAATGCTGGCATTTCAGTGCCGGCAAGAAAACCAAAAAAAGTTAGCGCCGCAACCAGAGCGCTAATAATTCTTCGGCGATAGGATTTGGAAAATTCGCGTGAATAGACTTTGAGTTCAGATTCCAAAGTGAATTTCAGCTGATTATTTCTCTTCATGCGTTAACCGAATTGAACGATCGGTCATTGATTGTGACGTGCGATACAAAAGTAACCCCAACGGTGAGGTTGGGGTTACTTTGAATAAGAGGCATCGCGGACATGGGGAAATTTTGGCCGCGCTACCTCGCGCAAGAATCACAAACGTCGTGCGCGTGGCACACGAAATAAACTCTCAGTTTACGAGAGCTAAAGGGTTTTGTAGGAACCACCCTGGGACGGGGTGGTTCCTACAAATCTAGTTCCGGCGAACCGGGTTAGTTAGCAGCAGAGATCAGGTCCAAAGACGTAGCTCATTGAAATGACCGGTGCGCTGATTACCTTGACCGTGCTCGTGCTCGTCGAACGGGTCTTAGTTGAAGCGTCGCTTGGGGCCGCAATGAAGAGAAAACCCAAGGATAAAGCCGCGGAAACCGCAATAATCTTCTTAACCATCTTGGTGCTTTCCTCTCAATAAGTGGCGTAAAACCAGTCCCTCAACTGATTTCCTAATTAAATCCGATACCGAAGTCTCTGTCAAGTTTGGAACAGCAGTAGTAAATCAGCGTCAAGTGCTATTGTCAAGCCATGGAAAACGAATCTTTTGGTGGTCGCCTCAAGCAGCTCCGAACCCAGATGGGGTTAACCCAACCAGAACTTGCAATTGGCATCGCCAGCGTAAGTCACATCTCCTTGATTGAGGCCGGTAAACGCCAACCATCCGATGAAATTATCGCCAAATTAGCGACTCGACTTAATGTTTCGCTCGAACTCTTGAAAGATGGACCGGACGCGACCTCCAATCAATCACGAAGAAAAGATTTTCTCTTTGCAGAAATGGCCTTTAAGAATGGCGATGCTGAATTCGCCGCAAAATTGATCCGCAAATTCTTAGCTGAATCGATCGTCATTGCAGATTCAGAATTTGAGGTGAAATCTCGTTACCTGCTAGCCCAGTCCCTTGAGATGCTCGGCGATCTTGAAAATGCAAAGTCGGAACTTCAGAAAGCTATCGCTATAGCAGATGGCGCTGGTTTACCGCTGCAAGTGATCGAGATGACAATTGATTTGAGTCGTTATGCCCGACAAGCCGGCGATTTTGTGACGGCGCTTGAACTTGTTGAGTCATCACAGAAGCGAGTTCCGCTGGAACTACAAAATTCTGCAACCTATGCTCGATTACTTTCCAGCGCAATTGCAATTCATTATTTGCGCGGAGATTACATTCGCGCCTTCGATCTTTCTAGTTCAGCGCTCGAAATTTTCGATGATCAATCCAGCCCTCAAGCAAGAGCATCAATTTTGTGGAATGCGAGCGTTTCCGCAGATGCGATGCAAGATACCGCTACAGCACTTATGCTCGCTCAACGGGCGGCAGGTCTCTTCTCCGAAGCTGATGATGCTCGCGCCGAAGGGCGACTCAGAGTTACGATCGCATGGTTATTCAATCGCCAATCGCCACCGGATGTCAGCGAAGCTCGCGCGCAATTACTTCGTGCGGCTGGATTACTAGCCGAATCGGGCACTGCGGTGGATATTGCGAATATGAATATTGAACAAGCCCGCGTTGAATGGCTCTCTGGCAATTACCAAAGCGCTTATCAGATAAGCACTTCAGCTCTGGATCGAATGGGAAGTGATGCTGATCGGTTACAAAGAGCTGAAGCTTATTTGCTCGTCGCTCGATCACAAATCAGTTTAGGTAAAGTCGTGGAATCTTCCATGAATCTTTCAGCCGCGCGAACTAGTTTGTCTTCAATGGAGCCATCGCGCCAAAATGCATTGGCTTGGCGAGAGCTCGGCGATATCTACTCTGGCTTGGGATATTTGGATGAGGCAATCGCCGCCTACCGCGAAGCGCTTCACGATGCAGGAGTTCCTGCCAGCCCGATTGCATTCTCAGAAGCGGAGCGCGCTGATGAAGAAGTTCTAATGCGCGGTTTGGAAAATAACTAATTATTAATTAGTTACATAACTTTGTAGTGCTTGGCGTTCGGAATCAATCTCTGATATGTGAGCTTTAACAACATCTCCTATTGAGACGATCGAAAGCAAAGCGCCGTTCTCGTCAACCACTGGAATATGTCGAATTCGACGTTCGGTCATCATGGTCATTAACTCGGCAATAGTTGCCTCTGAGGTGCAAGTGGAAACTTCAACCGTCATTAAGTCTCGAACGTGCATATCAATAAGCTGATCGAGTTTTCCGGGCATGGCTCGCACAACATCTCGTTCGCTGACGATGCCCTCGATGCGATTACCGTCGGAGGAGACTACTAAAGCGCCTACGTGATAGGTATTAAGCATATTCACCAGGTCATGAACGCTGGCGCTGGGAGAGATGGTCTCCACCTTTTTTCCCGATATGAGCGAGTTAATCTTCATGGCGCCTCCAGTTCGTTAAGTAGTCGTCCCATTTTGAATCATGCTCTTAAAGCGACCAGGTTTCAAGCATCCAGCCTCGCTAGACTTCAACGATGAAACGATGGCGGATAGCCCTTTTAATTCCGGCGTTCTTATTGTTAGCCGCCTGTTTACCTTCGGGGAACGCTCGACCAGATGACCCAAAGTTGCGCGATGGCATAAAGCTCCTGGTGACTAACTTCACCGCTTCGCACCCCCAACTAGTTAACTGGGATCCGGCGGCGGTTAAGAGCCAAATCGCCCTACCCCTCCCCCGTGGCCTGGCTACAGAGGCGGGTTGGACGATCGTGTGGCCGCAGGCAATTACCGGCCAGCTTTCCAGAGTTGTGATCCCCTGGTCGATTTTGGGCCAATACCCATCAACGTTCGCCCCGGATAGCAAGAACTACACGGGTAATAAATTGGTTCCAGATTCCATTGCAGTTCAGATTCGAAAATTGCAGCAAGGTAGCGATGAATATTTCGCGGCGATAGTAAACCAGCGATTTTCCACGAAAGATTCGTCGTGGTTAATCTTTACTTCGATTCCATATTTGCCGGTTACGGACGATGCCTATGGCTGGGCGCACTTAGTCGCCGGAAAATGGCAGATTGTAGATTTTGGCACCGCGACTGTGGGCTGCGGAAAAGTTCCAACCTCGGTGCAGGCCGAATTCGGGATGAGCTGCCCGTCCTAAAAATTAAACTGTCGATGCGAACTAATTAAGCGTTTAGGTACTGCTCCGGTTTGGCCATGAAGGACTCTTTGCAACCTGGCATACAGAAGTAATACATCGTGCCCTTGTATTCGCCTTGGGCTGGGGCATCTGCGATACGTACCTGCATGCCACAGACATAATCTTTTGCGAACTCCATACTGACTCCAAACTTATCTCTGGTTCGATATAACCAATAAACCACTGCCAAGACGGCAATGGAAATCCCGTTGAGAATCGTTGTTGCGTTGAGACCAAAATGTTTAGTGCTCATTTCCATATTCATCCCACCGTGCGGGATCAGTGAAACGAGCTGAAAAATTCCTTCGGTTATCAATCCGCTTAGGCTCATAACAAACCAAAAGAGCAGCGAAAGGCGCATAGCCAATTTGGCGCCGTAGTACTTGCGATAAATCATCACCAGCGGAAAAGCCACTAAATCCGCGAAGATAAAGGCGATTACGCCACCAAAAGTTATTCCCCCGTGCCAAAGCGCGGCAGCCAGCGGAACGTTTCCAACGGAGCAGACAAAGCTGATGAACGCCAAGAACGGCCCAATGACCGCGTTTTCTAGAGCTGACCAAAAACCGTGCCCGGATATGAAAAGTGACTGCCAGAAATTAACCGATACCAAAGTTGCCGCTAATCCGGCAACGATAAAGCCAATAACCAGTTCGCCGCGGAGCATGGTGAAATCGCCAATGGTGTAACCAGCAGCATCACTCCAACCGCGTCGGCTTTTCATCTTGGTGGAAATGGAATCTGAAGATTCGGAGATCTCAGAGTCGGCGTTATTAAGTTCGCTCCGAGATTTATTTATTAGTTCTGCCGGGATAATTCGCGGCAACAAAATGGTCAACAAGGTAATCATGATCATGCCACCAACAAATTCGGCGGCCGCAAACTGCCACCCGATCAGAATCCAAAGAACTAACCCAAGTTCAATAACTAAATTGGTACTGGCAAACATAAAGACCATTGAGGCGGTGAAATCCGCACCTTTGCTAAAAAGGCTTTTACTAAGTGCGCTGGCGGCATAAGAACATGAGGAGCTAACCATCCCAAAAAAGGATGCCTTGGCGATTGTTTTGGGTTGATGGTCTCCCAAGGCGGCACGCATTTGCTTGCGGGAAACGAAGGCCTGAACAATTCCAGAGAGGGTAAAGCCGAGAATCAACGCCCAGAAGGTGTCAAAGAACATCCACCAACCTTCTTGAAGGCCCGATAGAACTTTATGCATTAACTATCCCTTATTCGGTGACAACGGCTTTCGACTTAGTAAATCTATAGCCAGCGTAGAGAAGAACCGCCAATAAAAGGTAAATAATTCCCAGAATCGATGTGAAACCCGTAACTTCGCGATAGGCAATAGGAAATAGGGCTGCGGCCAACTCACTGTTTTGATTTGCAGTTACGAAGTGAATAGCAACTTTTGGCGCGAACTCCCAAAGTGCCAAGATTGGAATTCCTTGGGTCATTAGCAGGATTGCAAGGGTTTTCAAGGCTAGTTTGCGGCGGCGCCAAAACAAGAGCACCAGAAAAAATACGACTCCAGCCCAAGCGAGCAGAAAGCTGGAAATAATGGAATTTACCGCGTGAAAAGTCTTTGCTGATGTTGTCAGATCAACCATCTGGCTCTTCTTGATGGTGGCTAAATCCTTTGCTGAAATAACAGTGCTACCGGCACTGGTATTTACTTTCTTTGCAATCAGCGAAATAAGTTTTGAGATGTCAATTGTGGCGCTCTTCTGACCGCCAGCAAGAGCCACGCCTATCGGAGCAACGGCTTGCGCTAGCGCACCTGAAAGTTCTGGGTCCGCAAGTAACGAACTTATAGCTTCGGTAATCTGTTTGCGATTCTTCGCAATCGTCGCGGCCTGTTTTGGATCTGAACTCTTGATCACTTGATCAATGACTAGCGGAACGATGGTGTCCCGCTGAACTCCAACTTGGCTAACGATGGCACTTGAAGTAGCGCCAAGTTGAGCTACGTGATTGGCCACAAAATGTGCTCCAGATGCCACTGACGCCACGATCAAGAACACGTAGAGAAACGTGTAGATCGTGGCGTTCAGTAATTTGCTTCTCATGCCTACCAAGGGTAGGCGTGATTATCGAGTTAGTCCTGCTTTCTTCGATACCAATTTCGCCAAATGATCCGGTGAACGGGAATTCGGTAAGGAATTCTGCGGACGAATGGAATAAACGGAAGGAAGATGAGAGCGACGCTGAGCACTCCCAAGAGCCCCATTACCCATGTATCGGCGTTATCCGAAGATTTGAAAGGCTCTACTTGGTAGAAGAAAGAGAAGAGCCACAACCAAGATTGTCCTGGCCATGAACCGGTCTCATTCATTACGCCCCATTGATCGCCATGCAAATGTCGAGCTGCCGCGTAGTCCGGGAAGTAAGTTCCGCTGTCTGCGATAAAGAGCATCGGCTTGGTGAAGTCAGTTGGAAGTGGCGTATCACTAGTTGTTAGCGCGCCGTCCAACGCACCATTGATGGCCATTCCAAGCAGGGAGGTAATCATGGTTGGAACTGGTCCATATGAATTGTTGGTATCCGGTAATGACAGCGCCTTTGGCGACTTCGCTAACGCGTCGCCATATGCGGTTGCCCATTTTGTCTGCTGATCGGCGCTCCCGACATTCCAAGCACTGACAGCGGTTTGTGTCGCATTATCAGGAAGAATTGTCAGCGGCCTAACCACAAAATCCTTGGCAGTATTAATAGGAATTCGAACGCCGGCCCACTTCTGCAACTTCAGTGGTCCAAGTACCTGACCATCTGATGCTGTGTTGTAAGGCGCCCCATATCCGGCAGTTCCGGAAGTACCAGCAAGTTCGCTGGTGGCGGTCTGAACGAAGTCAGCAGGATCGGTTAGCGCCCATGATTTCAGCGTAAGCGCTGGCTCATCAGGTGAACTGAAAACTGCAGCTAAGCCGCCGGCAAGAATTCCAACAATCACAATTGCAATTACGGCTTCTTTAATTAAATCGTATGGTCGGGTAGGACCACTCCATTTTTTTGAAGGATCGTGCTTTGAAAGTGCTGGACTCATTCTGCACCGCCAGCCTCAATAGGTGGAACAACGCCGTGACGACGAACCAGAATCACGTGCCAACCAATCAAACCACCAAGTACCAATGGAAGCAGTGCGACGTGAATCAGCATGGCTTGACCGGTGTTTAGTGGATTGAAGTAAGCACCTATACCCATGGCGTTAAAGCCATCTTTTGCCTGGGTTGCGATCCATTGTGAATCAAAGTTTCCTTGAATCAAATAGCCAGTGAAGCCGGTAATGATCGAAGCTAAGAAACAAACGACACCGGTAATCCAGGTCATCATTCGCTTGCCACGCCATGCCGCCATCCAGAATTTGCCCCATAGATGGACCACCATAAATACGAAGAAGAGTTCAACACTCCAGAGGTGGACCGAGTTAAAGTAATGACCAACTGAAGAGTTATGCCACCATGCTGGACCTTCGAGGGTCAGAACTAACCCCGTGATAAAAAGTGATACGAAGGCTGCGATGGTTGCGACGCCAGCTACATAGATCCAAGAGGTTACGTAAGCAGGTTGATGGTCGGGCAAAAGGTCAGTTGGTTCGAATTTTTCAACCGTTGCTTCGCGCACACGAACGGTCCACATTTTGGACTTAGTCATTTGTGTGACTCCTCATCATCGTGCATTGGAAATGGGAGTGCGAGCGCTAAGACGAAGAGCGCCACTACCGAGAGAATCATGATCAAGTTCCCGAGGGAAATTGAGAGGACTCCCATATTGATGTAGTGGGCCGGGTGGTTGAGATCGATGAACAATAATTTCATTAAATCTCTCCTAACTCGTTTGCGGGAACAATATCTGCTTCTCGTTGAAATGAGTCTAGACAATGGGGATGTCTTGTTTCTAGGGAGTGGTGGCACTCTATATAGCGCCAATTCGCCTTTATGATCTAGTCATGCCAACAGAGATGGAACCGCTGCTTCCGGAAGTCAATATAAATGCCCACAAATACAGTCGGGGGGTAGTCGGGATCGTGGCGGGCTCTGAAAAATACCCGGGCGCTGCAGTTCTCTGTGTTGGTGGCGCTCGTCGTGGGGGTGCGGGCTATGTTAAATACTTATCTCAAGCCAATTTTCCAACTCAACTTGTGTTGCAGGCTTATCCCGATGTGGTTCCGATAACTACTATTGAAGAAGGAATGGCCGATGCTTGGGTGCTGGGCTCCGGCTCCCCCGAGGTAACGAGTTTTCCAGCGGGCAAGATCGTCGTCCTTGATGGTTCGGCAATGACGCTAGCTGGCACGGCTCACGAAGGTCTAACAATTATCACGCCACATGAAGGCGAAGCAGAGAAGTTGGGATTTAAAATTGATGATCGGGAAAAGAGTGCGCTACGCATGGCGGCAGCGCTAAATGTAATCGTGGTTTTAAAAGGGCCAGGCACGGTTATTGCAACGCCCTCCGGTTTTGGCCATATTGAAAAGAGTGGCGGCAAAGAGCTAGCGACCGCCGGTACCGGCGACATTTTGGCTGGGCTGATGGGCTCAATGATGGCCTCTTGGCGACCAACAACTTTCGAGGCGGCGGCCAAGATTGCAATTAAAGCGGTCAAGGCTCATGGCTTGGCCGGAAAGTTGGCAGCCACTAAATCCTCACCTGTCGTAGCAACTGATGTGCTTGCTGCGCTTCCTAAAGTCTTGCTGACTAAAGAATCCTAAATTATTCGCCTACGACATCTTTCTGGCGAAGTGACTCGCGGGCATAATCTTTTGCGCGCTCGTGATGCTTGCGTAGTTGCAGCTCCAAGCTATTAACCGCTAAATCAAAGGCAGCAACATCATTGAAAGCTTGGCCCTCGGCACGGAGAAAGGGTCCGCTCCCATTGGTTGTGAGCGATACCGAATGTGAGCTTTTACCAAATCGCGGATTTGGCTCATGAATAATTTCTACCTTTATTCCTTCTATTGTGATGCTGAAGCGATCCAAGGAAATTAATTTCTCTTTAACGATTCCGCGAAAATCTTCGGCGAGCTCTCCGTTGCGAGTATGAAAAACAATTTCCATTGAACTACCTCTCTCGTACATCGGCACTAAGGAAGTTACTCCTTGAGAATACTCAATACAAGGCTTCGGTGTGGGGTGCTCGGTAAGAGCACCCCTTACATTCCCTGAGACCTTTCTAACTAAAGCGCAGCCTTTACGCGACGCACGCGCTTCTTCATCGGGCGCTTCTTGATTGCAGCTTTCTTGGTGGTGCGCTTGCTCTTTGCAGCGCTCTTTTTGGTAGCGGTTGCTTTCTTAGCGCGCTTTACGACTTTCTTGACCGCCGGTGCTGGCGCAACGGGAACTTCAGGTGTCACCGGGGCGGTTACCCCGCTGGTGGTGTTAGTGCCACCGACTGGCGTTACTGGTGTCGTACCGGATGCGGAGGCGGCCACCATAGGAATGGCGAGAGAACTGGCGATCGCGAGCGCGACTAGGGATTTTCCAAGGTTTTTCATCTGGACCTTTCGTTATTGAGATAAGGGCTCCCGCCAAAATTGGTGGGATCAGGCGGAATGTTGCTGGCTGTCGGCGCCTCGCGTGGGGGGATTGACCCCCACTGTGTAATTCACAGCCCAATAGATGGCAGACTTAGGCCACCATGCCCAGCCCTCGTGAGAATTTCGCCCCCCGAATCCAGGTATTCGCACCCCATAAGGCCTCTCTCCCGCCGCTGGGTCCCTACCTCCGAGAATTTTGGCGTCGCCGAGCCTTTGCCATTGAACTCTCCCGTTTTGCCGACAAGGCTGAATATCTGGACTCCAAACTAGGCAAGGTCTGGCTGGTTATGAACCCGCTTTTGTTAGCCATGGTCTATTTCTTATTGGTGACCGTGATTCGGGGTAGCGCGAGCAAGACCAGTGGACTTTCGACGCTGGCTCACATCTTGATCGAACTATTTACCTTTTATTTTGCATCAAATTGCATCAATGGTGGTGCCTTGTCTATTACCGCTGGCGGCCGGCTGATTTTGAACCAAGCTTTTCCACGGGCGCTCTTGCCACTTTCGAGCACCATCAGCGCCTTCTGGCAGTTCCTGCCCACCATTCCGGTTTATATCTTCGTGGTCATCATCGGCAAAATATTCTTTCCGCACACCGAAATTCCCGGGCTTGGCTTTAACTACTTGTGGGCGCCGTTCATCATTCTTTGCGTTGGCATGACTGGATTTGGACTGGCACTGATCTTTGCAACTATGAATGTTTACTTCCGCGATACCAATAAATTGCTCAGCTATATGACCCGTATCTGGTTGTACTCCTCGCCAGTTCTATGGCGTCCAGAAATCTTGCATGGTTGGCAGAAAATTTTTCTTTATGTAAATCCGTTGGGGCCAACGCTTTCGGCAACGTCAAGCGTTTGGATCTCGGGCAAGAGTCCCTCACTTTATGAATTGCTCGGTTGTCTCTTTTGGGCAATCTTCGCAATTCTCATAGGTGGTTATTTCTTTGTATCAAGGGAGCGCGATTTTGCGGTCCGCATCTAAAGCCGAATTAGAGATGCCAGAAGAACTGGCCATTCGTATCGAAGATCTATCGATCAAATATAAGATCAATGTTGATACCAAGCGAACCTTGAAGAATGCCGTCATGCGGGCAAGCAAGGGTGAAAAAGTTCGCATGCGCGTTGTTGAGGCGGTTAAGCATTTAACCCTCGATGTGCCCCATGGCTCGGTGTTAGGGATCGTCGGTGCAAATGGCGCTGGTAAATCCACGTTGATGCGGGCAATTGCCGGAATTTTGCCACCGACCGAAGGCCGAATCACCGTAAATGGAAAGATTTCGACGTTGTTGGCACTGGGAGTTGGATTCAACCCGGCGCTTTCGGGGCGCGACAATATTATTTTGGGTGGCTTGGCATCAGGTATGACCCGCAATGAAATCGAAGAGAAGACCGAAGAAATTGCCGATTTTGCCGCGCTACCAGACGGTTTTATCGATATGCCTGTTCGTACTTACTCATCAGGGATGTATGGCAGAGTCGCTTTTAGCGTTGCGGTAAATATGACGCCGGATATTTTGTTGCTGGATGAAGCTCTATCTGCCGGTGACGCCTCATTTAAAGAGAAATCATTTAATCGAATGCGCGAACTTTGCGCAGAGGCTCGAACAATCGTGATTGTTTCACATGCCCTTCAAACGGTAAATGATTTGTGTGACACTGCAATTTGGATGAACAAAGGAACGATGTTAGCGAAAGGAAAGCCTGAAGCGATTGTGGATCAATATCTAAAATTCTTGGATGTTGGCGCCCTTCCTTCTGCCTTCGAGGATATGTGATGACACAGGTCAGCGTCATCACCTCTGCTCATTCTGTTGCAGATGCTCGGTTACATAGATTGACCTCAGCGTTAATTCGCGCAAATATCTCGGTTGAAGTTATTGGACTTGGACATGCTTCGGATGCGCCGATGGGTTGCGATTTTCGAGTCGCGCTTGGTGGCAAAGGTTTCAAGAGTCGAGTCGTGCGCGATTTAATTTTACCTTTCCTAGCCAAGGGAGAGGTGATAATTGTCTTGGCTCCCGATTTACTTCCGATGGCTAAATTAGTTTCAAAGCTTCGCGGGCAAAGAATCGTGGCTGATGTCTATGAAGATTATGTTCGCTTGCTTCGCGATCGCTCTTGGGCAACTGGCCTAACCGGAGCAATCGCAAATTACATAGCCAAGTCGGCAACAAAGATCGCCGCTAAGTGCGACCTGACGACTGTTGCTGATACTCAAGTTCCGCCCTTTCACGCCAAAGATCGACTTGTGGTTCGCAATCTTCCAGATTTGAATGTACTGACTCAAAGCGGTGAGCTTTCACCAAAGCCGCGCGCCATATATATCGGCGATCTTCGAACTTCCCGCGGCTTAAAAACCATGTTGGACGTTGCCCAACTTTCGCCTGGTTGGCACTTTGATTTTGTCGGTCAAGTAGCACAAGCTGATAAAGCCCTAGTAGCTGCATTCTTATTAACCCCGGCCGCTGAACGAACTACTTTTTACGGCCGCCTATCCCCAGCCAATTCCTGGAAGCTCGCCGCCGGTGCCTGGGTCGGGCTCTCACTGCTTGAGGCCACGCCAGCATTCGTCGAAGCAGTGCCATCGAAACTCTATGAATACTTGGCGGTTGGGTTAGCCACGATCACAACCCCATTGCCACGATGTGTGGCGCTCATCGAGCAGAGCCAGGCCGGGGCAATCGCGACCGATCCGATCGCCATAGCCGATTTACTGACCCAGTGGGAGTCAGATCCAAAACCCTTAATCCAAATGCGCGAGCGCGGTCGAATTTGGGCTGGTCAAAACTTGGATAGTGAGGCTGAATACGGAGCTTTTGCCAGTCGGGTCGAGAGCCTCATCAAGCGTTCAAGGTAGGCTGAGCCAGTGTCAATAAGGATTGCCCCCACTGCAGATGTGGATGCCACCGCAACCATTGGCGAAGGAAGTTCCATCTGGCACTTGGCCCAAGTTCGAGATCAAGCCCAGCTAGGCCAGAACTGCATTATTGGCCGCGGCGCTTACATCGGTTCTGGCGCAATCTTGGGTGATAACTGCAAAGTTCAAAATTATGCCTTGGTCTATGAACCTGCTGTGCTGGGTAACGGTGTCTTCATCGGTCCCGCCGCAGTACTAACAAATGACGAATACCCTCGCGCAATTAACCCCGACGGTACTTTGAAATCCGCGAGCGATTGGGATTCGGTCGGCGTAACCATTGGCGATGGCGCCAGCATCGGCGCTCGCGCTGTTTGTATCGCACCAGTGAAGATCGGAGCCTGGGCTCTGGTTGCCGCGGGGGCAGTAGTTACCAAAGATGTTCCAGAATATGCACTGGTAGCTGGGGTTCCAGCAAAACGAATTCGCTGGGTTGGTCGCAGCGGGGTTCCCTTAGAACCTGCCGGTGATAATCGCTTCCGTTGCCCGATCACGCAAAATACTTATCTTGAAATCAGTCCCGAAAAACTAGTTGAAGAGAGTGAAAATCAATGATTCCAGCCGCGAAACCTATTATTGGCGACGAAGAGCGCGAAGCCGTAGATCGAGTTCTTCGATCTGGAATGTTGGCCCAAGGGCCAGAAGTCGCGGCATTTGAAGCAGAATTCTCGGCACATGTTGGTGGCCGCCATTGTGTCGCCATGAACTCTGGCACCTCGGCACTTCACCTAGGTTTTATCGCCGCCGGTGTTGGAGCGGGCGATGAGGTAATAGTTCCTTCCTTCTCATTCGCAGCGACCGCTAACTCTGTTGCGTTAGCTGGAGCTACTCCGATCTTCGCTGATATTGATCCCATCACTTTTAATATGGACCCCGATCATGTCGAAACTTTAATTACCAAAAAGACCAAAGCGATCATGCCAGTGCACCTTTACGGTCACATCGCCGCAATGGATCGCTACGAAGAGATTTCAAATAAGTATGGTGTGAAGATTATTGAGGATGCAGCCCAGGGTCACCTGGCTTCGCTTAATGGCCGAAATGCCGGCGAATTTGGTGTTGTTGCCTCGTTCTCGTTCTATCCAACAAAGAACATGACCGCTGGTGAAGGCGGCATGGTTGTTACCGATGATGCCGAAGTCGCCCGCGTCCTTCGATTACTTCGAAACCAAGGTCAAGAGATTCGCTATCGCAACGAGATTGTTGGCTTCAATACTCGAATGACCGATATTCATGCTGCAATTGGTCGTGTGCAACTTCGCAAGCTTCCCGGCTGGACCGCACAACGCCAAGCAAATGCTGCCTACCTGGATGCCAATCTAAAGGGCGTCATGGTCCCGCACGTAGCACCAGGTACTACTCACTCTTATCACCAGTACACCATTCGTATTCCTGGTGGCAGCGCCGAAAAGCGCGATGCATTTATGGCCGGCTTGACCGAACGTGGAGTTGGATCAGGCGTTTACTACCCGACACCAATCCATCGCTTGCCCTCATTTATGTTAGATCTTGATTTGCCACAAACCGAACTGATCATCAAAGAGTGTCTTTCGCTGCCAGTTCACCCATCGCTTTCACAAGCCGATCTGGAAACCATTGTTACGGCTGCCAACGAAGTAGCGGCGGCGCTCTAATTATGGCCACAACAAAACTTCGCGCCGGACTAGTTGGCCTAGGAATGATGGGGCGCCATCACGCCCGAGTGCTTGGTTCCCTGGATGGCGTTGATCTTGTTGCCGTCTCTGATCCCATGGGTGATCCACATGGCGTCGCCGGTGGTCGTGCGGTTCTCGCTTCGGTTCATGAGCTAATAAAAGTTGGCGTTGATTACGCAATGGTTGCAGCTCCAACCGCTTTCCATGAAGAGCTAGCCTTGGCGCTTGCTGAAGCCGGCGTTCACGCCTTAATTGAAAAACCACTTGCAGTAGATACTCCAGCTGCGCAACGAATCACTGCGGCATTTGCCGCAAAGGGTTTAGTAGGTGCCGTCGGACATATCGAGCGTTATAACCCAGCGCTGCAAAAACTTCGGGAAAAATTAGATGCCGGCGACCTCGGTGAGGTTTATCAGATTATTACTAGGCGCCAAGGGCCATTCCCGGCGCGAATTGCTGACGTAGGCGTGGTCAAAGACTTAGCCACCCACGATATTGATTTAACGGCATGGGTAGCTCGATCGGCCTTCGCCACCGTCTCAGCTCGCACTACTCATAAATCCGGCCGGCCACATGAGGATATGGTGGCGGCAATCGGAGAGCTCAAAAACGGCATCATTACCAACCACTTAGTTAACTGGTTAACACCCTTTAAAGAACGTTTAACCATGGTCACAGGCGAACGTGGAACTTTGGTCGCCGATACTTTGACTGCCGATTTAACTTTTTATGCCAATGCCTCGGTTCTCACGCAATGGGATTCGGTTGCCGCATTTCGTGGAGTCAGCGAAGGCGATGTAGTGCGCTATGCCTTTGCTAAGCCAGAACCGCTGCGGGTTGAGCACGAGGCATTCCGCGATGCAGTGCTCGGGTTGCCAGGCGCCACAGAGCGAATTGTCACAATGGAACAAGGGTTGGCAACAGTCGCCGTTGCCGAAGCAATGTTAGAAAGTTCTCGAACGAAGGAAACCATCACCCTATGAAGATTGCCGTTGTTGCGTTAGGAAAAATTGGCTTGCCACTGGCTGTTCAATTTGCAAAGAAAGGCCATCATGTAATTGGCTGCGATGTAAATGGCGCAACTGTGGATCAGGTTAATGCCGGCACCGAACCTTTCCCTGGCGAGGCGCATCTTTCGCAGTATCTCGCTGAAGTAGTAACCAGCGGACATCTCCGTGCGACTACCGATACAACTGCGGCAGTCTCCGAAGCCGATGCCGTTGTTGTGGTAGTTCCACTATTTGTTGACAATGATGGCATTCCAGATTTCGGTTGGATGGATGATGCCACGGCAAAAATTGCTGCAGGATTGAAGCCAGGCACTCTGGTCTCGTATGAAACTACCCTTCCGGTAGGAACAACTCGTAATCGTTTCGCCCCAGCGCTTGAAGCGGGCTCTGGACTTAAAGCCGGTGTCGATTTCGACCTCATCTTCTCTCCAGAACGCGTGCTTACTGGACGCGTCTTTGCCGATCTGCGGAAATATCCCAAACTTGTTGGTGGTATCAATGTCAAAAGCACTGCTGCTGGAATTGCCTTCTACGAAGCAGTTCTAGATTTTGATGATCGCCCCGATTTAACTCAAGCAAACGGGGTTTGGGATTTGCTTACTTGTGAAGCAAGTGAAATGGCTAAGCTTGCCGAGACCACATACCGCGATGTAAATATTGCACTCGCAAATCAATTTGCTATCTTTGCCGAAACCGCGAACATCGATATTGCAAAAGTTATTGCCGCCTCTAACTCCCAGCCTTATAGCCATATCCATCAACCAGGAATCGCTGTAGGTGGTCATTGCATTCCGATCTACCCCCGCTTTTATCTATGGAATGACCCGGCCGCCACCGTTGTACGTGCGGCGCGCGAAGCCAACGCTGGGATGCCAGTTCATGCCGTCAGTATTTTGCATGGTGCCTTGGGCGAATTAAACGGTAAGAAGATTGCGGTACTTGGTATTTCATATCGCGGTGGCGTCAAAGAGTCAGCTTTCTCTGGCGTTTTCCCAACGGTTGCGGCACTAATCGCTCAGGGCGCCAACGTTGTTGTTCATGATCCGATGTATAGCGACGATGAAATTATCCGCTTAGGTTTTACCCCTTATGCGCTTGGCGAAGAAATCGAAGGGCTAATTCTTCAAGCCGACCATGCCGAATATAAAGTTTTATCGGCGGAAAACTTCCCCGGCCTTAAAGCGGTTGTTGATGGCCGTCGAGCCTTCAACCCGAAAAACTTTGGTGGAGTAACTTTCCGTGTTATCGGAGCCCCAGCTGAACTTTAGTCTTTAACGGGTTTAGAAATCTTGAAGGGACGATGTTCTCGAGCCTGCGATCCCCTTCCAGATATTCGAGAATAAATCGCCAGCAATTCTTCGGCTTGTCGTTCCCAGCTACGTTCGGCCAATCGTTCCGAGGTGTACTTCGCACGATATTTAGCCGGGTTTGCTAAAACTTTCTTAACCGCTTCGACAAAACCGTCTACATCTTCAGCGATAAACACTTCACCGTTTCCTAATCGGATGACCTCTTCTGACATGGTTTTTACATCGCTTACTACGATTGGCAATTTTGCTTGCATGTATTCACCAAACTTAGTGATCAGCGAAATCTCGTGATTAAGCCGATGATGAATCGGAATCAGCCCAATATCTGCTGTCGATAAATATGAAACTAGTTCTGCGTTTGGAACATATGGCCTAACGTGAAACCGGTCTATCAAATCCGGTGCACTAGCCTTGAGTGCAAGCACGGTTTCATTTTTGGGATTGGCAATAACTGCTAAGTGAACCCCGGGCATTTTTCGAAGAGCTTCTACCGCAGTAAGAATTCCACGTTGCGGCGCAACGGCGCCGGAATAAACCATGAGTGGGACTTCAGAGCCAATTCCGCAGTCATTTCGCAAATTGCGTACCGCTGGTTGCTGACCCTCAACCAAAGGATCATTGGCCACAATCTCTGGTCTCGCGCTTACGCCTAGATGCGGAATTAATAGATCAGACATTCCTTCGCTCACCGATAAAACTGCATCGGCTTTTGCGCCGTACTTTCGCTCATTTTCGGTATATAGATCGGCAAGCGGCTTTCGCAAATGTGCAACGCCAGGAACATATTCATGTGCATCATAAACCAATGCGACCTTTCGGCCCGCCCGCCTCATGGCATCAACCACAGCGCCCGCGATTGGAAGTGCGGTGTAATCATGCGCGTGAACTACATCAGGACCAAATTCAAGAGCAACCGGAAGAATTTCCGAAGTCGCTTTGCGAAGATTGGGAATCATTGGTTTCTTTGCGGGCAGATATTTCGCTTCAAATCGCCGCTTGTAGTAGCGAAGGGCTCGCAAAATAAAAGCGGCAGATTGTTGCTTAACAACGACTTTGAGCGGTAATCGGCGGATCGTGGCATACCCAATGTCTAGTGAATCTGAGTAGGTATGAGGAGAAGCCCCAGTTACCAATACCTCCCAACCGGCATTTCCCAAAGACCAGGCACACTTTAGGACTCGAGAGTCTTCCATCACGCCGTTCAGAACAATATGTAAAGTCTTTGGCGCTGGGATTTGATTGCTCACTGCCGCAATCTACTAAAAATTTTTGAAGATGTGAGCAAGAGCGCCTCGTTAGCGCCGGAATTGAGATTTATTTAAGGTACCTTTACCGATCATGCAGTTCCTGAGCGAATTCCTCCCAACTAAAGCCGATTATCAGGGTATAAGAACTGGTTGGCGTCGGGATTTAATCTCTGGAATAACAGTTGGGATCGTTGCACTTCCGCTAGCGCTAGCTTTTGGAATCACAACTGGTGCCGGCGCACAAGCAGGTTTAATCACAGCAATTTTTGCGGGACTAATTGCGGCAATTTTCGGCGGTTCCAAATTTCAGGTGAGTGGCCCCACAGGAGCTATGACTGTTGTTTTAGTTCCAATAGTTGCTAAATACGGGGTCAGCTCACTTGCGCCGCTAGGGGTAATTGCAGGGATCATAATTATCTTGTCAGGAATACTTAGGGCCGGAAACCTGATTAATAAAACACCTTGGTCGGTCATGGAAGGCTTCACTTTAGGCATTGCCATGGTGATCGGTCTACAGCAGGTCCCCATAGCGCTTGATGCACCGAAGGCACATGGCTCCCACACCCTTTTGGTAGCTTTTGATACCTTAAAGGCGGCCTTGAAATCTGGTCTGCACTGGACCGCAATTTTGCTGGTAATTCTTACGCTGGCAGTTAAATTTAGTTATCCACATTTGGCCAAGAGGTTAAAGATTAAAGTCCACGTCCCAGCCTCCTTCGTCGCCATTATTGTGGGCACTTTGGTCGTAACCGTTTTTAATCTAAAAACTTCAACCGTTGGAAATTTGCCCTCAAAGGTTTTTAACTTTACGAGCGTAAATTTTCACGGTCTATCAGGTTCGACTCTCTTGATTGCCGCTATTGAAATTGCACTGCTTGGTGCAATTGAATCTTTGCTCTCGGCTCGAGTGGCCGATCAAATGGCACATATTCATATACCGGCGCAGAAATATCAACCAAATCGCGAACTCTTCGGCCAGGGACTAGCCACCATTGTTGCTTCAGTTCTGGGTGGAATGCCGGCTACTGGTGCGATTGCGCGTACCAGCGTAAATGTTCGCTCTGGCGCGAAATCTAGAATGGCCGCGATATTTCATGCCCTATTTCTAATCGTTGTTGTGATGCTGCTCAATCCCGTTATTTCTCATGTTCCGACCGCAGCTTTGGCGGGTGTTCTTATAGGTACTTCTTATCGAATTGCCAGTCCCGCTAATTTACGTGAGTTGTTAAAAACTACGAAATTAAATGTAGCGACTATCGCAATCACGGCAGCATCGGTCCTATTGATTGATTTAATTTGGGGAATAATTATTGGTTCAATTTTCTATAATTTGATCGATCAATTTCAAAAAAGATTAAAACGGAAGCAGGATAGTTACAACCGTAATTAGTAGCGCAATTGCTAGAGCTTGAGCCCCAATTCTTGTAACAGTTGCAAGATCTTGGCGCTTGGCGATCGGGTCTGCTACTTTAGAAAGTCTTCCCAGCGCCCCGAAGTTGAAAGTGCCCATCAAACCAAAAGCCAAACAAAATTTCTTCCGCGCCTGCATCCAGCCAGTTGCAAAGATCATGGCCGGGATGAAAATGCTCAGCCGGGATGGGCGATTAGCTGAACTGCCTATCAAAACTATAAAAGTGGCAACGGTAGCGATAAGCCCGAGGAGCCCAACTAAGCGACGTCGTTTAATTTCTCCTGGACCAATGTTACAAACGCCAGGAAGGTATTCAGTGCTCACCAAACGTCTTCGCGTTCTTCCTCATCAGTAAAGACTTCGTGATTATCATCTTCACCGCGAGCCATCCAATCGAAGAATGACTTGAGCGCTCCAAAAATCAGCGCGAAAAAAGCAAAGGTGCCGAGAATGCGGCGAATCGCTTTTAACATGGCTTAAATCTACGCCATCGCGAGAATTTATTCCTGCGATATCCTCAGTGCTTGATCTATGTCGCGCCACAAATCTTCAATATTTTCAATGCCAACGGCAATTCGGACCAGATTTACGGGAATTGTTGGACTCTCGGAGCCCCATCGATGCCGACGTTCCCACAAGGATTCCACACCACCTAGCGAAGTCGCGTAAGTGACCAATTTCGAAGATTCGCAGGCTTTATCCGCCGCCGCGGCGCCGCCCTTCACATCAATCGCTAAAACAGCACCAAAACCCGCCATAAATTTGATAGCGGTGGCGTGGTGGGGGTCGGTAGGAAGCCCCGGATAGCGAACGCGATCGACTGCTGGATGGGATTGAAGTCGGATCGCAAGCTCCATTGCGTTCGCCTGGGCGCGCTCAAAGCGAAGTGCCAAAGTCCTTAGACCGCGAAGTGCGAGCCAGGCTTCAAAGGGACCTGGAATTGCGCCACCAAATTTACGGATATCAGTCAGCCGACTAAATAGACCTTCATCCTTTGTCGAAACGCTGCCCATCAAAATATCGCTGTGGCCCGATAAGTATTTGGTGACCGATTGCATAACTAAATCAGCGCCCATATCTAGCGGCTGTTGCAACAACGGAGTCGCAAAAGTGTTATCAACTGCGACGCCGATACCCAGACTTTTTGCCGCTGGAATTATTGTTGGCAAATCTGCAACCTCAAGCGCTGGATTAGTTGGCGATTCAATCCAAAGTAATGAGGTACCTGGCAGGGCAGCTAACACTTCGGTGGTATTTGAAACGTCCACATAGCGCACCTCAAGTTGACCATTGCGTTCTCTGGCAGCCAATATATTCATAACGCCGGTGTAGCCATTTCGCGAAGCCGTCAAAACTGAACCGATAGGCAACAAATCAAAAATCGCATTGATGGCGGCCATCCCCGACGGAAAGAGCAAAGTCTTCCCATGCTCAAGCGCCTCGATTGCGCTCTCGAGAGCACTCCAGGTCTCGTTGCCGAAGCGGCCATAACCAATCGGTCCACCAGGGTGATTGGTCGAACTAAGCGAGATGCTGGGGTTTAGATTGCCGTCAGGAGTTCTGGGTGGCCGGCCAGCTGCAACTACTTTGGTATCAGGATGTAAGCCATCTAGTGATTCAGACATAGCGCAAGCCTAACCTTTTACGCGCTCCAGCACTGCCGCAGCAGCATTATGCCCAGGTATTCCGCTGACCCCGCCGCCGCGAATCGCTCCAGCACCACAAAGAAAGAGGTTCGGAATGGCGGTTTCAACGCCCCAGCTGGGTTGTTCTCCATCTTCTCGAAATGGAAATGAAAGGTCCTTATGGAAAATATTGCCGCGTGGTAGCCCGATCTCTTTCTCGATCTCTTGGGGACTTTTTACTTCAATGCAGAGTGAGCCATCGCTGGCAACTGCCAGGCATTCTTCGATCGGATCCAACAAATATTGATTGAGTTGATTTAATACCTTTGCCGCAATTTCAGTTTTTACTTGATCATGGTTTTGATCAAAGAGGTTCGCCGGCGTATGCATTACAAACATGGTCAACGTTTGATATCCAGCGACATTTAACTCGGCACTAAGAATGCTCTTGTCAGTCAAAGTATGGCAATACATTTCGGCTGGAATTCGATCCGGAATAAAACCAGCAGCACTCTGAGCGTAAGCCAACTGCAGATCGGTGTATCGCTCATCGAAATGGAAGGTTCCCGCAAACGCTTTCTTTGGATCGATTCCACTTTTTAGTCGAGGTAATTTCTGCAACAGCATATTGATTTTTACTTGGGAGCCGTCCAAACTTTCGGGCTTTGGAGTTCCGGCCAATTTTGCGAGGGTTTGTGGCGCGCAGTTCGCAATAACATATTTCGCACGATAGGAAATCCCTGATTCAGCTATGACTTCAAAACCAGATTCAATTTCAGAAATTGCAGAAACATTTGTTGAAGTTACAAATTGCACTCTAGATTCCATGGCAACTCGGGTTAACTCTGAGACCAACTGACCCATGCCACCGCGTGGAACTTTCCACTCCCCCGAACCATTTCCTATTAAGTGATATACAAAGCAGCGATTGGCTGCCATGTCGTGGGCATCGGCAAAGGTACCGATTAAGCCATCGGTCAGAACTATGCCTCGAATTAAATCCGATTTAAATCGGCGCTCGATCGCTTCACCAAGAGGTGCTTCCATAATTTCATCCCAAATTCGCTGGCCGACCAGAGCTCGAAGTTCGGATCGGGAGGGAAGTGGCTTCAATAAGGTGGGCGCAATGGCTTGCGCCATCTGATGTAGTTCCCCATAAAACTCTTGCCAGGCTTGGTATTCCTCAAGATTTCCAGTGAGTAACTCAAAATTTTCTTGGGTGGCTTTCGAGGGTTCGGTAGTGATTAGTAATCCCAAATCTTCATTTGCAACCTTTTCGGGGGTAAAGGAGGCGACTTCGCGCGATAAAACCTCAAAATCCAAACCCAAATCCGAAATGATCTGGTCTGGAAGTAAGGAGACCAAATAGGAGTAGCGCGATAGTCGGGCATCGAAATCCGAAAATACTTTCTGGCTTACGGTCGCCCCACCTAATGAATCGTTCTTTTCTAAAATGCAAACGCTGAGTCCTTCGCGAGCTAAGTAGCAAGCCGCGACTAATCCGTTATGGCCGCCCCCAATAATGAGAATATCAAATTCGTTGGCACTCATTTCTTAGAGTTAACTGCCGCTGCGATCTTGTCGATTGCCAAGGTAAGAATTTCCGCGCTGGTAGCAAAATTAAGGCGGGCAAACTGATTTGAGCTGGCTTGAAAACTTTGGCCGGAATTCAAGGCAACCTTCGCATTTTCAAGTATGAAGGCAGTTGGATCATCGCCAAGATTTAGGTTCGTGAAATCTAACCAAGCCAAATAACCAAAATCTGGAATTCGATAGCCAACGTCGGGAAGTTTTTCTGTTAGCAACTTCGCTAATAAGTGGCGATTGCGATCCATGGTTTGAATTGCAGCATCTAACCATTCAGTGCATTCGTAAGCTTTGGCTGATGCAACCGCCCCAAATAGCGAGGCGCGCCAGTGGACTGATTCCGGCATTTGCAACGCTAATTGATTCCAGCGCTGGTGTTGCGTAATTATTGTTGCGCACTTGAGTCCCGCGAGATTCCAGGCCTTGCTAGCGGCGGTAACGCAGATGCCAACTTCCCTGGCGGTTTCGCTAACGGATAAAAAGGGTACAAAATCAGGGGCGTTATATGCGAGCGGAGCATGTACCTCATCACTAAAGATCGCCACGCCATAACGTTTGGCCAGATCGGCTAATTGCGAAAGTTCGGCTTTGCTAAAGATGGTGCCAACCGGATTGTGTGGGCTACAAATGAAATGGAGCTTCACGCCGGCCGCATAAGCAGATTCAATAGCGGCGAAATCCATACTGTAGTTAAGGTTCTCGACTTTCAGCGGGACATCGACAGCGGTGCATTTTAGCTCTCGGATCCAGCCATAAAAATTGTGATAAACGGGGGAATTAATCAAGATGGTTTCTCCTGGGGAGACAATCGTTCGAGCCATCTCAACCATACCTACGCCAACATCAGTTGCTATAAATACCTGCGCTTGATCAATCTCCCAACCCCAGCGCGCCTTTGTAAACTCTGCCAAGTTGATTGACAGTTCTGGAACCGGCCCTAAATAGCCGGTGTCGGAGCG
The DNA here is from genome assembly GCA_037135095.1 of Actinomycetes bacterium. Classification (GTDB taxonomy): domain Bacteria; phylum Actinomycetota; class Actinomycetes; order Nanopelagicales; family Nanopelagicaceae; genus CAIMZW01. The sequence continues at coordinate 24,885 of JBAXKZ010000001.1, forward strand.
TTCTAACATCTCGATTAAAGTCTTGCGAATCAGTTCGGCAATCTCGAAGTCCATTTCGGCAACTGGAAGCGGCAGAACTTCATCGCCATAGCCGCTCCACTTGGCGCTCCGGCGCTTTTGAAGTTCAGAAATCGATAAGCCGTCTACTTTTAACATGGCGCAATTATCTCACTTAATACTAGTTGGTTGTGGTTCCCGGACTTTGTCTGCTCTTCCAAAGACTAAGTATCGTCGTGGCACCAAGAACGACGATGATGAATCCTAAACTTACTTGCAACGAAATTACGGGGATCTTAATGCCGGCAACTTTATGCCACCCTTGATGGTCAGCAGCTTCGAAGACCAATTTGAGTCCAATAAATCCCAGGATTGTTGCCAATCCTTCTGTAAGGTAAATCAATTTCTGCATCAATCCGCCAATTAAGAAGTACAACTGACGCAATCCCATAAGCGCAAAGATATTTGCAGTGACGATTACGTAGGGATTTTTTGTCAAGCCAAAAATCGCTGGAATTGAATCGAAAGCAAAAAGAACGTTCGTAGTAGCGATAGCAACCAACGCAACCACAAATGTAGAGGCGCCACGATTTCTGATAAATTGAAGCAGTCGACCTTCGTTCCACTCTTCTTCTTCACTTTCGCGCACCAACTGGATTGCGGTGTAGATCAAGAAAGCACCAAAGAGAAAGAAAACCGCCGACCAGCGATTAATCAGTGCAGATCCTCCAGCGATGAAAGCTCCGCGAAGAAATAATGATGAGACAATTCCGATAAGTAATACCAATTCTTCACGTTCTTTAGCAACTTTCAGTCTTGCAAGGATCAGAATGAAAACAAAGAGGTTGTCGAAAGAGAGTGAATACTCGGTTATCCAACCGGCGAAGAACTCGCTTCGAGCTTGATGAGTTGACCAAATACCTAAGGAATAACCAAAACCGATTGCCAAGGAGACATAAAAGAGCGTCCAAGCGGCGGCAGCCTTTAGTGAGGTTGGTCGGTTTCGGTTGATAAAAGCCATCGCGAAATCGAACGAGAGAACTAGTGAAAGAGCCGCCAGCGTCCAAATCCAAGCAGTGTTACTCAAGAATTCACTCCAGACCTAATAATCTTCATTATCATTAGTGAAAATACCGTACCTTGAAGGTAACCCTAGCCAAAGGAGGCGCCCATGGCCCAAATATCAACCACAATCGAGGTTCAAACCGGCCCACGCGACCGATCCACAACCTTATTGCGTGGAATTTTGGTCTTTCCAGTTCTGATTTTTCTCGGCGCCTTCGCCAAAAATTTTAGCTCTGATAACAATTTCTCATACAGCGCCGGAATGGTTTTGGCCCCAGCATTTCTTGCACTCTTATTCCGCGGAAAATATCCCAGTTATGTTCTAACTTTTAATCATGCGGTGATGGAACTAAATGCTCGCGTTGGGGCTTATCTCTTTCTATTGACGGATGACTATCCTTCAATAGAGGCTAATCCAAAGATTGCCGTTGAATTTCCAGATGTCCAAGGCGGCAAGGCGCTGAATCAATTTGCCCCACTGTTTAAATGGTTCTTGGCGATCCCGCTCTATATTGTAGGAGCGATCTATGCTATCTATGCGCTAATAGTCACCTTCGTCGCTTGGTTGACCACGATCGCATCGGGAGTTTATCCGGAGTGGGCCATCCATCCAGTTTTGGGGACAATTCAATATTGGAATCGTGTTTACGGATATGCCTTTGTGCTCGTAACGGATGAGTACCCTTCATTCTCCCTATGACCTTAATCGAACCTGCAGAAATGCAAAAGATTGTAAGGAAGATTGCAAAAACTGATCCCGCCTTTAAAGCGGTGATCAAAGAGAGCGAGCTTTGCGATATTGGCAGTAGGCGTCCAGCTCATAGCCATTATGAAACTTTGGTTACCTCCATCTTGTCGCAGCAATTAGCGATAAAAGCGGCAGATACCATAACTGCCAGAGTAAAAGCATTGGTTAATGGACGTATAACCCCGGAGCGAATGACCGAACTCTCCCCCGACGTTCTTCGTAGCGCCGGCGTTTCGGGTGCTAAGACACGCGCAATCATGGAGCTCACGACTGCCACGCTAAATAAAGATCTACATTTTTCGAAATTTCCTAAGATGAGCAACGCGGAGATTTCGGAAGAGTTGACGGCGCTTTGGGGCGTTGGTCGCTGGACTGTGGAAATGTTTCTTATGTTCCATTTAGGAAGACTAGATCTTTGGCCGGTGGGAGATTTGGGAGTTCGGCGCGGATGGGAGAAATTGCACCAACTTCCAATCCAATTGAAGCCCGAGGAACTAGAAACCCTTGGGGAACAATTTGCTGGATACCAGAGCGTCGTAGCTTGGTACTGCTGGAAGGCTTTAGATAATAAATAGAGCTGGTGAACTAGGGCTTTTCTTCCAACATCATCGATACCGAATTAATGCACCAACGCTGATCGGTAGGTACGTCATAACCTTCACCTTCGAAGACATGACCTAAGTGAGAACCACAAGAAGCACAGCGCACTTCTGTTCTAACTCGCGGAAAAAGCGATCGGTCCTCAATCAATACGACCGCATCCTCATCAGTCGGTGCATAAAATGATGGCCAACCACAACCAGAGTGAAACTTGGTTTCACTTCGGAATAGTTCAGCGGCGCATGCCTTGCATTTGTAAACGCCAATTCTTTCGCTATCGGTGTACTCGCCGGTGAAGGGACGTTCGGTTGCGGCATTGCGAAGCACTTCATAAGAAAGCGGATCCAAAGTTGCCGCGAGGGCAATCTCATCGATTTGAACTGGATATGCGCTGCCATCTGGGCGCAGCGGTGAAATTCCTTCGTTACTCATGCGAGCCACTTAAACCCACTGCAATAGTTGGAAATGCCACGCCGGTAGAGGAATGACAGTCATAGCCGTTTGGATTCTTGGCCAAATATTTTTGGTGGTATTCCTCAGCCAACCAATAAGTGTGACCTTCGCTCTCCTGAATTTCAGTACAAATCTTGCCGATGCCGTTCTTTATGAGCTCGGCCTCGTATAAATCCTTGGTATTGATCGCCTCAATAAGTTGATGAGGCGTGGTAGCAAAGATCGCACTGCGATATTGGGTGCCCACATCGTTACCCTGCTGGTTTAAAGAGGTTGGATCATGCATGGTCCAAAACTCTTCGAGCAATCTTTGGTAGGAGATCACCGAAGGATCAAATTCAACTTCGACAGTCTCCGCATGACCCGTTACACCAGTACAAACTTGTTCGTAAGAAGGAGTGGGTCTACTACCCCCTTGATATCCAACCGAGGTTGCGATTACGCCTGGTAACCCCCAGAACCTTCGCTCCGCACCCCAAAAACAACCGGTAGCAAAATATGCTTTCTCACTCATAAACGGAATTGTTACAGATATCCCCTGAATATGAAGTTCGAATCAAGAGTGCTGAATTACCTCACTACTTATTAGAATTATTTATTACTTGAGCCCCCGTAGCTCAGGGGATAGAGCACCGCCCTCCGGAGGCGGGGGCGCAGGTTCGATTCCTGTCGGGGGCACTGTGACTTATCCCTCCTCATTGGAAGATATTTGCAGGAATCTCTCAGCAGATATCCTTGTTATAGCCAGTGATCCGCGAGACAATAGCCACTTAGGCGATCGAATTCGATGCTTATTAGGACAAATCACCTTAACCCAAGGGCTGATCCCAACGAACCACCTTTAGGAGCAGTGCAGACGCATGGACTGGCGACACGAAGCAGCCTGTCGAGATGAAGATCCAGAACTCTTCTTCCCGATCGGCAACACTGGACCGGCTTTAGCCCAAATCGAAGAGGCGAAGAAGGTCTGTCAGCGCTGCCCAGTTAAGGAACCTTGCCTGGCATGGGCGCTAGAAAGCGGCCAAGATGCTGGGGTTTGGGGTGGGCTATCTGAAGATGAACGTCGCGCCCTCAAGCGTCGTGCCGCCCGAAATCGAGCTCGCATGATGGAGAGCCAGAACAGCTTCTAAGGGCGCTTATCGGATTGCACTGATCGGAAACTCAAGGGTCGCCCAAGTTTCATTATTTATTCGTTTCAGGGTAATCGTGCCTCTTAATTCATTCTCAGTGAGCGTTCGAACAATCTGCAGCCCCAGGTTTGAAGATTGCTCCCACTGAAAATCTGCGGGCAGACCCTCGCCATTATCAATAATTGCAATAGTGCAGCGGTCGCTGGTGCGAACAATTTCGGCGCGCAAGGTGTCGCCCGTTTCAGCTAGTCCATGCTCCAATGAATTGTGAATTAATTCAGTAATCACTAGCGCTAACGGAGTTGCAAGTTGCGCCGCAAATACTCCGAAAGAACCGTGTTTAGCTAATGTGATGGGATGAGAGCTTAGCTCGATCGCATTGTGAACTATTCGATCGTAAACCTCATCAAACTGAACCGTCTCGGTTGAACTGGTCGAAAGAGTCTCGTGAACAATTGCAATAGATGCAACACGGCGGACTGCCTCGGCAAGTGCAGCGCTTGCAATTGGATCTTCGACTCTTCGCGATTGCAATCGAAGCAGAGCTGAGACGGTTTGCAAATTGTTTTTAACTCTATGATGAATTTCTCTGATGGTGGCGTCTTTGGTCACCAAAGCTTGATCTCGGCGTCGCAGTTCGGTCACATTGTGAACTAAAACTATGGCACCAATTCGATCCCCACCTTGCATTAGTGGCATAACTAAGGTGTCAACAATGCCGCGATCATTCTCAAAATCTGCTCGGCGAAGTTGCTCACCACTTACGATGACTCGCCATCGCTCTTCCATTGGCTTGGGCGAACTGCCCATAAGTGATTCCATCACATCACCTAAAATATGATTTTCCAACTCGGCATCCCAGCCAGCTCTACTGAAGGCAGACCGGGCATTGGGGCTGGCGTAGCTAATATTTCCAACGCTATCTAATCGAATCAGTCCATCACCAACTCTGGGGGCGGATTCCGCTCGGTAGATACTGTTTTGAATTGGGAAGGCACCTTCGGCAACCATTCGATAAATGTTATGCGCAATCTCGCGATAATTTATTTCTAGTCGAGAAGCGGATCGCATTTGGACGGCATCGCGGTGGCGCGAGATGACCGCGATAATGCGCTCTTCAAAGAGGACTGGAATGGTCTCCTCTTTAATTAAGAGATCACCAACGAGTTCAGGTTGTGAATCTCGAACTATCTCTCCCTGAGAAAGTGCCTGATCAATTCTGGCGTTCTCACCCCAAGATAGTTCGGAGCCGATTACATCGTGGGTAAATACCGTTGCCGCAGTGGTAGGTCGAATGTGGGCAATTGCCAGATGCCCTTCCGGCCAGGTTTTGTAATCCTTGCGTTTGGGAACCCAAAGGATTAGGTCAGCAAAGGAGAGATCTGCCAACAATTGCCATTCGGCAATTAGCTCTGAAAGTCGATCGCGATCAGCCCCGGTCAGCGCAGTTTGAGCAGCAACTAGCTCGTCGATCGATGCCATTCTCGCCTCTCAGGTAACTAATTCAGCAATCTTACCCATCTGCTTAGACAACCGAGAAGTTCCAGTGTTGATCTCAAAGCGTTTGGATCGATGCTTCTGAGCAATCGGAGCCAGGTGATGGATCTCTTTCGGAAGGACAAATCGCTCCTCTCCTGCCGTGAGACTGAGGAATCGCGCCTCGATTGCTCGGTCTTCACGAGTGCTGGTTTGTTGGTTTAGGACGTAAACGATTGGAATCTTTCGCAAGAGAATCGGAAAATCCGCAATAAAACGTTCCAGCCGAACCAAGCCAATTCCAGAAGATTTCGTAACATAAATCAGTGAAGTACTTAGCTCGAGAATGTGGTGCATTAATGTTGCATGCCACCTTCGATCATTAAGTACCTCTTCGAGCGGCAGAAGCGCGCCTAAATCAATCACCGCCACAGATTTGGCCGAACTTTCCTGGATAGGCAATGTAGTTGGTTTGGTTTGTGAGTCTAAGGTAACGAGTTGACATCGACTCCCTAAATTCTGTGCGGCTCCTGATACATACGCCAAAGAGGGGGAACGAAAATCTGCATCTATTAACTGCACGCCACGCTGCCACGAAAGGTAGTTGGCCAAGTTGTAGGCGAGGTGGGTTCGACCTGGAGCGCCTGTAGTTCCAGTTACGGTAATAACTTTGCGTTCTGCTTTCTCTAGAACAATTTCGGCCGGTGCTCGATCGATCGATCGATTAATAGCAGGTGTCTGGAGAAGCGGCAACCGTAGTTGACTTCTGATGTAGGTCATAACTTTGTGAGAATTAATTTCAACTTCGTCCAAACAGATGAGAGTAACAGTGGACTTCATAAGTACTTCAAAGCCATTGGAATCGCTGCCAGGTAGATCGCTTTTGTAAATAACAACGGTTCGCAAAGAATCGCTCCGAGTCACCAGAGCCTGAGTTAGCGAATCGAAATCTATCGCGCGATAAATAATATTCCAGCCTTGCGAAAAAAGTAACTGTGATACGAAATCCTCGCACTCAGCATCGGAAATTGCAGTTATAACTTCAAGTTGCGGAATCTCAGATCGCATCACGAACCACCACAACTCTTGAATACGCAATTGCTCTAACCACAGACAGCACTGAACTTTTGGAAATTGAAAGCACAATTCCGATATCGCCACCCAGATCCTTTGATTTCTGATCGATTGCTTCGACGGTGAGTCCTAGGGCCGCTATCACTGGATCTGTTGTAGATTGCGTTGCACTTGTCGCCACAGAATATAGATCAACTCGCTGCCCTACTTGAAGGTCAGTGGGCAAATCGCTTCTAGCTACTCGCACTGGGAGACTCTGCATATGGCTTACCCCTATCTGCTTAGTTAGTGCAGTAACTGGAATCAATTCACCGACCCCGACTTGAGATTGAACTTTTAAATTGAATATGTCTGCCGAACTTGCCAGGTAGTGGCTGGCATTTTCTGGAAGCAAGACTCGCGAAAGTTTCACATCGCTGCTGGTTATAGATTGTCCTACAAGCAATGGATGAGTGGCGGACCACACCTGGATGCTTCGATGTGCCTCTTGTGAAATAGCGAAAGCAGCGATGAATGAGATTGCGATAAGCACAATTGCCAACGCAGCACGAGGATTTCTTGGAAGTTGTCTAGGAAAATTAAGCATGGCTTATAAGTACTAGCGATTACTAATGCCAAGGAACGATTGATCCACATCATCACCCTGGGTGGAATTCGATTTCATCCGAAAGGATGAGGTCGGCGCCAGTTTCCAGCGACAGATTTACCTCATGACCACTTCACTTGATTCGTCGACAAATATAATTACCCGACCAATAGAATTTGCGCGGGCAGGCTCACCAGTTCCAATAGATCCAGCGCTTTGGCGCCATCCCATGCTCGCCCTCTATGAAGCGCAGCCAGCGCCCACTCCAAAGATCCCGACAAAACTCTTCCTGGTGCCAACACCAGATACCTACCCTGGTGAGGAGATTGATCCCGAATTCTCCGCCCGTCCCAGTTACAAAAGCGAGCTCCCGGAACTTCAACCTTGGGTGGAACGATTTGTGATCGGAGTAATTGAAATTTGGGGCGGCCGACGCCAACCAATGCAATTAGCCAGATGGTGTCACCGCAGCGTGCACTCACAATTAACTAGGAGCAGTGGCAGTTATAAAGAGATACCGCGGGTGCGAAAGATCTATCTTTCAGAGCCAGTTGAAGGGGTTTGTGAAACCACAGTCACGCTTCGAATCGCAGATCGAGTTCGATCTCTGATTCTGCGCTTTGAAGGCGTAGACAACCGCTGGCTCTGCACTGAACTAATCCTGTTGTAGTTAAGCGGCACCGTGGCAGCGCTTGTATTTGCGCCCAGATCCGCAAGGACATGGAGCATTTCGGCTGGTACCGCCGCCACTTTCGCGAACAACGCCATCGACATCTGCTGCCGAATAGCGAAGTTGCTGGGTCGGGTGAGAATCGGCTTCTAGGCCTTTTGCTCCGACTTCGTTGCTTTCACTTTCGATTTGGACTTCAACATTAAAGAGATAACCGACCATCTCTTCCTTTATGGAATCCATCATGGCAGCAAATAAATCAAAGCCTTCGCGTTGGTATTCAACTAGAGGATCGCGCTGGGCCATTGCACGAAGCCCAATGCCTTCCTGTAGATAATCCATCTCGTAAAGATGCTCTCGCCACTTGCGATCTAGAACCGAAAGTAAAACTTTTCGTTCTAGCTCTCTGGTGACTTCTGGTGTGAGAGATTCCTCGCGGGTGGCATACGCCGCCTGCGCATCTTCCAATACTTTATGAAGCAAGTAGCCTTGATCTAAGCCGGCACGAGAACCGACTTCAGCCTCGATCGATTCAATCGTGAACGAGACCGGGTAGAGCGACTTAAGCGCAGTAAATAGCGTCTCAAGGTCCCAATTTTCTGGGTAGCCCTCGGAAGTTGCGGCAGTTACATATGCGGTCAAAGTATCCGCCATGAATGTTGCGACTTGTTCCTTTATGTCAGCGCCTTCTAATACTTCACGACGTTCCCGATAGACGACCTCTCGCTGTCTATTCATAACATCGTCGTACTTCAAAACATTCTTACGCATATCAAAGTTGAGTGCTTCAACTTGAGTTTGCGCTGATCTAATCGCATTTGAAACCAATTTTGATTCGATAGGGGCATCCTCTGGGATTCCCGCTGCACCTAAGAAGCGCTCAACCATCCCGGAGTTAAAACGACGCATCAAATCATCTTGGAGTGAAAGGTAGAAACGGGATTCGCCGGGATCGCCCTGGCGACCAGACCGACCGCGCAACTGATTATCAATACGGCGCGATTCGTGACGCTCGGTACCTAAAACATAGAGGCCACCAAGTTCAACTACGGTCTCGTGCTCCTTGGCTACTGCTGCTTTTTGCTTCGCAAGTTCTGGAGCCCACGCGGCTTCGTACTGCTCCGGGGTTTCTACCGGAGATAGTCCCTTACGTTGAAGTTCGAAATCGGTCATAAACTCAGGGTTTCCGCCCAACATAATGTCGGTTCCACGACCGGCCATATTGGTGGCAACTGTCACCGCACCGATTGATCCGGCCCGAGCAATGATGGCGGCTTCGCGTTCGTGCTGCTTAGCATTTAGTACTTCATGGGGAATACCGCGCTTTTTCAGAAGTGAGGCAAGTTCTTCCGATTTTTCTACGCTTACAGTTCCAACCAAGACCGGTTGGCCCTTGCGGTGACGTTCTGCAATGTCATCGGCGGCGGCAATAAATTTTCCGACCTCGGATTTATATATTAGATCTGAACGGTCTTCCCGCTGCATTGGCTTATTCGTCGGAATTGGAATAACACCAAGCTTGTAAATCTGCATTAATTCCGCGGCTTCGGTCATTGCGGTTCCGGTCATGCCCGAAAGGCGGTTATATAGCCGGAAATAGTTCTGCAGGGTAATGGTTGCCAAAGTCTGGTTCTCGTCTTTGATTTCGACGCGCTCTTTTGCTTCCAGAGCTTGATGGAGACCTTCGTTGTAGCGACGGCCCGCCAAAATTCGACCAGTGTGCTCATCGACGATTAGTAGCTCCCCGCTCATCACCACGTAATCTTTATCGCGCTTGAAAAGTTCCTTGGCGCGAACAGCATTATTTAGGTAGCCGATCATTGGAGTGTTCACGGATTCATAAAGATTTTCGATCCCTAACAACTCTTCTACCTTGGTCACGCCCTCTTCCAAAATTCCAACCGTGCGCTTCTTTTCATCTATTTCATAATGCGCATCTCGCTCAAGTTTTCCAGCGATGGTAGCGAATTCCATGTACCACTTGGTGGCCTTATCTGCGGGACCACTGATGATCAAAGGAGTACGCGCTTCATCGATCAGAATTGAGTCAACTTCGTCAACCACAGCAAAGTTGTGTTCGCGCTGTACGCAATCTTCCAGCGCCCATGCCATGTTGTCGCGAAGATAATCAAAACCAAATTCGTTGTTGGTGCCGTAGGTAATATCAGACAAATACGCTTCGCGACGTTCTGTTGGAGTCATGCTCGAGAGAATTACACCGACTTTGAGCCCTAAGAAACGATGGATTCGACCCATCCACTCGCTGTCGCGCTCCGCTAGATAATCGTTAACGGTAACCACGTGCACACCTTTACCGCTGATCGCATTTAGGTAGGAAGGTAGAGTTGCAACGAGAGTCTTTCCTTCACCGGTCTTCATTTCGGCGATATTGCCTTGATGAAGCGCGGCGCCACCCATGATCTGTACGTCATAGTGACGCTGACCCAAAGTTCGGCGCGCTGCTTCCCGAACTACTGCAAATGCTTCAGGCAGTAATTCATCCAAGGTAGTTCCGGCGCCATATTTGGCTCGGAATTCCTCGGTCTTGGCGCGAAGATCCTCATCCGAAAGAGCGGAGATCTGAGGCTCAAACTCATTAACTGAAGCCGCGATCTTCTCTAACGCCCGAATGGCTCGGCCTTCGCCAGCACGTAACATCTTGTCAATAAAGGCAGCCACAAATCCTCTTTCGCTTTAACTTGAAATAGTCCAGGGTGGTTCTTGTGCTCAAACTCAGGGTATGAGCCGTTCCAGCCCCTATCGTAAGGGGAAATAGCGGGGCGAGGCACATGCAGCGATTACAGCAAGCGGCGCCAGATTGGCGAGCTTTAGCGCTCGAACCCCCTCTCGGACCGTCGCGCCAGTAGTTATCACATCATCCAGAAGGACCAAATCCTGCCCCGGCAATCGGAGAAATTGCTCAGGATCGAGTGAAAAAGCCTGGAGAAGGTTTTCGCCCCGCTCCTTCGGAGTTAGCCCGGTTTGGTCTTTGACCCGACGGTTGTGGCGAAAAATTGGGATCACGGATATTTGAACCGATGGCCAATCAGGCGCGAGCAAATCGCAAACGGCTGTTGCCAGCTTGGCACCATGGTCGCAGCCCCGACGACGATTGGCACTGGCTCTAGAGGGCATTGGAAGCAGGGCTACTTTCCCAGCAACGCTGGAGTTTAGTAATTGTTCGAGCGGTCCAAGAAGAGCACCGGCCAGAGCGGCTTTAGCATTGGCGTTGCCCGCCTCTTTGGCTGCTAAAACAATTCCAGCAGTTCGCTCTTGATATCTCGCAGTTATAAAAAGTGGCAGCTGGTCGAGGTAGCTGCGAGTCGGTGAAATAGTGAAAAGTTTTCTGCAGCGCGCACAAATATTAGTTCCAGATTCTCCGCAACCTAGGCACGCTGGCGGAAAGACTAATGAGCGAAGGGAGCGCAATTCATTGAGCACGTGCAATGCTCTCGAACTTAAAGTTCCTCGTCTTCCGCTTCAATTAAAATTGGGGATAATTCCGAAGGGGGCAGAACTGGAATCGGATGGGAAGCCATCTCGACTCCAGCCGATTTCGGAATCGTCAAAACAAAATGTGCGCCGCGCCGCAATCGACCCCAAGCCTCTAACGTGCCGTGATGGAGTTTTGCATCTTCAAGGGCGATGGAAAGTCCAAGCCCAGTACCGCCCCGAACTCGCGCTCTGGCTGGATCGGCGCGCCAAAAACGATCAAAGAGCCGAGCAGAATCTTTCTCTTGAAAACCAATGCCGTAATCCCTAACACCGATAGCCACGGCATCTTCACTCTCTACAATGGTGATATCGATTGGCTTGCCATCACAATGGTCTAAAGCGTTAGTAATCAAGTTCCGGAAAATTCGTTCAATTCGTCTGGAGTCGGCATCGATGATTACGGGTTCCAATGGCGAATAAATGTGAATAATTTTGTCTCTACTTGGATGCAAGTAATCCACGGTCCGCTTCAATAATTGAATGATGTCAACCGGTTCTGTAACCATTACTGCGGCTTCGGCATCGAATCGACTTACTTCTAAGAGGTCGGCTAGAAGTCGTTCAAAACGATCGATTTGGGCTATTAAAAGCTCGGCGCTTCGAGCCACCTTTGAGGTAAAAGAACTGCGTGAGGCGTTAATAACTTCAGAGGCCATTCGAATGGTAGTTAATGGGGTTCGAAGCTCATGGGAAACATCCGACACGAATCGTTGCTGCAACCTAGAGAGATTTTCCAGCCGAGAGATCTGCTGCTGCATAGAAAGAGCCATCTCGTTAAATGAAGTGCCGAGTCGGGCAATTTCATTCTCGCCATGAACTTCCATCCGGCGCCCAAGATCACCCGCCGATAGTTGCTCGGCAATTTCAGCCGCCTCGCGAATAGGGATTACCACCTGCCGAATAACGAGCCAGGTCACTAACCCAATCAATATCAACAGAGCCAACCCAGTAAACCAAAGAGAGGTACGAATTAGATTTACGGTGTTAGCTTGAGAATTTAATTGATAAAGAAAGTAAAGCTCGTAGGTTCCGGCTCTTGGGATTCCAATTCGAGAGCCGACCGCAATTCCATCTTCGACCTTGCCTCCTAGATAACGAATCTTGGTCTTTGCCCAATGCGAACCGGTTTTAGTTCGAACCAGGGTGCGCAGTGAATCAGGAACTGATGCCGGAGAAAGTAGATTTGAAGTGCGTTCCAGATTATTGGCGACCGGCTTTACTATCGGAAAATGAAGCAGAGCAATTTCACGGCCAGCGGTTGCCCCGTTAAGAGAGGCAATGGATATCATTTGATCTACTGACTTTTTAACAGCCGCATCATTTTGGAATTGCGCAACCGCAATTTGAACCTCGATTGAACGAGCAGAAGTCTCGGAATCGGAAATAGCGTTATTTAATTTCTCGTGGAAAATACCAGTGGAAATCTGGCTGAGTAGAGCCGATCCGACTAACCAAATAATTCCGAGTGAAAGAAGAACGCTATTTCCGGTCACTCGCCAAACCAGCGAATTTCGCCAGCGGCGTTTTTCTGCCATCATTGCTCTTTCGATCCAGGCACTCCTGCCTTATAACCAACCCCTCTAACGGTGACAATCAACTCGGGATTTTCAGGATCTGTTTCAACTTTTGAACGCAGCCGTTGGACGTGAACATTTACCAATCGAGTATCTGTGGCATGCCGATAACCCCAGACCTCGTTAAGAAGGGCCTCTCGAGTGAAAACCCGACCGGGTTCTTTGGCAAGAGCAACCAAGAGATCGAACTCGAGGCGAGTAAGTGGAATTACTTTGCCCTCGCGCATAATGGAATGAGCCAATTGATCTATGGCGATGTCGCCAATTTTCAAACCGCCTGCAGTCTCTGAAATGACGCGTCGCAACCGAGTTTTGATTCGCGCGACTAATTCCGAAGGATTAAATGGTTTAACCATGTAATCGTCAGCCCCGGCCTCGAGACCTAACACCACATCATGAGTGTCGCCCTTAGCAGTCAACATAACGATCGGGACCATCGACTCTTCCCGAATTAAGCGAGCAACCTCGTTGCCGTTAATTCCGGGAAGCATCACATCAAGGAGAACCAAATCTGGTGTTTGAGCATGGAATAGATCCATGACCTCATCACCCCGATTTACTAAATCAACTTCAAACCCAGCACCAGTCAGAACGATGCCAAGCATCTCTGCTAAATCTTGATCGTCATCAACGACCATGATTAGGGTCATTAGCTACCGTGCTCCCAAGAGTTCAGATACAGGTCCTGAGCGGCAGTCAGCTTGTCGATGGTGGCGCCCATGCTCTCGAGTTTCAATCGCGCTACCTCTTTGTCGATCGAGGTTGGCACGTCGTGGATCCCAGCGCTCAGTTGGCTAGCCATCTTCAATAGCCACTCGGCGGTAAGAGCTTGATCTGAGAAAGACATATCCATAACGGAGGCTGGGTGGCCTTCAGCTGCGCCAAGGTTTACTAAGCGACCTTCTGCGAGCAATAAAATTCGACGGCCATCTTTGAGGGCGTATTCATCAGTCTGGTGGCGAATTTTAGAATTCTTTTGCGCGGCGTTCTGCTCAAGCCATGCAACATCAATTTCGATGTCGAAGTGACCAGCGTTAGCCAAAATCGCGCCATCTTTCATAATGCGGAAATGCTCTTCGCGAAGAACATCACGGTTGCCAGTAACTGTTACGAAGAAATCGCCCAAAGCTGCGGCCTGAGTCATAGGCATGACTCGATAGCCCTGCATCATTGCATCAAGCGCCTTGGTCGGATCAATTTCAGTAACAATCACATCGGCGCCTAAACCTTTTGCGCGTTCTGCAACGCCTTTACCGCAGTAGCCAAATCCGGCAACAACAAAAATCTTGCCTGCGATTAATGAGTTGGTGGATCGGAAAATAGCATCAAGAGTTGACTGGCCAGTGCCAAATCGATTGTCGAACATGTGCTTGGTGTCGGTGTCGTTGACGGCAATCATTGGAAACTTTAGGGCGCCATCTTTGGTCATCTGATTCAAGCGAATGACACCAGTGGTTGTCTCTTCGCAGCCGCCGATAATGCCTTCAATCAGTTCGGTACGAGTCGTGTGCAAAGTGTTTACTAAGTCGCAACCGTCGTCAAAAACCAAATGAGGCTTAATATCCAAGGCGGCATTTATATGACGATAGTAACCCTCGCGATCCACAGCATTTCGAGCGAAAACATTGATGCCAAATTCGGAAACTAAAGCTGCCGCAGTGTCATCTTGGGTAGATAATGGATTGGAAGCACAAAGTGCTAGTTCAGCGCCACCGGCTTTAAGAGCGCGCATCAAGTTTGCCGTCTCAGTAGTGACATGCATGCAGGCAGCGATTCGGATACCTACAAATGGCTGTTCCTTTTCAAAACGGGCTTTGATCTGAGCCAAAACTGGCATGTTGCGTTCGGCCCATTCAATTCGCTTCTTTCCTTCAGCGGCAAGAGCGGGGTTTGCTACATCAAAATTTGTGGTTTCTAACGGCACGCGGGACTCCAATTTAATTCAGTGGACTGGAAGAGATTACCGCAAGTACGCCATCTCTGACCTCTCGCATCAACTCTTGGGTTTGAGCCTCAACATTGAGCCTTAAAAGTGGCTCAGTATTAGAGGCTCTAACGTTGAACCACCAAGATTTAGCGGTCACCGTAAGTCCATCAAGTTCATCGATCTGATTGACCTGGCCATATTCCCGGCGAATCCGTTCTAGCGCGGCCGGAATATCGGCAACGATGGTATTTAACTCCCCGCTGGCGACATAGCGGTTGTACTCCTGCAAGAGCTTCGATAGCGGGAGATCGCTCTCGGCCAACTCGGTTAACGCAAAAAGGGCCGCCAGCATTCCGGAATCCGCACGCCAAAAATCTGCAAAATAGAAATGGCCCGAATGTTCACCACCAAAAATAGCGCCCGTCTCTGCCATCATCTTCTTAATATATGAATGACCCACGCGCGATTTGATTGCAGTGCCACCGTGTTCTGCTACAACCTCTGGGACTGATTTTGAAGAAATTAGGTTGTAAATAATATTTGCCCCAGGTTTGCGTTTTAGTTCTCGGACCGCGATCAGGCAAGTGAGAGCAGATGGGTTTACCAAATCGCCATTTTCATCAACCAAAAAACAGCGATCAGCATCGCCATCGAAAGCTAACCCAATATCGGCTTTGGTTTTTCGTACTTTCTTCTGCAAGTCGAGTAAATTTTTTGGCTCGATCGGATTGGCCTCATGGTTAGGAAAGGTGCCATCTAGTTCGAAATACATTGGGATCAATTCAACATTCAGTTTTTCCATCACTGCTGGCGCGGTGTAGCCGCCCATCCCGTTACCCGCATCGATCACAACTTTTAACGAGCGAAGTGAACCTTCTCCTTGCGCCGGCAAAATCGAAAGCAGAAAATCAACATATGCGCTCAACATTTCTTTTTCACTGCTGGTTCCTGGGGGCCGATTTGAAATTGGCATACCGTCGATGAGCAGCGAGCGAATTCTTCCCAAGCCAGATTCCATACCTATGGGACGAGCGCCACTCTTGCAAAGTTTCATACCGTTATACGCCGCTGGATTATGACTGGCGGTAAACATAACTCCTGGCAGATTTAGAGAACCGGAGGCAAAATAGAGCATGTCGGTTGAGGCCAGCCCGATTCGAATTACATCCATTCCTTGGGCGCTCACACCGTCAGCAAATGCCGTAGCCAGTAGCGCCGAAGAAGGGCGCATATCTTCACCGATCACGATTGTCGCTGGTTCTCGTTCTTCTTCAAGAAATCTTGCAAAGGCCGAACCTAGGGCGAAAGCAAAGTCGGGAGTGATTTGAGTATCGACTAGACCTCTGATGTCATAGGCTTTAATAATCGCTGAAAGTTCGGCTTCAGTAAACATTTCGGCAATCTATCGCGAAAATATGGATTTCAAAATATTGTTAAAAGGAAGCTTTAAAGATTAATTGGATGGAAGCGCGCGCAAGTGACCGCGTCGGCCTATTTCCTGACTCTTGGGCTGACCATCCATTGGTGAATTTTGACTAATTCCTGCCTCTCGTACCGCATCTGCAATTGCCATCAGATCATCATCGCTTGGCCCTTGAGCCTGCCCATCTGGCTCCGGCATGATGACAGTCCAACCCTTGGGCAGGGTCATTCGCTCACTGTGCTCATCACAAAGATCGTAAGCGTGTGGCTCGGCAAAGGTAGCTAGAGGTCCCAACACGGCCGTGGAATCTGAATAAATATAGGTAAGGGTTTTAACCGCGAGCGCTCGACAGCCAGCCCGAGAGCAACTTCGCCCAGTTCGTGGTTGCATGCTCCTCATATTGAGAGATTACTGCCTAGTGGATTGAAAAGCGGGGATTTAGCCACGTGAGATCACGTGCGCATCAGTTACCGGCATGGTTGCGCTCTCAATTTCAGAGCCGGCCATCACTGGCAAGTAACTTAAACCAAAATTTGCCGGGCTGGGGTTTAGGAAGATCAAGCCAGCGGAAGTGATCGTACCTTCGGAGGTTAAAGTCACCTGGTTAATTCCGGTCATCGGTTTCCAAGTTGCAACTTGCGACCCAACAGCGGTCGCGGTGCCCACTTTCCCGGAAGGAAGCGTCCACCGGATTGCCACTCGGATCGATTCGCCGCTGAAGACAAAGGTCGGAGTCGTTCCACCCAAGTTCATGGTTATAACGCCGAGTCTCGGTGCCGGAGTTGCCCATGCAAAATCAGAGTTAGAAGTTGAAGTCAACGCGCTGCGAAGCGCACCAACTATTGGTTGATCAGAAGTCAGCTCAAGGGCAAAAGGTGTGCTCTCGGCTAAGGAAGGAAGCAGCAGATCAAAGACGCGGCCGTGCGAAAGGCTCCGTTGATCAAAGCCTAAGGGCGTGAAATCTCCCTCCGCTGAGTGGATCGTCACTTTCAATGAGGCATCCAAATTACCCGGTGCCAAAATCCTTAGGAAATGGGAGATCGAATTGTTTTTACCAGGAGAATTAGTAACGGCAGGGATTACTAGGGTTGTACTCGGAGTGAGAATTGGATTTACATAATCCATCCCGATCGATTTCAGCCCCTTATGTTGTTGGTCAAAAAGAAAACTGGAAACTCGCCCCGACCTGGTTAAAGCGTGAATAACTAGCGAGCTCTCCCCCGGGGCTAGTGCATCTAACGAGATGGCTTTATCTGAATTGGCCTTAACGGAGATGGTCGATTTAATTGGGGTCGGCTTTGAGGTGTAGATCGTCAATTCAACGATCGCATCGCTCAAACCACTGTTAACCAAATCGAGGCGCGAGGTGCTTGTTATGCCCGCAGAGCCACCCACAAACCACTGATCGGAGCCGCCGACCGAACAAATTGCCGAGCCAAACCAATCGCCGGTGAATGAGCTGGTGGTTACCGAAGTGCTCGGATTTCCCGAAACTAAAAGGGCGGAACCAATTACGTGAAAATCACGGGCACGCGCGGCTATGAATTTGATTGATTTGGTGGTGATACTTCGTACCTTTATTTTTGAAGAGGGCAGGTGGGCGTAGGTACTTCCGTTTGTACTTAGGCCTGGACAGACGGAGGGTGGGAAGGTCTGATTAACCTCGGCAACTTTCTCTACATGTGGTGTTACATAAGTAATTCCAAGCGCCAAACCGACTCCGAGTACCGCAACGACCCCTTTAAAGTTCCTCATACCAGCTCCTCTATCGGAACTTCTTTACGGCGCCTACCAGCTGGGAGGGCAAGCACCCCTATGACGAGAAGGGAGATAAATTGAATTGAAAGGAGACCTCGTCGCAACGTGCCATCATGAGAAAGGGATACATCTCCCGATGAAACAACGGCAAAAGTCGGCAACCCGCTCGGACTTTGGATCACCGGAACTGGCATGCCATTTAAGAGCAGGTGCCACTTTGTATCAAATTTTTCCGCCAAAGTAATTATTCCAGTCCCGGGAACTTTTACGTTAGCGCCCACATCATTGGAAGCGAGTGAAACTTTATCTCCATGAAGACTGGTAAAAATAAGACGAGTTGAACTGCCAACTACTCGCCAAATAATTCCGTCTTTCGTTGCTGAACTTCGAGTAAAGCCGCCTTGTCCATCAATTGTTCTAACTAGAATTTGATCAATTGGGTTTTGCATAAATAAATACTGAATTCCAACTTCACCGATGAGTTTACTTGTGGTGGCGCCGGCACCAGAAACCAGGTCTGCTATGGCACTTTGCACCTCGTTTGAAGGAGCGACGACAACGTCTGGATCCCCCAGTTCTAAATCCGAACCGCGAGAAATAAAATATTGAACCGAACCGTGACTCTTCCGAAGTACTAAGGTTTTTGGTTTCGCATCGGTTTCGGCTAATGAGGCAACGAAGGCAGGGATCACTTGGGTTTGCCCGCTTTTTACTAAGGAGTTTGAGCCCGCGGATACCACCCAAAAAATTGAACCGACTAACGAAATGATGGTAACTACGCTTACCAGCGCCGAAACAATATGGCCGAAACCAAAGCTTGAATCTCGCAGATTTGGAATTAATTCATCAGCGGTTTTTAAAATCGGAATCAGAGCTAGGAACTCCGCGAATACTAAGAGCGGGCCAACCCACACATTTGCGCTCGATCCGTGGCCACTAATAATTACTGATGAGAGGGCAATAGCAGCGGCCAACAAGCCCGCCGAAGCAGCACCCCAGTTGCGGTGAACCGGCGTCAATAAAGCAATAATTATGAAAAGTAGGGATGGTGCAACTAACCAAATTGGAGTTCCGGAGAGTCCGCCAGGGTTTAAAAGCATTACCGACCAACGGGTAGCGCTCGAAAGCGGTAGGCCTGGCTCCAATAAGAAACTAGTTGGGTGCAGCAACATGATCGCCGACCAAGGAAAAGTTGCTAACCACGGCAAGATCAAGAAAGCCAAGCGGCGCTTAACTGTTGGGGTGAATAAAAATATGATTTTTGAAAGCCAACTTTTTAGCTCACTATCGCTAGACAATTTCCAGACCTTGATTACCGAAACAATTATCAGCCAAAGGTTGATCAGGCTCCAGAACAGCAGGAATGTGGCGGAGAAGGCAGCAAGCGCTGAAACCAATAATGATGTGGCATAAATTTTCCGCCAAGAGCTGTCGGCTATTTCAATCCGAAGCGGGACCAAAGAGATCAAAATAGGTCCCAAAAGAATGAGCGCCAAGGTTCCTATCCGGCCTTGATTGATGCTGGACCAGACCACTGGTGAAAGTGCATAGACAACCCCACCCAAAATCGCAGTTCGAGGTTTTATTGAAAGGCGCT
Organism: Actinomycetes bacterium; assembly: GCA_037135095.1. GTDB lineage: Bacteria > Actinomycetota > Actinomycetes > Nanopelagicales > Nanopelagicaceae > CAIMZW01. The sequence goes on from JBAXKZ010000001.1 coordinate 44,458, forward strand.
TCATGGATCGATAGGCAATAAAGAAGGCAAGCGGTGGCACTAGCCAAAAAAACACCGAGATGAATAATGGAAAATTTCCCAGAGTTACTGCCGAAGCAACACCAAGCAGCGCTAGCCAAGTCGGCGACGATGCGCTGCTTCCTAAGCCAACTAGATGCCAAGATTCAAAATATTTTGAAATCAAATCACGAGCGCCTAGAGGTGAGACCGGAAGCGCGCCACCAGAAATCGCTCCGTAACGGGATCGGGAAGCAACGGCAGTTATGACCACCATAAACGCAATGGCGACTAGCAACGGGCGAGACTTTAGGTTCCGTAAACTTCGTCGCGGTTTAGATACCAGTAACTCTGGATCATCAAACCCTTCCTCGATCAAGCCAATATCTGAATAACTTTGCGAGATTTGTGGCTCTTCGAAATCTGAATTTGGCTTAAAGTCGTGCAGCAGTAAATTACTCATTCGTTCAAAGGTGGCGCGGAATTGTTGCGAACGTGGCGGGATGAAACGAGTCACCGCTCGTGCGGAGATCATGCGATTGTGACGGCGTAACCGTCGGCCTTGAATAAGATCGGCTGGCTTAACGAGCAATAAGACAACGGCAGCTAGCTCATCGCCAGCATAACCGGGCAACTTCGCAAGTAAATTAACAAGTGCCCGAAAACCACTAGAAACAACTAGTTGTAGGGCAAGCCAGGGCAAAATCCACCAGGAAGAATTGGCCAAGAGCACATAAGCTGCATTTCGTCGATCGAGGAGTAGCGGCCGGTGAAGGAATGCTTCCGAAACATCTACAGTACGACGCTCGTTCGCTGCAGCTTCGGCATGGAAGGCGAGCGCAGAAGTGACACAGATGGCGGAAAAACCAGCGACGTGAGTTCGCCAACCTAGATCGACATCATCGCGAAAGAGTTCAAGATTTGGATCGAAGCCACCGATATCTTCAAAGACCGAACGCTTAGCTAGCATCGCAGCAGTGCTAACTGAAAGCACCTCATTATTATTGCCATCGTGTTGACCTTGATCTTGTTCGCGTCGTTCTAATCCGGTCCACCGGGCACCGTTGCCGGCAATTGTTATGCCAACTTCGAGCAGATGGTTGCGGTCATACCAACCTCGCAATTTTGGACCAGCGATCGCTACGTTTGGTCGATCGGCAACCGCTTCCAATAAATTTTCCAGCGCATCATGCGCCGGGGCGCAATCATCATGAATGAACCACAGCCACTCTTCTAATGCAGCTTCATCGCCGCTAATTGAAGTGATGGCTGGATACTCAAAGAGAGCTTGATCGATTGCGCTTCCGAAACCTACATCTCGACCCACCGATAGGACTTTTATTCCGGAACGTTTAAGGAAAGTTGCCGATTGGTCGATTGAGCCAGTGTCTACTGCAAGAATTCGATCCGCTGGCCTACTTTGATTGGCGAGAGCAGCAATCACATCTGGAATCCAGGTAGCGCCATCGTGAGCGACGACTATCGCTGTTACAAAAAACTTGTCGCTCATTTAGATCACCAACTAAGTTTTCGGCCAGACCTATGGCGGCGGATAGAACGCTGAAAGTCTATATAGGTATTGCGATCTTAATTTAAGCGGTACGGCGCTTTAAACGGCGACGCTCACGCTCGGATAGTCCACCCCAGATGCCAAAGCGTTCATCGTGAGCCAAGGCATATTCCAAACATTCGGAGCGAACATCACACGAGAGACAGACCCGCTTTGCCTCACGAGTGGAACCACCCTTTTCTGGAAAAAAAGCTTCCGGATCGGTTTGGGCGCACAATGCATGCTCTTGCCACGATGGCTCCATGCCACCAGATCCAGGGTGTCCGCCTTCAATGGTCAAGGGGCGAATTTCTGACATCGTGAATTCTCCTCAAGGGCCGGGCTACCAGATTTGGTAACTTCTAATAGGTGAATTACACGCGTGTTATTCCAGTTAGTCAAGTCCACGAGAGCCAAAATTTGCACTTTTAGGCGAGTATTTTACGAATTAGAAACCAAAGTAAGTGAAATCAGCCATAGTCGCAGCTGGCACTTTGAAATTTTCGGCGACGAAACAATTTCGCAATATGGAGCCATCGCCGATAATTGCACCGTTGCCAATTATCGAACCATCAATTACGCAATTGGATTCAACAATGGAGCGGGCTCCAATGACACACCCATTTACTAGCGCGGTGGTCGGGCTAACCATGGCGCCAGGGAGAACTAATGAGCCAGATTCATGGTCTGGAACTGCCGATGAGTAAATCTCGCCCAAAACTAAGTCTTGTGAAGCTTTTAAAAGAGCGGCTGGAGTGCCGATATCCAACCAATATGAATTATCTATGAAGCCGTAAACGCCATAATTCGTTGAAACCAAAGTGGGAAAAATTTCGCGTTCCACGCTAACAACTTTATTGGCCGGAATCTGATCAAAGAGATCCCGATTAAAAATATAACAACCGGCGTTGATAATGTTTGTTGGCGGATTTTCCATTTTTTCATTAAAAGCAATTACCCGCTGCTCTTCATCGAGTTCTACCGCACCAAACGGCCGGGCATCAACTACGCTCGTTAAATATAGAGTGAGGTCGGCCTTGTTGGTTTGGTGAAAATCAATTTGACCCACCAAATCGTGACCGCTTAATACATCGCCATTAAATATCACAACCGGTCCCTCCCCGGTAAGCGATTTGCTGGCGTTTAGGATCGCTCCCCCAGTTCCGAGCGGAGTGCTCTCAACCGCATATTTAACGCTGATTCCGAAGCTTGAACCATCGCCGAAATAAGGTTCGAATACTTCGGCGAGAAAAGCAGTCGCCAAGACAATTTCTGAGACCCCAGCCTCTCTGGCGCGAACTATCTGATGTTCAATAAATGGAACTCCGGCAACTAGCAACATTGGTTTCGGAACCTTAAGAGTTAACGGCTGCAATCTGGTTCCAAAGCCGCCTACTAAAAGAATTGCGGAGAGGCTCATCTTTTCAGCGCTCACTAATTCTCTGGGCTGCCGTTCTGATGGCTTCGTCGGTCGCGGTTAGTGCGACTCGAATGTGCGAACTTCCGCTAGCGCCATAAAAATGTCCCGGTGTCGCCAAGATCCCAAATTGCGCTAACCATGAAACCGATTCCCAATCGCTCTCGCCTCGAGTGCACCAGATGTACAAACCGGCTTCGGTGTATTCGACTTTGAATCCCGCCGCTTCCAAGACTGGCTGCAAGAGCGCTCGGCGTGCTCGATAACGCTCGGCCTGAAGAGCTACGTGGGTTTCATCCGCGAGCGCTACAACCATGGCTCGTTGAACTGGGAGCGGAACCATCATTCCGGCATGCTTTCGGAGTTCTCGAATTTTCGCGATCAAACTGGGATCGCCCACAATTAGTCCGGCGCGGTATCCGGCAAGATTTGATCGCTTTGATAATGAGTGAACAGCCAACAAGTTTTGATTATCGCCAGCAGCAAGTTTTAAAATGGATGTTGCAGATTTTGAATCTGGAAAACTTATGTAGCACTCATCGCTTGCAATGACCGTTCCAGTTCGGCGGGAGTAGGCAATGACCTCGGATAATTCCGCTTCCGAATGAACCCGCCCAGTTGGATTTGAAGGCGAGTTAATCCACGCTAATTGGGCCGTTGGCCAATCTTTCGCATCAATATCCACTGCGAGCGCCTCGGCACTGGCGATCATGGCACCCACTAAATATGTGGGGTAAGCAATTTCTGGGTAGAGAACCACTTTTGATTGAAGGATTGTTGGCAGCCATGCAACCAACTCTTTAGAGCCGATAGTTGGCAGCACATCAAAGTCGCCCGTAGCCCCAAGCACTTGACTAGCCCATACTCGCATCGCTGCCCGTAGTTCTGGCGTTCCGATAGTCACTGGATAGCCAGGCGCGTTTGAAGCGGCGGCGAATTCTTTTTGAATAAATTCTGGCGTTGGATCTACTGGTGTCCCTTGGGAAAGGTCGATAATGCCATCGGGATGGCTTCTAGCCTTTTCGCCGATGGGCGCCAAGGCATCCCAAGGGAAATCAGGAAGCTTGATTGCTACTCGCCGGCTTTAATTGGCAAGGCAGAGATCAGGGCGTGATCGGTTCCAGTTGAACCAACTTTGCCAGCACCACCAGGGGAACCGAGTTCGACAAAAAATTCGCTGTTGGCAGCGCCATACTCTTTCCAAGCTGCCGGGACATCATCTTCGTAATAGATCGCCTCAACGGGGCAGACTGGCTCGCAGGCGCCACAATCCACGCACTCATCGGGTTGGATATAGAGCATTCGCGCGCCTTCATAAATGCAATCAACGGGACACTCTTCGATACAGGATTTGTCCTTAACGTCAACGCAAGGTTCGGCAATTATGTAAGTCACGTTACTCCTTCACTTACTTCGACATTTTCAACTGGTTAGCACTTGATGGAAGGGTACAGAATAGAGCCACGAAGTTCGCAACTTTATAATGGTGCTAGATCTCTCATTTTCTTCCAATTCCGCACAGGAAGGCAAGGTGGCCGATGAACCTCCCAGCCCAGACTGATATCGGCTCTAAGGTCACTGTGCGCTTACACGACCCAGAGGGCGGTTATCGGGACATTCTTGGCATCCTCGAAACCACAACCGCCGTACGTAAGCGCAGCGGTGAACTAGCCCATTTTGACCCCGCAAAGATCCATATTTGGAAGATCATCCCGACCATCAACCACAGCGCCGGTACTGGTGCCCCGCTCTCCCTTCGAATCGCCGAATTAGAAGAGGCAGCGGCCGCAACCTGGCCAGCGGCCGAGAGCGTTGATTTCGGTGGTTGGCGTTACCGAACCTCTGAAGGATTCACCTTTAGAGCAAATTCCATTCTTCCAATCGGCAAGGCGCCGCTTGGCGAGCCGCCCTTCGGACTCGAGGCGGCCACCTCCCATGCGATTGCCTACTTTAAGGAGCGCGGGCTCCTCCCCGCTTTTCACCTGCCACTTCCTGGTTTTGGCGCTTTGGACCAATATCTCGCCGATTGCGGGTGGGAGTTAACGGTTGAAGCCCACGTAATGATCGCCGATCGCGCGGAGCTTAAATTTTCGAACGAACCATTGGAGTTTTGGATCGGCACAGCTCCCACTCCGGCTTGGCTAAGCGTTCAAGGTGAGGACCGAGCTGGCCCGATCATGAGCCGGTACCCAGCCAAATACGTCGGGCTTCGAGTGGCCGACCAAGATGTCGCCGTCGGAAGGTTGGCTGAAGCCGATGGCTGGGCAATCCTTACCCGAATTTTTGTTAAACCAGAATTTCGCGGACGCGGTTTTGGTGCGGCGGTAATCAAAGAATTGGTTAGCCAAAGCGGTTGCGAAAAGATTGCACTTCAAGTGGATATCAGTAATCTGCCCGCTATTGATCTCTATAAAAAAATGGGCTTCCGAGTTCATCACAATTACCGCTATCGAACCTGGAGAAGGTGATTCGAATGGCTGGATTGCAAATTTACGACACCATGAGTCGGCAACTTGAAACGATAACTCCCGGCCAGAGTGGGCTTGTGCGCATTTACTGTTGCGGTCCAACCGTTTACCGAGATGCACACGTAGGAAATCTTCGAACCTTTTTGTTGAGTGACCTTGTGGTGAGAACTTTAAAGATCCGGGGGATAAAAAGTCATCTAGTTCAAAACATCACTGACGTTGGCCACATGAGCGATGACTTCATTGCAGAAGACAAAATGTTGAGTGCCGCGCAGAAAGAAAATCTTGATCCATTTGCAATTGCGATCGAATATGAAAATCGCTATCACCGAGATTTAGCACGGCTCAATATAAATCCGGCACAGGAATATCCTCGAGCCAGCGAATCGATCGCCCTGATGCAGGATTTAATCGCGAAATTAATTGAACTCGATTGTGCGTATGTAGGGAGTGATAACACCGTTTACTTTGCCGCTCAATCCTTTCTTTCATATGGCGCCCTGAGTGGAAACAAACTATCCGCGCTAAAGCCTGGCCATCGCTACGAATATCAGGAAGATAGTGATGGCAAGAAATTCCATGCTGATTGGGCGCTTTGGAAGGCGGCCGGAAGTAGGACTGAAATGGTCTGGCCGTCTCCTTGGGGGTTGGGCTTTCCGGGTTGGCATATTGAGTGCAGTGCAATGTCGTTGCACTTCTTGCATGACCATATTGACCTTCATATCGGCGGGATTGACTTGAGATTCCCGCATCATGAGAATGAGCGGGCACAATCGAATTCAATTTTGAGAAACAAAGAGGCTGTTAGCCACTGGATGCATGGCGAACACCTGCTCTTCGAGGGCCGAAAAATGTCCAAGAGCGCGGGCAACGTGGTCTTACTTTCGGACCTAACAGAACGCGGGTTCGATCAGCTTGCACTTCGATTCTGTTTCTTAGAAAATCGTTATCGAAGTCAGATGGATCTCTCTTGGGAATCAATTGCAGCTGCCAACTCAACTTTGAATCGATGGCGAACCAAGATCAGCCAATGGGAAACCGCTGATTCGCCAATTTCCAGCGCTGCAACTGAATTAATTGAATTGATCTATCAGGATGCCGAAGATGATTTGGATACGACACGAGCCCTTCAGCGACTTCGATCGTTAGAGCGGGATGAAAATTTTGCTAACGCTGATAAGGCTTCAATCTTCTTGGCCGCTGATGAGATTCTGGGCTTAGATTTAAATCGAAAACCGGTTGAAACCACTTTGACCACTGATCAAAGTGACCTTCTTGAACGGCGCGCTGCCGCCCGAGCCGCTAAGGATTTTGCCCTAAGCGATAAGTTGCGCGATGAGCTATCAAGAATTGGAATCCACGTTAGGGACACCGCGGTCGGTCAAGAGTGGGAAGCGATTATTTAAACCCTTCGAGCGGCAGCGATAATTACGAGCACTATTCCGCCGAGCAAAAAAATATTCCCATTGTTATTACCCATAATTAGCAATTCAAAACTGGTTCCGTGAACGCCGCCTCGGAAAACTATCGCCAACCATCCGATGCCGGCCGCTATTTTTAACCAACGCGACTCCCAAAATCTTCCCACCAGCCAAATTCCTACGGCCGTTTCAAGCAGCGAAAAGATTAGACCATAAGGGGAAAAAGCATTGTGCAGCGCTATTCCGGCGAAGCCGATCGCTATGCCGGCAAACGTTGCCGAAAGGGTTCGGAGTAGTTTAATTTGAGGTTACGCCCGCGAAGAGATCGGTCTCTCTACCCTGTTCATCTAGCTCTCCGGAAACCTGGCCTTTAACTAAGGTGTAGAACTCTTGTCCCCAAACATCTAGCCCAACATTATTAGAGAGCGCAAAGAACGGACCGTCCAGTGAGATCTGCGTTGCGTGTGCCTTCATAGCCGCCATTTTGGCAGCTACATAAGCACTGCCATTGATAACTGTTGTGACAAGTTCATCGGGCTTGGCAAATGGCAGATCATCAGCGCTTGTGACGCCGAAAAAATCGGAGCCAATCTCTTTCATCTTGTCTATACCTGCTTGAATGACGGAGCGCGGCATGGTGTTCCAATAAATTTTTTCAATTTCCCAGGCGGCTCCGGTGCCGAAGTTGGAATCGGCCGCGAGCTCGGCAGCACGCATCGCAACACGGTGAGCTTGAATGTGATCTGGGTGACCGTAGCCCCCGAACTCATCGTAAGTAACAAGAACCTGTGGTTTTTCTTCTCGAATTAAAGTGACCAAATAACTAGCCGCATCATCCAAATTAGCCTGCCAAAAAACATCGCTTCTATTATTTGGCTCGGTCCCCATCATTCCGCTATCGCGCCATTTTCGATCCGGTTGGCCAAGAAAGCGGTGATCGCTCACCCCGAGAATCGACATCGCTTCGGCAAGTTCGACAACCCGATGATCGCCTAGTTGATCATCATGTGTGCTGGCTAATGCAGCCAACTCTGTTACCAGGACTTCACCCTCTTCGCCTCGGGTACAGGTAACCAAAGTTACTTTGCCACCCTCCGAAATATATTTGGCCATGGTGGCGCCATTGTTTATGGTTTCATCATCAGGATGAGCGTGAACTAGGAGCAGGCGACGCGAATTCCCAGCAATTACTTTCTGAGCCGACACACTTTTCTCTTCTCTGCTTCGCGGGCGATAAGCCCTAATTTTCGTGGAAATCGATCAGATGAGCAAAGCCAAAGCAGAATTAGGCGGTTTCGGGCATGGTTACAGGCTAAAGGGATGTGAAAGGTGGGCGCTTTGGTCGTACCATTCCCCAGATGAGCATTGAAAACCCAAATAAGCCGCGCCTGCCCCGCGATGAACGTCGGGCGCAATTACTTAGCGCCGCGCTCGAGGTCTTTACCGCAGCTGGCTACCACCAAGCAGCAATGGATGAGATCGCCGATCGAGCCAAAGTAAGTAAGCCGGTCCTCTACCAGCACTTTCCTTCGAAATTGGATCTATACCTCGCGGTGCTCGATCTACATATCGATTCTCTGGTCTTTGATCTGCAAAAGGCGATCGCCTCCACCTCAGACAATGGCGACCGCGTAAAGGCGACAGTTGATGCGTACTTTGATTTCATAAATGATGAAGGCGAAGCATTTCGGTTGCTCTTTGAAAGCGATATGAGCGTCGAACCGCAAGTTCGAGAACGGTTAAATCGAATGACTTATGACTGTGCCGCCGCAGTCAGCGCTGTGATTTCCCTGGATACCGGATTGGCGAAAGAAGCATCAATGATGTTAGCCGTGGGGCTAATCGGCACCACACAAACCGCCGCCCGCCATTGGTTGGAACGCGATGGCAAAATTAACCGTGAGGTAGCGGGTGAGTTGGTTTCAAACCTGCTTTGGCGCGGAATCTCGGGTTTCCCCAAATCTGGTAGTTAATTCGCGGGAATTCCGCGCCGCGATTAAACTAAGAATATGTCTACAAAAAAAGCGGTCCAAGCACACACCGAAATTCGCATTGGAATCTCAGATTCCACTCAAGAATTGAATATTGAAAGTGAACTTTCCCCGGAGAAGATTTTGGCATCAGTTACCGAGAGTTTGAATCAAGGTACTTCACTGATTGTTGTAGATGTTCGGGGCCGACAAACTATTGTCCCCCACAATAAAATCTCTTTTGTAGAAATTGGCGAAACAGCCGATCGCAAAGTTGGCTTTGCCACGATTTAACTCTTTGAGTTAATGCGCTCCAGAAGAAAATAGGCAAGTTCACGGTAGGCCAAAGCAACCGAGCCGCTCTTTGCGTTGTTAAGTACTGATTTCCCAGCTAAAGCGGCATCCGATACTAAATTTGATTTTGGGATATGCGGTGAAAGAATCTCAATTTCATCCGCTAAGAGTTCGAGCAATTGGTTCGAGGCGCTATGTGTAAGTATCGGGAGGGCACCCAGCCAATTCGTGGTCTTCGCCAGTTCTAAAACTTGTAAAACTCCTCTTACGCTGGTCATCGTTAAAGTTGTTGGCGCGATCGCAAAATCAGCCAAATTCAAGCTCAACAAGAGCGTTTTAGAGATGGTGGACGGGGAATCAATGATCACGAAATCAAAAGGTGAATCTTGGAGTTCTAACTCCCGGCGAAGCCGCTTCGCCATCTGTGCCAAATCCGATTCTTTCTCATCTAAATGCGACAATCTTGAATCACTAGGTAGTAAATAGAAACGCTCCGACGTTGTTGTGATGGCGCTGCTTAAGGGAGCGCTACCGCGCAAAACGTCGATCGCAGTGATTCTTGGATTTTCAACGCCTAGTAAATAGGTTGCGCTACCTCGAACATCTAGATCGATCAATAGCGTTCGGTTCCCATATTCGGCAAAGGCCACGGCCAGGGCATGAGTGGTCGTCGTTTTGCCAACCCCGCCAGCAGTGTTGGCAACTGTGATTACTAACGTCATGCAAAAACGCTTTCGGGGATCAATCCCAAAGTCGAACGAGTTGCCCTGAGGGCAATATTTGTCGCAACTTCGTGGCCCGGCAGATTCGGTAAATTGTAAAGTTTTCGAGCCCAAACTGGCAGAGACGCAGTAGCCAGCGCAGCTAAGGAAGTCCAAGCCGGCGCTGCAGGAGTTCCAAAGCGCAGCGACTTACTCATGGGTGGGAAGGTCAAAAATATCGCCGCTCGTTTAGCATCTTCACTGGCAACTAATTCCGGCGAAATCTCGGCGAAATAGGATTGCATTTCGCGAACGGTTGTTGGAACGGAATCGGAATTGATACCAACGAGATTCGCGAAAGTGCGCATTTCGAGAACGTAGGTATCTCTCTCTGCGGGCTCCAGCGCTAAACCGGAGCGGACTGCTACATCCAAGAATGAGTCGACCATTGCCATATGTACCCACAGAAGTAAGTGCGGATCATCGAGTCCAAGTTTGGTGTGAATCGCGCGCACGCGGGCGGCCATTGATTCTGCTTGAACAATCGGTCCAAAGGTCAAAAGTGCTACATAGTCGCCCGTCCTGCGTAGCCGACCCCAAGTGTCCTCGCGGAAATTTGAGTTATTTGCAACGCCCGCCATCGCCTCAGGGTGCAGAGCTTGCTGAAGCAGGGCGCGGATTCCGCCCACTGCCATTGCAGGATCCGAATGAAGCTTTCTGGTAATTGAATCAGCAGCGAAAAGTGATTGTTCTGCTTTCATAAATTAAAGAAACCCTTAATAGATTGAACGACCATCTCAACGGCGATTGCAGCCAAAAGTAAGCCGGCGATTCGCGCCAACAAAGTTACGCCAGAATCTCGAATTAATCCAAGAATTTTGGTCGAGAACATCAAAGTTAGTCCGATGACCACATGCACTCCAATAATGGCAAAAGCTAGCGCCAACTTAGCAGTGCCGGTGTGCGCGTACTGCACATAAATAATGGTGGTAACGATGGCACCTGGACCTGCAAGTAGAGGTGTACCTAGGGGAACCAGAGCTACATTCACATTCTCGGGCGTGGTACCCGAACTATCTTTACCGGTTAAAAGTTCTAGCGAAATTAAGAGCATCAGCAGCCCACCCGCACCCTGCAGGGCATTAACTGAAATGTGAAGATAATCCAGAATCAATTTTCCAAAGAGTGCGAAAATTACGATAACCAGGAGTGAGACTCCCGCACCTTGCCACGCCATCTTGATCCGTTGCCGTGGTGAATGTCCAGAAACCAGTGCCAGAAAAATTGGCGTAGCGCCAGGCGGATCTAAAATTACAAAGAAAGTGACGAAAGCTTGGATTCCAAAAGTGACCGCCGAGACCGTTGCAATGTTGCTCATACCCTTACGACCCTTCGCTCTCGTGCTCTGGATTCTAACTTTTCCCATTGAGGTATTGATGTGGTGAATTCTCCGAGCAGGTTAAGTTTACCGTTGCCGTGGTAATCGCTGGAACCCGTTGAAACTAGGTCAAAATCCATAGCAATGGCGCGCAATAATTCGCGTTGCTCTTGGGTGTGATCTCGATGATCAACTTCAATCCCATCTAGGCCGGCGGCTACCAGAGTGGTGAAGGTTTCCGACGAGATAGTTCGCCCGCGGAGCGAGGCAAAAGGGTGAGCAATTACTGCCACCCCGCCTGCTGCCTTTATTTGTCGAATCGTCTCCTCGGGCGTTGGTGAATAGTGTGAAACATAATATTTCGAATGGTTGTGTAGCAGCTCGGAAAAAGCTTCCTCACGATTTTTAACGATTCCTTTTTCAATTAGCGCATCCGCCAGGTGTGGCCGACCCAAAGTTGCACCGTCCGAAAGTTGCGCGAGAACTTCGGACATCGAAATTTCAAAGCCAGCCTGATTAAGTCGCGAAATTATTCGCTCCATTCGGCCGTATCTATTTTCTCGGGTTTGGGCCAACGTTTGCTGAAGTTGCTGGTCTAACGGATCAAACAATAAGCCGAGCATATGAACGCTGATGCCATCAAGAGTTTGACAGGAGATTTCGGAACCTAAAACTAAATCGAGATTTGGTCGCAAATAGGAGAGCGCCTCATCCCAACCGGCAATTGTGTCGTGGTCCGTCAAAGCTAAAACGGTAATTCCGTTAGCTAATGCCTTATTAATTAGGGCACCCGGCGCATCAGTGCCATCACTTATGGCGGAATGAGTGTGTAGATCAATCACGGCTTAAATCTATCGGTACTGTGCTATTCAGCGCTTTTTGAGCGAAGCACAAAGATCCCGCAGCCTATTAATAGCCCGATGATGCCAGGTATGGTTCCCTTTGCCGGGCTTTGCCCCAGCCACCAGAAAGCCAAGAGCGCTCCTACTGGCACTTCGAAGAATGTAATCAGTGAGACAACAGCCGGTGAGACACGCTTAAGCGAAAGATTAAACATCGTATGTCCCAATAGTTGAGCGCCAAATATCAGTGCAAGTAGGAGCAACCATTGTTTTAGCGGAAAACTGAAGAAGGAATACCCAGATAGAAAAACCACGGGCAAGACCGATAGAGAGCAAGCGGTGTAACAAACACTGGTGTAGGTACTGGTCGAAAGTTCCTTTTGCGCTTTGGAGCCGATCAACACATAGCCTGCTGCCAAAGCCGCACCTACAAGTGCAGCAAGATCACCTAGAAATGATCGAAATGAAATCCTTAAATCAATTCCGGTTATCAATAACACCGAACTGAAAGCGATCAGCATCCCCCACCAAGCTCTACGAGGGATATGGCCGCCTCTAATTCGTAAAAAGATAGCCGCAAAGACGGGCTGCAATGAAGTTATGGCCGTTCCCGCAGCAACGCTGGTAAAACGCATTGCGATAAAAAACCCGAGAAAATGAAGAGCCAACAGCAGGCCAGCCAACGCAGACCACTTTAAAGCTCGCTTTTGACTAGCGGTGCGCCATTCTGCGCGCCGAAATGCCGCTGGAAGCATTATTAATGCGCCACCTAAGTTTCGCCAAAAGATCAAAGTTGGAACGGCCATAGTGCTCAATGCGATTACTGGGCCAGATGTGCCAATACCGATGATGCCTAGCGATAGAAACAGTAAGTCTCGGCCTTTGGGCAGAGCAGTGTGGTCGTCAATCGCCATTTAGTGGACGGTAAACCAGAGCATGCAGCCAACGCATACAAAAACAATCGCAATAATTACGCGATAGATCCAAAGCATGGTTTTGGTCGCGGAATACTCACCCATCAATCGTTTATCTTTTGAAATGCCGTACATATAAACCAATAACGGAAGTAATAGCGCAGCATTCAAAATCTGGCTAACAACCAAAATAGTAATCAGCGGAGCGCCCGGAATCAGGATAAGTAGCGCGCTCAAAACTGTGATTGCCGCAAAGGTGCCATAGAAAAGCGGTGCCTCTTTTGGACCATCATCCAGCGCCGCTGGCCGACCCGTTAAATCGCTAACTGAATAGGCTGTTGAAAGCGGCAAAATTGAAGCGGCCAATAAAGCAGCTCCAACAAGCCCAATAGCGAATAGGTCTTTCGCCAAGGTGCCGGCAAGCGGTTTTAACGCAGCTGCAGCATCGGAAGCATCGACGATCGTTATGTGTTGTTTATTTAAAGTAGCGGCGCAAGTGACGATGACGAAGAAACCAATAACGCCAGTCAGGAGCGAGCCGGTCCAAACGTCTACTCGCAGCAACTTCAAATCATCCCGAGTTAATCGCTTATCAACAGCGTAAGACTGAATGAAGGCGAGCCCCCAAGGCGCCAAAGTTGTTCCTAAAGTTGCAGTGGCGATAAAGACCGCATCTTTGGTGAATGGCATCGATGGCACAACCATGCCGTGGAAGGCTTGGCCCCAATCGGGGTGAGCTAGAAAGCCGGCAATAACATAGGCAAAGAAGACTGCCGACAGGACAAAAAATACTTTTTCAACTCTGGAGAAAGAACCTTTAAGAACTAGGAACGAGACAATCAAAGCCGCAGCCGGAACCGTTACATATTTTGAGTAACCATAGAGTTGACCCGCGGCGGCAATGCCTGCAAATTCCGCGGTCATTGTTCCAATGTTCGCCAAAATCAAAACAACTGCGCTCAGTACCCCGGATCGAGCGCCGTACTTCTGTCGGACCAGACCAATCAAACCTTGGCGCGTCACGACGCCGATCCGGGCTCCCAAATCTTGAAAGAGAATTAGAGCAATGGTTGAGATAACCAAGACCCACAACATCTGGTAGCCATATTTGGCGCCCAATACCGAATAAGTAGTGATACCCGCTGGATCATCATCAGATAGCCCAGCTATCACCCCGGGTCCCATGACCGATAACAGCGCTGCTATTCGGATTTTGCGTGGCGTGATGGTTCTGGCTGCCGAAGGTGAAATCTTCTTCGCAGCCTTTTTTACCTCGGTCACGAGAGCCCACCACTTCCTTGAGAAAATTTGCGACGATCAACTTGTGAAGCCAAAGCGTCGACCAAGTCATCGGCAAGAATTCTGCCAACCGGTTTATTCTTAGCATCAACGACAATTACTGAAGAACCGCGGTTATTTGAGAATTCTTCAACAACTTCATCAAGCGGTGTATCTAGATTGATTGAAGTTGGATAGGGCGGACCAATCAAACTCGAAAGCAAATCCCCGGCTTTAGCAGCTACTAACTCGACAACTTGGATGTGATCTACCAATCGTCCCCTGGCATCCACAACAACTACACCATCTGAGATGTCGCGTTCTCGGTTATCAACTAAGAGTTTCAAAGCGTGTGCGACGGTATCGACCTCTTTAACAATCAAAATATGAGTAGTCATGATGCCACCGGCTAGAGTCTCGTCGAAGGCAACAAGTTCACGAAGTTGCTTAGCGACAACCGCATCCATTACCTGCAAAATACTTTCGCGGTGTTCTTCATCGAGATCGCGAAGCACTTCGGCGCTCTCATCAGGCTCCATTCGAGAAAGTAGTTCAGCCGAGCGTTCGGAGGTTAAGCCTCTGATTAAACCTTGTAGCTCTTCCTCTTCCATCTCTTCGAGCACATCCGCTGCAAGTTCTGGATCCAATAGTTCGATCAAGGCGCCTTGTTCACGACCAGCAAGATCTTCAATTAGGTCAGCAAGATCGGCTGGGCGCAACTGACTAAGTGCCGCTCTGGAATTTGAAGTTCTAACAACGCCGTGACCATCGGCCAGCGATGCAACCGATGCCCAATCAACAACATGCTCCGGGGTTGGTCGCCGACGAATGGCACCCGGGAAAATTCGACGCAAAAATGAGACGAATGAAATATCAACGCCAACAACTCGAATCTCTTTATCGAATGGTGCCAAATAAAGGTCGGAGGATCGAACAACGCGCAAGCCATCGACATCGACGATTTGGTGATCAATTACATCGCCATCCAAAAGCGACTCACCTTCACGACGTTGATAATCTTCTAAATTGATTTTGGTTGTAGAGAGTCGAATTTCATCCTTAGTTAAAATGGAAATTCGGGCCCCATTAATAAATGACTTACGTTGCCCAACTTTTACGATCAAACCAGAAACCGGCGGGTAAGTCTCCTCGCCATGACGAACAACCACGTCAACCAAGCGACCAATATCTTTTCCTTCAATATCACGAACCGGACGACCGATTAAGCCAGCGACTGATACCAATGAATCACGAATATTTTTTCGCGCCAAAACCGAGTCGCGTCGACCCACAATTCGCTTAGCCACATTGTTGATCCCGGGTACTGGGACTGGTGGCCGTTTCATGGCTAAATCTTAGGTGTGAAGGGTTAACGGGACGCCAACTATAGATTTTGGCCGTACCAGTAATTTATCGAGCAGTTGATTGAAGGCTGCAGCTGCCGGTGAATCCGGTGCTCCTAAGACGATTGGGAGCCCATTATCCCCGCCCTCGCGCAACGCGCTGGCAAAGGGAATCTTCACTAATAACGGAACTGGAGCACCAACCAACGCTGAAAGTCGAATTGAGGTCTCCTCCCCGCCGCCGGAGCCAAAGATCGAAATTGATTCCCCGCAGTGGGGGCATGGGGTATCTGACATATTTTCAATTACGCCGAGGATGTGTTGCTTCATCTGGTGGGCGATTCGGCCGGCACGCTCAGCCACCTCAGCGGCGGCCACTTGAGGGGTTGTTACAACAACAATCTCCGAAGCTGGGATTAACTGTCCAAGCGAGATCGCAATATCCCCCGTTCCTGGCGGCAAATCTAAAAGCAGCAGGTCCAAGTCGCCCCAATAGGCATCGCTAAGCAATTGTTCCAAAACGCGATGAAGCAGTGGGCCGCGGTATGCAATTGCATCGGCGCGCTCGGGTTTAAACATTTCCATCGAAACAACTTTCACCCCAAAATTTTCAACTGGAATAAAGGTTTGATCGATTGCCGTAGGGCGCTGTCCCAACATTCCCATCAAACGTGGAATGGAATGGCCGTAAACATCGGCATCTAAGATTCCAACTTTTAGACCGCGAGCGGCGGCGGCGACAGCAAGGTTCACGGTGACCGAGGATTTACCAACGCCGCCTTTGCCAGATGCAATCCCCAAGACTCTTGTTAGGGAATCTGGTTGAGCAAATGGAATAAATTTTTCGCGGCCCCCGTGAAGCAATTTCTTTACAGCGTCGCGCTGGATTTCGTTCATCACGCCAAATTCCAAATCAACCGCTGAAACTTCTGGAATAACTGAGACGGCGCTCATGACATCTTTCTGCAATCGATCCCGCATTGGGCAGCCAGAGATGGTCAAAAGAATTTTTACATAAAGGCGACCTTTACTGAACTCGACCGTATCGACCATCCCCAATTCGGTCAGTGGCCGATGGAGTTCTGGGTCAATAACAGTTGCTAAAGCCGAGCGCGCCGCCGCGATAGTTGCTTCATGACTCATAACAGGTCAGGGTCGATCTTGGCCACACTTTTGATTTCATTAATTTCTGGCATTGGATCTACCCCGTCCATAACATCAGTCAGGTGCTTTTGAATAAATTTCTTTGGATTTAAATCGGTAACTTGAAGATCTTCATAACCAGGGCCGAGATTGGATCTAAGTTCAGCAGTGGCACTTTGAGAGAGCGTCCGCAATTTCTTCAAGAATTTTGCTGCTTCCACGGCAAAGTGCGGAAGTTTGTCTGGACCAATCAAGATCATGGCCAAAACTGCGAGCGTCAAGAACTTCTCAGCGCCGATATTAAACATGGGTAGAGCGTAGCCCGTATCAGCTATTGCTTGGCAATCAGCGTGAGCGAGACGGTCTTAGCCACTCCAGCACGCAGATATTTCAAGGTGACGGTATCTCCGACGCTTTGAGATCTAATAGCGACAATCAGCTGGTCAGAACTAGTTATCGCTTTGCCATTGAAAGCAACGATTACATCCCCTGCCTTTATGCCAGCCTTCTCGGCAGGGCCGCCAGCCAAGATTGCCGTAGCCGTATTGGCTACCTTTGCGCCAGTCCCCGTAAAGGAATTATCAAGAGAGAGCCCAATAATTGGATGGGTGGCAACGCCACTCTTTATTAATTGGTCGGCTGTCTTCTTTGCTTGATTAATTGGAATCGCGAAACCAAGACCAATTGAGCCAGCTTGGCCCGATGATGAAGATCCCAGGGAAGCAATTGCCGAGTTGACGCCGATAACAGCGCCGGCAGAATCGACCAACGGACCACCGGAGTTACCTGGATTAATCGCCGCATCGGTTTGAATGGCATTGATGAAAGAGCTTTCACCAGTTCCGGAGCCAGCGGTGACGGCGCGATCTTTCGCGCTAATGATTCCTGATGTAACAGTTCCAGATAATCCGAGTGGCGATCCAATCGCGATCACAGCATCTCCGACCTGCACATCATCGCTATTACCCAATGAAAGCGCCGGTGCATTTGTTACTTCGATTTTGAGAACCGCTAAGTCATAAGCGGCATCGCGCCCGATTATCGCAGCGGGATAACTTTTACCGTCTTGCAGATTTACCGAAATTGTTCCATTGCCAGTCACGGCTGCTTCGATGACATGGTTGTTTGTAAGGATGTAACCATTGCTCTGAATAAAGAAGCCAGAGCCAGTGTCGCCACCACTTGAGCTTTGAACCGAAACTGAAACTACGGAAGGTGAAACCCGAGCTGCAATCCCAGCGATGGAATTAGGTTGGCGCTCAATATTTGAGTGCAGGGAGACTAAATTGCTGGTACCTGAAGAGAGGCTAATTGAACGTCCTATTACAGAACCGAGAACTCCGGCTACCAGCGCCATTAAAAGTGCAATGCCAAGCCCGATGCTGGCGCGCTTTGGTTTGATAGTCGACGCTGCCTCTTGAACCGATAGCGGCAACGGCGCTAAGAAATTAGAGGGGTTGGGCTGCGGCGAGGACCACCAAGGAAATTCAGAGGAGGGCGTGGGGGTGGGGTTTGGCTGATCAGTACTCAATCTCTCTCCCTCAATCATTAATTCAACAATTAACGTAACGCTAAAAGTACAATCTTCAGAGGTTAAGCCTAATAAGGTATGAGAAAACGCCAAATTGTGGCTTAAAATCCCAGGTTTTAGCCCACCTTAGTGGCGACTAAGACTCCTGCCCCAACTGGGAGCAGGCTGGAATGCCAGCGAAGATCTTCCTTGATGGCACGAACAACATCACGCCTGGAGATGGAGTCGAAATCTCTTTGGGTCGGATCTGCCACTTTCCCACCGCTTAAAACTTCATCGATTATCAACGTTCCTCGCGGGCTTAACAATCGATAACTTTCTTGGACGACATCAAAGAGATCTTGAGCTGGCCGAACCACCATAAGGTCGTAATTCTTATCGGCCAATTTTCCAACTACATCGATCACGTTTCCAGTGATCAGCCGGAATCGTTGCGCTGAAATACCGGATTCTTCGAAAACCTTCCGGGCAATACCGCTGTGCTCGCGCTCGGTATCGATAGAGGTGAAAGTGCCATCCGTTGGTAAACCTTGAAAGATCCAAAGGCCGCTCACGCCCGACCCGGTTCCGATTTCTACCACCGACTTTGCGCGTACCGAATAGGTAATAAATTTTAGGAGCGCACAAACTGCCGGGCTTGGATCAATTGCCCCAACTTCAGCGCCATTGTTTCTTGCTTGCTGCATAAAAATATCTTCATGCGGATAGATCTCAGCAAAGGCCGACATATCTCCTCGAGGTGTGCCTTGTGGCGAGATCGTCATAGCGTTGCAATCCAATCAATCAAAAGTCGAACTCCGAAACCCGTTCCGCCTTTTGGATTTTCGCCAGCATCTGAATCGGAGCGGCCAGTACCTGCAATATCTAGGTGAACCCAGTTACTTTCCTCGGCGAAGTATTCCAGGAAGAGCGCACCCGTAATAGAGCCACCGCTAAAGTGTTTCTTATCGGCGGTGTGATTAAGGTCTGCAACTTCACTCTGAAGAGCGGGGCGGTATTCCGCTACCAAAGGCAGCTGCCAAACCCGATCGCCAATGCGCTCGCCGATAGCGCTCAAAGTTGCCGCCAATTTATTATTTCGACTATACATTGCCGCGTACTGACGACCTAGCCCCAGAGTGGCAGAACCGGTCAGCGTACCGATATCAATTAAATAATCGGGTTTTAAGTTGCGGTTGGCATAGGCCAAGCCATCTGCCAAAACCAAGCGACCTTCAGCATCAGTGTCAATAATTTCCACGGTGGTGCCACCATATTGAGTAATTACATCAGAGGGACGCTGCGAAGTCGCGGATATCGAATTCTCGGCACACATTAATAGCGCCGTCACTCTCACTTTTGGTTTTAAATCGGGCATTGCAGTGACCACAGATAGAACGGCAGCAGCTCCAGCCATATCGCTCTTCATCGGGATCATCAATTCATAGGGCCGCTTTAGCGAGACGCCACCGGTATCAAAGGTGATTCCTTTTCCCACCAAAACTACATGCGGCCAATTTTTTGAACCGGCTGGTGAATATGTAACTTTTATAAAGCGAGGACCAGGATTCGGGGAGGAATTGCCAACCGCCATCAGGCCGCCGAATTCAGCGAGCGCACTGCCGCTGAGCACCTCGATTGAAAGATCCTTACTTTTAGTTGCCGCAATTTGAGATTTAGCTTGCGTTGCTATCCACGCTGGGTTCTTAATATTTGATGGGGTATGAATTAAATCCCGCGCCCGCCATACGGCGCTGGCCAATGTCTCCACGTAATCAATCTGCTCCGTTAAATTTGGCGGCACCAGAAATAACACGGGCTTTGCTTGCGAAGTTGTCTTCAAAGTCCACGCGTAATTAGAGAGCGATAGGGCAACCATATGCGCCACGGCAGCCTCGTCCTCTGCAACGGTCAGATTTTTCCGCTGGCTCAAAGTTGATACAAGGATGGTTTTCCCAGAGTTCTTAACTCTTCTGCCAAAAGCCGCCCCAGACCGACGAAATTCTTCCCGGGTACCGGCACCCACTCCCAATAAATAGATTCGAGTTAGAGAATTCGCCGCTTGCTTCACGGGAAGCTCAATGATCTCCCCCGCCGTTGCGCTGAACTCTGGCCAAGAATCAAACTCAGAGGAGAGTTTTCGATCTAACTGAGCTTCCAGCGCCGTTAAAATTGCACTCTTTAAAAGCTTAGGGCCAGATTCGGATTGGCCAACCGCGAAAACCACCGCATCAATCCCCCGCCAGTACTTGTTCAATGTGGAATAGTTCAACGCACCCACTGGAAGCAGTGTTAGATATGGCTTGATCGTGGGCCGGTAATTCATATGGCTGACGCTAACCAATGAAGGAGAGTTCTGTGAAGTCGAAAGGTGGCGTGGCGAGATTTCTGAAAAATGAGCGCACCTCCGCGACCTTTTTACTGCCAGTGGCCTTCTTAAGCTTACTTTTGGCGCAGTTGCATCAACTCAATTTCTTTAATAACTCGCTCGCGGTAATCGGCCAACGAATGACGATTCGCGAATGGGTCTCCGCTGGACCACTGGTAATTTTTTTCTATGTTGCGGGTTTGGAGTTGCGGCGAGAATTAGCATCGGGTGGCAAGAAAAGAGCTGCGCTACTTCCGCCGGTTGGCGCCGCGCTACTTGGCATGGCGCTTCCTGCCCTCCTTTACTTTTTCGGTGCCCACATCTTTGGCGCGAATCCCGCTGCTTGGGGGGTGCCTATGGCAACCGACCTGCCCTTTGCGCTCGCGGTATTGACTCTAATTGGAGGCCGAGGCTTCGTCGGCCTTCGAATTTTTATTTTAGTGCTGGCAATTGCCGATGATGTTGGATCGATCGCCGTAGTTGCGCTCAAATTTCATCGCCACTTTGCAGTACTTCCTTTTCTATTGGCGCTAATTTCAATCGGGTTGGCCTGGAGCGCTCAACGATTAAACCGCTTTGGCGCAATTGCAATTATTCCCGCGCTTATTGGCTGGGGATTCTTTCTCGCCTCAGGGATTCATCCGACTGTCTATGGGGTGATGTTGGGGGTCGCCACCGCGAAAAAAAGGATTAACCGGGCCCTGCGATTCTGGGAGCCGATTTCCAGTTTCGTGGCAATTCCATTATTTCTTTTCTCGGCACTTGCGATCGAATTGAATTGGCCAGCAAATACGCAGCTTGGAAAGTTGATCACACTCTTGGTCATAGCCAGATTGTTAGGCAAACCGTTAGGAATCGCGCTCGGAGCTCGGATCGTGGCGAAATTATTTAAAGTTGAGCTCCAACTTTCAAAATCAGCACTTTGGCTCGCTGGCGGGCTTGGAACGCTAGGTTTCTCAGTTTCACTACTTTTTGCCGAATTAAGTTTGACCGGTGCCGATCAACAAGCCGCGATAATCGCCATATTTCTAACGCTGCCATGTGCCCTATTGGGGCTGGGAAGTTACTACTTCTTTACCAGGGCTACTGCAGCCTGAAGGGCATTTCCCAAATTTGTTGCCTCTTCGACATTGAGTTCAACGACTAAACGGCCCCCGCCTTCGAGCGGAATTCGCATAACCAAACTTCTAGCTTCCTTGGTTACTTCCATCGGTCCATCGCCAGTACGTGGTTTCATGGCTGCCATGTTTCGACTCCCTTGATCTCGTCTGGGCGACTAAGCCTCGCCATTAGATTGCAGAGGAGAAGTATCTCGCATCCATGGGGTAGGTGGGAAATCGGCTGCTCAGGCTTAATTATTAGGGTCTAAGGCTGATATCAGTCGGGTTTTGGCGATTGTGATCAATGAAAGTACCGCTCGTTCTGGCACGCCAAGGAGATTGGCGATCGCCAATGCGTCGTGACCTTTTAAGTAGTGGAGAGAGAGGATGATGCGCTCCTCCTCTGGCAGGCTCGCAATGAGCTCGGAGAGGGATTTTTCTGCCACAGAGGGCAGATTACTAGTCAGGGCTGAGAAAAAAGCCTCAATTATTTGTCGTTAAAACCAGCCGACGAAGGCGTCGGAGTGAAATATGCACCCCAGCTAAGATCCCTGGCCGAACCAAGAGCAAAAGGGGCCAAGGTGCCGCAATTCGCTCAAACCAGTGAAAGCGAATGCCGCCTTCGATCGGTTCCAGCCTAAATGTGCCCAGCCCTTTGATAATCCGACCTACGTGGTCGACCTCGCAAAATAGCGGCGGCTGCCATTTGGTTACGACCATTTCGTCTAATAACCCCAACTTCGCACTGGGGAATTTTTTTGCAAACAATCCAGTCAGCGCCCAGATCTTGATGCCGACGCCATTCTCGTGCTCGCCGCTCAAATCGCTCCAGACTTTTGTTTGGAACATCCAATCGGATTGGCCCTCCCAATCAACCAAGCGATCCCATACTTGAGCAACTTCCAACTCACGATCTGGAGATTTGAATTCGAGCGTCACGTTAAATTCATTGTTACGAAATTTCAATTTGAACCTTCTGGCGAACAAGCTGCCACCGCCGCAGCTACATCGGTACACCATGCAACAAGCTCGTTCTGGCCGGGCTTCATAAAACCCAAATCTTGAAGATGCACTAGTGAAGCCCTTAAAGGTGTGTAGACATCAAATGGATCGCAAACAACGACCGGCTTCGAGTGAAAACCAAGGTAACGTCCAACCCAAATTTCAAAGAACTCTTCTAACGTCCCGATACCACCAGGCAGTGCGATAAAGGCAGCGCTCATCGCTTCGATCTCGCCTTTGCGTGCTCTCATGTCGCTAACGACCAAAAGTTCCGAAGAATCTTCATCAGCGAATTCGACCGAAATCAATTTCTCGGGAATAACGCCGAAAGTCGCAGCTCCATTTTTGCGAGCGCCTTGAGCCACCGCTCCCATCATTGAGGTCTTGCCACCACCCCAAACTAAATCAAAGCCGGCCTTGGCAATTGCTACGCCTAATTCATAAGCCAGATCCAAATATTTCTGATCGAGCGTCGGTGATGATGCGCAATAAACCGCTATCCGAGGTTTGGTAGTCATATCCGCCATTCTAGAGACTTTGGTAGCGTTGGCGCATGACGCAAGCATTTGGATTTGGGGTTGCCACCGTCGCAGCAGATGGCTCGATTCTCGATACCTATTTTTTCGAATTAGGCCTTGGCCAATTGGCAGATCAGAGTGCGCCTAATCTAGGTGAATTCTTAAGTCCAGATTCGGCTCGAGAAGTTACAAAAGAACTAGTGGCAATTGAGATTGATTTGAGCGCATCGCCACAATCAGTTCCCGATGCCTATCTGCGTCTTCATTTGCTCTCCCATCGATTTGTTGTACCGCATGGCTTGGATTTATCCGGAATTTTTGGGATATTAAATAATGTGGCTTGGACCTCTGCTGGTCCTTGTCTGCTCAGTACATTCGGCGAAGTAGCACCACGACTACGCCAGAAGCTTGGCCAACTCACGATTTTTTCGGTCGATAAATTTCCACGGATGGTTGACTATGTAATTCCGAGCGGAGTTCGAATTGCCGATGCGGACCGAGTGCGCTTAGGCGCATATCTCGCTTCTGGCACAACTGTTATGCATGAAGGCTTTGTAAATTTCAATGCCGGAACCATGGGCAAATCAATGGTCGAAGGTCGAATCAGCGCCGGAGTTATTGTTGGCGATGGCAGCGATATCGGCGGTGGCGCCTCGATTATGGGAACCTTGAGTGGTGGCGGTACGACGGTAATCTCAATTGGGGAACGATCCTTGCTCGGTGCCAATTCGGGATTGGGGATCTCACTTGGCGATGATTGCGTTGTTGAATCGGGGCTTTACTTAACCGCTGGTTCAAAAGTTTCACTGCCAGATGGCAGTTCGGTCAAAGCCAGAGATCTCTCGGGAGCCAATAACTTACTCTTTCGCCGAAACTCTCAAACAGGTGGAATTGAAGCCCTTCCTAAGATGGGAAGTTGGGGCGGGCTGAATTCCGTTCTGCATTCCAACTAACTAGCGGTTGGGGTTGGGGTTGGGGTTTGTAAATCAAACCAAGATGAAGGCAATTTAATTCGCGTTTTAAAATCGCTCACACTTAAAGTCTTAGTTGTGCCAGCACTCGAATAACCTTTAACAGCTACAACGCTATTAGTAGCCGTGCGAGAAGTAACTTGGTATCTAGTGACATTTGGTAGCCCAAAAGCTGCGGCCATTGTTGATTGGGTAATCGTTCGAGACCAGTTCGCATATTTTGGATTTAGCGAAGAATCTAAGCTCCACGGATCAGGAACATTTACTAAGTAAGGAAAAGCCGTGCCCCAGACATCAAGACTTCGTTGCGTCGTGCCACCGCTTGATGAGAAGAAATAGACATTGATTGGTTTGCCCTTATAGAGAATTGCTAAGGAATGAGTAGGGTCAACTGTGGATTCATCAACCGCGCTCACCCAAAGTTTTCCGTATCGAGCTTCATCCTCTTTGGCATACCCAACATAGTTTTGATCATATTTAGTGTTATAAACTTGGCAATCGCAATCTTTCTTTATTTTTCCCAATCTAGCTAACGCATAAGTGCGAGAGGCGATCACTTGAGACTCCAAAGCCGCTAGCGGCCACGATGAAGAAACTTCACTGACGCCATAAAGGTATTCATCGTGCACTGCCAACGAGTCTGAGATTTCCAGTCGATAACCAATGCCCGTCACCGCTACTGCGCTCACGCGGACTTGGCCGTAGCGCAACCGAATCCCGCTAGCTACGCCTGAAATCACAATGCCCGATGGTGGTCCATCAAAGGAATCTGTGCCGGGCCAGCGAACGGTAAAAATATCGCCCATGGTAATTATTGGCGAAGCGATTCCAACTCCGGCGAGAGTTGCCTTTACCTGCTTTCCAACTATCGAAAACTTTAACGAAGCCCGCTGGTCATAAACCCCAACAGATGGCGCAGTCGCAAATGGAATTGGTGTTCCTTGGGTTGCGCTACCGGCAATTAATTGAAAACTGGAATCTTTATTGATCGCTTTATCAATACTGATGGTCGCCGATTTAAGCTGGTGTCCGACATTGACCCGAATCAGCCCGCTGTCATCAACTGCCGCAACCGTGGCGCCGGGAAAGTAGTAGGAAAGAATCTCGGTAGCGGATTTACCTGCCAGCGCCTGGCCGCGGGCACCCATCTGGCTTAGACCAACACCGTGGCCGTAACCAGAACCTGATATAACAAAATTGGCAGGTACTACATCATCGCCTATCGCTAGCGAACTCCCGAAGAAGAGGAGGGTGATAGTTAACGCCAGAACTCTTCGCATTTTATCTACTGCTCTTCGGGGATAAGACCGCTAGGCGAGGTCAAGAAACCCAACCCCCATGACATATGCATCGTTGTTAAGACAGTTGGAAGGATTAACTTTTCAGCAATTGAATTTCCAATGATGATGGCGCCGATGAGAATCAATAGCAGATAGCCCGCAGCCGGAAGAAAGAAAATCGGGCTAATAAAAGTTCCCGCCAAAATTGAAACGATTAGACCAAGAAGCGCAATCGGCGGCGCCAAGTAACGATAATTGATCGTCCCCTTGTGACTTCTGGCAACGGCGCGACGCCAGCGACCATATTCGAAATATTGTTTGCTTAGCGCTTTGATCGAAGAACGCGGCCGATATCGAACGATCAAGCTGGGATCAAACCAGATAGTTCCGCCAGCCTGGCGGAGTCTAAAATTTAACTCCCAATCTTGGGCTCTGGTAAAACGTTCGTCATAGCCACCCGCAGCGAGCAATGCCTTCTT
The DNA here is from genome assembly GCA_037135095.1 of Actinomycetes bacterium. Classification (GTDB taxonomy): domain Bacteria; phylum Actinomycetota; class Actinomycetes; order Nanopelagicales; family Nanopelagicaceae; genus CAIMZW01. The sequence goes on from JBAXKZ010000001.1 coordinate 70,401, forward strand.
GTCAAAAGTGCCTAAATAGACCGTGTCTGCAGCGCCGGCGCTGCCACCAACATGAAAGCGCGCAGCGCCGACACCCAAAGGCGAGCGCATTGCCGTTGCTACCGCTCGCTCGAAGTGGTTCTTACCTTCGGCCGCCATAACGCCTCCGACATTGACCGCGCCAGTCTTTGCCAACAGTAAGACCGCCTCCTGCACATAAGTTTGCGAGATTTCGGCATGACCATCGATTCGGCAAATTATGGGAAAGTTTGCCGCTTCGATTGCTAAATTCAATCCGTTAGCGGTGCGACCTGTTGGATTTTCCACTAAAAGTATTCGAGAATCCCGGGCCGCCAGTTCAGCCGCAATCTCATGAGTTCGATCGTTAGAAGGACCGATTGCCAAGATGACCTCAAAATGACCGGGATAACGCTGGGCCAAAATTGCCGTGACCGCTTCGGCCAAATCTCGCTCTTCATTTAAAATTGGCAGAACGACTGATACCCCAGGATAGGCAAATGCCTCCGAGGCAGAAGTGTTAATGGTTTCGTCACTCATAGAGTTCCCACGGTACCGTTTTCGGACGCTACTATCGGGCTAATGACGCTGAAAATTTCCGTAATTGGTACTGGGTACCTTGGTGTGACGCACGCCGCTTGCATGAGTTCTATGGGCTTCGAAGTGGTTGGCATCGATATCGACCCATCGAAAATCCGCGCGCTCAGGGCCGGTGAGCTCCCTTTTTATGAGCCGGGGTTGCAGGAACTGCTGGTTTCCGAACTAGCTAGTGGTCGACTGACATTCTCAGATTCCATCACATCGGCCGCTGCGGCCGATGTTCACTTTATTTGCGTCGGCACACCGCAGCAGGCTGAGAGCCTGGCGGCTGATTTATCTTATGTCGATACCGCCATCGACAACCTTGCCCCCGTGATCAAGAGCGGCTCACTAGTGGTTGGTAAATCCACGGTTCCGGTGGGAACCGCCGAGCGACTCCTGGCAAGATTGCAAGAGATCAATCCGCTATTAGACCTGGCTTGGAATCCAGAATTTCTGCGAGAAGGATTTGCGGTTGAAGATACCCTCCACCCAAATCGGTTGGTAGTTGGTGTCACTAACGATCAGGCCGAAGTAATTTTAAAAGAAGTTTATGCCCAGAATTTAGCCCAAGAAGTTCCTTGGATTAGAGCTGATCTTCCCACCGCCGAATTAGTTAAAGGTGCGGCGAATTCATTTCTAGCCACCAAGATTTCATTTATAAATGCGATGGCGGAAGTTTGTGAAGCCGCCGGCGGCGATGTAACCGTTTTGGCCAAGGCAATTGGTTATGACCCAAGAATCGGCAGCCGATTTTTGCAAGCCGGAATTGGTTTTGGTGGCGGTTGCCTGCCAAAAGATATTCGCTCCTTCATGGCGCGGGCTCAAGAGTTGGGCGCTGACCAGTCGCTTGAATTCCTTCGCGAGATCGATGCTATTAATTTGCGGGCTCGTACTCGCGTGATTGATTTAGTTCGAGCCGAACTCGAAGAAAATCTCATTGGTTACAAGATTGCAATTCTTGGTGCGGCATTTAAACCAGATAGTGACGATGTTCGCGACTCGCCCGCTTTAGATATTGCTTCGCAACTTCAGGCGGCTGGGGCGGCGGTAACAGTTCATGATCCCAAGGCGCTAACGAGCGCTCAACTTCGGTTTCCGGCCTTGAAGTACGCCAAAGAAATTGAAGAGTGCATCGCTGAAGCGGATCTAATTTTGCATCTAACGGAGTGGAAAATATACCGCGAACTAGATCCCGTAAAACTTATCGGTTTGGTTAAACGGCCAATAATAATTGATGGCCGAAATGCACTGGATCGAGATCTATGGATCCGCGCCGGTTGGAAGTTCCGGGCGCTAGGAAGAAAAGCAATTAATTAAAGCCCGGCTTTTGATTGCGTTTGCTTTTTAAATTCTTCCCTTTTTCCAAAGATTCCTGCCGTGCCTTCTCCATTAATTCGCCGACCTTCGTCGCGACAACTGAATCACTGACGCCGAGTATTCGCGCCGCCAATAGTCCGGCATTTTTGGCATTGCCAACACCGACAGTTGCTACTGGAACTCCTGCTGGCATTTGAACAATCGAAAGTAGCGAATCCATCCCATCTAAATACTTAAGTGCAACTGGCACGCCAATAACCGGAAGCGTCGTTGCCGCGGCAATCATTCCTGGCAAATGTGCGGCGCCGCCGGCACCTGCAATAATCACTTTGATTCCATTTGCTTTAGCTGCTTTCGCGAAATCCAACATTTCTTGGGGAGTGCGATGCGCACTTACGACATCAATATCAAATTCGATGCCACATTCATCCAAGACATCGGCGGCCTCTTGCATTGTTGGCCAATCGGAATCAGATCCCATAACAATTGCTACTTGGCTACTCATCGATCGCCCCACTCATGTAGTCGATTGCGTGCGCTATCTCGTTCCGTAATTCTAGGAGATCGCCGCCAATCGCGGTAACGTGGCCAATCTTTCTTCCCGGGCGTACTTCCTTGCCATATTGATGAAAATGCAGTTCGGGGTTGCGGGCCATCAGGTGCAGGTAGGGGCGATACATATCGGTTTTCTCCCCACCAAGCAGGTTTCCCATTACGGCGTATTCGGCGACCATGGCAGTGCTGCCTAACGGTAAATCCAAAATGGCGCGCAAATGTTGCTCAAATTGACTGGTTATGGCGCCTTCAATACTCCAATGTCCAGAGTTATGGGGTCTGAGTGCCAGTTCATTTATCACCAGATGATCGCCGACCAAAAACATTTCAACAGCCATAACTCCTACCAATGAAATCCCGGCGGCAATCTCTAGCGCAATTGCTTGAGCTTGGATCGCGAGTTCTTCCGAAAGATCAGGAACTGGCGTTACAGTTGAAGTACAGATTCCATCAGTTTGAACCGTCAACGTGGCTGGCCAAGTTGCCGCCTGTCCATGAGGCGAGCGAGCCACCATTACTGAGATTTCGTAGGTGAACTCCAACTTCTCTTCGAGCAGGATCGGTGAATTGATAGTTGCGTAAAGATTTTCCAGTTCTTCGATATTTGAAAGAACATAGACTCCGCGACCGTCGTACCCGCCCATCGGCAACTTTGCAATTAGAGGAAATTCCAAGCTGGGATTTTCGCCGGTATGAATCTCCCACTTGGGGTTCGGCAATCCCAACGCTTCACAACGCTTTCGCATTTCAATTTTATTCTGCGAAAAAATAAAACTTTCCGAACTTGGATAAACCCTAACCCCGGCCTTTTCAATCTCTTTAATAACCGACTGAGGAATCAGTTCATGTTCAAAGGTTACGACATCACAACTCTTTGCAAAGGCAACAACTTCTTCACTATTTTTGTAATCACCTATTACGAAATTACAGATTTGGGCCGCTGAATCAGTTGCGCTCTGGGCCAATACCTCAAATTCAATTCCTAAGTAATTGGCAGGAACTGCAAGCATGCGGGCGAGTTGTCCAGCACCAATTACGCCAACTTTAGGAAAGGACACTGCTAAAGGCTACTTCACTTGGTTGCGAAGATGCAGCACATCACCAACGGTAACTGTCTCGCCCGAGGCTAAAATAAGACCGCCATCGGCAGAAATGCCAATCGCCTCCGATCGTAAAGTACGACTGCCAGGCAAAGTTACTTCAACTTCTTGGTTAATGGTTGAGCTAAGCATTAGGTAGTCCGCCAAAATATCGGCGCCAGCTTCCCAAGCTGCGATATTCATCGCTAGAGCGGTGAGAAGGGAAATGAGCAATTCATTACGATCCAATTCCATTTCAGATGCCAAAATAATTGATGAAGCGGTAGGCACCGGCAATTCAGCTATTTCAGTAGTTACATTTATTCCAATCCCAACTAGCACGCCATTATCCGAATATTCGCAAAGGACCCCGCAGACCTTTCCCTCGGGTGCAACGACATCATTGGGCCACTTGGTTAAGTAATGATTTGAATTAGTAAGTTTATTTAGCACTTGTGCAATCGTCGTACCCACCAGTAACGGCAGCAGACCCCATTTCGCATCTTCAAGACTTGGTCTTACATACGCCGAAAACAAGAGACCAGAACCACTTTTGGAATCAAAACTTCGGCCTAGTCGACCACGACCTTGGCTTTGATATTCCGCGACTATTACTACTCCTGGCACGGGATTTGATTTTCGCAATAACAATTGCGTGGAGGTCACTTCATCATGAACGCTTACTCGCCAGTAACTGTCAGCGAGTCCTTGAGATATCTGCTGCTGATCAAGGGCGGGACGTTTCACCTAGAGCCTCATCACTAGTACGGTAGGACTGTGACTGATGATATGCGTACAACAGCCGGAAAGAATGCAGATTTGCGTCGACGTCGCCTTGAGGCGATAAACAGCGCATCTGAGAGCGCCATTGAAAAGCGGCACGCCAAGGGAAAGCTAACGGCACGAGAGCGCATCGAGAGATTAGTTGATCCAGGTTCCTTCGTTGAGATGGATACCTTTGCCCGCCATCGCTCTACAAATTTTGGAATGGAAAAGAATCGCGCTTATGGTGACGGTGTTGTTACAGGCTATGCAACGATAGATGGTCGCTCAATCGCCATATACTCCCAAGATTTCTTAGTCTTCGGCGGCAGCCTTGGAGAAGTCGTTGGTGAAAAAATTGTTAAGGTCATGGACTTCGCGATGAAGAGCGGAATTCCACTCGTTGGAATTAATGACTCTGGCGGTGCGCGCATCCAGGAAGGCGTTGCCTCATTAAGTATGTACGGCGAAATCTTTAAGCGAAATGTTCGAGCCTCTGGTGTCATCCCACAAATTTCGGTAATTATGGGACCAAGTGCTGGCGGGGCGGTCTACTCCCCCGCGGTAACCGATTTTGTGATTATGGTCAATGAAACATCGCATATGTTTATTACCGGTCCTGATGTGATCAAAGCGGTAACCGGTGAAGATGTTGAAATGGAAGCCCTAGGTGGTGCGCAGACCCATAATGCTAAAACTGGCGTTTCACATTATCTGGCCGAAAGCGAAGATGATGCGCTCGATTATGTGAAAGCACTCCTCTCTTACTTGCCAAGCAACAATATGGATGAGTCGCCACTATTGCCACCAACCGAGAGCGATGACATCGCGCCAGCTGACCGCGCTCTAGATTCGTTAATTCCAGACAATCCCAATAAGCCTTATGACATGAGGATTTTGATCGAAGCGCTTCTTGATGAAGCGGACTTCCTCGAAGTTCACGCGCTCTTCGCTCCAAATATCATCGTTGGCTTTGGCCGAATCGAAGGTCGTTCCGTAGGTATTGTCGCAAATCAACCTCAAGCTTTAGCCGGCACTCTCGATATCGATGCCAGCGAAAAAGCGGCACGTTTTGTGCGCACTTGCGATGCCTTTGGTATTCCAATTATTACTTTGGTTGACGTTCCTGGATTTTTACCTGGCACCGATCAAGAGTGGAATGGCATCATTCGACGTGGAGCAAAATTGCTCTATGCGTACGGCGAAGCTTCAGTACCGCTTATCACTGTGATCACTCGCAAGGCCTACGGTGGTGCCTACATCGTTATGGGTTCAAAACATCTTGGAGCCGATATCAATTTGGCTTGGCCAACCGGTCAGATCGCCGTCATGGGCGCCCAGGGTGCGGTAAATATTCTCTATCGAAAAGATTTAGCGGATTCCGCAGAGCCGGAAACACTTCGCAAAGAGCTAATTGATGACTATGAAGAGACGCTTCTTAATCCGTATATTGCTGCCGACCGTGGATTTATTGATGCGGTAATCGAGCCACAAGAAACTCGTCACCAAATTACCCGGGCGCTTCGAGCGCTTCGAAACAAGCGTGTTGCGCTGCCACCACGCAAACATGGAAATATTCCCCTCTAATGGAGCGCCGATTCACGATCGTTAATGGCGCTCCGACCGAAGCTGAGTTAGCGGCTTTAGAGAAGGCGCTACCAACCCCTGTTGTAAAAAAGGTCGAGTCGGCTGGTCTTTGGCGCAAATCTCAAATTCGCCAGCCACTACCTCGGAAGTGGGGACCAACTTTCTAATGACTTTTCAGCCACTTCGTCAGGTAGTCCTGGCCTCGGCTTCGGCATCTCGAAAATCCTTGCTCCAAAGTGTTGGAATTAATCCAACGATCATCGTCAGCGGCGTTGATGAAGAAGATCCAGCAATGACTTCACTCAAGCCCGCTGAAATGGTGGTCGCCTTAGCAATCCTCAAAGCTCACACGGTTCGAAAGTTGGTGGGTCCGGAATACCTCGTAATCGGATGTGACTCTACGTTCGAATTTGAAGGTCAATCATTAGGTAAACCGGAGACGCGCGAGAATGCGATTGCCCGCTCTAAATTATTACGCGGAAAGATGGGGTTGCTCCACACCGGCCACTGCATCATTGACAATATGCAAGAGATAGAAGTTTCCGATATTTCGACCTCTAAAGTTTATTTTGCCGATATGACTGATCGTGAGATCGAGAATTACGCCGACTCTGGCGAGCCACTACATGTAGCTGGCGGCTTCACACTGGATGGTTTAAGCGCACCCTTTATTGAAAGAATTGAAGGTGATCCCAGCGGGATCATCGGACTCTCCTTGCCGCTACTTCGAAGAGCAATAATCTCTCTAGGATTACAGTGGTCCGAGATCGCAGAGATGGTGGTTCCAGCGTGAAATCAGTACTGATCGCTAATCGCGGCGAGATTGCCGTTCGTGTCGCCCGCGCCTGCCGCGACCACGGAATAACGAGCATCGCTATTTACTCCGATGAAGATCGAACCTCTCTGCATGTTGCGACCGCCGACGAGGCTTATGCCCTCAACGGACTATCTGCTGCCGACAGTTATTTGGATCAAAATAAGATAATTGAAATTGCAAAGCGAAGTGGCGCCGAAGCTGTTCATCCTGGTTATGGCTTTCTTTCCGAGAATGCCGATTTTGCCGATCGCGTTATCGAAGCAGGTTTAATTTGGATTGGTCCTTCGCCAGCTGCTATTCGCTTGCTGGGCGATAAAGTATCGGCGCGCAAAATTGCCGCCGAGGTCGGCGCCCCATTGGTCGCCGGAACCATCGACCCGGTAACCACTCCAGAAGAAATTATCGCCTTTGCCCAAGAGCATGGGCTTCCGGTTGCAATTAAAGCGGCTCACGGTGGCGGCGGTCGCGGGCTAAAGGTTGCACGTAACTTAGAAGAGATCCCAGAACTTTATGCATCAGCAGTTCGAGAGGCCATCGCTGGTTTTGGTCGTGGTGAATGTTTCGTCGAGCGATATTTAGATAAGCCTCGACATGTTGAAACCCAAGTACTAGTCGATTCGTTCGGCACGGCTGTGGTTGTCAGTACGCGCGACTGCTCATTGCAGCGACGACACCAAAAATTAGTTGAAGAAGCCCCGGCGCCATTCCTGACACAGGCTCAGATTGATCAGTTGTATTCCTCCAGCAAGGCAATCATGAAGAAGGCGGGCTACGTTGGCGCAGGTACTTGTGAATTCTTAATCGGCGCGGATGGAACTATCTCCTTCTTAGAGGTTAATACCCGACTGCAAGTAGAACATCCCGTCAGTGAAGAAGTTACTGGCCTTGACCTAGTTCGAGAACAATTCCGAATTGCCGCTGGTGAGAAAATAAACCCAGTCGATCCCGTAATTCGAGGTCACAGTATTGAATTTCGAATCAATGGCGAAGATCCCGGTAAAGGCTTTCTGCCTTCACTTGGAACAATCACCAAGTGGGAAGTTCCTGATGGTCCAGGAGTGAGAATTGACGCTGGCTTTGATCATGGCCACACGATCGGTTCCCACTTTGACTCGCTATTAGCGAAATTAATTGTTACTGCTGCGACTCGCGATGAAGCGATAGCGCGGGCACGCAGAGCACTAAAAGAATTTCACATCGGTGGCTTAGCCACGGCGCTTCCTTTTCATAAGGCGATTGTCAATGATCCAAATTTCACCGACGAATTTAAGGTTTACACCAGCTACATTGAAAATGAATTCGATAATCAGATCGAGCCCTTCTCTTTCAAACAGGGTGTTGCGGACTCAAAGGCAGCTTCACAAAAAATCATCGCAGAAGTCGATGGTCATCGCTTTGAAGTTTTGATGCACACTCCAGAACCCCTACATAAGCGCCACCGGGTCAAGCCCAGTGGAGTTGGGAAGATCGCCGGTGACTCACTCGAGAGTCCGATGCAAGGTACGGTCGTAAAAATCGTTAAATCTAATGGCGATCGGGTTGAAGTTGGCGATTTGATCGTGGTGCTGGAAGCCATGAAGATGGAGCAGCCGCTGATCGCCCACAAGGCCGGAACTGTCGCCAAGCTCCACGTCGGCGTCGGACAGACCGTTGCAAGTGGTTCAATTCTCTGTGTTATCGAGGATTAATTAACTAAACTCCTGCTCATGGCGCTCTACGCAGCATACGGATCAAATATGGATCCAAGGCAAATGCTCGAGCGCGCTCCGCACTCCCCACACCGCGGAACGGGTTGGATTGAAGGCTGGCGCCTAACATTTGGCGGTGAAGATATCGGTTGGGAAGGCTCCGTTGCCACAATTGTTGAATCACCCGGCTCCCACGTCTTTGTCTCGCTCTACGAATTAACGGATTTCGATGAAAGCTCCCTTGATCAGTGGGAGGGCATTGCCGCCGATCTCTACCGAAAGATCCGCCTTCGGGTACAAACCCTAGATGGCTCACCTTTATCCTTTATCTATGTTCTAAATGGCTTTGAAGGTGGTTATCCAAGTCAGCGCTACCTCAAAATTATGGTCGATTCGGCGATTGCCGCTGGTGCTCCAGATGACTACCTTGAAGCGCTCCGCTCCCATCCCACTAACGATTAGCGGAACCTTCCGATAAGTTTCGCATATGAGTGATTTATATTCGGATCCGCTGGGTACGGCCGCGCTGGCAGCTAAGAAAATTTCAGAACTGACCGGTAAGGACGCTCACCATGTTGCCTTGGTGATGGGGTCCGGTTGGATTTCAGCTGCCGATTCCTTAGGCACTCCCACCCACGAATTCCCCGCCACTGATGTCCCCGGATTTTTGCCACCAACAGTTGTCGGCCACGGCGGCGTAATTCGTTCTTATGATTTGATTGGTCCCGATGGCCCAATCCATGCTTTGGTCTTCCTGGGTCGAACTCATCTTTATGAAGGTAAAGGGATTGAGCCTGTTGTACATGGAGTTCGAACAGCAGTGAAAGCCGGATGCAAAGTAGTAGTTCTTACAAATGCCTGCGGTGGAATTAATCGCGGCTACACCGTGGGTCAGCCGGTACTGATTCGCGATCATATTTCGCTGACTGGGGTAAGCCCATTGATTGGCGCAGATTTCGTCGATGTGACTGATCTTTACAGCAAGCGGATCAGGGCAATCGTAAAAAAGGAAGACCCCTCACTCTCTGAAGGTGTCTACGTCCATTGGCGCGGCCCGGCATATGAAACTCCCGCAGAAATTTCAATGATGCGAACCATGGGTGCCGATTTGGTTGGCATGTCAACGGTTCCAGAAGCGATCGCCGCTCACGCGCTTGGCGCTGAAGTTCTCGGAATCTCATTAGTAACCAATGCCGCCGCTGGGGTTACTGGCGAAAAATTAAGCCATGAGGAAGTTATTGCCGCAGGAAAGGCGGCAGCTGGCCGAATGGGTGAACTACTCGGGAAGGTGCTGCCACAACTGTGATTGATGACCAACTCCGCGCCGAAGTCGAAGAATGGATTGCTCTAGATCCAGATCCAATTACCGCCGCGCAACTTCGCCTCTGGCTTGCCGAAGAAAATGAAGTTCAACTAAAACAATCATTTTCTGGCTTTCTTCAATTCGGCACCGCGGGTTTGCGTGGTCCCATGGGACCTGGACCATCTTGTATGAATCGCGCCGTCGTTAGTCGAGCCGCCGCTGGCTTAGCGGTTTACATGAAAAATCATGGCTTATCATCGGTAGTTATTGGCCGGGATGCTCGCTATGGCTCAGAGGATTTCACTTTTGAAAGCGCCGAAATTTTTTCGGGAGCCGGGCTCGAAGTTTTTATCTTGCCGCGACCATTGCCAACTCCAGTTCTCGCCTTCGCAGTTAACGAACTAAAAGTAGGAGCCGGAGTCATGGTTACGGCAAGCCATAACCCACCACAAGACAATGGTTACAAGGTTTACCTAGGTGGCACCGTAGCCGGACAACGATATTACGGTTCGCAGATCGTGCCACCAGCGGACATTGAGATCGCCGCTGAAATTGCAAAGATTCATAGCTCCAGCCCCAGAGGAGCTGAGTGGACGATTCTTAATGACGATATTTTTAACGAATACATTTCCAGAACCATCAAATTGGCCACTAAAAGCTATCAAAATAAAATTGTCTACTCTGCAATGCATGGCGTTGGCACCGAAACCGTACAAGCGGTATTTGCTGCCGCTGGTTACGCCGCACCTATTTTGGTCGCTGCCCAAGCGCAGCCAGATCCCGACTTTCCAACCGTGCAATTTCCCAACCCAGAAGAGCCTGGCGCAATTGATCTATCGTTGCAGACCGCAAAAGAGAACGACGCCGATTTGGTAATTGCCAACGATCCAGATGCCGATCGCTGCGCAGCGGCAGCGTTGGATCCCAAAGTTGGATGGCGAATGTTGCGTGGCGATGAAGTTGGCGCACTGCTCGGTTATTTCATCGCCTCCGAAATGCCTGAATTGGTTGTTGGAAAATCTTTTGGAAACTCAATTGTCTCTTCATCAATTCTGAGCAAGATCGCGAGCCATCACCGAATTGAATTTCACGAAACGTTGACCGGCTTTAAATGGTTGGCAAAGATTGAAAACTTGGGCTTTGGATATGAAGAAGCACTTGGGTATGCCGTGGATGCATTGACCGTTAACGATAAGGATGGCGTATCGGCCGCCTTGATGTTGGCTCAGGTTTTGGGCGTGCTAAAGGAGCGCAACACGGGAGTTATTGAATATTTGGATCAGATCTGGAATACCTATGGCTTCCATCGGACTGAACAAATTTCCATTCGCGTTGCCTCATTGGACCAGGTTGATCAAGTCCTCGCGAAGATCAGAAGCGATCGCCCCGAAGCTATTGCGGGCTATAAGGTAATTAAGTTCGAAGATCTGCTAGTTCCTGAGAACGAGTTGCCACCAACTAACGGACTACGAATCTGGCTAGAACAGGGAGTAAGAATAATCATTCGACCTAGCGGCACCGAGGCAAAGTTGAAGTGTTACATTGAAGTCGTTCGCCCAGGTGGAACTGACCAAGATAAAGAGAGTGCCGAAACTATTGTGACTACCTTAAAGACTGAACTACTTGCGATCCTCACATGATAATTGATGGCAGTGAATCATCACTGCGCCACTTTCTAGGAAACTTACCTGCGGTTGATCAAGTCGGAGCAGATTCTAGGGCGGCAATGTTGGCGACCCGAAGCATTAAGAATAGTAGTAAAAAATGGGCCATCGATTTAGCGATCTCAATGGTTGATCTAACTACGCTCGAAGGCGCCGATACCCCCGGAAAGGTAAGGGCGCTCTGCACTAAAGCGGTCCGCCCAGATCCAATGGATTCATCGGTCCCAAGCGTTGGTGCGGTCTGCGTTTACAACGACATGGTAAAAATTGCTCGAACTCAACTTGATTCAATTGGTGGTGGCGCGATCCATGTAGCCGCCGTGACGACAGCTTTCCCTTCAGGTCGGGCTTCCATCGAAGTTAAGCGCCAAGATACCCAAGACGCAATCGATGCCGGGGCAACCGAGATTGATATGGTCATTGACCGCGGTGCATTCTTGTCGGGAAACCTTGGCAAAGTTTTTGATGAAATCGTTCTCATTAAATCGCTTTGTGGCGATCGTGCGCATCTGAAAGTCATTCTCGAAACCGGCGAGCTTGTTACCTATGACAATGTCCGAAAAGCCTCTTATTTAGCGATGTTAGCTGGTGCGGATTTTATTAAAACCAGCACCGGGAAAATCGCGCCAGCCGCAACCGCGCCCGTAGTTTTGGTAATGCTCGAAGCGGTACGAGACTTCTACCAACTTTCTGGCCGCCGAATTGGCGTAAAACCAGCGGGTGGTATTAGAAATACAAAAGATGCAATCAAGCAGCTCGTGCTAGTTAATGAAACCGCTGGGCCGGAATGGTTGAAGCCATCACTTTTTAGAATCGGTGCCAGTGCACTTTTAAATGATTTACTGATGCAAAGAATGAAGATGCGTGAAGGTTTTTACTCCAGCCCAAATTATGTGACCCTAGATTAATGGAATCGAATATGAGCAACTTTGAATATGCGTCAGCACCAGAATCAACTGCGATTCTCAATATCGCCCCACAGTACGGCTTATTTATAGGCGGTAAATTTGTTGACGCCAAAAGCCAACAGTTTTTTCCAACAATCAACCCCGCAACCGAGAAAATAATTTCGCAGATTAGTTTGGCTACGGAGGTAGATGTCGATATTGCCGTGGCAGCGGCTCGTGGCGCATATAACAAAGTCTGGTCCAAACTTTCCGCCGCCGAACGCGGTAAGTACCTCTTTCGAATTGCTCGAATTCTTCAGGAACGTGCTCGAGAATTCGCCGTTCTTGAAACTCTAGATAACGGTAAGCCGATTCGAGAATCTCGCGATGTGGATGTCCCACTTTCGGCAGCGCATTTTTTCTACCATGCTGGATGGGCGGACAAACTTTCACATGCTGGATTTGGTACCGATCCAAAACCACATGGCGTCGTCGCTCAAATCATTCCGTGGAATTTCCCACTATTGATGTTGGCCTGGAAAGTTGCTCCAGCCCTTGCAACCGGTAACACCGTCGTTCTGAAACCAGCCGAGACGACCCCAATGACAGCCCTCTTATTTGCAGAAGTTTGCCAACAGGCCGGACTTCCTGACGGTGTAGTAAATATTGTTACTGGCGATGGCTCCACCGGAGCTCTGTTGGTTAACCACCCAGATGTCGACAAGATCGCCTTCACTGGATCTACTTCAGTTGGTAAAGCCATTGCGCGCGCCGTCTCTGGCACCAAGAAAAGCTTGACGCTAGAACTTGGCGGCAAGGCGGCCAATATCGTCTTCGACGATGCCCCGATTGATGAGACCGTTGAAGGAATCGTCAATGGAATCTTCTTCAATCAAGGCCATGTTTGTTGTGCCGGATCCAGATTATTGCTTCAGGAAAACATTAGCGAACAACTTTTAGAGAAGTTTAAGCACCGAATGTCACAGATTAGAGTTGGCGATCCGATGGACAAGAACACCGATCTGGGCGCAATTAACAGCGCCGAACAATTGGCTCGCATAAATGAGTTGGCCAATTCCGGCGATGCCGAAGGGGCGCAGCGATGGAGTCCGGCGTGTGAGCTACCAACAACCGGCTTCTGGTATCCCCCAACGATCTTCACAGGAGTTACCCAAGCGCACCGAATTGCGCGCGAAGAAATCTTCGGACCAGTGCTTTCAGTTCTCACCTTCAGAACGCCGCAAGAAGCTATCGAAAAGGCTAATAACACCCCTTACGGACTCTCTGCCGGTGTCTGGAGCGATAAAGGTTCGCGAATTCTTTGGGCTAGCCAACGACTGCGCGCTGGTGTGATCTGGGCTAACACCTTCAATAAGTTTGATCCAGCAAGCCCCTTCGGTGGCTATAAGGAATCTGGCTGGGGCCGCGAAGGCGGTCGTCACGGACTGGCAGCTTATGTAAAGGGTGGAAAATAAAATGCGCATCGATGTTAAGAAAACCTACAAACTTTATATCGGCGGCGCTTTCCCTCGAAGTGAGTCCGGCCGAGTTTATGAAATTAACGATGCCGAAGGAAACTTCTTGGCTAACCCTTCGCTAGCTTCTCGTAAAGATCTTCGCGATAGCGTTGTAAGCGCTCGAGGCGCCTTTGGCGGCTGGAGCGGTGCTACCGCTTACAACCGCGGGCAAGTTCTATATCGAGTTGCGGAGTTGATGGAGGGGCGAACCTTTCAATTCGCCGAAGAGATCGCAGCACTTGAGGGCGTTAATTTCAAGAACGCAAAGTCCCAGGTGGCCGATGCCGTTGATTGTTGGGTTTGGTATGCCGGTTGGTGTGACAAGATCGCATCTGTAAGCGGCTCTACTAACTCGGTCTCCGGACCATTCTATAATTTCACCGTTCCAGAAAGTTTGGGAGTAGTTGGCATCTTTGCCGATCAACAAAGCGCCCTTCTTGGTTTAGTTGCAGGTTTGGCGCCAGTTCTTGCCGGCGGAAATACTGCAGTTGTCATTGCATCCGAAAAATATCCACTTCCAGCAATCACATTGAGCGAAGTCCTAGCAACAAGTGATGTCCCAGCTGGGGTCGTAAATATTCTGACTGGCAGCAGCGCAGAACTTGCACCATGGCTCGGCAGCCACATGGATATCGATGGCATCGATTTATCTGGACTTTCCAAAAAAGAGGAGGCTGAAGTTCGATTGGCCGGAGTGGAAAACTTAAAGCGAATCTTCCGCTTTAGTGATTCTAATTCTCTTGCCCGCGTTCAAGCCTTTATGGAGAACAAAACAGTCTGGCACCCCATCGGTGTTTGAAGTTATTCCGCTGCTAACGCAAGGTAGCGCGGTTTCACAACCTGCTCAATAATCGCCAGGCGCTCCTCAAAAGGAATAAAGGCGCTCTTAAGCGCATTTATTGTGACGCGCTGCAGATCCAGAAGCGTCCAATCAAAAGCCTTGACGACTTCGGCCATCTCATGAGTCATAGAAGTTCGGCTCATTAATCGATTATCGGTATTAATTGTTACGCGAAAGCGCAACTTTTCTAGGATCCCAATTGGGTGGGATTCAATGGTTGCCGCTGCGCCAGTCTGGAGATTGGAAGTCGGGCAGAGCTCTAACGGAATTCGACGGTCTCGTACATAAGAAGCCAGCAGTCCGAGAACGGGCTCTGGACCTGTGAAGTCAATATCTTCAATGATTCGAACGCCGTGGCCTAACCGTTCGGCGCCGCACATTTGAATCGCCTGCCAAATCGATGGCAATCCGAATGCTTCGCCGGCGTGAATCGTAAAGTGCGCGTTGGCTTGGCGCAGATAGTCAAATGCTTCTTGTTGTTTAGTTGGTGGAAAGCCATCCTCGGGTCCAGCGATATCAAATCCGACTACGCCCCGATCGCGAAACTCAACAACCTTCTCCGCTACCAATTGCGCGTGATCGTTCTGTCTAAGGGCGCAAAGAAGTTGCTCGACCCGAATCGGAGTCCCTTCTGCCGTTGCCGCCGCCATCCCTTGCTTGAAACCTTCGGTAGTTGCTTCGATCACTTGGTTGAGGTTTAAACCTCTAGAAGTAAAAAGCTCAGGTGCACCTCTGACTTCGGCGTAGACCACACCGTCGCGGGCAAGATCAATGGCACATTCTTTAGCGACTCGAATAATTGCCGCTTCGGTCTGCATCACGGCAATCGTGTGTTCAAAGGTCTCTAAGTAACGAACCAAAGAACCAGAGTCACACGACTCTTGGAACCAGTCGGCGAGCGCTGCAGGGTCTTTGGTTGGAAGCGCCTCGTAGCCAATTTCGTTGGCTAGTTCAATTATGGTTTGAGGACGCAAGCCACCATCCAAGTGGTCATGGATAACTGCCTTTGGAGCTCGCTTAATTTGATCTAGCGTCGGAATGGAATTTAGCGACATGGTCAACCTTCTATTCGATCAATAATTAGTGGCAAACGTTCTAACTTTTCACCAGTCGAACTAATTCGCAGCGCACCTGAAAGTGCATCAGTTGCCCTGGCAAATCGTTCTGGCTCATCGGTGTGCAAAGTAAAAATAGATTGCCCTTTTTTAACCTGCTCCCCAGGTTTGGCATGAATCTCAATTCCAGCACCGGCTTGGACTTGTTCTCCCTGACGAGAGCGGCCAGCGCCTAAGCGCCAAGCAGCGATGCCAACTTTCATCGCATCCATCCCGATTAACTCGCCATCGGCATCGGCCAGAAATTCAATCTTCTCTTTTGCCACAGGAAGTGCGGCGTCAGGATCGCCACCTTGAGCTTTGATCATTCGACGCCACGAATCCATTGCGGCACCATTCTTGAGCGCCTCGGCGGGATCTAGCTTGGATTTAACGCCGGCGGCGGCCAACATTTCGCGCGCCAAAATTACCGTTAATTCCACAATATCTGCGGGGCCGCCCCCGGCTAGAACTTCAACGGATTCCCGAACTTCCAAGGCATTTCCGGCGGTCAAGCCCAGTGGCACATCCATTGCAGTCACCAGCGCCAGGGTCTTTACGCCCGCTCTGGTTCCAAGTTCCACCATGGTGCGCGCCAGCTCCTTAGCCCGCTCCGGTTGGCTCATAAAGGCTCCTACGCCTGTTTTAACATCTAATACCAGGGCGCCGGTGCCTTCGGCGATCTTCTTACTCATGATGGATGAGGCGATCAATGGGATCGCTTCAACCGTTGCCGTTACATCCCGAAGGGCATAAAGCTTCTTATCCGCTGGGGCCAATCCTGCCCCAGCGGCACAAATCACAGCGCCGCAATCTTGGAGTACCGCCAACATTTCGGCGTTGCTTAAGGAAGCTCGCCAGCCCGGAATCGACTCTAATTTATCTAAGGTGCCACCGGTGTGGCCTAAACCGCGACCGGAAAGTTGTGGCACCGCAGCACCGCATGCTGCAACCAATGGGGCTAATGGCAAGGTGATCTTGTCGCCGACGCCACCGGTGGAGTGCTTATCAACTGTTGGTCGATCGAGCGCTGACCATTCCATCCGTTCGCCAGAATTGATCATTGCATCAGTCCAGCGCGAAATCTCACGTGAGTTCATGCCATTCAGCAATATCGCCATAAGAAGCGCCGACATCTGCTCATCAGCGACTACCCCGCGGGTGTAAGCGTCGATGACCCAATCGATTTGTTCATTTGAAAGTTCATGTCGATCGCGTTTAGCTGCGATAACTTCTACCGCTGCGAAGTTTTCCGTTTTGCTCAAGGAGTGATTCCTAAATCTTCGGGACCAAATGCCCAAGGCAATAACTTGGACATCGGTAATGGGCCATCTGGTGTCATAAAAAGAAGATCGTTTCCACCGTGTTCAAACAATAATTGTCGACAGCGCCCACAGGGTGAAAGATAAGAACCACTGCTATCAACACAAACGGCGGCAACTAATCGGCCACCCCCGCTGGCTACTAGATTCGAAACTAAGCCACACTCCGCACAAAGTCCCAATCCATAACTGGCATTCTCGACATTGGTCCCCGTAACAATTCGACCATCGTCTACTAATGCCGCAACGCCAACGGGAAACTTCGAATACGGTGAATATGATCGCGTCATAATTGTTTTAGCTTCTCGGTGAAGTAGCTCCCAATCAATTGAAATCATTTAGATTCGCCTCGGTGATAAGGAATTCCATCGGCTGCCGGTGCTCGAACTCTGCCAACAAATCCAGTAACGGCAATAACGGTGGCGATATACGGAACCATCAACATAAACTCAGATGGAATTGGGGTGCCGATAATCGAGAGCACTCCTTGTAGATTGTCAGCAAAGCCAAAGAGTAGCGCGGCAGCGACCGCACCCAGAGGGCTCCAACGACCAAAGATCACTGCAGCTAAAGCAATAAAGCCCTTACCTGCCGTCATCTCTTTACCAAAGGCACCTACTGCGCCAACCGTGAAGTAGGCACCACCGAGTCCTGCCACAAGACCGGCAATAATCACATTGCGAAACCTAATTGCATTGACGTTGATACCAACGCTGTCGGCTGCTGTTGGATGTTCACCAACCGCTCTGGTACGAAGCCCCCATCGGG
The DNA here is from genome assembly GCA_037135095.1 of Actinomycetes bacterium. Taxonomy (GTDB): domain Bacteria; phylum Actinomycetota; class Actinomycetes; order Nanopelagicales; family Nanopelagicaceae; genus CAIMZW01. The sequence continues at coordinate 88,181 of JBAXKZ010000001.1, forward strand.
TTTTAAAGAGCGATAGATGGGTAGCCGCAACGACCAAATACATTAGGTAGACAATGATGGTTTGGTAGAAAAAGATTGGTCCCAAGACTGGAATTTTCCAGAGAATCGGAATTTTTATCGGCGAAAGGATGGGGCCAGAGTTCCAAGTATTTTGGTATGGAATCAGCAACTTCTTGTATAGGAAGTCGGTTATACCGATTACTAATACATTTAATACGAAACCTAAGATGACTTGGTCAATAGAGAATTTGATGGCAAAGGTTGCCAAGAGCAGCGAAATCATGGCGCCAGCAAGTGGCGCAACTAGTAGCCCCCAGGTTGTGTTGTGGGTAAGGCTCGCAACTACTCCCGACGCAAATGCGCCTGCAAGTAGTTGGCCTTCGATCGCGATATTGATAACTCCAGATCGCTCACTGAGAACGCCGGCCATTGAGCCAAAGATCAACGGAACTGAAAGCAATAGCGCGCCTTGCAGTAATCCAGTAAATGGTATGAATTTTCCGCTGGCTGCCCAGCAAAGAAAGGACATAACCAATCCGAATCCAGTAATTCCACTGGCCAGGCGAATCGTCTTTCGGGCTCGAAATTGGAACAAAGCCAAAGTAGAACCCGATAACGAAATTAAACTAAAGATCAGCGAACCAGTCTTCGCATTAATTACCCACTGATTTAGCGCGATCCATTCCTTATCGAGAACAAAACCAAAGGTAACTGGATCCTTTGACTTAGCCATTATGGCAAATGTAATAAGTGCGGCAAAGGAGAGAACGAACATAACGATGACGCCAACCCGACGGCGACGTTCAGCTGCAGATAAGTTCTCCATTTATCCATTCCATCCTTTGGAAACTATTCCGCCGGAAACTTTAAGTCCCTTAAATCGGAAGATTGTTCGAACGAGAGTCGGGGCTGCGATAAAGAGAACAACCAGAGCTTGAATAACCAAGACAATGTCAATTGGTGTGGAAGTATTTGCCTGCATCGTTAACCCGCCGGCCCGAAGCGCGCCAAAAAGTATGGCGGCAAAAACGGTGCCGATTGGTTGTGCTCGCCCTAGAAGTGCGACGGTAATAGCATCGAAACCGAAATTGCCGGCAGTTCCGGCCGTTAAAGAGTAGTCACTTCCTAAAACGTGAACCGCCCCACCAAGCCCAGCTAGCGCCCCACAGATAACCATTGCTGAAGTCATAACAAAGGGAACAGAAATTCCGGCGGTTTTGGCTGCCGCAGTATTGGCTCCAACAGCGCGGAAGCGGAAACCCCAAGTGCTTCGCGATAACAACCACCAGACAAATCCTGCCGCCGCCAACGCCACAAGAATGCCAGCATTAACGCGCATGCTTTCTCCGGCCAGGTGTGGCAATCTGGCATTTGGACCAACCTGAGGTGCGATCGGATCTTTTCGACCCTTCTGCAAGAAGGCAGTGGTACTAAGTAAATAAAGAAGAAAATATGAAGCTACATAATTGAGCATGATGGTCACGATGACTTCGTGTGCTCCCGTACGAGCTTTTAGCAGCCCAACTAAGCCACCCCATAGTCCAGCAAGAATTACGCCAGCTAACATGGCAAGGATTACGTGAATCACTGGTGGCAGGTTGTAATGAAAACCAACATAGGAGGCACCAACTGCGCCAAAAATGAATTGACCCTGGGCACCGATATTGAACAGACCGGCACGGAAAGCAAGAGCTACTGAAAGACCCGCCAAAATTAGCGGCGCCGCCGAAACCATAGTTTCTGAAAGCGGATAAAAACCTTGGAGCAGGGTGTGGCCACGAGCCAGATTTGGATCATAAACCGCTCCTTGGAAGAGCGCCAAATATGCGTTTCCTGCCGCTGCCAGACCCGCTCGTAAAATCTTAAGCGGCGAACCGGCCTTTAAAACAACCGAATCTGAGAAGGCGATCAACAGACCACCAAAAAACAGAGCTAACGAGAATGCCAGGGCTGGAAGGGCGACCGGTTGAAAGGTGGATTTCTTAATCCGCATCATGCGCTCTTTCCTTTTCCGACGCCATCGACGACACCTGCCATTAGTAAACCAAGTTCTTCTCTGGAAACAGTGCTAGGGACGATTGCCAAAATTTCACCGCGATACATAACTGCAATCCGATCAGCTAACGCTAGAACTTCATCGAGTTCAGTACTAAACAAGAGCACGCCTCGACCAGCATCGCGTTCGGCCAGAATTCGCTCGTGGACAAATTCAATAGAACCTACATCCAATCCACGAGTTGGTTGCGAGGCAACTAATACTTGAACGGGGCGTGAGAGTTCTCGGGCAAGCACTACCTTTTGTTTATTTCCACCTGAGAGCGAAGAGACTGGATCTGATACCGCTTGAATTCGAATATCGAATTCCGCGACCCGCTTCTGGGCTTCGCTGGCAACAACCCCAGGAAATAGTTGTACTCCCTTTGCGAAGGGAGGTAGATCGTGAAGATCCAAAATTAAGTTTTCCGAAATTGAAAATGAGCTGATGAGACCATCGAGTTCACGAGACTCGGGAACAAAGGCGATCCCTAGGTGAAGGGCTTGGCGGACAGTTTTGCCGATTAACTCCTCGCCGTTAATTGTGATCGATCCTTCTACATGTGCTTCAAGATTTACCATTGCTCTGGCAAGCTCGGACTGACCGTTACCTTGGACACCAGCAATGGCCACAACTTCACCGGCGTGAACTTCGAGCGTCACCTTCTTTACGATCGCGCGACCTGTTGGATCCTTGATCGTTAAATTCTTGATATCCAAGATCGTCGCCCCAATTGTGTGAGCACCCTTATCTGGATTTAGTTGAACTGGGCGACCGACCATCAATGAAGCGAGTTCCTCTTGACTAGCTGAAGGTTCTGCGGTTCCTACCACTTTTCCGCGCCGGATGATGGTGATTCGATCGGCAGCAGCTTTAACTTCGCGAAGTTTGTGAGTAATAAAAATGATTGAAGTCCCGCGTTCCTTAAGGTTCTTCATAATATTTAATAACTCATCAGTCTCTTGTGGCGTGAGAACCGCTGTTGGCTCATCCAAAATCAAAACTTTTGCGTCATAGATCAACGCACGAATAATTTCAACGCGCTGTTGCACGCCGACGGGCAGGTCCTCAACGCGAGCATCGGGATCAACTTCGAAGTTAAATTCATCGGAAACTCGTTTGATCGCTATCCGCGCATCTGCCAAATTTAGCAATCCGCCGAAACCGACCTTTTCGTGACCCAATACAATATTTTCAGCGACAGTAAATACTGGGACCAACATAAAGTGTTGGTGAACCATCCCAATCCCAGCGGCCAAAGCATCGCTGGGTTTGCGGATATTTTTCACAACGCCTTCAACCAAGATTTCGCCCGAATCAGCAGCAACTAAGCCGTAAACAATATTCATCAAAGTGGATTTCCCGGCGCCATTTTCACCCAAGATGGCATGAATCTCGCCCGTTCCTACGGAGAGATCGATCGAATCATTTGCTACTAGTGCCCCAAAACTCTTGGTGATTCCGCGTAATTCAAGCGACACGATTTCCTCTCCAAATTTAGCTGATGGTGCAGTTCAACGCTATTCGTATCCTAAACCTAAAACTACATAAAAAAACTGAGGGAACTCGTTAGAGTCCCCTCAGTTCTTGGCGTGCGAACTACAGAATTACTTTGTTACGTCAACTGTTCCAGCGATAATTGCAGTGCCAAGAGCGCGAACTTCGCGCTGTAGAACTGCGTTTACCTTGGATGCTAATGAGTGGTAGCCAGAAAGTCCGGTTCCCTTGTTAGCCAATGTTCCAACATAAGTTGTGCTTGTGAACTTCTTCTTTGCTGTGTCTGTGATTACTGTAGTTACAGAAACTCCGACACCCTTAAGAACGGAAGTCAAAAGAACTGACTTGTATTGTGGAACTTGTACGAAGCCATCTGAGTCAACCCAGATAACAACAGACTTATGTGAAGCCATTGAGTTGTTAGCAGTTGCGCCACCGAGTCCACCAGCTACTGGGAAGATTACATCTGCACCTTGTTGTTCGAAGTTCTTTGAGATCTGAAGTGCTTTTGCCTGATCAGAGAAGCCGCCGACGAAAGTTCCATCTGCCTTGACGGTATCCCAACCATAAACAACAACCTTCTTGCTCTTGAGCTTGTTGTAGTAAGCAACGCCCTTTGCAAAACCATCCATGTAGATGGTGACTGGTGGGATGTTTAATCCGCCATAAGTTGCAACTTTGCCGGTCTTAGAGAAACCAGCGGCAAGGTAGCCAGCTTGGAAAGCAGATTGGTTAGTACCGAAGGTCAAGCCCTTTAGGTTAGGAATTACAGTACCTGGGTACTGATCGCCCTTTGCGCCATGGTCCATACCGTCTTGATCGACGATTGCGAACTTGGTACCTGGGTTAGCCTTTGCAGCATCAACAATTGCGCCGTTGATCAAGAATCCAACGCCGACAATGATTGTGCACTTAGCATCTACTAGCTTCTTAATATTTGGTGCGTAGTCAGCATCGCTGGTTGCAGCAAGATAAGAAACATCTGCAACGCTCTTTGCTGCTTGTGCGCCGGCCCATGCTGAAGCGTTAAATGACTTGTCGTCAACGCCGCCAGTATCGAGAGCTAAACAAGCCTTGATCTTGGTTGTGGCCGCAAAAGTTGCTGGTGCTACGGCGACAGCTGACACCATAGAGAACGCGGCAACGAACGTTATTACTTTAAATGACTTCTTCAAGATTCCTCCCGAGGGTCCCCACTAAGTTATGGGGGTTGTGTAGGGCTACTTTATAGCCAATTGCGCGCTATTTTCCGCCACCTTCACTTTTAATTCAGGCAATTTTCGCCACATGAGAAGCTCCTGAGTAAAGTCTCAACCTAGGCTCGAATGTTCCATCAAATCGTAATAATTACCGAAGGATTTGTAACTTTTCCGAAATAATTGCTGCCTTTGCCGCGGTAATTTTAACTCTCGCCAATTTTGTCGCGGGGCTATTTGAAATATCGATCGCACCATCAGCGATTGAAAAGCGATGACCATAAACGCCTTTTACCTCATCGAGAATATCCGAAAGCGTTAGGTCATCTAGAGCAGTACGAATCAAGGTAAGAATTGCTAAATCGACGCGGTTGTTAACAGTTGCTAACAGAATCTTCTTGGCCGCGGCCGAAGCCAGAAAGTATTGCTCCGGAGCTTGTCCAATTAAGGCGATCTTATTTTTGCCAGAATTCACTTTTGTGATGGCGCTTATAACTTCGCCCGATGAGCCCCAAAGCGAAAAGATGATATCTACGCCAGCGGCTTTAAGTGCCGTCACATCTAAAGTTGGTGTGCCCTTGGGAATTCGAATAATTGCCTTCGCGCTCGCTTTCCCATATTTCGCCCCGGCGGCGAAATCTCTGGCCAGGATTGGATAATTCGAATCCTGCGGGTCGGCAATAAAACCGACCTTGCCGGTTTTTGAGGTTATTGCAGCCAAAATTCCAGCCAAAAAAGCGCCCGCATTATGGTCAAAGACCACTGAAGTTACATTGACCATACCTACGGATTGGTCATTGATAATTGCAAATTGGGTGTTGGGATATTCCTGACCGACAACTTGTAGCGCCGGCGAAAATGAGGACCCGACGGCGATAATTAAGTTATAGCCAGCCTTTGCCAAAAACCGAAGTCGGGTCTCGCGGTCACTTTCCGAACCATCGGTAACCATCTCCCGAAAATCAAGAGCAGAAAATTTAAAACTCTTTTTAGCGGTATCCACTCCTAAAGCCGCGGCATCGTTGATCGCACCATCACCTCGACCGCCGATGTCATAAATGATGGCGAATTTCTTGGTTATTGCAGCTTGAGCGGGGTTAACCTGGGAGAGCGAAAAAAGTGCGAGAACGGTCAGAAGCGCAAGGCGCTTTACTGACCTAGCCTTTAGGGACAAGTCCGATTGATTCATAAGTCTTTGCCAAGGTCGAACCCGCCACCGAAGCCGCTTTTTCAGCGCCACTCTTTAGGATCCGCTGCAAATGGCTTGGGTCGGTTAGTAATTCTTGGGTACGTTCTCGGACTGGGCGAAGATACTCAATAACCACTTCGGCAACGGCGGCCTTGAAGTCGCCATAACCTTTTCCGGCAAACTCATTTTCCAAGTCAGCGATACTTGATCCCGAGAGTGAACTATGAATGGTTAGCAAGTTGGAGATTCCAGCTTTGTTTCTTTCGTCAAATTTAACTTCGCGCTCTGTGTCCGTAACAGCAGACTTAATCTTCTTCAAGTTAACTTCGGGAGCATCCAATAAATCAATTACGCCACCAAGTGAAGCTGTTGATTTACTCATTTTAGAAGTTGGATCCTGAAGATCATAAATTTTTGCGCCGGCTTTCATAATGAAAGGTTCAGGTACCACAAAAGTCTGGCCGTATTTGCTATTGAAACGTTGTGCTAGATCTCTGGTCAATTCCACATGCTGGCGCTGATCTTCGCCTACTGGCACATAATTTGATTGGTACAACAAAATGTCGGCCGCCATCAACATCGGATAAGTGAAGAGACCTACAACAGTCCGATCCGTACCGGATTTCTGTGACTTATCTTTGAATTGCGTCATGCGACTGGCTTCACCAAAACCGGTCATACATTCCATCACCCAAGCTAATTGATTATGAGCAGCAACGTGCGACTGAATAAAAAGAGTGCAAGTTTCCGGATCTAACCCCAAAGCTAATAACTGTGCGATTGAGGAGAGGGTACGAGTTCTTAGCTCAGCGGGGTCGGGGTCAACTGTCAAAGAATGAAGATCAACCACGCAGTAAAAGGCGTCGTGTTCATCTTGCATCGAGACCCAATTTTTTACCGCGCCTAGGTAATTTCCCAGGTGAAAGGAGCCCGCCGTTGGCTGAATTCCCGAAAGGACGCGCTTACGAATTGGAGTCATGGTCGCCATCTTTCCATACTGGGGCCGCATCTCGAGAGATCAGTACCTGACCAGCACGCTTACCTTCTAACGTCAAAACTTTTAGATGTAAGCCATCTACTAGCAAGGTGTCATTTTCCTTTGGCAATCTTCCCAAGGCATGCATTACATAACCACCTACAGTTTCATAAGGGCCTTCTGGTAATTTCATTCCGGTTTCATCAAAAAGATCTTCAAGTGAGATTAGGGCGTCAACTTCGAAATCATCGGAGCCAAGCTGCGGGGTCACCTCATCAACTTCAATGTCATATTCATCCTGGATATCGCCAATCAAGGTCTCAACTAAATCTTCGAGTGTGACTATGCCATCGGTTCCGCCATACTCATCTAATACAATCGCAATGTGGTGTCGCTTAGCCCGCATTTCAGTTAGGGCTGGCAGAACACCTTTTGTTCCTGGCAAGAATAGAACTGGGCGAATGAAATCCATTACTACCGCAGTGGGTGACGGCGCGTTTACCTGACTATTTAAGAGATCCCGAACATGGATGAAGCCGATAACTTCATCGCTACTGCCCCGAACCACTGGATAGCGGGAGTGAGATTTTTCAACCGCGCTTTTGATCGCTTCACCGATGGGCAAGCTGGCATCAAAAAAGTCCACTTCGGTGCGAGGCACCATAATTTCATGAAGCGCCATCTCGCTGGCATTGAATACTTCTTCGACAATGTCGCGCTCTTCTGCGGTTAGAGCTGCGTGGCCGGTCACTAAATCAACGAGTTCAGCTTCAGAGATTTCGCTGCGCCGCTCCATGGAATTGAGGCCAAAGATTTTGACAACGGTGTCGGTAGATTTCGATAGCAACCAGATGGCCGGGCGGAAAATCTTGGCAATTCGGTCGATGGTTGGTGCGCTAGCCAAGGCAATCTCTTCGGTACGAATTAGCGCCAGCCGCTTCGGAACTAACTCCCCAAAAACCAAGGAAAAGTAGGCGATGACTCCGGTAAGACCTATTAGTGACAGGGTCGTACTCAGGCCGTGAGAGAGGCCTAAATCTTCCAGGCGCGGAATTACATACTTGCCTAGTCGCTCCGAGCCCAACGCGGCGGAGAGGAAACCACAAAAGGTAACACCTACCTGCGCAGCGGCCAGGAAGCGATTTGGATTTTTGGCCAAGAGCGCCACGCGAGCGCCACGGTGGCCCCGACCTTCGAGCTGGCGAACCTGAGAATCCCGAAGTGAGATCAGGGCGATCTCGGCCGCCACGAAGAGCCCGGCCAGGACGATAAAGAAGAAGACCAGGGCACAATCGCGAAGGACGCTGATCAGCATGGTTTAAGGGTATCGGTACCCGAGGCGTACTTCCGTTCTGGGCACTTTCTGCTCTAATCTTGCCCTGCACTCATCAGAGTGAGTTTTACCTTCATCCAACGGATCGTCGGGCACGTACCTGCCCGGAGAAGGAGTCATTTCACATGGCCTCAGTCGTATTTGATCAAGCATCCCGAATCTATCCCGGCACTACTAAGCCCGCGGTGGATAAATTAGATCTCGTCGTAAATGATGGCGAGTTTCTTGTCTTAGTTGGTCCATCAGGTTGCGGTAAGTCCACCTCCCTCCGTATGTTGGCTGGTTTGGAAGAGATCGACACTGGCGCAATCCGAATTGGCGATCGCGATGTTACAAACGTGGCACCAAAAGATCGCGACATCGCAATGGTCTTCCAGTCTTACGCTCTTTATCCCCACATGTCCGTCGCTGAAAACATGGGCTTCGCTCTGAAGATCGCCGGCGTTGCAAAGGAAGAGCGCGATCGTCGCGTATTAGAAGCGGCAAAACTTTTGGACTTAGAGCCATACCTTGAGCGAAAGCCAAAGGCGCTATCAGGTGGTCAACGTCAGCGTGTAGCTATGGGACGCGCAATTGTTCGCGAGCCTCAGGTCTTCTTGATGGATGAGCCACTATCAAACTTAGATGCAAAACTCCGCGTTGCAACTCGTACTCAGATCGCGGCCTTACAGCGTCGCCTTGGAATCACAACGGTTTATGTAACTCACGACCAGGTTGAAGCTATGACCATGGGCGATCGCGTTGCGGTTCTCAAAGATGGTTTGCTACAACAAGTCGATACCCCACGTAATTTGTACGACCACCCAAATAACGCTTTCGTTGCTGGATTCATTGGCTCCCCTGCCATGAACTTGCTAAACGCTCCAGTTTCAGGTGGCAAGGCAATGCTCGGCGACTTCGCACTGGATGTTCCATCAGGAACCGGTCCAACCGTCACTGTTGGTATCCGACCTGAAGGCTTCACTCCAGCAACTTCTGGTTTCCACGTCTTGGTTGAAGTTGTTGAAGAGCTCGGCGCCGATGCCTTCGTTTATGGCAAGCCGGTCGATACCAACGTTAAATTCGCACAAGCTGGCGATGAGGGCGCACAAGTAATCGTTCGCTGGGATCCAAAGAATCCACCAAAGCCAGGTTCAACTGTGACTGTTGGAGCCATTCCTACAGCCATTCACTTGTTCGATGCTGAGACTGGCCTTCGAATTTCAAAGTAATTATGTAACTAAAAAAGCCCCGGCCATTGGTCGGGGCTTTTTTTAATTATTAGTTAAGCCATTGCCACTTTCAGATTCTCATCGATCGAAGCTAAGAAATCTTGAGTGGTCTGCCAAGGTGCATCTGGAGAAATGAGGATGGCAAGATCCTTTGTCATCTTTCCGGATTCAACGGTCTCGATACAAATACGCTCAAGAGTGGCTGCGAATTTCGCGAGCTCTGGATTGTTATCCAACTTCGCGCGATGCGAGAGCCCTTGGGTCCAAGCAAAAATAGAAGCGATTGGGTTGGTAGATGTTGGCTTTCCTTGTTGATGCATTCGGTAGTGACGAGTCACGGTTCCGTGAGCCGCTTCGGCTTCAACAGTACGACCATCTGGACTCATCAATACGCTGGTCATTAAACCAAGTGAGCCATAACCCTGTGCAACGGTGTCTGATTGAACGTCGCCGTCGTAGTTCTTGCAGGCCCAAACGTAACCTCCTGGCCAGCGTAGAGCAGTGGCAACCATGTCATCGATTAAACGATGTTCGTACTCAATGCCGGCGGCTTGGAACTTATCTTTGAACTCCGCATCGAATACTTCAGCAAAGAGGTCTTTGAATCGGCCATCGTAAGCTTTCAGAATAGTATTCTTGGTTGAAAGATAAACTGGGTAGTTTCGGTTGAGACCATAGTTCATCGATGCGCGAGCGAAGTCGCGGATTGATTCATCGAGGTTGTACATACCCATTGCGACGCCAGAGCCCGGGAAATCAAAGACATTGAATTCCATCGGAGCCGAACCATCTGTTGGTGTGAAGGTCATGGTTAGTTTTCCGGCTGAAGGTACGCGGAAATCCGTAGCCTTGTATTGATCGCCAAAAGCGTGACGACCAATAACGATCGGCTTAGTCCAATGTGGAACTAGGCGTGGCACATTGCTGATGATGATTGGCTCACGAAAAATAACGCCACCCAAGATATTGCGAACTGTTCCGTTCGGGGACTTCCACATCTGCTTTAAACCGAACTCTTCTACTCGAGCTTCATCCGGGGTGATCGTTGCGCACTTTACGCCGACGCCATGTTTTTGGATGGCATAAGCGGAATCGATCGTTACTTGATCGTTAGTGGCATCACGATGCTCAATTCCGAGATCGTAATATTCAAGATTCACATCCAAATAAGGAAGAATTAGTTGGTCCTTGATGAATTGCCAGATAATTCTGGTCATCTCATCGCCATCTAGTTCGACGACTGTTCCCGTTACCTTGATCTTTGACATTTCTCGTCCTTCTTATCCGGGTTAGTGGTTCCTATAAATTAGAGATCTTTAACATCAGCTTGTTTTGCCCGCACTGCCTCAGCGGCAGCCTTAAGCGCAGAAAGTTCGGAGTCAGTTAAGTTGCCCTCAACCACTTTGCGTATTCCTGACTTTCCGATCTCGGCTTCAACGCCAAGATAGACACCACTAATTCCATATTCGCCATCGACCCATGCGCAGACTGGCATTACCGCGCCAGAATCTTCGATAACCGCTTTTGCCATGCGAGCGGCAGCCGCAGAAGGGGCGTAATAAGCAGAGCCTGTTTTTAGCAGTGCAACAACTTCAGCGCCACCGTTACGGGTTCGATCGACAAGCTCAGCGATATCGGCTTCGCTCAAGAATGTTGTGAGCGGCTGACCATTGACCAAGCAGCGGCTTGGGACTGGAACCATGGTGTCGCCGTGGGAGCCAAGTGTCAGAGTTTTTACGGAACTGACTGGTACCGCAAGTTTTTCGGCAACAAAGTAGGTAAAGCGAGCGGTATCCAACATTCCGGCTTGGCCCATCACGCGGTTCTTTGGAAACGCGGTTGCGAGTTGAGTTAACGCAGTCATTTCATCCAGTGGATTTGAAACCACGATGATGACCGCCTCGGGCGAATGTTTTGCAATATTTTCCGCAACGCCGCGAACAATGCCGGCATTGACTCCAATTAGATCCATACGACTCATACCCGGCTTGCGCGGTAAGCCAGCGGTGATGACAACGACATCGGAGTTGGCGGTTGCTTCATAGCCCGCGCCATCCGCAGTTGTGGTTGCACCGATTACTTTGGTTTCAAAACCTTCGATGGATCGCGATTGATTCATGTCTAAAGCCAGACCTTCAGGTTTGCCTTCAACAATATCGGTCAACACCACAGTTTCGAAGATGTCATATTCGGCTAAACGAAGTGCAGTGGTAGAGCCATAGAAACCAGCTCCGACTACGGTTACTTTCCCAGATCTGCTCATTTTTCCCTCTCGATCACGGTTGAATATTACTTGGCATGAGGCAAGGTCAACGCCACGGCAAAAAGCACTAGGCAAAGGCCCATTGGAATGAAAAGTTCGATTCGGCGACGCGGCGCAGATCGGAAATATTTTATTACAGCGTAAGTGCCAGTTCCCAAGGCAAGAAAAATTGCACCGGTCCGGACGCCGCCGAAAACGCCGATAGTCCCGCCTGTAACAATGAGAATTAGGGCTACCACTCGGAGCCGACTCATTCCCAAGGAGTTAATCATTGGCGCGCAGCGGCCATCTCAACGACGTTGGTGAGCAGCATGGCTCGGGTCATTGGGCCAACGCCACCTGGCATCGGTGCCACAAACGAAGCCACTTCTAGAACATCTGGGTGAACATCACCAAGCAAGCCAGCTGACGTTCTGGTAATTCCGACATCTAAAACAACGGCGCCCGATTTAATCATCGCTGCAGTTAAGAAATGTGCCTGCCCGATAGCTGCAATTACGATATCGGCGTTAAGAGTATGGCGCAGAACATCTTTAGTGGCGGTGTGAGTAATCGTAACTGTTGCGTCATCGCCTTTTCGGCTTAGCAAAAGGCCAAGTGGGCGACCAACCGTGAGACCACGACCCATGACTACGACCTCTGCGCCTTTGGTAGAAATGTTGTAGCGGTGAAGTAGTTCAACTATTCCTCTGGGAGTACATGGAAGAGGTGCTGCTTCCCCGATCACTAGCTTGCCTAAATTAAGTGGGTGAAGCCCATCGGCATCTTTATCAGGATCAATGCTTTCAAGAACTTTATTGGCCGAGATTCCTTTGGGAACAGGTAGTTGCACGATATAGCCCGTGCACTCGTCACTCTCATTCAGATCCTTTATAGCAGCTAAGAGATCAGCTTCGCTGGCAGTTGCTGGCAGGTCAACGCGAATCGAAGTGATTCCAACCTCAGCGCAATCGCGATGTTTCCCAGCTACATAAGACTGCGAGCCAGGATCTTCGCCAACTAATACCGTGCCGAGCCCAGGTTTAACGACCATTTGTGCTACCCGAATTTTGAGCTCTGATTTAATCGTGGCAGCCGTTGCTTTGCCATCAAGAATTTGCGCGCTCACATTGCCATCTTAATGGAGCCAAGTTGAAGCTGAATCCCGCCCGAGTGTGATCTAGGAATGAGAGAAATGTCGAACTCCGGTAAAGAACATTGCGACGTTGCTTGCTTTAGCAGCAGCAATTACCTCTTCATCTCTAATGCTGCCGCCAGGCTGGACTACTGCGCTCACGCCAGCAGCGATCAGGATTTCTAAGCCATCGGCAAAGGGGAAGAAGGCATCACTGGCTGCGACGCTGCCAATGGAACGCTCGCCCGCTCGTCGAACAGCCAAAATCGCCGAATCCACCCGGTTGACTTGACCCATGCCAACCCCGACTGAAGCCCCAGATTTGGCCAACAAAATCGCATTACTTTTGACGGCTCGCACTGCGCGCCAGGCAAATTCCAAATCTTTTAAGATTTCATGGCTGACTGGTTCGCCGGCTACTTGCTGCCAAGAGGCGGCAAAATCACCCGGCGCATCAATTTGATCTGCGGTTTGAATTAGGAGACCACCAGAAATTGGTCGAAGTTCTTCTGTGGGCACCGAATAACCTGAGAGGAGCAGGATTCGGATATTTGGCTTCTTGGACAAAAGTTCGATTGCAGCCGCTTCAAATGCTGGAGCGATAATCACTTCGGTAAAAATCGTGGCAACTTTTTCGGCCATCTCAAGGGTTACTTCACGATTCGCCGCGATAACACCACCAAAGGCTGAAACTGAGTCACACTCGTGTGCCTTGCGATGAGCATCTGCAATTGTTGTTCCGATTGCAATGCCACATGGATTGGCATGTTTGATGATTGCTACGCAAGGTTCGGCATGATCGTAAGCTGCACGGATCGCCGCATCACCATCGGTAAAATTGTTGAAGGACATCTCCTTGCCATGTAATTGTTTGGCGCTAGCGATTCCGATAGTTCCAGCAATAGAGCTCTGAAAGAGAGCCGCACTTTGATGTGGATTTTCGCCATAGCGAAGATCGGCGCTCTTCTTCCAGATTTCGCCCTTCCAATTCTTTTCACTTTCTAATTGTTCAGCTAACCAAGTGGCGATCGCAACATCGTATTCAGCCGTCTTTCGGTAAGTTTCCATGGCCAACACTTGCCGCTGATGTTGGGTGAAGCCACCGCTTTCGATGGCGCTCATCAGTAGTGGGTACTGAGTTGGATCGGAAATTACCGCAACCGAATTGTGGTTCTTGGCTGCGCCTCGGAGCATGCTGGGGCCACCAATATCGATCTGTTCGATACATTCGGCAAACTCAGCACCAGATGCAATTGTTTCGGTGAACGGGTAAAGATTAATTACCACCAAATCAAAGGTTTCAATCTTATGTTCTGCAAGTTGTCGTAAGTGATCCGGATCAGATTGGTCGGCAAGTAACCCACCATGAATGCGGGGGTGCAGCGTCTTTACTCGCCCACCCAACATCTCTGGAAAGCCGGTGTACTCCTCTACCGGCGTGACCGGGATTCCAGCGGCTAGCAAGGTCTTGGCAGTAGAGCCAGTAGACAGCAATTCGACGCCTGCTTCATGAAGGGCAAAGCCAATCTCTACTAAGCCAACTTTGTTGTAAACGCTTATAAGTGCTCGCCGAAGTGATTTTCGATCGCTCATTGCTCCCCCGAATTTGTAAGCTTTTTGAGCGTCTCCACAATGAGAATGCGCTCCTGAATCTTAATGCGTTCGTGCAACTCTGATTGGCTATCGCCCGGCAGAACGGGAACTTCGACTTGCTCGATGATTGGACCAGTATCTACGCCTTCATCAACCCAATGAACAGTAGTTCCAGTAATTGAAACTCCTGCAGCCAAAGCGTCCCTTACCGCATGGGCTCCCGGGAAAGCGGGCAGGAGCGCCGGATGCGTATTTAGTACTTTAAAACGACGTACAAAATCCGGTTCCAGGATTCGCATAAAGCCAACGCTTACTACTAAGTCTGGTTCATGGTCTATAACCAAGTTAAGCAATCTCTGGTTCCACTCTTGGCGGTCAGATCCCACAGGCAAGTAGTGGCTATCAACCTGATGCGATTTGGCTCTGACTAAACTTTGGGAATCTCTATCTGAAATCAAAGCCACAATTTCTAGATCCAGCTCGCCCGAATCAACTGCGCTAAATATCGCTTCTGCGATCGAACCTGAGCCAGATGAAAGTAGCAGAATTCTTTTTTTAGCCACGGTTAACAAACTTTCGGAGAGCCACTGGAAGGTATTGAAAAATCGTAGTTGCAGCAAAAAGCGATGCTAGAAGCATGGTGGGCAATTTCCACCAATCAGTTCCAACAGGTGTTAAAGATTGAGTAACCAATGAACCGGAGTTTAAGAAAGCTGCTAGCGCCAAAATCAAGAAGCAAAAAAGCGCAATTTCTGCGATAGCTATCTGGCGCTTTTTCAAAGTTGGAAAATTTCCATTAATGTGAATCACCATTAATGCAACAATAAAAAGAATTAGTGCAAGACCATAGATTGCCGTTGGATGTTTTCCGGTAGGTAAAGCGGCGAGAAGTGGAATTGCTGGAATTTCGCGTAAGTTGAAGTGAAAAGGTGAGATCAATGTCGACATACCTAACGAAAATCCAAGACCGGAAAAATATGAAATGGCACTGATCGCGAGATTTGGCAGATAGAGAATTTGGAGTAATAAGAAAAGCACGCCTCCGATCCAACCTGGGGCGATAACGGTGGTTAAGTCTTTGACAATTGCATAGTGAGCAATGAGTGAAATTCCTACCGCCAAAGCGCCAAGCCCCCACAACATCAGAAGTAGGTAATTTGGGATCCGAAATTTTTGAAAGAATGAGTGGCTAAAGTCCAGAGTGGAAAGTAAACCAATACCTAAAGTAAATGGGGCGGACAAATACCAGACTGGATGGACCCCCCGGGTACTAGCTAAAACTGCGATCAACGTTGCCAAGAGCGAGTACCAGAATAAGAAGAAGATTCGGGCTGCCCGAATTTGCGAAATCTCCGCGGTCAATCGCCGAAAGCTATTGCGCAGGACCAGCCAAGGGAAAAAAGCGGCGCCGATTGGCAAGAAAGTCAGCGCTCCTAGCGTCTGGTCCGGTGGAATCAATAATTTGAACGGCACCAAATGTGCACCTAGCCAGAGCCACAGCGCAGCTCGGACTGGATCGGTAGTGTTCCCCGCTGAACTACCCGCGGTTGCCCAAGCTATCAAGGCGATAAATGCCAGTGGAAATAGAAGAAGCGCAACACTTCGCAACGCCTGCTGGAGCGAGAGCAAAATGATGCGCTTCGGCATCTAGTTATCCGTTAAGAATTTTGCGCATTAGCGCTGCGGTTTCGCTTGGGGTTTTACCCACAGCGACGCCTACAGCTTCTAGAGCTTCCTTCTTTGCAGCAGCTGTTCCAGAGGAGCCGGAAACAATTGCACCTGCGTGACCCATGGTCTTTCCTTCTGGAGCGGTGAATCCAGCGACATAACCTACAACTGGCTTGGTCACATACTCAGCGATAAAGGCGGCTGCGCGCTCCTCGGCATCGCCGCCGATTTCCCCGATCATGACAATTGCATCAGTATCAGGGTCATCTTGAAAAGCACGGAGACAATCGATATGAGTAGTTCCGATAATTGGATCGCCACCAATTCCAACCGCGGTGCTGAAACCAAAATCGCGAAGCTCATACATCATTTGATATGTGAGAGTTCCGGATTTGGAAACCAGACCGATCCGACCAGGCCCCGTGATATCGGCGGGAATGATGCCAATATTGGATTTTCCGGGGCTAATAAGTCCTGGGCAGTTAGGTCCAATTAGTCGAGTGGTTCCTTTGCTTTGTGCATAAGCAAAGAAGGCGGCGGCATCATGAACTGGAATTCCTTCAGTAATAACAACAACGATAGGTAGCGCTGCATCAATAGCATCGATAACTGCAGCCTTCGCAAACTTTGGTGGTACGAAGATCACCGATGCATTTGCGCCGGTGGCAGCAACTGCTTCGGAGACCGAGTTGAAGACCGGAATGGATTTACCATCCATGTCGACCACTTGGCCGCCCTTGCCTGGCGTAACTCCACCAACAATATTTGTTCCGGATGCGAGCATCCGCTTGGTGTGCTTGGTCCCTTCGGAACCTGTCATACCTTGTACTAGAACTTTGCTGTGCTCATTGATAAAAATGGCCATTACTTTGCCGCCAATTCTGCTGCTCGGGCAGCTGCGCCATCCATGGTGTCTAAGATTTCAATCAGCGGATGCGCCGCTTCTTTTAGAATGCGGCGACCTTCAATTACATTGTTTCCATCGAGGCGGACAACGATCGGCTTTGTTGCTGCCGCACCAAGAATTTCTAGCGCTTGAACTATGCCATTTGCAACTGCATCACAAGCAGTGATGCCACCAAATACGTTTACAAAGACGCTCTTAACATCAGTGTCGCCCAAAATAATTGCTAGGCCATTTGCCATCACTTCAGCAGACGCGCCACCGCCGATATCTAGGAAGTTGGCCGGCTTCACGCCGTACTTTTCACCAGCATAGGCAACTACATCGAGAGTACTCATAACTAAGCCAGCGCCGTTTCCGATGATCCCGACTTCGCCATCTAGCTTTACGTAGTTCAGATCCTTCTCTTTAGCGAGCGCTTCGAGCGGATTGGTTGCGGCGTGATCGATAAGTGCTTCGTGGCCAGGATGGCGAAAAGCTGCATTGTCATCCAATGTAATTTTGCCATCGAGGGCAATGATGCGACCATCTTCAGTCTTAACTAGCGGATTAATCTCCATCAAGGTGGCATCCTCAGCTAGGAAGGCTGCCCACAATTTCAAGAGCACGTCAACAACTTGATCAACTACATCTGCTGGGAATTGGCCACCTAAAACAATTTCGCGCGCTTTTTCGGCGGAGATACCGACATTGGGATCAATCCCGACTCGAGCCAACTTCTCAGGTGAGGTATGTGCAACCTCTTCGATCTCCATACCGCCAGCAACCGATGCCATAACAAGGAAGTTGCGATTGGCTCGATCAAGCAAAATAGCCAAGTAGTACTCGCTAGCAATTGGTGCCGCCTGCGCGATCATAACTTTATGAACGATATGACCCTTAATATCCATTCCAAGAATCGCCTCGGCTTTAATCCGAGCATCAGCTGCATCAGTGGCTAGCTTTACCCCGCCCGCTTTTCCGCGGCCACCAACTTTGACTTGTGCTTTAACAACAACTTTTCCACCCATCGATGCGGCGGCACTTTCGGCTTCAGCAGCAGTTGTGGCGACGGCACCAGCAAGGACTGGTACGCCATGAGATTCGAAAAGATCTCGAGCTTGATACTCGAAAAGATCCACTAATTACCCCGATTCGTAGATGTATGGGCAGATCGGAATTGTAACGACAATTTATAGTCGCTCTACCGGCGCATAGCGAAGCAAGAGGCGCTTCTCACCAGCGGAGCCGAAGTTGATCGTGGCCTGAGCACGATCGCCATCGCCATCGACGGCCAAGACCGTTCCCAATCCAAATGTGTCATGGGACACACGGTCGCCAATGTTCAAAACCAAATTAGTTGTGGCTCGAACTCCAGTGGCTCTGGCTACTGGTCCGCTCTTGCGAATTGTGGAAACTCGAGTGTTATTGAAGGTCGGAGCGGATGGCTGATTCCATTCAATCAGCGAAGCGGGAATTTCACTTAGGAACCGAGAGGAAGGGTTATAAGTCGGCGAACCCCATGAAGATCGGTATTCGGCACGGGATAGATAGAGCCGCTCCCTAGCTCTAGTTAGCCCGACATAAGCTAACCGGCGCTCTTCCTCGATCTCATTCTTCTCCCCCAAGCTTCGGGTGTGGGGAAATATTCCCTCCTCCATGCCGGTAAGAAACACCGTCGGAAATTCCAAACCTTTAGCGGTGTGCAGCGTCATCAAAGTAACCACGCCGCCGTGATCCTCGCCCTCTGGAATCTGATCTGAATCTGCAACCAACGAGACATCTTCCAAGAATCCAGTCAATGAAATCTCTTCGCCTTCATCAACTTCGGAGACTTCGTATTCGCTGGCCACCGAGACCAGCTCTTGTAAATTCTCGACCCGGCTTTCATCCTGAGGGTCATCGCTATTAACCAGCTCAGCAAGTAGACCGGTCTGCTCCAACACTGCTTGAGCGATAACGCTTGGTGCAGTTTTAGCTTCAACAAGAGTCTGCAGGGTCATGATCAAATGGATGAAGTCATTAATTGAAGCCAGAGCGCGAGTTGGAATATTGGGGGCATCTTTGGCACGACATAACGCGCCCCAGAAGGATATTCCGCTCTCTTGCGCATATAGATCAACACAATCTAGGGCGCGGTCACCGATGCCTCTTTTTGGGGTGTTGATAATGCGGCGAAGTGAGACTTCATCTTCGGAATTTACCAATACCCTCAAATAGGCTAAGAAATCTTTAACCTCTTTTCGCTCATAGAAGCGAACCCCACCAACCACTTTGTAGGGAATAGCAATACGCAAGAAGGACTCTTCAAATACCCGAGATTGGGCGTTGGTTCGATAAAAGATTGCGGTATCGCCAGGTTGTGAAATTTCCTCCCGGCGGAGTCGCGAAATTTCTTGGCAGACATAATCCGCTTCGTCGTGTTCGCTCTCGGCTATGTAGCCAGTGATCATTGGTCCAATGCCAGAATCGGACCAAAGGTTCTTCTCTTTGCGTCCCTCATTATTCGAGATCACAGCGTTAGCTGCGCTAAGGATATTTTGGGTAGAACGATAGTTTTGCTCTAATAAAATGGTTCTGGCTTCTTGGTAATCAGCTTCAAATTGCAAAATGTTTCTAATGTTTGCCCCACGAAATGCATAAATAGATTGATCAGCATCACCAACTACACAAAGTTCGGCAACTGGGAATCCATCCAGCGGATCACCTACGAGCTCCTTGATTAAAACATATTGGGCATGATTAGTATCTTGGTATTCGTCAACTAGGACATGACGAAATCGAGAGCGATAACGTGCCTTTGCTTCGGGAAAACGTTGGAGAAGCTCAACGGTCTTGCCAATTAAATCATCAAAATCCATTGCGTTCGATTTGCTCAATCGTTTTTGATAAATTGAATAGATGTCGGCCGCAACTTGCTGGAATAAGTTCTCACTGGCATTCAAATAATCAGCTGGGCCAAGTAACTCATTCTTCGCTTGTGAAATTGCTCCCTGAATGGCACGCGGGGCGTACTTCTTTGGATCAATTTTTAACTCTTTCATCACTGTTGTGATTAATTTCAGAGTATCGCTTGAGTCGTAAATCGTGAAGGAATTGGTATAACCCAACCTCACGGCTTCCTGACGCAAAATTCGTACACAGGCAGAGTGAAACGTTGAAACCCACATTGAGCGAGCGCGATCCCCGACCAACTCGGCAACTCGCTCCTTCATCTCACCTGCCGCTTTATTAGTAAAGGTAATAGCCAGGACTTCGAAGGGGGCAACTCCCCGTTCTGCCAACAAATAGGCGATTCGCCGCGTAAGAACCCGGGTCTTTCCCGAACCAGCTCCGGCAACCACCAACAATGGCGCCCCTTCGTGGGCGACCGCCGCTTTCTGGGGTGGGTTTAGCCCTTCAAGAAGGGCGCTAACTGGATTCACGAAGTGGAGTCTAACGGGGCAAAGTTCTGACAAAATCAGCCACTGCCCAAACCTTTATAAAGCAAGTTTTCACATAGAAGGAGCTACAAATGCCACCGATCGATGATGCCGAAATCGAGCGCATTTTAATTGTGACCGCTCATCCAGATGACTTGGATTTTGGCGCCGCTGGAACTATTGCTCAATGGGTCAAAGCTGGAATCGCGGTCTCGTATTGCATCTGCACCAATGGCGATCAAGGTGGCGAAGATCCTGATGTCCCGCGCGATGAAATGCCTAAAATTCGGCAGCGCGAGCAGCGCGCAGCCGGTGCCGCCCTCGGCGTAACTGATATTGAATTCTTAAATTACCGAGATGGCTGGTTAGAACCAACCATCGAACTGCGCAAAGCGATCGTTCGTCAGATCCGCCGGGTGCAACCCCAACGAATGGTTATTCAAAGCCCCGAACGAAATTGGGATCGGTTATTTGCTAGCCATCCTGACCATATGGCAGCAGGTGAAGCGGCAATTCAAGCGGTCTACCCCGATGCCCGAAATGCCTTTGCCTTTGAAGATTTATTAAAGGTGGAAGGTTTGAAACCGTGGACCGTTGATGAAGTTTGGGTTATGTCTTCCAATATGGCAGATCACCATGTGGATATCACCGAAACTTTTGGGCAGAAGATGGCGGCGCTCCACTCGCACGTTAGTCAGACTGCACACAATCCAGAACTTGAGAACATGGTCCGCTCGTGGGGCGAACGAAATGCCCAATCGGTTGGATTGCCAGAAGGAAGATTGGCAGAGACTTTTAAAATCGTCGGTACTAAATAACTTATTTAGTACTTAGGGAAATACTTTCGATCGCGATCTTCTGCTTTGGCGTGCCATCAGAACTGCCATCGATTACTCCGGCTGCAGCAATCGCTTTAACAATATCCAGGCCCTTAGTTATCTGACCCCAAATCGTGTAACTGGGTGGCAATGTCGTATTGGCATAGACCAAGAAGAATTGGCTGCCATTGGTATTTGGACCAGCGTTGGCCATGGCAACTGTTCCGGCTGGATAATTATTATTCACCGAGGCCGGCATGGCAGTTGGCTCGTCTGGGATATAGAACGTGGGACCTCCGCTGCCAGAGGCAGTTGGATCGCCACACTGCAAAACATAAATCCCTTTAGTCGTTAACCGATGACAGAGCGATTGATCGTAATAACCGCTATTGGCCAACATATAAATGGCGTTAACGGTAAGTGGCGCTTTGGAAGCGTTAGTCAAAATCGAGATCTCGCCACAGTTAGTATTCAAAGTTAGGGTGCTACTTCGGATCATCATCATTCGCTTTGGCATCATTGGAGCGCCAACTTGCTTGGGTAGGTGAGCAGCTGCCGTCGTCGTATGACAAACGATTTTCACTGCCTTTGGTTTGACTGGCGTAGTTGTTGTCTTGCGCTCGGTCGCCTGCGAAGTTGTAATCAGAAATGGAAAACTCAGAATCACGATGATCGCAACCGCTGCTTTCCGCTTCATCTCTACTCCCATTCAATAGTTCCCGGTGGTTTGGAAGTGATATCCAAAACAACTCGGTTTACTTCTCGGACCTCATTGGTAATTCGGGTAGAGATTTTCTCTAACACCTCGTACGGAATGCGGCTCCAATCAGCAGTCATAGCATCTTCAGATGAGACCGGCCTGAGAACAATTGGATGACCATAAGTTCGGCCATCGCCCTGGACTCCAACACTGCGCACATCAGCAAGCAAAACTACGGGACATTGCCAAATTACGCGGTCCAACTGCGCTAATTTTAATTCCTCTCGGGCGATGGAATCAGCTTTTCGCAAGATTGTAAGTCGATTCTCAGTAACTTCCCCGACTATTCGAATCGCCAAGCCTGGGCCAGGGAAGGGCTGACGCATCACAATCTCTTCTGGCAGTCCAAGTTCTAAACCGGCTTCGCGTACCTCATCTTTAAATAACGAACGTAACGGCTCGATCAAGGTGAATTGCAGGTCGTCGGGCAGGCCACCAACATTGTGGTGTGACTTTATATTCGCCGTTCCGGTGCCACCACCTGACTCAACCACATCTGGATAAAGCGTTCCTTGAACCAAGAAATCAATGCCTTCGTGCTCGGAAATTTCGCGCGCAGCTGCCTCAAAGGCGCGGATGAATTCGGCACCAATAATCTTTCGCTTTTGCTCTGGATCTGTTACGCCAGCCAATTTTTCCATGAATCGCTCGCGCGCATCCACAACTTTTAGCGCAACGCCGGTTGCATCAACAAAGTCACGTTCGACCTGCTCGGCTTCACCTTCGCGAAGAAGACCGTGGTCGACAAAAACGCAAGTCAATTGCGAGCCGATTGCCTTCTGAACTATTGCGGCTGCGACCGCCGAATCAACGCCACCCGATAGCCCACAAAGTACATGGCGATCTCCAACCAGGGCCTTGATTTTTGCCACTTCAGTAGCAACAATATTTTCGGAATTCCAAGTTGGCTTACAACCCACAATATCAATTAGCCAACGACGTAAGATCTCCTGACCATTTTCTGAGTGGAGTACCTCTGGATGGAATTGCACTCCGGCAAGCTTTGCGTTGGCATTTTCAAATGCAATGATTGAAGTGCTGGCAGTTGCTGCGATGGCAACAAAGCCGCTGGGTACTGCTGTGACGCTGTCGCCGTGGCTCATCCAAACGTTAAATGTTTCAGTTAAACCGTTGAGCAATATTGAGTCATTGCGGTGAGCCAACCCAGTGCGGCCAAATTCGGATTTACCAGTTTCGGTTACAACACCGCCAAGTGCAGCGGCCATGACTTGGAAACCGTAACAAATTCCAAAAATTGGAATTCCGAGCTTAAAGATCTCGGCATCAAAAGTAGGTGCGCCGGCTGCGTAAACGCTCGCTGGGCCACCCGAAAGAATTATCGCACTTGGCCTTCGCTTTGCTACTTCAGCGGCAGAAATAGTTGAGGGAACAATTTCGGAGTAGACCTGTGCTTGCCGAACTCGTCGCGCAATCAACTGCGCGTACTGAGCTCCAAAATCAACTACTAGAACTAGTTCCGGATCAAGCACGATGAATAACGACTTCTACCCGCTGGAATTCTTTGAGATCGGAATAACCTGAAGTTGCCATTCCCCGACGTAGCGCGCCAAAGAGATTCATCGAACCATCGGCTGTGTGAGATGGGCCGGTAAGAATTTCTTGGAGCGTTCCAACAGTGCCGACATGGACTCTGTCACCACGTGGAAGTTCAGAGTGATGAGCTTCAGAACCCCAATGCCAACCTTTACCTGGTGCTTCAATGGCACGGGCAAGCGGTGACCCCATCATTACGGCATCAGCACCACATGCAATTGCTTTCGCGATATCTCCGCTGCGACCAACGGAACCATCAGCGATAACGTGAACATACCGGCCACCGGACTCATCCATATAGTCGCGGCGGGCCGAAGCGACTTCAGCCACAGCAGAAGCCATTGGAACTGCAATTCCTAAAACGGTACGGGTTGTGTGGGCAGCGCCGCCACCAAAACCAACCAGCACGCCCGCAGCGCCTGCTCTCATTAAGTGAAGCGCTCCAGTACCCGTGGCACAGCCACCAACGATTACCGGCACATCAAGTTCGTAGATAAATTTCTTCAGGTTTAGAGGTGCATTCTTAGTTGCGACATGTTCGGCGCTAACAGTGGTTCCGCGAATTACAAATAGGTCTACACCGGCATCAACCACGACTTTGTGAAGCTCGGCAGTTCGTTGTGGCGAAAGTGCGGCGGCAACTGTTACACCGGCGGCTCGGATTTCAGCGATTCGTTCTTTGATCAACTCTGGAATAATTGGTGCGGCATAAAGCTCCTGCATTCGACGGATCGCCTGCTCTTGTGGCAATGAGGCGATTTCACCTAATTGAATCCTGGGATTTTCATGGCGGGTCCAAAGGCCCTCTAAATTAAGGACACCAAGGCCACCTAATTTTCCAATGGCAATCGCTGTCTCTGGTGAAACAACCGAATCCATTGGCGCCGCCATCATCGGTAGCGCGAACTTATAGGCATCGATCTGCCAGTTAATTGAAACTTCTTCGGGGTCGCGGGTACGACGACTGGGCACGATGGCAATATCGTCAAAGGAATAAGCAATTCGCGCGCGCTTTCCGGGGCCGATCTCGATTTCATTCATGGCTAGTTCTCATCCCTTACGACTGTAATTAGGAGCGTCGGCAATATCCAAAATGTCATGAGGGTGGCTTTCTTGAAGTCCGGCCGAGGTGATTTGAATCAATTGACCATTGCGTTGTAAGTCGTTGATCGTTGCCGCACCGGCATATCCCATTCCGGATCGCAAACCGCCTACTAGCTGATGAACAACAACAGCCACAGATCCTCGATATGCAACCTTGCCCTCAATTCCTTCGGGCACTAACTTATCTTCAGAGAGCACGTCATCTTGCATGTAACGATCTTTGGAATACGACTTCTGCTCACCACGAGATTGCATAGCGCCAAGTGAGCCCATACCTCGGTAGGCCTTAAATTTGCGGCCATTAATTTCAACTAGTTCACCAGGGGATTCATCGCAGCCAGCCAACAGTGAACCCAACATGACGGTATCGGCGCCAGCAACGATCGCCTTGGCGATATCGCCAGAATACTGCAGGCCGCCATCTGCGATCAGTGGGATATCGGCTTTCACACAAGCTTTGTGAGCCTCCATAATGGCAGTGACTTGTGGAACTCCGACTCCTGCGACAACTCTTGTGGTGCAGATCGAGCCTGGACCAACGCCAACTTTCACCGCGTCAACACCAGCATTTATGAGAGCTTGAGCACCGGAACGAGTTGCCACATTTCCACCAATAATTTCAATCTGCGGAAAATCTTTTTTAATTCGAGCGATCGCATCGAGAACCGCACGGTGATGGCCGTGCGCCGTGTCCACAACTACAACGTCAACGCCGGCTTCGATTAGCGCCGCGGCTCGAGCAAAACCATCATCGCCCACACCAACTGCCGCACCAACTAATCCAGCTCTCTTTGCTTCAATTACATGCTTAACCTGATCTTCGATCGGAAGATTGCGATGGACGATTCCAATTCCACCAGCTTTAGCCATGGCGATCGCCATCCGCGCTTCTGTAACGGTATCCATCGCAGAGGAGATGAGTGGGACTTTGAGGGTGATCTTTCGAGTTAGGCGCGTTTCCGTCAGAACTTCGCTTGGAACTACATCAGAGGCATCGGGCAAGAGAAGCACATCATCGTAAGTAAGGCCCAGCATTGCTACCTTGTCGCGAACTCCATCTAGCATTGGAGAAGTCTAGTGGTCGCTCTAAGCGCCAACCGCCCTCGCTATCTCCTCAGCCGCCTGCTCTAGATCCACAACATAGGTTGCATCGGGGCATGAGGTGCCTTGCCACCCCGGTCCGCCCACAATAATTCTGGGCGCCGGACGAAGGGCTGGCAACTGGTGGATATATTCCAGATCGGCATTTGCCGAAAGCTGCGCCCAAAGAAATACAGCTGGCGGTGCGGATCTCTTGATCACTTCGTTAAGCGCAACCTGAGGTATCCGAGCGCCCAAAAATTGCGATTCGATCTGTCGTTCGGCAAGCGTTGCAACCAAGGCGCGGACCGCTAATGAGTGAATCTCCTCGCCGATGCATGCAACCAAAACGGGTCGGGAATTTATCGGATTTGTTAATTCGGCAATTGGCTCTCCAAGAACCCGCTTGATAATTTCAGTTACAAAGTGCTCTGTGCCAATCCCGGAGCCATCAATCTCCCACTGCTCTCCGATACGAATTAAGAGCGGGGTTAAAACACAATTCCAAGCCTCAACAACCCCGTTAACTTTGATCTCCTCACGAATAATCGCTTCTACTATTTCGCGATTGAAAGCCTGCGAAGCCCGATAGAGAATTTCGGCTTGAGAAGAATCGACATGCGGGCAACCGGATGCGCTGCGAACTGGCTCGGAGGGAGTTGAAATAAATCCCGCCTTTGCTCGGGCGGCAGCATCGGCTGGTGGTACACCCATAATGACCAACTTGCGCATCGCAGTTAACAAGGCCACATCGCTTGGGTTATAAAGGCGATTGGCTCCCACATCATGGGAGCTAGGACCCACCCCATAGCGCCGATCCCAAGTCCTGAGGGTCGAAGGTGCCACCCCGAGTTGGCGGGCGAGGGCTGAGACCGTCAGTGGTCCCTGGGAGTTCATGAGCCTATGGTCTATGAGTTCGCACCGTTGCACCACTTGAAATGTGAGAAATCACCCATTTTCACCCTGAAAGGGGGCTGGCACTTGAACAACCTATGAAACGATTGTATGGTTTGGCCATGACCGAGATCTCCAGATTACCAAAGCCAATCGCCTCTGCTTGGGAGTGGCAACAAAGCGGTGCCTGTCGCGACCTGCCTACCGAGATGTTCTTCCATCCCGATGGCGAAAGAGGACCTCGGCGACGAAATCGTGAGAATGCGGCGAAAGCGGTCTGCTCTTCCTGTCCCGTTATCGCGGCCTGTCGGGCTCACGCTTTGGCAGTTCAAGAGCCATATGGAATTTGGGGTGGGCTATCCGAAGATGATCGACTCTCGCTCCTGAATGTTATTGAACCAGATTCTTTTGGAACCGCCTCTTAAAGCTTTAGTTTAAGTTCTGATCCACCATCAGCCAGGCTCGAACTCCGCCGACTATGCCAGCAGAATTTGGAACGATCACCACATCTTCGCCCAGCTGCTCAACTATCTCCGGCCGAATTCGGCGGGAATTTCCGCCACCAATATAAAGACGATCCCAGTGAAAGACCGGCCGAAGGTCAATCACCATGCTACGAATTCGGCGCGACCAAAAACTATCTCCCAAACGCCGGCGCTCATGTTCTCCAATCCAGGTGTCGTAACTGGTGGCCCGACGGATCGGCGCGTGCGAAAGTTCGATATGTGGCGCCAACTTCCCGCCGTCAAACATTGAAAATCCTAAGCCAGTTCCGAGCGTGACAACGATTTCGAGCCCAGAGCCAGCCACTACACCGGCGCCATGAACTTCGGCATCATTTAAGACTAAAGCTGGCTTACCAAATTGATTCCGAAGTGCTTGTGCTAAATCAAAGCCTCGCCATTGTTGAAGCAACTCTGGATCGATTCGCGTTCGCGGCCCTTTTATATTTATGTAATGCGGCGTATGAACAACTACGCCATGTCGAATCATTCCGGGGACGCCAACAGTCACTCGATCAAAGGCCGGCAATTGATTGGCAAGTTCAACAAATAGTTCGAGCAATCGAGCCGGCGACAACGGGTAAGGAGTTGGGAGTTGAATTGGTTGCGCATGCATCGTTCCAGCCGAATCCAGAACTGAGGCTTTGATGCTCATGCCCCCACAATCGATACAGAGCGTCATCATGGTCATGGGACATTAAAGCAAAAAACCAGCCGCACGAATATCGCGCGACTGGCTTTTACAAGTGAATTTAAAACTAGTGGTTGTGACCACCTGGGCCATGGCTATGACCATGTCCACCTTGCGCTTCTGGCTTCTCATCTTCTGGAGTTTCAAAGACCATTGCTTCCGTTGTAATAAACATTGCGGCAATTGAGGCGGCGTTAGCAAGCGCAGAGCGCGTTACCTTAACCGGATCAATTACACCTTGAGCAACTAGGTCGCCATAGGTGTCATCAGCCGCGTTGTATCCCTCATTGGCTTTAAGATTTCGAACCTTTGCCACGACAACATATCCTTCTTGGCCAGCATTCTCGGCGATCCACCGAAGTGGCTCATCGCATGCTTTACGGACCAGACGGACACCAACAGCGGCATCGCCTTCGTAACCTAGGTCGCCTTCGAGAGCGGCTGCGGCGTGAACTAGTGCAGCTCCTCCTCCGACAACGATTCCTTCTTCAACTGCAGCGCGAGTTGCAGAGATGGCATCTTCAAGGCGATGCTTCTTCTCTTTTAACTCAACTTCAGTATGAGCACCAACCTTGATGACACAAACGCCACCAGCAAGTTTTGCTACTCGCTCTTGAAGTTTTTCGCGATCCCAGTCGGAATCGGTAGTTGCAATTTCGTTACGAATTTCGCTGACGCGATTTTCTACTTCGACCTTGTCGCCAGCTCCATCAACGATTGTGGTGTTGTCCTTTGTGATGACAATCCGACGAGCGCGACCGAGCAAATCAACGGTGACCTGATCAAGCTTTAGACCAACTTCTGCGGTAATTACTTGACCACCAGTTAGCACCGCTATGTCTTGCAACATTGCTTTACGACGATCGCCAAAACCAGGGGCCTTTACGGCAGCAGATGTGAAGGTGCCACGCATGCGGTTAACAACTAGGGTTGAAAGCGCTTCGCCATCTACATCTTCAGCGATAATCAAAAGTGGCTTATTCGCTTGAGCAACCTTCTCCAAAATTGGAAGAATGTCGTTCAAGGCTGAGATTTTGCCGGCAGAGATAAGCACGTAAGCATCTTCGAGTATGGTCTCCATGCGATCTGAATCAGTCACAAAGTAAGGTGAGATGTAACCCTTATCGAATTGCATTCCTTCGGTGAAATCTAATTCCAAGCCAGTCGTGGAAGATTCTTCGACGGTGATGACGCCATCCTTGCCGACCTTGTCCATTGCTTCAGCGATTAGATCGCCAATTGCTTTGTCCTGAGCCGAAATCGTTGCGACATCTGCGATCTGAGATTTTCCGCTAACGGCGGTTGAGTTCTTGCGAAGTTCTTCGGAAATTGCCTTAACTGCTGCTTCGATACCAGCTTTGATATCCATTGGTTGTGCTCCGGCTGCCAAGTTGCGCAGACCTTCTTTAACCATGGCCTGGGCTAAAACTGTGGCAGTAGTGGTTCCATCGCCCGCAACATCATTGGTCTTCTCGGCTACTTGCTTTACAAGTTGAGCACCCATGTTTTCGGCTGGATCTGGAAGTTCAATCTCTTTTGCGATGGTGACACCATCGTTAGTGATGAGCGGGGCTCCGTAGGACTTGGCGATAACAACGTTACGGCCCTTAGGTCCAAGAGTTACTTTGACGGTGTCAGCAAGAATGTTGACTCCGCGTTCCATAGCTCGACGAGCGGTCTCATCAAAGTGCAGGCTTTTTCCCATCAGGCGATTACTTCTTCTCGATGATTGCTAGTACATCGCGAGCTGAAAGAACTAAGTACTCCTCGTTGTTGTACTTAACTTCAGTTCCGCCGTACTTGCTGTAAAGAACAACATCGCCAACTTGGACATCCATGGGAGTGCGAACGCCATCGTCAAAGCGACCTGGGCCTACCGCAACAACGGTGCCTTCTTGTGGCTTCTCTTTTGCAGTATCTGGAATTACTAGACCAGATGCAGTGGTTTGTTCAGCCTCATTGGCCTTAACAACAATTCGATCTTCAAGTGGCTTAATGGCAACGGCCATGTGTGCGCTCCTTCTACTCATTGCTAGTCGGTTGGAACCCGGTCTTTTCTAACCAGGCGAACCTCTCTGGCTAGTCGCTGGAATTAGCAGACTAAGGCCGAGAGTGCTAACCCAAACTCTAAAGGTGGCGGTCTAGGTGGTCAATTTGAACCGAGTCGAGCTACCAGATGACGCGGGCGATTCCTGGGCTGGAGTCGGCTCCAATACCTACGGCAGAAGGCTTGGCCCCGCTTTCTAGGGCTAATGAGCCCAGAATGGCGACCATTGCCCCATTATCAGTACAAAGACCAGGGGCTGGGGTCCGCAATTCAATTCGAGCTCGCTCGCAGCGGATCAGCGCCTCGTGGCGGAGCCTGGAGTTAGCCGCCACGCCGCCGGCGATAATCAAAGAGTCAATCCCCCGCTCAGTACAGGCGGCGATCGCCTTTTGAAGTAGAACATCAACCACCGCCTCTTGGAACGAGGCCGCAACATCGGCCTGTAGATAGTTAGGTGTGGCTGCCAGGTATCGAGCCACCGAAGTCTTTAGCCCGGAAAATGAGAAATCGAAACGATGTGAACTTTGATCTGGCGCTTGGGTGAAACCACGTGGAAAAGCAATCGCCGCTGGATCGCCGGCGCGAGCTGCTAAATCAATTGCCGGACCGCCGGGAAATCCAAGTTTTAATAGCCGCGCAATCTTGTCGAAGGCTTCGCCTGCTGCATCATCTACAGTGCTGCCCAAGACCTGAACATCAGAAGTTATGTCGGTGATCTGCAAAATAGAACTGTGGCCGCCGCTCACCAACAATCCAATCGCCGGTCGAATTGGACCGGAGCCGCCGAGGGCATCAACCGCTAAATGCGCCGACAAGTGATTAACACCAAATAGTGGTCGATCTAGCGCTAGCGATAACCCTGATGCCGCGCTCACGCCGACTAACAAGGCACCGATTAAACCTGGGCCAGCGGTAACTGCAATTGCATCTACATCGCCCATTGCAATTCCTGCTTCTCGCAATGCTTCAGTTACGACCGGCAGCATCGCCTCTAGATGTGCTCTGCTGGCAACTTCTGGGACTACGCCGCCGAACCGAGCATGTTCTTCAACGCTGGAGGAGATTACATTTGCGAGCAAAGTTCGACCGCGCACAATTCCAACAGCCGTCTCGTCGCACGATGTTTCAATTCCTAAAACGATATTTGAATTTTGGCTCATGTTAAATCTTTTCGCATTACGATCGCAGTAATTCCAGGTCCGTAATAAGCTGGGCGACGGGAAATTTCAACGAAGCCGAATGCCAAATAGAGCGGCTCGGCTTCAGCATTATCAACTCGCATTTCAAGCATCAACGCGGCTGCCTTTTGAGTCCGCGACCAATCAATCAGGCGCCGCAATAATTCGCGACCAATTCCATTCCGACGATGATTTGGATCGACCGTTAAAGTCAGTACGTCTGTGACGTTTCCTACCAGCAGACCACCAACATAACCAACAACCTTGCCCTCTTTTTCAGCAACTAAATACCAACGATTCTTGCCAGCATATTCCTCTTTTAGTTGTCCAAGAGACCAGGCATCGTAGGCATAAGAACGTTTTTCTAAATCAAAAATGTTGACTAGATCCAATTGATTCATGGGACGGAAGCTGACATTCACCGGCGCAGGAAAAGCATCGGGGCGGCGAACGTATATTGGAGCGGTGTAGCGCGATGCCGTTGAAAATCCACGCGCCATTAAAAGCGGATCCGGATAGTTAACTACTTCGTTCGAACTAAAATCATATTTACTTGCGCCCTCCCCAAACGAGGGCAGATCCAATAATTTCAAGGTTTGTGGTGCACTTACTTGTGGCTCGCCGATTCTAACCCCATTGCTAAATCTGGCCCAGAAGACCTCTTTACGCCGGGCATCTGTTGCCACCAAGTAATTACTTGGCGCAGTTGAGTCAACAATGAAATCCAAAGAACATAAGCCGATCAAAGGAATCTGACGAGCAAATGCGAAACTTTGCGCAAAGGCAATCCCGACTCGCAGCCCAGTAAAGGGACCTGGACCCATGCCAACGATCACTTGATCCAGGTGCAGATCGGTTGGCAATTGTGTGAGAGCTTGAGATACGAGTCGCGGCAGAACTTCTCCGTGTGCCAAGGCATCATCATGTCTAAATAACGCAACCGTCTCACCAGCGCTAACGATCGCAACTGAAGTTCTGGAGGTAGAAGTATCAATCACCAGAGAAATTGTCATAACGAAATTTCTTTCCAGCGCGGGCCGTGACCAACTGCTGTTAGCTCGCGTTCGTTTTCGCTACTGCCGTACGCCAAATAAATTGCTAGGTACTGATCGGAAAGTCGATCAACTAAACCATCACCCCATTCAATTACAACGACACTGCTTTCAAGCAAACTTTCGAGGTCTAAATCATCGAATAGCGCAGCAGCGCTGCCCTGTAGCCGGTAGGCATCAACATGAACCAATGGCAGCACCCCAGAGTGAACTCTTGATATAACAAAGGTCGGGGAGGTAATTCCGCTGATTCCTAGTGCTTCGCCGATCCCTTGAGTTAATGCAGTTTTCCCAGCACCCAACGGACCAGATAACAAGATTAGATCACCCGCGCGTAATTTCTGACCCAGAGAAAATCCCCATTGGTGCATCTGCTGCGCAGATGAAATAACGAAGGCCACAGGCGCAGATTATCGCCAAAGCGGGCTGAGCGAATTTCGCCCAGCCCGCTTTGATGCTCTTTTTACCGCTTCTTATAGCTCTTCGTTGTAGAACTTAAGAAGTGGAGCGCGATAGCCGGGATCTAATGTGAGACCCTTGGCCTTTCGTACCAAAGTGGTAAGTGGTCCGCCGGATTTTAGGACGCCAGTTTTCGCGGCCGTTCCGACGAGATCTGCAACAGCCAACAATTGGGCATCGGTGTAGTTGCAGTGATTAGTTCCATTGGCTGCCGGAGTAGTTGTATCTGGTGCTCCGGTTGCGGTGAACTTGGTGTAAGTACTAGGCGTTGGCGCCCAGATTGTAATCAAGTTCTTCTTTGGTCGCGTGTAAGTCCCACTCTTTTGGAACTCCTTCAATGCAGCTGCCTTTTCTGCCGCATACTGCGCCACATATTTGTCGGCCAACCACTGCGCATTGCCTGCTGGTGTGATTGGATCAGCAACGCTTGCGAGCGTAACGGTTGGCATATTGATCTTGCCGGTGTGCGAAGTTAGTGCTCGCATCTTCGTAACTGCGGCGGCATCTGCACTCCAACGTGGTGCTGCTGGGTTTGCTGGATTAAGGAAGGACAACATGCCACCAATTGCATCGCTGCCACTTAGTGCGGCATTGAAAACTGCGGCATCAGATGAAACGCGAGCTGAGTAGTCAGTCTTTGAGTTGTCAAAGACTGGGCCGCCAGATTGAATTTCAACATCATATGTCGCCATAACGCCAAGAACTGCAGCGTTGGCAACATTTTCCAAGACTGCAAGAGCTGGGCTAGCAGCCAATGCGAATGAGGTGTATGCAGCGCTGTTTGGCGAACCCGGACCCGAAGTCGAGTCAAAGTGCGCGCTCTGAGTTGGCAAACCTGCCATTAATCCGACCATCAAAAGGGCCGAACGTGGTGGAATGCTGGCCAATGCCGTTCCGGCGGGACCAGAAGAATCTGGCCAGACACCGCTAGCGATGGCACCTTGCAACTTACCGAGAACGGTAAATACCTTAACCAGGTCACCCATTGCTTCGGCATATCCGGCTGCACCAGCAGAATAGTTGTGCGCTTTTATGGTTGGATCGAAGAAGGTCTTCATCCCCCACAAAACATCGCCAGCCATTGTTAGCTCGGCCTCAACTGATCCGATTGCTGGACACATTGGAGCTGCAGCATCAATTAGTTCTGGGTGTTGTTCAGCTAGCGCTTGAGTAATGAAACCGCCTAGAGATGATCCCCAAGCCGCGATCTTTTTGGTTGCCGGGAATTGCTTTCGGAAGAGCCCGATTAATTCCACATCAGATGCCACGCCAGCACCGGCATTCCAGCCTTGAATTGGGAAGGCAGAACCAGCAACTGCATAGCCCTTGCCTAACAAAGTACCGATAACGAGGGCATCAGGCCCCTGTTGTGGCAACTTGACTACCTTGTAGCCACCAACGACTGGAATTCCAGCAGGAATATCAACTGGATATCGATAACCGTGCGAGTAAAGCATTAGCGTGCCGTTGAAGTTTGCCGGCACCTGCATTACATAGGCGGCACCATCTGAGGTCGCTCCTTGGCAAGTTGTAACGAAGCTGACCGTGGCGCAAGCTGGATCTGCTGCACGTGCAACAGTTGGCATTGCTGTAAACGCAATTGAAACTAGCGCGCTAACAGCGAGAAGTGAAATTTTCTTTCTCATGGTTATAGTCCTCATTAGTTTGTTGGCAATCCGTTTAAGGGAAGTGCGGGACGCTTAGATGCCGATTTAACGACCGCGCCTGCACCAGAGTCAGTGGTGTAAAGCGAATAGCTGCCACCAACTGGCTTCAATTCACCAGCAGAGTTGTAAGCACCGAACCAATAACTGTTATAGCCGACGTGATTTCCCTTGGCGTAGTTGATTGGTGAGAAGGAGGCGCTAGCAAAGGATGAACCCTTACTTTCAAGCGCTGCGACCAAGCCAGCGCGAGTTGGATTTGCTCCAGCTGCACGAAGAGCCTGAACCGTCATCATGGCGGTGTTCATGGCGACAAGTACGTTGTTATCAAAGACCGCGCCACCGTTGTATTTGGTGTTGATGCCTTGGAAGAACTTCACATACTCATCAGTGAGATCTGTTGGTGCTGGCAGAAAAGATGCACCAATTGCGCCGGTAAGGACTACGGCTGGAACACCAACGGCTTTGAGGGTAGTGGCATCGCCACCGACCGATCCTAGAATCCATTGTGCCTTGTAACCAAGAGCCGCCGAGGTAGCGAGCGCTGCTCCAGATGCAGTGGTAACGCCGAACATGACTACAACTTCAGCGCCAGCAGCTTTTAATTTGCTAACCCAACCTGCCGCTGTTTGCGCGCTCTGCGAACCGGAGGCATAGGAAACCTTGACATCAAATGTTGTCCCGGCCTGTTTGAATCCAGCCAAGGCATCGGTACCGAAGTCATCAGCTTGATAGATCAAGCCCAATTTCTTGCCGGCAAAGTTCTCTTTTAGGTATTGCCCCATAATCTTTGCTTCCATGACATAGGAAGGAAAGAGTGAAAAGGTAGTTGGATATTTCTTTGCATCGGCGAATCCGCTGAAGCCAGTGTTCAAGAAAAGATCCGGAATTCCACGTCGACCAAGGTTGACCGACTTGGCTACCGCAAGGTGGTTTGCAGTGCCTAGGGCACCAACCACGGCAAAGACTTTATCCTTAAGAATTAATTCATTAGTTTTAGCAACTGCCAATGTAGGTAGGTAGGCATCATCCTTAACAACCAGTGAAATTTTGCGGCCGTATACGCCACCGTTGTCATTCACATAATTGAAGTAAGCGGTCATCGCCGACGGGATCTTGTTATAACCAGGGGCTGCACTTCCAGTGAGCGGAATGGTTATGCCCAACTTGATTGTGTTTGAGTTGACACCATCTACGGTGTGCACGTTGAACGCCTGAGCCGGAATGGCAGTTATTGCCAAGGCTGTGACTGCAAGCGTCGCAGAAGCTAAGATTCCGCGCTTCGTGCGTCGTTGAACGAACATATGGTTCCTTCCATTGAGGGTATAGAGGGAGTTCTCTATTTAGTTTTAGACAGCTACCGATTAATCGTAGTTACCATATTGCGGGAAATGAGAAGTTACCGCGAACTTTTTTTAACTTTTCGCCAGTTCAATTTTGGCCCATTTGGGAAAAATAGGACTGAAAGTATTAAAAGCACGCTAGTCATCAGCCCGGGAAGGTTGGCAGTCACCTTCTCCGAACCACCCAGATGCGCTGCTAGCGACCCGGTGAGTTCAGGGATAGCGACAAGAACTATTGCGCCGACAATGCTACCCGTGAGTAGGGTTACCCCCGCAAGTACCGCACCAGTAACAATCGCGAAGGACAATGAGAGGGGAAAGGCGCTAGGCGTAACCAAACTGATGGTCATGGCAAGCAGCGCGCCCGCTAGACCGGCCAAACCCGAGCTAATTGTGAAGGCCAGAACCTTTGACCGGCCAACATGGATGCCGGCGAGCGCCGCCGAGGTGGGATTACTCCTTGAAGCGCGCCAAGACCGACCATATCGACTCCCCAGAATGTTGTAAGTGAGCCAAACAATCAGCAAGGCGGAAAGCGCCGCGATCCAGAAGAACCACTTATATTGGGTGAAATCTGCACCTAACCAGGCTGGCGGTAAGCCAACGTCATAGGTCAGACCTTGCTCGCCACCAAGAAAGCCAAATTCATTGGCCAGTGAAGGCAGCCCGACGGCAAGGGCCAAGGTGGTGCCCGCTAGATATGGCCCTGTAAGTCGACCGGCGGCCACCCCCAGAATTGCACCAAAAAGGGCTGCCGCCAAAACCGCGGCGACAAAGGTAAGAGGAATTGGCAGGTGCCAGTAGTTGCGTGAAAGTACCGCCGCATAAGCCCCAACTGCCATGAGAGCGCCATGGCCCAATGAGATCTGCCCTGAGTATCCGGTCAACAAGACGATGGCAGAGATGGCAACGACGTAAACCGCTACCTCGGCACCCTGATAAACCCGTAATTCATCAACTCGATTGCTAACTAGAAAGAGAACAAGACCGATGGCGATAAATACCAAGGCTGCGCGAACTTTTGAACTACGCATCTCTCCCTCGCTTTCGACCTAGCAGTCCAGAAGGTTTTACGAGAAGCACAATTATCAATACAACAAAGGCAACTGGGAAAGCTAATGAGCTGCTGACATATTCCAAAACAAAAGCCAGACTCACGCCAAGAATCAAACCACCCAAGCTGGCACCAATCAGACTTTCCAATCCGCCGATTACCGCTGCCACAAATCCTGAGACCAAAAGTAGATCCAAAGAATTTGGCGACAAGTAATTTGTCGGCGTAACCAAAATTCCAGCGATCGCACCAGCCGCACCAGCAAACGCCCAACCAATTGTTCTAGTGGCATCCACTCTGATACCGGAAAGTCTTGCGATCTCAGGTTGATAAGCAGATGCTCGAAGTGCGAGTCCCAAATTAGTCCGCTGAAAGATTAACGAAAAAGCGGCCATGACAATTAGTGTTGTTATGACTATCAGCAAGTTAATCGGCGCAAACGGAATGGTTGTGTGTCCAAAGGTGAAGCCATGATTGGTAACTGGCAATTTAAATTGCCTGAGGTCACCGCCCCAAATCATGCCAACAGCAGCACGAATAATTCCGAGCAACCCCAACGTGGCAATTACAGGCGCGATTGCTGCCACTGGGCCAGTTCCCATTCGTCTCGCCAGAATTCTAATTAGGAAAATATCAATTAACGCTCCAGCGGCGGCGCCAAAAACAACGGCGACAGGGAATGCAAACCAATAATTGTTAGTGTGCGAGATAACTATGTAACCAATATAAGTTGAAAGAATTGCTTGACCAGCCTGAGCAAAGTTAACTACTCGCGTAGAACGCCACACAAGCACTAGCGCCAGCGCCATCAAACTATAAATTGAGCCACTACTAATTCCAATAAGAATTGTGGTTAGAAATCTAGTCATCAGTAACCCAAGTAGGCAGCTCGAAGGGCCGGGTTATCTATTAGTTCCAGTGATGGACCAGAAGTAACCAATTTCCCCAAGTTAATAATGATTCCAAGGTCGGCAATTCGAAGTGCCCCCATGGCATTTTGCTCCACAAGTACCACCGTCAAATTTAGCCGTTGTTGTAAGGACTTAATGGCATGAAAGATTTGATCGATGATTAGCGGTGCCAGCCCAAGTGATGGTTCATCCAAAAGTAAGAGCGAAGGACGAGCAATAAGCGCTCGACCAATGGCTAACATCTGTCGCTCACCACCTGAAAGCGTGTCGGCACTTTGTGAAAGGCGTTCCGCCAGCCGAGGAAAGAGCTCTAAAACTTCGGATGTCGCTAGCGCTACATCCTTCTTATCTTTTCGCCATATTCCACCTAGCGCCAAATTCTCTTTGACCGTCAATTCTGCAATTACCGACTTCCCATCGGCAACATGAACGATACCTGCCCGAACTAAATCTTCTGGCTTCCTTTTAAGTATTGAATTTCCTTTGAAACTTGCGCTACCAGAGTTGACGCTCTTCAATCCAGTAAGAGCCCTCAAAAGCGTTGTCTTGCCAGCACCGTTGGCGCCAATAATCGCTGCCAACTCCCCCGAAGCCACAGTGAAGGAGAGCCCATCGATGGCTCGTATCGCCCCATGGTAAACATGCAAATCTTCAACGATTAATCCACTCATTTTCGAACCGCCTCGCTTCCCAAATAGGCGGCGACAACTGCCGGATCTTGGCGAACTCGCTCGGCTTCGCCGCTGGCGATTACCTCGCCAAAATTGAGAACGTAAAGTCGATGACACACTGACATAACTACATCCATGTGATGCTCTACCAACAAAATTGCGCAGGAGGAAGTTAAGTTTCTTATTAAGCCATTCATCCAATCAATATCTTGCGTACCCAAGCCACCAGCAGGTTCATCGAGCAAGAGAATCTTTGGCTCGCTAACTAGCGCTCTCGCTATTGCCACCCGCTTAGTGACGGGGTATGGCAGCGAATCAACTCGCTGATTTGCAATTCCGGTTGCATAGACCCGTTCGAGCGCATGCATAGCTCGAGTTCGAAGTTTGGCTTCATCCCGGCCGTCCAAACCAAGTGCAGCACGAATCAATCCACTTTGCGAAAATCTCGTCGCACCTAACATCACATTCTCAACGACCGTTAAATCTGGAAATAGACCAACGCCCTGCAAAGTTCGCGCAATCCCTAGATCTACCAAATCATGAGCTTTTGGCCAGGCATGTACTTCATCGAATAATGAAAGCGTGCCGGATTCGGGAACAACCAATCCGCTAAGTGCATTAAAGAGCGTGGTTTTCCCGGCTCCATTGGGTCCGATTAAGCCGACGACTTCGCCTGGATGCAGATCCAATGAAACTTGATTTAGCGCTTTGAGGCCGCCGAA
This sequence comes from Actinomycetes bacterium, assembly GCA_037135095.1. Lineage (GTDB taxonomy): Bacteria > Actinomycetota > Actinomycetes > Nanopelagicales > Nanopelagicaceae > CAIMZW01. The sequence continues at coordinate 127,066 of JBAXKZ010000001.1, forward strand.
ATTCACCGAAAGTGAGTCGATAGAGAGCAGGTTGGATTTAACCCCCATCGCAGCTCCTTTGCCGTTAGCGAAGGTAAATTCTAGGCACCCTCGGACCAATTCGGGTAACTATCTCATAATTAATGGTCCCGGAAGCACTCGCCCATTGATCGATTGAATTATCGGAGAAACCAAATACGGATACCCAATCGCCGGATTGGGCGGTGGAGTTAATCCCAAGGTCTACAACAAACTGATCCATAGATACTCGACCAATCAATGGCGCTTGCTCTCCGGCAACAACAATATGAGCTGCGCTGGAAGTATTTCGTGGGATGCCGTCGGCATAGCCCATTGCGATTACGCCAAGTTTGGTATCGGTTTTTAAGATCGCAGTGCCGCCGTATCCAACAGAACTTCCTGCTGGGACCGACTTCACCAAATTCAATTTAGCTTTAAGAACCATCGCAGGTACCAGCCCTAATTCTGTTGAACTCCCGAGAGTTTCGACATCAGGGCTTAGGCCGTACATGGCTATGCCAACTCTGACTAAATCAAAATGAGTATCAACCCTAGTTAATGTGGCTGCCGAATTTGCAATATGGCAGTAATCAGGCTGCAGCCCTGATGCTTGTAACTCCGAAATTAATTCTTTGAACCGGGCCAACTGCTGGGTTGTCGCCACCTCTTTTGGTTCGTCGGCGCGGGCGAAGTGCGACCAAAATCCAACTAGGTGGAATTTGGTAGAGTTCCTTTGCAGGACATCCAAGAATTCGGGCCACTCAGCCAAGAAGCCACCACGGCTCATACCGCTATCAACTTCAATATGAATCCGCGGCATTATTCCGGTCTGCGCGCCAGCAACTAAAACTTCATCGAATAGTGCTATCGATGAGATCGAAATATCTATCCCATTCTTAAGTGCCGCCACAAAGTCACTGCCTGGTGGTGTTAGCCAAGAAATAATTGGTGCGCGCAATCCTGCAGCACGCAGTACCAGTGCCTCTTCCAGAAGCGCAACACCCAGCCAGCTGGCTCCCGCACTAATCGCCGCCTCTGCTACGGGCACTAAGCCATGGCCATAAGCATCAGCCTTCACGACGGCTAATAATTGGGCATTGGTTTTCGATTTAATGTGCTTAATATTTGCGGCAATTGCCGAAAGATTTATCTCTGCTTTTGCCCGCATCACTTATTGGCCTCCACAATCACCATAGCCGAGGCAATGCCCGCGTCATGGGATAGCGATAAGTGAACTATCGAAGTTGCAAGTCGGGCGGCGAGCTCGCCGCTAAAGTGAAATACCGGTTTTCCGCTGCCCTCATTAAGAATTTGAACTTCTTGCCAATTGAACGTCGCAGTCTTCGCATTTAGCGCTTTAGCCAAAGCCTCTTTGGCAGCGAATCGCGCGGCAAGGGATGAGATCTTTAGTTCCGACTCGGCGGCGGTGAATAACCGATTGCGAAGCGCTGGTGTTCGAGTGAGCGATTCTTGAAATCTATCGATATCGACCACATCGATTCCAATCCCTGAGATAGCAGCCATCACGATGGTTGCTTCGCTGAAGGAATACTACGATCTATCGCAATTATTAGAACCAGAAGTGAAGCGCCAAGAAAAGCACCTCCGAGAAGATCGGAAAACCAATGGGTATCTCGGATTAAAGAGACGACGCTAACTGCAAATGTAATTAGTAGCGCCAACCAAGTTAACCGAATTCCATGGAAAGGTTCGCGTTGGGTGTATCTGTAAATCAAGTAGGCCAGCAATCCCCAAGATAGCAAGGCATTAGAAGCATGTCCGCTGGGAAAGGAGAGTCCCCCACTGTGAAGTTGATCGATCGAAAGGCGTGGTTTGGTTCGCCCGATGACCAATTTGCACAAACCCACAACGCCATTTAGAAAAAGTAATGAAAGTACCGAAAGGTTAAATGGGCGAAAGGATTTAAAACGCCAGCCAATAATGGCAGCGGAGACCAATAAGACGGTCGCGGTAAAACCACGTAGTCCAAGATCATCAACCGCTAATAGAAAGTGGCTCGACATGCCTCGGAAGGTGTGGTGGCGCAGTGCCTTTATTTGATGATCAAGGCGATAGAGATACCCGCGCGATAAAACTTGTTGAGTAACAATCAAGAATCCAACAAAGAAAAGCCCAGACCAGCGAAGAGCACGCTTCATCTCATGCCGGCGTGTTACCTCTCTTGTTTCTGCCATTTCATTCAACAGTTACAGATTTAGCTAGATTTCGAGGTTGGTCAACATCGTTTCCGCGAGCGACCGCCATCTCGTAAGCAATTACTTGAAGCGGAACAACGGAGAGCACGGGCTGAAGAAACTCGTGCGCCGCAGGGATCCGAATAACATGATCAGCCGCTGGGACTGGACCATCGCTGATCGCGATCACCACCGCACCGCGCGCCTTCACTTCTTGAACATTGCTAGCCATTTTCTCAGCAAGCAGCGAACCCGCGGCCGGCATGATGGCAATAACTGGTGTTCCTTGATCAATCAGTGCGATTGGCCCGTGCTTCAGCTCACCGCCGGGAAAGCCTTCGGCATGCATATAAGCCAGCTCTTTTAATTTTAAGGCTCCTTCGAGCGCCGTTGGAAATCCAACGTGACGTCCTAAGAAGAGCATGGAACTGGAGTCTTTGAATTTACGAGTTAATTCGCGCAACGGCTCCACGGTTTCGAGAACTTGTTCAACTTTTGCTGGAAGCTCTGAAAGTTCATTGCCAATTTCAGCTACGAATTCTGGCGTTATTACGCCTCGAGCCAAACCAAGATGCAGGCCAACTAAATACATCGCAATTAATTGCGTAGCGAAAGCTTTTGTGGAAGCGACCGCAATTTCCGGTCCGGCATGCGTATATAAAACTGCATCTGATTCCCGTGGAATCGTCGAGCCGTTGGTGTTACAGACCGAGAAAACTTGTGCGCCATGATTTTTGGCGTACCTCATGGCCATCAAGGTGTCCATGGTTTCACCAGATTGCGAAATTGGAATAACGAGTGTGGAACCATCTACGCTCGGCTCTCGGTAGCGATACTCCGAGGCATACTCAACATCAACCGGGATTCCAGCCCATTTTTCGATGGCATATTTTCCAACTAAACCGGCATGGTAAGCAGTACCACAGGCGATGATGACAACTTTTGTAACGGCGCCAAAATTTAGAGCGGCTGTTATGTTGGCATCCAACCCAGCGGTCCGGCCGATTAAAGTATCTAGAATTGCTTTTGGTTGTTCGTAAATCTCTTTCAACATGAAGTGGGTATAACCGCCGCGCTCAGCAGCACTGGCATCCCATGAGATCTCGTATTCGTTGTGCGGCAAAATATTGCCAGCCAAATCTGTGATCATGATCGAGGTTGGGGATATATCTACGACTTCATCTTGGCCAAGTTCAAGCGCTCTCTTTGTGTGAGCAATAAAAGCCGCAACATCTGAAGCTAAAAAATTCTCGCCATCGCCTACTCCAACAACTAACGGTGAGTTTCGGCGCGCCCCAACAATTCGCTCGGGATCATCAGAGTGAATTGCCAAAAGCGTAAATGAACCACGAAGTTCTTGACAGATTTCGCGCATTGCAGCAGCAAGATCACCGTTGTGGGCCTTGCGGGCATCGCTTAATAAGTGAACTACTGACTCGGTATCAGTTTCGGATTTAAACTTGTGGCCTTTTGCTTCAAGAGCGGCCCGTAATTCGACATAGTTTTCGATGATGCCATTGTGAATCAGCGCTAACTTTCCATCGTTATCCAAATGAGGATGGGCATTGGTATCAGTTGGTCCGCCATGGGTTGCCCAACGAGTATGTCCAATACCACTGTGAGAATTAGGTACATCTGGCGTCAGTGAACCTTCGAGGTTTTCTAACTTACCAGCCCGTTTTTCTACCCATAGTGGCGCACCTGGTTTCAGGGTTAGCGCGATACCTGCTGAGTCGTAGCCGCGATATTCCAGTCTTCTCAGACCTTCGAGAACCGGCGATAGGGCTGAACTTTTTCCGGTGTATCCAACGATGCCACACATGCTTCGGGCTCCTTGCAGTTGCCGGGGCTAGGGGTAAAACTAACTAAGTTCGGATCTTACTATTTCAGCTAGCTTGTGTGCGATTTCCGCAGCTTCGCCTTCACTCTCAGCTTCAACCATCACTCTTACAAGTGCTTCAGTGCCTGATGCTCGAACCAAAATCCGGCCTCTATCCCCCAACTGACTTTCGAGGTTTCGAACTTCAGCCGTGATCTTTTTCGAATCATCAAGGGCGCTCTTATTGACATCTCTTACATTGATCAGAACTTGCGGAAAGCGATTCATGATTGCTGCGAGTTCGGCAAGTGATTTTCCTGAAATCGCGATGCATTGCATAAGTTGAAGTGCGGTTAGAACCCCGTCACCAGTATTGGCAAACTTTCGCATGATGATGTGGCCAGATTGCTCGCCACCTAAGTGGTGATCATCCGTTAGCATTTTCTCTAAGACATAACGATCGCCAACAGCAGTAGTCTCAACTGAAATTCCTTCGTTAGCCATCGCTTTAAAGAATCCCAAATTGCTCATTACCGTGCCCACCACCGTAGGGACTTTCCATTGCTGGGCCAAGATCGCCATTATGAAATCGCCATCAATAATATTCCCGGAAGCATCTATGGCGAGGCAGCGATCAGCATCACCGTCGTGCGCGATTCCAAGATCAGCGCCGCTCTCGATCACTCTGGAAATTAAATTTTCCAGATGAGTCGAACCGCAGTTCTCATTAATATTCCATCCGGTTGGATTATTGGAGATAGCGATAACTTCTGCTCCAGCTCGAAGGTAAGCCTCAGGTGCAATCTCGGATGAAGCCCCGTTTGCGCAATCAACCACAACCTTGATGCCAGTTAATGGTTTACTTAACGAAGATAACAGGTGGAATAAGTAGCGCTCGGCAGCGCTCTCATCGTTAATTACGCGCCCAACATCGGCGCCGGTTGGTCGCTCCCAACTTTCTTTAAGTCGGGCCTCGATCAGCGCCTCTAGTTTGTCATCTAGTTTGCCGCCGCCTTTTGAAAAGAATTTGATTCCATTATCTGGCATTGGATTGTGAGAAGCGCTAATCATCACACCAAGATCGGCGCCGCTTTCGGCGACCAAGTATGAAATCGCAGGAGTTGGAAGAACTCCAACTCGAAATACATCAACCCCAGCACTGGCCAAGCCCGCGATTACTGCGGCTTCAAGGAATTCGCCTGATGCTCTGGAATCTTGGCCAACGATTGCTCGAGGGCGATGGCCGGCAAATGCACCAGCCTCACCCAAAATATGAGCAGCGGCTACAGCAAGATCTAACGCAAGTTCAGCAGTTAAATCACGATTGGCAAGACCTCTAACACCATCGGTGCCAAAGAGCGCCATAATTTAAAAGGCTCGCAGGATGCAGATAAGAAGAATTAGCGCTTGCTGTACTGAGAGCGCTTACGTGCCTTCTTTAGGCCGTACTTCTTACGTTCAATAACTCGAGCATCACGTGAAAGGAAGCCAGCCTTCTTAAGTGCTGGACGATTGGCATCAGTATCAATCTCATTAAGCGCACGAGCAACACCAAGACGCAAGGCACCGGCTTGACCGGAAGTTCCGCCACCATTGATGCGAGCAATTACATCGTAAGCGCCTTCGGCACCTACGGTGCGAAATGGCTCGGAGACTAGTTGTTGGTGAACTTTGTTTGGAAAATAAACCGCAAGGGCTTTTCCGTTAACAGTCCATTGTCCAGTTCCTGGAATCAATCGAACGCGAGCAACTGCCTCTTTACGACGACCAGTTCCACCGCCAGGTGCAGTGATTGCAGGGCGATTGGTCGCGGCAGCAGGCGTGCTTGTGCTGTACGAAGTTGGAGTCTCGTCTTCGCCGAGTTCGACGGTGGTTTCTAATTCAGACATTTATGCTCCTAGTTACTTCGTTACGATCTGCGAAATTTGCTTAAATTCAAAGGCTGTTGGGTTTTGTGCGGCATGAGGATGTGTTGGGCCGGCATAAACCTTGAGCTTGGTACCTACAGTGCGTCCCAATTTATTCTTTGGCAACATACCGAGGATCGCCTTTTCGACGATGCGGGTTGGATCTTGGTTGATCAAATCTGAGTAAACGATTGAAGTCATACCACCTGGGAAACCAGAGTGATGATGAGCAAACTTCTGACCAGCTTTTTGACCAGTAAGAACAATCTTCTCGGCATTGATAACAATGACGAAGTCACCCATATCGATGTGAGGGGCAAAGGTGGTTTTGTGCTTGCCGCGAAGAAGGACGGCTGCATGGCTAGCAAGACGACCTAGTACAACTCCTTCGGCGTCGATGACATGCCATTTACGACTAACGTCACCGGCTTTAGGTGTAAAAGTGCGCACGAGATTTCTCACTTTCTAACAGCTTGATCTAGTTCTTGAACCAGTTATTTAACTAATTCTGACAGCTATGGCGCCCCAGGAAGGGCGGTAGCAGAAGGGGAAGAATACCCGTGATAGCACACGCGGGTCAAAAAAGGGTTGAAGCTAGTACTCCCAGACGGGCTCGGGCGCTTCGTAAACTTGACCATTGGCCGGAAAGATCAGATAACGGTCGAAACTGCGGGTGAACCAGCGATCGTGGGTAACGGCCAGAACCGTCCCCTGAAACGCAGTTAAACCATGTTCCAGCGCCTCGGCCGAGGCTAAATCCAGGTTATCGGTCGGCTCATCGAGCAAAAGCATGGTGGCGCCCTCTAATTCCAAGAGCAGAATTTGAAATCTCGCCTGTTGCCCGCCCGAAAGGGATTCAAAGCGTTGCTCGGCTTGCGGATGAAGCTCATATCGCCGCAAAACACTTTTGGCTGGCCCTAATTGAAGGGAGTGCTCCTTCCAGAGCAGTTCAATCAGAGTCTTGCCTATGAATTCGGGGTGGGAATGGGTTTGGGCAAAAAAGCCAGCTGTTACTCGAGCCCCCAATTTGAAGGTACCGGCGTAGCCAACAGAAGCATCCCCCGCCAGCGCTCGAAGAAAGTGTGACTTACCGGTGCCATTCTTTCCCAAGATCGCAACTCGATCGCCATAAAAAATCTCACAATCAAAGGGCTCAGTTAAATTTCTTAGCGCCAAATTTTCACAAGTGACAACCCGAACGCCCGTACGACCACCAGTAAGTCCTACTTGAACATTCTGTTCAACAGGCGGCGCCTCCGGCGCCCCACTCTCTTCAAACTTTCGCAATCTGGTCTGCATTGCGCGATAGCGCGATGCCATGTCCGGACTGTTAGAAGCTTGGACTTGAAGTTTTTTAACTAAATTGACCAATCGCTCGTGTTCCTCTTCCCATCGAAGAAGTAATTCAGCGAATCGTTCCTGTCGCGCCTTACGTGCCTCCGGCCAGGAAGCGAAATTTCCGCCATGAACCCAAACACTATTTCCATTTTCGCCAAGTTCAACGGTCACGATTTTTTGCGCAACATGATTTAGAAGTTCCCGATCGTGACTAACAAAGAAAACAGTTTTCTTGGTGGCTACCAATTGCGCCTCGAGCCAACGTTTTGAAGGCACATCCAAATAGTTATCTGGTTCGTCCAAAACTAATACTTCGTCATCACCGCGAAGAAGCGCTTCTAAGACAACTTTCTTTTGTTCACCGCCGGAAAGAGTATTTACGGGTCGATGTGAAACTTCCTCAAATGTTTTTCCGAGTGCGTTGGTGCAACAAACATCCCACAAAACTTCAGCATCATACCCGCCAGCATCACCCCAATCGGAAATTGCTTGCGCGTAGGCCATCTGATCGCTTTCGCGATTCTTGGAATTCATTAAATTCTCGGCAGCAATTAATTTTGCTGCTGCGGTTTGAATCTTCAGTGGCGATATAGAGACCAAGAGATCGCGGATCGTACTTTCATCCCGCACCTGACCGATAAATTGGCGCATGATTCCCAAGCCACCAGAAATCGCAATCTTGCCACCGTGCGGAGCTATATCGCCACAGATCATGCGTATTAAGGTGGTTTTTCCCGAGCCATTGGCGCCGACGATCGCCACTTTCGAACCATCACCCACTCGAAAGTTAATGTCGCTCAGTAAAATTCGGCCATCTGGAAGCCAGTACTCAACTTCACTTACATCGATGTGACCCATCAATCCTCGCCAATGCTTCGGGCCAATGTCATAGCGGCTCGATCCGGCAACTCTTCATCTTTAGGATAAGTAACATTGGTCAGCGTCAGCCCTTTAGCAGGAAAGACGTAACTATCAGAGACCCGAGCCTTGTTGGCCAACATTTGGCCCATCCAATCTTTATCGAACCGGCCCTCCCCTACGCAGACCGCAGCACCAATCAAATTGCGAACCATGGAATAACAGAAAGCATCGGCGATGACATCGGCAGCCAAGTATCCGTTGGGTAAGCGGTACCAGTTAAAGGTGGTCAAATTCCGAATAGTTGTACTGCCTTCGCGAAATTTGCAGAAGGCGGCAAAGTCTCGCTCGCCAATCATCTGGGAACTTGCTTCGTTGAGGGCATTAACATCTAAAGTTCTAAACCACGGCGCCACGTCAAAGCGCCCTAGTGGCGGCACTACCACCGCCCCATCGGCAATTTTATAAATGTACTGCCGGCTCGTTGCCGAGAACCGGGCGTGAAAATTTGCCGGTGCTTCTTTTACATTAAAAATTCTAAGATCTTCATCCAGGATCCGGTTTAAGCGATAAGCGAAATTTTCAATATCCAAATCAACCTCTGGAACATCCACGTGAATGATTTGGTGGGTGGCATGAACTCCAGCATCGGTTCGACCGGCAACAATTGATTCAGCTTTTTCTCTGACAATTAGTGAGATTGCCGATTCAAGTTCCGCTTGAATTGTTCGCTGATCCGGTTGCTTGGCCCAGCCGGCGAAATTAGTTCCGTCGTAACCCAATTGAATCCGCAAACGACGAAACCCACTCTCGGGATTGAGAGTGGGTTCGGTCATGATAATTTGATAGTGCTAGAAAGTATTACTCGCCTTTTTTAGCGGCAGCTTTCTTCGCAACTTTCTCGGCGGTTGCGACAGTAGCTTGCTTAGCCGGTGTGCCACCTTCTACTAGTTCGATAACTGCCATTGGGGCGTTGTCGCCGTGGCGAGGACCGATCTTTGTGATGCGGGTATAGCCGCCTTCGCGAGTTGCGAAACGAGGGCCGATTTCAGTGAAGAGAGTATGTACAACGCTCTTGTTCTGAATGGTCTCCATGACGCGGCGACGAGCTGCAAGGTCGCCAGCTTTCGCTGCCGTGATCAACTTCTCCGCCACTGGACGTAGGCGCTTGGCCTTGGTCTCAGTAGTTGTGATCTTGCCGTGCTCGAAAAGTTGTTCGGCTAAGGTGCCCAGCAACAATTTCTCGTGTGCGGGGCCACTTCCGAGGCGTGGACCTTTACTTGGTGTTGGCATGACGTTCTCCTAGGCCTGTTCTGTCTCAACGAGTTCATCGTCAAGGCTGGTTCCATAGTTTGCGTGCTTAGTTGGGTCGAAGCCAATTGGGCTGTCCTTCAATTGAAGGCCCATGGAGTGAAGTTTTGCCTTCACTTCGTCGATTGATTTTGATCCAAAGTTTCGGATATCCAACAAGTCAGCCTCTGATCGTCCTACAAGTTCGCCGACCGAGTGAATTCCTTCACGCTTTAGGCAGTTGTAAGAGCGAACTGTGAGATCAAGGTCTTCGATTGGAAGAGCAAGATCTGCAGCAAGTGCGGCATCTTGTACGGAAGGTCCCATTTCGATGCCTTCAGCATCGACATTGAGTTCACGAGCTAGACCGAAGAGCTCAACCAAAGTCTTTCCTGCAGAAGCCATGGCATCTGAAGGTTTCATTGATTGCTTGGTCTCAACATCAACAATTAGTCGATCGAAGTCAGTGCGTTGTTCAACGCGAGTTGCTTCGACCTTGTAGGTAACACGAAGAACAGGAGAGTAAATGGAGTCAACTGGAATCCGACCAATTTCGCCACCGGCTTGCTTGTTCTGAACGGCAGTTACATATCCGCGACCGCGCTCAACAGTTAGTTCAACTTCGAACTTAGCCTTTGAGTTAAGAGTTGCAATGTGAAGTTCTGGATTGTGAACCTGTACACCAGATGGGCAGGCAATGTCAGCGCCGGTAACGACACCTTCAACTCCAGCACGGATGTAAAGCAAAGATGGCTCATCGTTATCGGATGAAAGGACAAGGTTCTTGATGTTAAGAACGATCTCCGTAATGTCTTCTTTTACACCTTCTAGGGTTGCGAATTCGTGTAGCGCGCCATTGACTCGAATGCTGGTGACAGCTGCACCAGGAATCGAAGACAACAGGGTACGACGAAGAGAGTTGCCTAGGGTGTAGCCAAAGCCAGGCTCCAGCGGTTCAATAATGAAACGTGAGCGATACTCACTTACTACTTCCTCAATGAGGGTGGGGCGTTGTGCAATGAGCACTTAGTTCCTCCGTAGGTCTGGGAGATCCACTATTTGATCTCCGCTTAGCGGTTTTTAATTCTTGCCCTGGGAAGGGCCGTTACTGCTTCGAAAAGTAGTTTTACTTCTTAACGTGAGTAAAGCTCGACGATAAGTTGCTCTTGAACCTGGGTATCGATCACAGTGCGAGTTGGAACTGCGTGAATCAAAATCCGAAGCTTTGATCCAACAACTTCCATCCACGCTGGGACTGACTTCTCGCCAAGTTCAGCACTGGCGACGATAAATGGTGTGGTCTCGATTGAATCTGGGACAACATCAACAACATCCATTGGGGTTACGCGGAAGGAAGGAATGTTTACCTTTTTGCCGTTGACCAAGAAGTGACCATGACGAACTAGCTGACGTGCCATGTCGCGACTCTTTGCAAAGCCGGCACGGAAAACCACGTTATCTAGGCGGGTCTCAAGAATGACGAGAAGGTTCTCGCCGGTCTTGCCTTGGAGGCGGTTTGCCTCTTCGTAGTAACCACGGAATTGCTTCTCAAGTACACCGTACATACGGGCACACTTTTGCTTTTCGCGCATCTGTAATAGGTACTCGGATTCCTTGGAACGACCACGACCATGCTCCCCTGGTGGGTATGGACGGGACTCAATAGGACACTTTGGACCATCGCACTTCGAACCCTTAAGAAAGAGCTTTACTTTTTCGCGACGGCAGCGCTTGCAATCTGCTCCGG
>JBAXKZ010000002.1:0-100692 GCA_037135095.1 Actinomycetes bacterium
GAGTTAGATTCACTGCTGACCTTCGTATTGAATTTACTTCGCGATTATGGACTAGAAGATTTCTACTTGGAGCTTTCGACCAAGAATCCCGCAAAGTCCGTGGGCTCAGATGCTGATTGGGAAGTAGCAACCGAAACACTTCGACTAGCTGCACAGAAGCAAAATTTAGAATTGATATTGGACCCAGAAGGTGCCGCGTTCTATGGCCCAAAGATCTCAGTCCAAGCTAAAGATGCCATTGGTCGCACTTGGCAGATGTCCACGATTCAGGTTGATTTTCAATTGCCACAGCGCTTCGATCTGGAATATGTGGCATCAGATGGCACCCGCCAACAACCAGTAATGATCCACCGCGCACTTTTCGGTTCTATTGAGCGCTTCTTCGGGGTACTTACCGAACACTATGCCGGCGCCTTTCCACCGTGGCTCGCACCTGTCCAGGTTAGAGCTATTCCTGTCGCCGATGCCTTTACGCCATATTTGCAAGAGGTGGCAGAACAAATGCGTAAAGCTGGCATTCGGATAGATGTCGATGGCTCTGATGATCGGATGCAGAAGAAGGTTCGCAATGCTCAACTTCAGAAGATTCCGTTCATGATGATCGCTGGCGAAGAAGATCAACTCGCCGGGGCAGTCTCGTTCCGCTATCGCAATGGCGAACAGAAGAACGGCGTTCCTATTGCAGCTGCGATTGCCGAAGTTCTAAACACGATCTCAAATCGGATTCAGATTTAGAGATGGGCGAGACCACCATCACGGGCGGGGCCGGGATGCCAGATAGTTGGCAACGTCTTTGGGCTCCGCATCGAATGGAATATTTGTCGGGGGAGAACCGACCACTTCCAGGCAATGATGTGCCCTGCCCGTTCTGTCGAATTCGAACGCTAGATGATGAACCGGGTTTGATAGTCCATAGAGGCGTAAGCGCATACGTTGTTATGAATCTTTATCCCTACAACGCCGGCCATCTGCTCATCTGCAGCTATCGACACGTCGCCGATCTGACTGACTTAGAAGAGATAGAGCGAAATGAAATATTCGCGCTCACTTCTCAAGCTATGAGAGTGATTCGAAAGGTAACTGGCGCATCGGGATTTAATTTGGGGATGAATCAAGGTGCAGTATCAGGGGCAGGTGTAGCGGCTCATATTCACCAACATGTCGTCCCACGTTGGGCCGGTGACGCGAATTTCATGCCAATAATCGGAAAGACCAGAGTTCTGCCACAACTATTACAGCAAACCCGTGATGATTTAGCTGCTGCCTGGGATTCGATCTAAATATTCAGTTATCTCCGCAATTCCAAGCTTGATGTGAAGCGATATTGGAATTGCCGGAAATAGTAAACCTTGTTCGAAGCCATCTTCACCGGCGATCTCGATCGCCTCAGCATATTCAGTGGCAAATTCTGCTACGAGTTCCTTATGTTCTGGCTCGCTTGGGATGGTGCGCTTTAAGCCCAACGAATAGTCGGTGATAGCCAGGTTTCTTAAATCAATCAGCGCCGTGGGAAAACCCTCGTCGGAATGGAGGACCAAATAAGGGGTGAGAACGGGCTCCAAAGTCTTGCCAGCTATCGCCGCCATATCTTCGAAATCGAGTTCTGAATCTTCAAGTTCTGCAATCGCAATCAGGGTCGGAAGGTAGATCTCGCGAGCCTGATTCCAGGCTTCAATGGCGCCCGGCGTAAAGCCGGTCACGGCGCTAGCCACGATTATTAGCGCTTGGGCACGCTCAACAGGGAGCATTTCTCGGCCTAGAGCAGCTGCCAATTCCGGCGCGCCGAAGCCAACGATTGCGATAGCCGCTGGCTCGCCGTTTTTCTGAGAAATTAGGTTGCTCACGGAGGTGAAGCCTACGATGGAATGGTGTTACAAAGTTCCTTAAGGCGGCCAGTCACCCTGGTCATCACGCCCTTATGCCGTGGACTTCTGGCCCTGGGCCTTAGCGCCAACATGGTGAGCGCCTCTGGTGCGATCGGAACTGTGATTTCGGCCCTTTACTTCTACCCACGCGGAAATTTCTTCTGGGGAACTTTGATTCTCTTACTTTTTGTTCTGTTCGATTTACTAGATGGCACGATGGCTCGACTTTCGGAAAGTGGGTCAAGCACCTGGGGCGCACTATTGGACTCGACCTTAGATCGAATCAGCGATGCCAGTATCTTGGCCGGCGTTCTTCTTTATTTAATCGATAGAAACGATCGCCTAGTTCCCGTTATTTTGATCGGGCTTGTCGCAGGCGGCCTGGTCTCGTACATAAAGGCCAGGGCTGAATCTTTGGGTATCCAGTGCAACGGTGGTTTTGCCGAACGTACGGAACGGTTGATCATTGCGCTTCTTGCAATCGCCCTTACAGGGTTGCATGTTCATTTCGTCTTGGCAATTGGAATGTGGTTCTTGGCACTCGCTAGTACTTACACCATGCTGGAACGGCTTCGTATTGTTTATGTAGCAACGAAAAGTTTGTAAGAATGAAGAAGATGCTCACGTACTGGGCCTATGCCCTGGCTTGGAAAATTACGCGCACCTTACCCAAGAAATTCATATATCGAAGTGCGGACCGCATTGCACTTAAGTTGGTAGGCAAAGGCGGTAAGTCGATAGTGCGACTTCGATCAAACTATTCCAGAATGCAGCCACTGATCACGCCTTCCGAATTAGATTCACTAGTGAACGAAGGCATGAAATCCTACTTGCGATATTGGGTTGATACCTTTCGTTTTCCGAATTGGAGCAAATCGGAAATTATCTCCACGGTGGTCGTGGAAAATGAAAATTATCTGAGAGATCCAATTGCTCATGGTCGCGGTTGTATCGTCGCTTTGCCTCACGCCGGAAATTGGGATCACGCTGGAGCCTACTTTTGTGCAACTGGAATTCCGTTAACTACCGTTGCGGAGCATTTGGAACCCGAGAAACTCTTTCGTAAATTTTTAGCACATCGTCAAAATATGGGAATGGAAGTTCTCGATTTGGATTCCAGAGTGATTGCAACATTGGCTCAACGATTGCGTGCGGGAAAACTAGTTGCCCTAGTGGCTGATCGAGATCTCTCGCGTTCCGGAATAGATGTTGATTTTGCCGGCGCCCCTGCTCGAATGCCTGGCGGTCCGGCAATTCTTTCGATCCAAACCGGCGCCCCTTTGATTACCGCTTTTGTGAAATATGAGGTCGAAGGCATCCGTATTATTTTTGGTGAAGAGGTTGCAGTTCCCACGACAGGTACACAAGCAGAAAAGATTGCGGCCATGACTCAAGAGTGTGCCAATCGTTTTGCGGCTGAAATCAAAAAATCCACAGCCGATTGGCACATGCTTCAACGGATATGGATCGATGGCGACTTTGCAGATCGAGCAAGCTCATGAGGAAGTTAAAGATTGGCGTTGTCTGTCCATACGGTTGGGACACTCCGGGCGGCGTGCAAATTCACATAAAGGAATTGACCGAATACCTAATCGATTTGGGTCACGAAGTGTCGGTCTTTGCACCGGTCTCTGATGAAACGCTTGTAACCGAACCTTGGTTGGTATCTGCGGGTCGGCCAATTTCGATTCCGTATAACGGAGCGGTCGGTCGAATACTTTTCGGTCCAGTAGCCTCTTCGAGAGTGCGCCAATGGATTGCAGCCGGGCAATTCGATCTACTTCATTTACATGAACCGGCAATCCCTTCGCTCTCTCTTTTGGCTTGTTGGGCCGCGGATGGACCAATGGTTGCCACTTTTCATGTCTCAACGACCAAGCAACGCGCCATTGTTGCTGTTGGGCCAATTTTGGAGCCGGTGTTGGAAAAGCTCACCGCTCGGATCGCCGTGAGCGAAATGGCCAGAGCCACATTGAAGGATCATTTTGAAACCGAGGCGGTTGTGATTCCCAACGGTATTAATACTGGGAAATTTGCGGATCCAAGTTTTCGTCCGGAGTGGCAAGGGGAAGAGACCATCGGCTTTATCGGCCGCTTCGATGAACCGCGAAAAGGTTTACAGGTTCTACTCGATTGCCTTCCCGCGGTTTTAAAGTCATTTCCAAAAGCAAAGTTATTGGTCGCGGGACCAGGAAATCTTGATGAAGTCATGAAGAAAGTTGATCCGGCAATCAGAGCCCGAGTTCAGTTTCTGGGTCGGCTTTCGGAGGTTGAGAAGGTTGAATTTTTTCATTCCATCGACTTATACGTTGCGCCAAATACGGGCGGCGAGTCCTTCGGGATCATTCTCACGGAAGCGATGGCATCCAGTACCGCGATTGTTGCCAGTGATATCCCGGCCTTTGAACAACTCTTAAATTTCGGGGAATTTGGCGCGCTTTTCACTTCCGAGGATTCCAAAGATTTAGCGCGAGTCGTAATCGAT
Organism: Actinomycetes bacterium; assembly: GCA_037135095.1. Lineage (GTDB taxonomy): Bacteria > Actinomycetota > Actinomycetes > Nanopelagicales > Nanopelagicaceae > CAIMZW01. Next base: position 4,351 of record JBAXKZ010000002.1, read on the forward strand.
CTTTTGTCGAATAAAGAACGGCGACGCAGCCTGGAGCAGGCTGGGTTAGCTCAATCTAAAAAGTACGATTGGGCAACGGTTTCTGAACAAATTTTGGATGTCTACGAAATGGTTTTGGTTGGAAATGATGGAGTCACCTTGGCTTCCGACAACCGAGTGTGGAACAGGTGGCGATCAAATGACTAAGGGCGCTATGACTCTCTTAATCGTGATCCTTGTGCTCAGTTGGTACCTTTCATTTTCGGCATCTCGATTAGATCGCCTCCATCATCGAGTCGAAACTTCTTGGGAACATCTTGATGCTCTGCTTCAACGACGAGCTGCAATCGCCGTCGAAATTGCTCATAAGTCAGAGTTAGATCCGGCCACTTACCTCTTGCTTGCGAGTTCGGCCTTTCAAGCGCGAGAGGCTTCGATTATGGAACGAAGTGAAGCTGAGAGCGCCCTTTCGGAATCGTTGAAATTGTTGCAAGGGGACTCGAACGATGTTGTCGATGTCATTGCGCCAGAGTTGTTGACCGAACTTGGGGTAATAACCGACAAAATAAGGATCGCCGTGAATATTCACTTGGAAGCGGTAAATGCAGTGCGGCACTTAAGGACAAAGTTAGTCTTCCGAATTTTTAGGTTAGCCGGGCACGCGCCGTTGCCGCTTCGCTACGCCTTTGAGGATGATGTTTTATGAGACGGAATTACCTCGTTGGGATTGCGCTCTTTGGAATTTTGGTCCTGACCTCCTGTGGAACTAGTTCAAATCCAAATTCCATGGGATCTGTTCCAAAATCTGAAGCAACAAAACCAACTCTAAATCTTCTGACCGGGTTGCCAGGAACTAATGGTCCTGTGCTTGCGGTAAAAGTGGATGACACTCGCCCTGCACATCCGCAGATTGGCTTGCAGTATGCAGATGTGGTTTATGTTGAACAAGTTGAAGGGGGTTTAACTCGATTAGCGGCATTCTACTCGCAACATCTTCCCGAGGATATCGGCCCAGTCCGCTCTGCCAGAATAAGTGACATTGACATCTTGGCTCAATATGGCCGAGTTGGCTTCGCCTTCAGTGGCGCGCAATCCAAGCTCTATCCAGTAATAAATGCCGCCAATTTAGTAAATTTAAGTGCTGATCGAAATTCGTCGACTATCTATTTTCGTGACAACACCAGATTTTCACCGACGAATTTAATCCTAAAACCGAAATTGCTGATGGCTAAAGCGCTGACTCAAGATCACGCAACTATTGATACGGTTAAGTCGATCGGCTTCACTTTTGGCGAGATCGCAAATGGTGGCACGTCGATAACTTCGATGAAAGTTAAGTGGCCGGCCGCCGATTACGAGGCCATCTGGTCTACCTCAGAATCTCGTTGGCTACTTTCGCACGATGGGAAGCCTGACTTGGCTTCAACGGGGGAGAATTTGGGATCGCCGACCATCTTGATTCAAATAGTTAGCATTACTAATTCGATCTACCAAGACCGCGAAGGCGGAATCACGCCATTCAGCAATACGGTGGGAACTGGAACCGGCTACCTACTTCGAGGCGGAAAAGCCTTCTCCCTTACCTGGAACCGGCCATCCCCGACTGCCGGAACTACTTGGAACCTGCTGGATGGCAGCCCAGCGAATTTGGCTCCAGGCCAGATCTGGATCATGCTCACTGACCACCAGCCCACCTTTGTGAGCCCGGTCGCCCCGAGCGCATCATCCTCGCCATCAAAGTAGAGTTATCCTCTTAACGGAACCCAAAGTTCCATGTCAATCGGGAGATTAAATGTCTGAAGCAACCTCACACGCGCTAGGTACCGCTCGCGTAAAGCGTGGCATGGCCGAAATGCTCAAAGGTGGCGTCATCATGGATGTCGTCAATGTGGAGCAGGCGAAGATTGCCGAGGACTCTGGTGCCGTAGCAGTTATGGCGCTAGAGCGCGTACCGGCAGATATTCGTGCCCAAGGCGGCGTCTCTCGAATGTCAGATCCCGACATGATCGAGAAAATTCAGGCAGCTGTCTCTATTCCGGTAATGGCGAAGGTACGCATTGGCCATTTTGTCGAAGCCCAAGTTCTCCAAAGTTTAAGTGTTGACTACATCGATGAATCAGAAGTCCTAACACCGGCTGATTATGAGCATCATATTGATAAGTGGAAATTCACCATTCCCTTTGTTTGTGGCGCCACCAACCTGGGTGAGGCGCTACGCCGAATTAACGAAGGCGCAGCAATGATTCGCTCAAAGGGCGAAGCGGGAACCGGCGATGTATCAAATGCCACTACCCACATGCGCAAGATCAGTCAAGAAATTCGCCGCCTGAGTTCTATGCGTGAAGATGAACTTTATGTTGCGGCAAAGGAACTTCAAGCACCGTATGCCCTGGTCAAAGAAGTTGCCGAAACCGGAAAGCTTCCAGTGGTGTTGTTTACCGCCGGCGGTATTGCTACCCCTGCCGATGCCGCCATGATGATGCAGCTCGGTGCCGACGGTGTTTTCGTTGGCTCCGGAATTTTCAAGTCCGGCGACCCGGCAAAACGAGCAGCTGCTTGTGTGAAAGCAGTTACCTATTTCACCGATCCTAAAGTTATTGCCGATGTCTCTCGAGGTTTGGGAGATGCGATGGTTGGTATCAATGTGGCCGATATTCCGGTTCCGCATCGATTGGCCGACCGAGGCTGGTAACCATGAAAGTTGGAGTACTTGCGCTCCAAGGCGATTTTCGCGAACATATCGCCGCGCTTTCGGATCTAGGTGTTGAGGCATTTGCCGTTCGAACCGCCTCAGAGATTTCGAATATCGATGCCTTAATTTTGCCTGGCGGGGAATCGACGACCATAGCTAAATTGGCACGCAGTTTTGATCTCTTTGATCTAATTAAGAGGCGAATCGGGGAAGGGTTGCCCGTTTACGGCTCTTGCGCCGGGATGATTTTGCTGGCGGATCGGGTTCTGGATGCAGCGCTCGACCAGGAGACCTTCGGTGGCATCGACATGACCGTCCGAAGAAATGCCTTTGGACGCCAAGTGGATTCTTTCGAATCTGAGCTCGAGATGGTGGGGATTGCTGGACCGGCCATCAAGACCATCTTCATTCGGGCCCCTTGGGTCGAAGAATTTGGCTCTTCAGTGACCGTCCTAGCGAGCCTCGAAATTGGCGGCCTCACTCATCCAGTTGCAGTGCGACAAGGAAACTTGTTGGCAACGTCATTCCATCCCGAGATTTCAGGGGATAATCGGATCCATAAATTCTTTGTAGATGAGGTCTGCAGTGACCTCCGTTCCAGGATGTAAGGGGATAGGAAATGTCAGGCCATTCCAAGTGGGCAACCACCAAGCATAAAAAAGCGATCATCGATTCTCGGCGCGCCAAGAACTTTGCCAAACTCATCAAAGGCATCGAAGTTGCAGCCCGTTCTGGCGGAATTGATATTTCTGGAAACCCAACTCTTTTCGATGCGATCGCAAAGGCCAAGAAGGCTTCGATGCCGGCCGACAATATTGAACGCGCGGTAAAGCGTGGCGGCGGACTCGAATCCGGAGGCGCTGAATACCAGACCATCATGTACGAAGGTTATGGACCGGCAGGTGTTGCATTGCTGATCGAATGTTTGACCGATAGCCGAAATCGTGCCGCATCCGAAGTTCGAGTCGCTGTTACCCGTAATGGTGGCAACATGGCAGATCCTGGATCAGTTTCGTATATGTTCGATCGTAAGGGTGTAATCATCGTTGCGAAGAGCGATGCCTCAGTTACCGAAGATCGAATTCTCGAGAGTGTTCTTGAGGCTGGCGCTGAAGAAGTTAACGATCTCGGTGATTCATTTGAAGTTGTTTCCCAACCATCAGATTTAGTCGCGGTAAGAACTGCGCTCCAAGGTGCGGGCATTGATTACGAATCTGCTGATACCTCATTCCTTGCCTCTGTTTCAGTGCCGCTCGATGCGGAAGCTGCAACCAAGGTTTTCAATCTGATTGATGCGATTGAAGAACTTGATGATGTTCAAAACGTGTACGGAAACTTCGATGTTTCAGATGAGGTTATGGCGAGCCTGGGCTAACCCTTTTTCATAGATCGATAGGCTCGGACGACGGTTTCTATTTCGATGTCTGCGAAAGGTTGGGGATGCGAGTTCTTGGTGTTGACCCAGGCCTAACTCGCTGCGGGCTTGGCGTTGTTGATAAAGCTGGTACCCAATCTTTAGTAATGGTTGGCGTGGGAGTAATTAGGACTTCACCCGATCTACCACTCGAACTTCGGCTGCTGGAATTAGAGCGGCAATTACTTACTTGGGTTGAAGAGTATTCACCGGATGTCATCGCCGTAGAGCGCGTCTTCTCCCAGTTAAATGTGAAAACCGCAATGGCGACCGGTCAAGCCGCTGGAGTTGCACTTCTGATTGCGGCGCGGGCTGGAATTCCGGTCGTGATGCACACTCCTAGCGAAGTGAAGGCTGCGGTAACCGGCTCGGGTCGGGCAGATAAGAAACAGATTGCCCAAATGGTTCAACGGCTTCTTAATCTGGCGGAAATTCCCAAACCGGTTGATAGCACTGATGCGTTAGCGCTTGCGATCTGCCATCACTGGCGCGGTGGTGGAAATTCACGCTTGGAAACTGCCTTGCTCAAAGAGCGCGCTCGGCTAAAGAAGGCGACCGCTCAATGATTGCAACTCTAAGCGGTCATGTGAAAGTTGTAACTACCAATTCGGCGGTGATCGAAGTAGGAGGGGTGGGTTTGCTTGTGAATCTCACACCACGCTTTGCCGCGACTTTGGATCTTGGAGCCCACGTAACTCTGCATACTTCATTATTGGTTCGGGAAGATTCGCTAACGCTCTTTGGTTTTGAAAATTCCGAAGCTAAATTGCTCTTCGAGATCCTGCAGACCGTTACCGGAATCGGTCCCAAAGTCGCCCAATCAGCGCTCAGTACTTATGAAGTGCCAGAGATAATCAGCGCCATCTTGTCCGAGAATCTCTCCTTGTTGGAGCGAATTTCTGGACTGGGTAAAAAAGGTGCGGCACGTTTGGTACTTGAACTTAAAGAGAAGTTATCTAATTTCACGCCGAACTCTGAAAAGGTTGGAAGCAGTCGTGGCGCCTCTTGGCGGGAACAAGTTGAAGGCGCACTATTGAATTTGGGGTACACCCAACGCGATACCATAGCAATTTTAGATCAACTAAGTGATGAGCTTTCAGATGAAACAACCACGCCAGAAATTTCAATTCTGTTGCGCCGAGCTCTGCAAATCAGAGGGCGAACGTTATGACCGAAGAGAACGAGAAGATAGTTTCTACTTTTGGTTTCGATGAAGAACGATCACAGGAGCTAGCGCTTCGACCAAAGACGCTTTCAGAATTTGTCGGTCAGCCCAGAGTTGCGGCTCAAATTGATCTCTTACTTTCCGCTTCGCGTTCTCGAAATTCCCCAGCGGATCACATTCTGCTTTCGGGTCCTCCAGGATTGGGAAAGACCACGCTAGCGATGATTATTGCAGCGGAGATGAACGCGCCAATTCGCATAACCAGTGGACCAGCGATTCAACATGCGGGGGACTTGGCCTCGATCCTCTCCTCCCTGGTTGAAGGTGAGATTCTCTTCCTCGATGAAATTCATCGAATGTCTCGGCCGGCTGAAGAGTTGCTCTATCTGGCGATGGAAGATTTTCGGGTCGATGTGATCGTCGGCAAAGGAGCTGGCGCCACCGCAATTCCGCTTGAGTTGCCCCATTTCACTTTGGTGGGTGCAACCACCAGAGCGGGCTTACTTCCCAGCCCACTTCGAGATCGTTTTGGATTTACGGCACAACTTGATTTCTACTCCGATGAGGATCTTGCAACCATCGTTCGCCGAAGCGCAGGCTTGCTTGGAGTTGCCATTGAACCTGCCGCGATAACGGAGATTGGATCGCGCTCTCGAGGTACCCCTCGAGTAGCAAATCGACTACTTCGTCGGGTTCGGGATTACTCACAGGTCCACGGAAATGGCACAGTTACGCATGACAATGCCATGAGCGCTTTGGAGATGTACGAGGTAGACCAGATTGGACTCGATCGCCTGGACCGAGCCGTTCTGGCGGCATTGGTTCATCGATTCAACGGAGGTCCCGTGGGAATTTCCACTTTGGCAATGGCAATTGGCGAAGAGGCAGAGACCCTCGAGTCTTTGGCGGAGCCATTTTTAGTCAGAATGGGCTTTATAGCTCGAACTCCTAGAGGGCGGGTAGCAACTTCTGCTGGTTGGCGCCATTTAGGGGCTACTCCGCCTACCAGTGACCTGCCTGGGCTTTTCGACACACCGCCGTTTGGTGCCTAGACTTCGCTACCATGTCTGCAAATAATTCGAAATCGATTAAGGCGCCGTCTCATTCTGGACGAACTATCGCCATTCTTTTCCTGATTCTGATCGCCTTCTCCGCGTTAGCGGGCTTCACCGGCGCGACCAAGATCAAACTCGGCCTAGATCTTCGAGGCGGTACCAGCGTCACGCTGCAGCCTCGAGTCTCCGCGGGTGGAAAAGTCACCTCCGCTGCGATCGACCAGGCGGTTTCAATTATTCGCCAGCGCGTTAACTCCCTTGGCGTTGCCGAGAGCGAAGTTTCAGCACAGGGAAGTGGTACTAATCGTCAGATCGTGATCTCTGTTCCGGGCGAGACTGGCCGTCGAGTCGTTGAGCTAGTTGGTCAGACTGCCGAACTTCGCTTTCGCCAGGTCTTGGCCGAAGGTTCCGGCAACGCCACCACCACGGCTTCCGTAAGCACCACAACTGCCGCCACGAAAACGGCGCCAGCAAAGACTGTTGCCACTCTTCCACCAGGGGTTACCAATGCGATGAACGCCAAATATGCGGCGTTAGATTGCACCAAAGCTGCCAACCGACAAGGCGGTGGCGGCGACAACGCCGACGGCGTTCTAGTTTCCTGTAGTCGTGACGGGGTAACAAAATACATTCTTGCGCCTGCCGAAGTGCTGGGTCGCCAAGTTTCAAAGGCAACCGCAGCTATTGATCAGCAAGGTGCCAGTGGTTGGTATGTTCTCCTGAATTTTTCAGGTGAAGGCACGACGAAGTTCGGGGCGCTAACTACTCGGGTTACCAAACTGACCGCGCCACAGAATCAGGTAGCGATCGTTCTTGATGGATTAGTTGTTTCTGCACCTCGAATCAATGAAGCGATCAATACCGGCAACGCACAGATCACCGGAAACTTCACTCAAACCGATGCTCAAGATTTGGCCAACGTGCTTAAGTACGGCGCACTGCCACTCGCTTTTGATCGCGGCGAAGTTCAACAAATTTCACCCACACTTGGCGCTGATCAACTGCATGCTGGCTTGCTGGCTGGTTTGATCGGTCTTGGCCTAGTGCTTCTTTATTCCGTCCTTTACTACAAGGGTCTGGGTATTGTTTCGGTAGGTTCACTCCTGACCGCGGGCGCAATCACCTTCCTATCCTTCCTTCTCCTTGGAAAATGGATTGGCTTCACTCTTACGCTTGCGGGAATCGCTGGTGCGATCGTCTCAATCGGAATCACCGCTGACTCGTTCATCGTTTACTTCGAGCGGCTTCGAGATGAAGTTCGTGAAGGACGCTCACTTCGCAGTGCAGTAGAAAGTGGATGGGCTCGCGCGCGCAGAACTATCGTTGTCGCGGACTTCGTCTCCTTGATCGCCGCAGTATTGCTTTACTTCTTCGCAGTAGGTGGCGTAAGAGGCTTTGCCTTTACATTAGGCCTAACAACTTTGGTTGACTTGGTTGTTGTCTTCTTCTTCACCAAGCCACTGATAACAATCTTGGCAAAGACTTCATTCTTCTCAAGTGGTAAGCCACTCTCTGGTTTGTCGGCAAAAAGCTTGGGCGTTGTAACAGGAAAGGAGGCGTAATCGTGAGCTCACTATCTGGCATTGGCGGTCGTCTTTATCGTGGCGAAACTTCGGTTGATTTTATTGGAAAGCGCCACCGTTGGTATGCGATCTCCGGGTTATTGATTGCGATATCTGCGATCTCGCTATTCACCCAAGGGTTGCATCTAGGAATTGAATTCAAGGGTGGCTCGGCGTTCACGGTATCGGCGCCTAATACAACTATTGCGCAAGCCCGCCAAGCTTTAACCGCTGCCCACATCAGCGGCGAGAGCGTTATTCAAAAGATCGGTTCTGGGAAGATTCGAGTCCAGACCGGCGCGTTAACTGGAGTCCAGTCGAACGCTGTCCAGGATGCGTTAGCGAAGCAATTCAATGTAAATGTAAACAACATTGATACCCAAAGCATTGGTCCTTCATGGGGTAAAGAAATTACTCACAAGGCGCTCTACGGCCTCTTCGGCTTCATCTTTGTGGTCATGATCTACCTGGCCATGGCCTTTGAGCCAAAGATGGCTTTGGCTGCAATCGCGGCGGTAGTTCACGACGTCTTCATAACCGTTGGAATTTATGCTTTGGTGGGCTTTGATGTAACCCCGGCGACGGTAATTGGCTTCCTTACGATTCTTGGGTACTCTCTTTACGACACTGTTGTGGTTTTCGACAAAGTTCGTGAGAACACTCGAACTATTACCAGCACGGGCAAAACCACATATTCTCAGGCCGTTAATCTTGCAGTGAATCAGACTTTGGTTAGATCATTCAACACCTCTCTGATTGCGCTCTTGCCAGTTGCCTCGATTCTCTTTGTTGGTGCTGGACTGTTAGGCGCTGGAACGCTCAAAGATCTTTCGCTGGCGCTCTTCATTGGCCTTGCCACTGGAACATATTCTTCAATCTTCATCGCCTCGCCAATCTTGGCTACATTGCGTGAGCGCGAGCCCGCAATGCAAGCTTTGGCAAAGCGTGTTGCTTCACGAACTGCGGCAGCCAGCAATAACACTAACGTCAGTTCAGCACCAACGAATGGTGAATCCCGTTCCGATATCGATACCGGCGGCGGTCATAAAGTAGTCACCGAACGCGGCCCAAGGAATCAACCAAAACGTAAACCTCGACGCCGATAACGAGTTCGGGTTTCGCATGGAGTCGATGATCGAACCGCTGGCTGCGAAGCTACGTTCGACCCATCCCGACTTTGATCTGGAAGAGTTGCAACGGGCTTACTTAGCAGCGGCCTCAGCACACGAGGGCCAATGGCGTAAATCAGGGGATGCCTATATAACGCACCCGATTGCGGTAGCAGAGATTTTGGCGGATTTGGGTTTGGATCCCGCCACGATTATTGCGGCACTACTTCATGACACCGTTGAAGATACCAAGATCACCTTAACCAAGATCCGCAAGGATTTTGGTGACGAGGTTGCAAATTTGGTTGATGGCGTAACGAAGTTAGATAAGTTAACTTACGGGCCAACTGCCGAAGCTGAAACCTTGCGCAAAATGGTGATTGCCATGTCACGTGATGTCCGGGTTTTAGTGATCAAGCTTTCGGATCGTCTTCATAACGCCCGTACCTGGAGTTACGTTGCACCAGAAACGGCAGAGCGAAAAGCTCAGGAGACTTTAGATATTTACGCTCCGTTGGCGCATCGACTGGGAATGAACGCCATCAAGTGGGAGTTAGAAGACCTCTCCTTTCGCGTACTGGAGCCCAAGAAATACGATGAGATTGAACGGTTAGTAGCTGATCGTTCGCCTTCTCGCTCTCGCCTCACGGAAGAAGTTGTTGAACTTGTGGAGAGCGATCTGAAGGCCGACGGCATCGTGGCAAAAGTTCAAGGTCGCCAGAAGCATCTATACAGCGTTTATCAGAAGATGGTCGTGCGCGGACGAGATTTCAACGAGATTTATGATCTGGTTGGAATCCGAGTTCTGGTCGAAGATGTGCGCGATTGTTATGGGGTACTTGGCGCCATTCATGCCCGATGGAGTCCAATACCTGGCAGATTTAAAGATTACATCGCAATGCCAAAATTCAATCTCTACCAGTCGTTGCATACCACCGTAATTGGGCCAACGGGCAAGGCCGTCGAAATTCAGATTAGAACCTTCGACATGCATGCGCGGGCCGAGTACGGAATCGCGGCTCACTGGAAATACAAACTCAAAGGCGACAACGCCGCCCCTTCGGCAACTTCCGGATCAGACATGCTCTGGCTGAAGCAACTACATGAATGGCAACAAGAGACTGAAGATGTGGGGGAGTTCCTCGATACCTTGAGGTATGACTTGCGTACCCCAGAGGTATTTGTATTCACACCTAAAGGAAGCGTTATTGCGCTACCTGCAGGTTCAACGCCCGTTGACTTTGCTTATGCGGTACATACCGAGGTCGGAAATCGCTGTGTTGGTGCGAAAGTCAATGGGAAATTGGCGCCACTCGAGTCGGCGTTGGGAAATGGCGATGTAGTTGAAGTTGTGACGAACAAGCATGAAGATGCCGGCCCAAGTCGCGACTGGCTTAACTTTGTTAAATCGCCACGAGCTCGTTCCAAGATCAAGGCTTGGTTTTCAAAAGAGCGGCGCGAAGAGGCAATCGATGCCGGACGTGAGTCGATCGGTCGTCAGATGCGAAAGGCTGGTCTGCCCTTACAAAAGATTTTTGCTGGTCAAGCTATTTTGCAATTAAGCCACGATCTGCGCTATCCCGATATCGAAGCGCTCTATGCGGCTGTTGGAAATGGTTACATTTCCGCCCAGTTTGTAGTTGAAAAATTAACAGCCGCTATGGGAGATGAGGATGTTCACGCCGAATCCAGCGTCGACCATTTGCTCGGTCCAGCAACCTTTCAGGCAAGCCGAAAAGGATCCTCTGGGGTCGAGGTCGAAGGAGCCGCCGATCTACTGGTGAAATTGGCTCGATGCTGCGCTCCGGTCCCGGGTGATGAGATTGTCGGTTTTGTAACTAGAGGCAGTGGTGTTTCGGTTCACCGAGTAGATTGCATAAATATTGCAGATCTGAAAACGCACCAGGGCGATCGAATCGTAACTGTGAAATGGAATTTGAGCGCCAAAACGCTATTCCTGGTGAATATCCAACTCGAAGCGCTTGATCGAAATCGTTTGTTATCGGATGTAACCAGGATGCTTTCTGATCAACATGTCAATATTTTGAACGCGGCAGTTAATACTTCGAAAGATAGAACTGCAGTTCTGCGCTTTACCTTCGAAATGGCAGATGCCTCGCACTTAGATGCGGTCTTATCTGCAGTTCGTAGCGTCGAAGGGGTTTACGACGTTTACCGCGTTACCAATAACTAGGCTTTCTTAAACTCCGTCAAACCCTTTTGCGCTTCAGCTAGCCAAACTTTGCGAGCTTCTGCCGCCTCTTTGGCGACCATGGCTTTAGCAGCGTTTCCAGCGGCCTCCGCTTTCTTGGCTTGATTCTCATAATTTTCAATTGCGGTAATTAGGCCTTGGACAACTTCATTGGCACGCGCAATGGCCGTTGGATCGGTGCGGCGATAATGCTCTTGTTCTACAGTATCAAGGGCATCTTCGACCTTGGAGAGTCGGGCATCGAGGGCGGCACGCTTTGAACGCTCGGTCATCCCGATCTTCTGCCATTGATCCATCAAGTCGCGAAAGGCACGCTTGCCGGAATTTACATCAGTAAATGGAAGCAGCGCTTCGAACTTAACGATTAGCTCTTCGCGCTTTACTAGATTGGCGCTCATGCTTTCTTGGCGCTTTCCTAGATCCTCATTCTTTGCGGCGAAGAATTGATCTTGAGCGGCCTTAAATCGAGACCACATCTTGGTGTCGACTGAAGGTTTGCCTCGGCCAGATTCTTTCCAGGCATCCATCAGCTCTTTAAAGCGACGAGCGGTTGGCAGCCACTCACGGGAGGTTGCCAGAGCTTCAGCCTCTTTGACGATTGCTTCCTTCTTCTCCTGAACTTGTGACTGGGTCGCCTCAAGTGCGGCAAAGTGGGTCCTGCGACGCTTATCAAATTTATTTCGAGAGGAAGAGAAGCGCTTCCAGAAGTCGGCGTCGGTCTTCTTATCTAGTCTTGGGGCGGCTTTCCATTCATCGAGCAATACTTTTAACCGCTCACCGGTAACTTTCCAATTCTCGGAAGCGGCAAGTTCTTCAGCTTCGGCCACGAGCTTCTCTTTTGCTTCAACTGCCTGTGCGCGCTTGGCTTCTTTGACAGCATTTTCAATCTCTTTACGCTCTTGATATGCAGCACGGTGATCCTCGATAAGTGAAGGAATCTGCTCAACCGAAGCGGCCAATAACGCAAGATCGCCAACGCCATTCAAATTTGCAACTTGCTCTCGAAGTTTTGTTACTGCCGCTGCGGCATCTGATGGCACCATGGCGCCACTTTTGATTCGCGCGGCTAACAGCGCAACTTCAGAGGCAAGGGCCTCGAACTTACGAACGAAATAGGCAAGAGCCTCTTCAGCAGACTTTCCTGGGTAGGAGCCAACGGCTCGCTCGCCATCGGCGGTCTTAACATAAACAATTCCATCATCACCGACCCGGCCAAACTGAGAGGGATCGCCAACTAGGGCTGACGCGGCACTGAGAGGAGCGGCGGAACTTTCGGCAATTGCAGATAGTTCGGTAGCTAGATCAGTTGGGGTAATTTCCATAGTTGTGCTCCTCAGGTTGCGCGTCGCTTGCGGGTGCAAGCTTCCGTTATAGGTTGCGTCGCGTGTTGGTGGAATTGGATTGGTGGAACGGAGGATAAAGGTACCCTGAACCCCAGCAGCGAGGGAAGTTGGGCTAAATTGATTATTGAAGCGGTGGTTGCGCCCTATTTTGGGACAAATTGTTGGGTGATTGCGCCGAGCAAAGGGTCAGAATGCCTCATCGTGGACCCTGGGATCGGCGCCAACCCGGACATGGTGGCTCGAATCGTCCCGGTTCTTGATAAGTTCAAGCTCAAACCGATCGCGGTCTTTTTGACCCACGGCCACCTAGACCATCTCTTCTCCGTCTTTCCGCTCTCTAAGCGCTACGGGATTCCAGCTTTGATTCATCCTTTGGATCGGATTTTGCTTACCGAGCCACAACGAGCCCTGAATGCGGGCGGGGAGAGCGAGAAGTTAATGGCTAGTTTTGGGGTAACTGAATTCTTTGAGCCTGAGGTTGTGAATGAAGTAAGTGATGGCCAACAGATTGAAATTGCCGGGCTGAAGATCTCGGCATTGCATTCACCTGGTCATACCAAAGGCTCGTTGATGTTCGCCATCGATCAGGAATTCTTAGTTTCAGGCGATGTGCTCTTCGCCGGATCAATAGGACGCACTGACTTGCCCACTGGCTCTGCCGCCTCGATGCTAACGACGCTTAAATCCAAAGTATTGCCGCTTGCCGACGAAGTAATTGTTCTTCCTGGCCATGGCGGGCAAACTACAATTGGTCGCGAACGCAAGAGCAATCCATATCTCCAAGAGAATTTTTTGAACGGAAGGCTTAAATGAAGTTTCAAGCACCTAAAGGGGTAAGTGAATATTTCCCCCAACGCTCCGGTGCCTTCGAGCGCGTTCGAGCAACTTTAATTTCGGCCGCGGCCACTTCCGGCTACCAACTCATTGAACTGCCAGTCTTTGAAGATACCGAACTCTTTGCCCGCGGAGTCGGCGAAAGTACTGATGTAGTTTCGAAGGAGATGTACACCTTTGAAGATCGAGGTGGTCGTTCAATTACACTGCGTCCCGAAGGCACTGCTGGTGTCATGCGCGCCGTCATCGAACACAATTTGGATCGCGGACAACTGCCCGTCAAGCTTTGGTACTCGGGCGCTTTCTTCCGAGCCGAGCGGCCACAGGCCGGGCGATATCGCCAATTCTATCAAGTTGGAGTAGAAGCGATTGGATATAACGATCCCGAGATTGACGCCGAAGTCATCGCAATCGCCGATCGCGGACTTCGAGAACTAGGACTTAAATCTTTTAGATTAGAACTAACTTCCCTTGGTGACCTGGCATCAAGACAGGCTCACCGAATCGATCTCGATGAGTTCATTGCAGGCTTGGAACTAGATGAAGCAACGCGTTCGAAAGCGGCGCTAAATCCGCTTCGACTTTTCGATGATAAGCGTGAGGAGATTCAGCGCGCGATGCTTAATGCGCCGATCTTGCTTAATTATCTGTCACCCGAGAGTCGTTCCCATTTCGAGAAGGTGCAATCGCTTCTCCTCAGTTTTGGTATTCCATATTCCATTAACGAACGTATGGTCCGAGGGCTTGATTATTACACCGGTACAACCTTCGAGTTTGTCCACGAGATGTTGGGCGCACAATCAGGGGTTGGCGGTGGCGGTCGTTATGACGGACTAATGTCTCAACTCGGCGGCGCCGATCTCTCAGGGATTGGTTACGGAATCGGAGTCGATCGAGTTTTGTTGGCTTGCGAAGCTGAAGGAATCGAACTCGAATCAGTGTCGCCACTGCAAGTTTTCCTGATCGCGTTAGGTAGCGCCGAAAAGGATTTTGTTTCAAAGTTACTAAATGAACTTCGAGCAGCGGGTATCAGCAGCGATATGGCCTATGGCGATCGCGGACTCAAAGGTGCGATGAAGTCGGCTGATAAGAGCGGTGCCCGCTTTTCATTAGTTATCGGAAGCGATGAATTATCTTCTGGCAGCGCCCAAATAAAGGATATGAAAACCGGTGAAAGTCAGTCGGTTATGCTCAACTCCTTGAACCAATTTCTTCGTCTAAACAGTTAGGTAGTGAATTAGAAAATGCTAAGAACTCACACCGCAGGATCACTTCGAAAGAGTGATGTTGGCAGCAACGTAACCTTGGCAGGTTGGGTAGCCAGGCGCCGCGATCATGGCGGTGTGGCTTTCATCGATCTTCGGGATTCTTCTGGCGCCGTTCAGGCAGTAATTCACGACGAAAATTTGGCAGGATCCCTTCGCGCCGAATGGTGCATTTTATTGACCGGAACTGTCGCCGCACGGCCCGCTGGTAACGAGAACTTGGCAATCCCTACGGGCGAGATTGAAATCATCTGTGAAAACCTTGAGGTTTTAAGTGAATCGGCAGCGCTCCCATTTCCCGTAGATAGCGGGGATCTGAGCACCATTAGCGAAGAGATTAGATTGAAGTACCGATACTTGGATTTGCGTCGCGAAGGTCCAGCTAAAAACTTAAGACTCCGGTCAAAAGTAACCTCGGCAATTCGCAATGTGATGGACTCCGAAGATTTTCTTGAGATTGAAACACCATACCTGACCCGCTCAACGCCAGAAGGCGCTCGAGACTTCTTGGTTCCCGTACGACTCCAGCCGGGCAGTTGGTATGCCCTGCCACAGTCACCGCAACTCTTTAAGCAACTTTTGATGGTGGCTGGCATGGAACGTTATTACCAAATTGCCCGCTGTTTTCGGGACGAGGATTTCCGCGCCGATAGACAACCAGAATTCACACAATTAGATATTGAGATGTCCTTCGTTGATCAAGCCGACATCTTGGCAGTGGCTGAAAAGGTATTAGTTTCAGTATTTAAGAAAGTTGTTGATTTCGACATTCCAACCCCAATTGCACATATGACTTATCACGAAGCGATGCGTCGCTTCGGTTCCGATAAACCAGACCTTCGATTTGAAAACGAGCTATCGGATGTAACTGATTTCTTCAAGGCTACGACCTTCCGCGTCTTTCAGGCAGAGCATGTTGGCGCCGTTGTCATGCCTGGCGGTGCGAGTTCTGCGCGTCGCGAACTTGATGCCTGGCAAGAATGGGCCAAGGCTCGAGGTGCCAAAGGGTTGGCATATATTTTGGTACAAGAAGATGGAACTCTCGGCGGACCAGTCGCCAAGAATCTTTCCGAAATCGAAGCTGCAGGTATTGCTAATGAAGTTGGCGCAAAACCTGGCGATGCGATTTTCTTTGCTGCCGGCAACCGAACTGATTCATTAAACTTGTTGGGAGCGGTTCGATTAGAAGTTGGAAGGCGTTGTGGCCTGATAGATCTTGCGGCCTGGAAATTCCTCTGGGTGGTCGATGCTCCGATGTTCGAATTAAAAGATAACACCGACGAATCAAGTGGCTGGACCGCGGTTCATCACCCCTTCACCGGTCCAAAGCCAGAATTTGCCGAGACCTTCGACCAGGCTCCAGGTGAAGCGCTGGCATATGCATATGACATCGTCTTGAACGGTAATGAGATCGGTGGCGGTTCGATCAGAATTCATCAGCGCGAGGTACAGAAGCGAGTCTTCGATGTAATTGGCCTAACCCCGGCAGAAGCCGAGAGCAAATTTGGCTTCTTGCTCGAAGCCTTTAACTATGGACCGCCACCACACGGTGGAATCGCGCTCGGCATAGATCGGCTGTGTGCGCTCTTGGCAGGGGCAGATTCGATTCGCGAAGTTATCGCCTTCCCAAAGACCGCCAGTGGTGGCGATCCTTTGACCGGCGCTCCAACTCCGATCACTGCGCCGCAGCGGCGCGAAGCTGGAGTGGATTTCAAGCCAGAAATTAAGTAATTACGGTCAATTGCTCAGCTGCACGTGAGGTGAATTAGCCCGCAATAGGGCAGAATCGCCAGCGTGAAAAATCCTCACCGGCCTCTGCTTGTTCTGATCCCAGTTCTGAGCCTTGCTCTGTCGGGATGTGGCGCGCCGTCGCAAATCTATGCCGCCGATAAGAAGGATGGCGTCTACCTAACGTTGCCAAATGGTTGGCACTCGGTCTCGCAACAAAAATTGAATTCCCTTGAAGCAACTTCTACAGTCACGGGAGCGACAGAGCGGCTCTCGCTAGTCCGATGGCAAGAAGGATTTTCACCTGATGCCAAAATAGGGGCAAAAGCGGTACTCAGTTTGAGTGCGCCAAGTTCACCGGTGATTTATGTACGCGTTCGCGGGCTGACTTTTGACGAGACGAATGCGGTCTCTTTTAATTCACTTCGAAATATGATCGTGCCATTAACTACCTGGATTGATGGCAGTGACACGAGTGCACCAGAATTTCAAATCTTCGACGATACCCCGATAGTTCAAAAGATCGCCAGGGGAGTGCATACGAATTATGAATTTACGGTAAAAGGACAACCTTCTCAAACTATCGATCAAACGGCGTTGGTTTCAGATGATCGAAGTTCAATTTTTGTTTTGATCGTGCGTTGCACAACTACCTGCTTTGAAAAGAACCGAGATCTACTTTCTAAAATCTCTAAATCCTTCACTGTGAGAGGCACCCGATGACCGAAACCAGTCGTCCGCGCGATACTGATCGAAAGACGAGAATCCACCTCTCCTTCTACGATCGGGTCAAGTTCCTGCTCTTCTTCCTCCTCGTATTTGTTGTTCTCACTTGGGCGCAACTGGCAGATAACCCACTCCTTAATTTGCACGATGCCGCGATTGATGGCCTTCAACGCCGGTGGTGGCTGCTTGCGCTATTTGGAATTGAAACCATTCGCCAACTGCATTTCTTGGGCGCCGAGATCTTGGCGCCCTACCATGGCCTTTGGCAGCGTTACTTTGCGGCGGTAGATCGTACGATTCACCGTCTTAGCGACTGGAATCGGTTCCGACTTTCTCGGGTAATAAAGGCTCTAGTTTTGTTAATCCTCCTATCAGTTGTTCTAGGTGCGATTTACAAAGAGACGCCAATACGTGCACTCTTCCTTGCACCTAAAGCGCTATGGAGCGCACTTCCATTGCTGGGACAGCTCCTCTTTGGGGTCTTCTTTGTCGTCATTCAATTCGTCGCGATGTTCTGGTTCCTGAGTCGTGGCGGCATCGATACTTATTTTCCAGATGACATTAGAACGCGCTTCTCAGATGTTTGGGGACAGGATCATGTTCTAAATCGGATTCGCGAGAATTTACTCTTCCTAGAATCTCCAGAAGAGATCGAGAAGCATGGCGGCTATGTTCCTGGGGGAATTTTGCTTTGGGGTCCACCAGGAACAGGTAAAACTCTCATGGCGGAATCCATGGCGGGGGAGACCGGTAAACCATTCGTATTCGTAGATCCAGGTGCATTTAATAATATGTTCTTTGGCGTCGGCGTATTGAAAGTTAAGTCGCTCTTTCGCAAGCTGCGTAAATTAGCACTTCGATATGGTGGCGTTGTTGTCTTCTTCGATGAGGCTGACTCGTTAGGCAACCGCGGCATCTCTAGCAGTGGCGGGCGGTTCTCGCCAGCGAATTCAATCTTTGCAACCCCCTGTCACGGCGGAAACTATCTTTCCGATCCTTCGGTGCAGCTTGTCGTCCAAGGGAATCTCGCCCAAGAGAAGTTCGTAGCGAACAGTGCTATGGGCGGTGGCAACTCAGGAATGGGAACGCTGCAAGCGCTGTTGACCGAATTATCGGGTTTGAAAAAGCCAAAGGGCTTCTTCAATCGTATTGTTCGACGTACTTTGGGGCTGAGGCCAAAGAATCCACCCAAGTATCGAATTCTCGTCGTGATGGCTACGAATATGCCGGAAGCGCTAGATGAAGCACTGCTTCGTCCTGGTCGCATCGATCGGATGTATCGCGTTGGCTATCCAAGCAAGGCTGGACGAGTTAGAACTTACGAAGGTTACTTAGCAAAGGTTTCGCATTCACTAACACCTGAAGAGATCGACAAGTTGGCGACAATTACGCCTTACTCAACTGGTGCCACTATCAAAGATACGATCAATGAGGCGCTTATCATGGCGATTCGTCATGGTCGCCAATCAATTACCTGGGCAGATGTAATTAGAGCCAAGCAATTAAAGGAACTTGGCCCAGCAGAAGATGTGGAGTACATCGAACGCGAACGCCATGCGATTGCTATCCATGAAGCATGCCATGGTGTTATGGCTTACCTCGTTCGCCACCACATGTCGATCGATCTCGCCACAATTGAAAAGGGCTCTGACTACTTAGGAATGGTGGCCAGCATTCCGCCGGATGATCAATTCACCAGATGGCGAACAGAGTATGAAGCCGACATTTTGGTTTCACTAGCATCCCTTGCCGGAGAGCGGATGTTCTTTGAGGGCGATAACTCTTCTGGCGTCTCCGGAGACCTAGAAACTGCAACAACGATTGCTAGTTTCATGGAAGGACATTGGGGAATGGGTGTGACCGTCTCCTCGCATGCCTCAAACCGGCAGTTTGAAGTTGGTTCACCTGGTGGTGGCGGTCGACCTAAAGAAGATGGGGTAACTGAGTTGCGGCGGGCGCTTTCGGACCGCATTGAGGATAACCTTTCGGGATTACTGACTCGAGCCGAGGAAATTCTCACCAGCAATCGTGCCAAAGTTCTCTCACTCGCCCATGCACTGGAAATTCACAAAACCATGTCGGGTGAGGATGTAATCGCCGTAATGGAAGGAGCAGTCGGGCCGCTGGTTGATGGCCGTCCCTACAGTTCATCAGAGAACATCGCTGCCATTGAAAGTTATCATTCGGCCGCGGTTCGCGCCCACAATGCGCATGAAAAACCCGATCTGACCATCCCAATCTTCACGACAAGCCCAGCGTAAAGTCAGGTAGAGTTAAGTCATGGGTCCCGGAGGAATTGCAACCATAATCGCAGCGAGCTCGCTGGCAATCATTGCGGCGGCGATCGCCTATACCGTAATTCGGGTTGGCCGCTTCATTGATGAGGCCAAACTTTCATTGAAGTCGATTACCGCCGAGACGACCCCTCTCCTTGAGGAGGTAACTACCACCGTTACCTTGGTAAATGGCCCGTTACAAAGCTTAAACAAGATCACAAAGTCGGCTGAGGAGCTCTCCGAGAAGATCACTTCGGCTACTGGATCGTTCATGGATAAGAATGGTTTGGCCATGAAAGCTGCTGGCGTAATTTTGACTGCCGCCCAAATGAAGAAGGGCGCGTCGAAGCCGAGAAAGTCCAGACGACGCTCTTCAGAGGAGCAAGAGTAATCGCGTGAATTCTGCCGAAATTCGGGAGCGTTGGCTCCGTTTTTTTGAATCCGGAAATAGCCAAGGGCTAACCCATACCGTGGTGCCGTCGGCCTCTCTAATTGCTGACGATCCCAATTTACTTTTGGTTAATGCCGGAATGGTTCCATTTAAACCTTACTTCCTCGGCGAAGTTACTCCGCCTTTTAAGAGGGCAACTTCGGTTCAAAAATGCGTTCGCACATTGGATATCGATGAGGTCGGAAAGACGACCCGCCATGCCTCCTTCTTTCAAATGTGCGGAAATTTCTCCTTTGGCGATTATTTTAAAGAAGGCGCAATAACCATGGCCTGGGAGCTATTGACCAAACCCATCGCAGATGGCGGTTATGGCTTCGAAGAAGAACGGCTGTGGGTCACCGTCTATTTAAACGATGATGAAGCAGCGGATATCTGGCACCACAAGGTTGGCGTTCCAAAGGAGCGAATTCAGCGACGTGGTATGGCAGATAATTTTTGGTCAATGGGCATACCTGGACCGTGTGGCCCAAGTTCTGAGATTTTCTACGATCGAGGTCGGCAGTATGGCAAGGAGGGCGGACCGATCGCGGATGAAGATCGCTACATTGAGGTTTGGAATCTAGTCTTCATGCAGAATGTTCGAGGCCAAGGTGGTACTAAGGAGGATTTCCCAGTAGTTGGCGATCTTCCCGCCAAGAGTATTGATACTGGCCTTGGCCTAGAACGGATGGCCGCCTTTCTTCAAGGCGTAGAGAATATTTACGAAATCGATACCACCATGCAGATTTTGAAGAAGGCTTCAGAACTGACCGGGGTCCGATACGGGAGCAATGCCAAGAGCGATATTGCCCTTCGAGTGATAGCCGACCATGCCCGTACTGCAATGATGCTTATCGGAGATGGTGTTCTACCAGGAAATGAAGGTCGTGGCTACGTTCTTCGCAGAATGATGCGTCGAACCATCAGAAATATGCGCATTCTTGGTTCACCTGAGCCAACCATCGCGGAACTAATTACTTCATCGGTTGGCGCTATGGGAGCGCAATACCCAGAACTAATTGCCGATCAAGCTCGGATCTTGAGTGTATCGATCGCAGAAGAAGAATCATTCCTTCAGACTCTCAAGAGTGGTACCCAGATTTTCGATGTAGCTGCAAATGTGGTTAAGAAGAGTTCCTTGCCGAAACTTTCTGGCGATACGGTATTCAAGCTACACGATACTTATGGTTTCCCGTTTGATTTAACGCTCGAAATGGCTTCAGAGATTGATCTGGAAGTTGATGAAGAAGGCTTCCGTCGATTGATGAAGGAGCAGAAAGATCGCGCTAAGGCTGATTCTCGTTTGAAGAAGTCGGGCCACACTGATCTAAGCGAATATCGCGGCATCATGGATTCAGTCGGTGCCACTAAATTTATTGGTTACGAAAACGTCGAGGCCGAAGCAAAAGTCAAAGCTATTCTCATTGACGGTAAGAGCGTTAAGAGTGCAGTAGCTGGCGATGAGGTCGAGGTTGTATTGGACCGAACCCCGTTCTATTCTGAGGGTGGCGGTCAACTTCCAGATGGCGGCACTATCACCTTGAGCAATGGTTCCATCATTGAGATCGACGAAGTTCAAAGTCCAGTTCCCGGTTTATACATTCACCGCGGTCGATTGTTGATCGGTTCGGCCGAACTTGGCTCCGCCGCCAACGCCGCTATCGACAAGGAACGTCGAATGGCGATTTCACGGGCGCATACTGCAACTCATATGGTGCATAAAGCATTTCGCGAAGCGCTAGGTGAGAGTGCTACCCAAGCGGGCTCGGAGAACGCGCCGGGAAGATTCCGTTTCGATTTTCCTTCAGCTGGGGCCGTCCCGGTCTCAGTTTTGCATGAGGTCGAGAGCCGCGTAAATGAAATTTTATTAGAGGATCTTCGGGTCCAAGCGCAGGTCATGACGCAGCCAGAAGCCAAAGCGATGGGAGCGATGGCGCTCTTTGGCGAGAAGTATGGCGACCAGGTTCGAGTTGTGAGCGTTGGCGATTGGGCTCACGAACTTTGCGGTGGAACTCACGTAACTTCTTCGGCTCAACTGGGATTAGTTAAGTTGCTCTCTGAATCTTCTATCGGTGCCGGGGTACGCCGAGTGGAGGCGCTTGTAGGTCGAGATGCCTTCGATTTCTTGGCGCGAGAACACGTTTTGCTTAATTCGCTAACGGAGATAATCAAGGGTGCGCGAGTTGAAGAGTTGCCGGAACGAATTCACAACTTGCTTGAACGCATGAAGGTAATTGAAAAGGAATTGACTGGCATCAAGAGCGCACAAGCGCTAAAAGATTCTGATTCCCTCCTTGCCACCAAGGGCCGAGCGGGCGAGATCGAGTATGTTGTTGCTCAATTAGCTGATGGCATCAGCATCGAAGACCTCCGCCAGATCTCTGGCAATCTTCGCAACCAACTGCAAAATGGTGTTGTGGTTTTAATTTCGAATTATGAGGAGCGGTCTACTCTTATTGCTTCTTGCAGTCCACAAGCACAGGCGGCAGGAATCAAAGCCGGAGTTCTAGTTAAGGCCGGGTCAGCGATACTTGGCGGTGGTGGCGGTGGTCGTGACGATTTCGCTCAAGGCGGAGGCACTAACCTCTCGGAAGCAAGCGCGGCCTTGAAAGCTTTGATCGCTCTAATTTCTGCCAACGCTGGCGCGTAAGTAATGTTGGTTGGTCGAAGAATCGCCTTTGACTTCGGGCAAGTGCGAATCGGAGTAGCAATCTCAGATTTATCTGGCATGTTAGCTTCGCCGTTGGTTACCTTAAAATCCCGAGATGAATCCTTAAGTACTCATCTTTCTAACCTTTTCGTTGAATATGAACCGATATACGTTGTTGTAGGGGACCCAAAACACATGTCGGGGGAGATCAGTGAAAAGAGTAAGGAAGCCAGAGTTTTCGCCGAGTTGATAGCAACGGTGACGTCCGCGCGCATATTTTTTATCGATGAGCGATTGACCACTGTCTCGGCCCTGAGAGCGCTGCAAGATTCTGGAGTTAATTCTAAAGCTGCGAGGAAACGGGTAGATGAAGCCGCCGCAGTCGCAATTTTAGAGAGCGCTCTTACTGAGGAGCGCCTTTCCGGTTCCATTGGGGGCGTAAAACTTTGAAAGGCAGACTCCCGCTCGTCTCGATAGTTGGTGTGCTGCTAGGTATCGCCATGTTGATCACCTCCATTTCTCATAACTCCGCGGATTTTCCACCTGGACACCCCGGTGCAGAGATCTCCTTTGAAGTTCCGAACGGAGCGACTGGCTCTGATATTGCAATTGCACTAGCAGCGCAAAAAGTGATTAAGAATTCTAAGACTTTCTACAAATTGGCACTCTCGGATGCCAGGTCAGGCTCAATATCGCCGGGATCGCATCGAATTGATACTCATATCTCTGCATCACAAGCACTAGCTGAACTGTTGGACTCTAAGCGTCTCGTTGGATTGTTGGTCGTAAAGGAAGGTTCTACTTTCGCAGATGTAGTTACTGCTCTACATAAGAATGTGGCAATCGCACCTTTTGTAACCGCAAACTTGAAGGCAGTCCCGCCGATGGCAAACTCAAAGAACTCGTTAGAAGGGTTACTTTTCCCAGCACACTATTCATTCGCAAAAGGAACTACTGCCAAGTCGGCTCTGGCCGCAATGACTGCGAAGTTCACCTCAATAGCCGCAGGTCTACATTTGTCGACCGGTTTTGAAAATTACTCGGGTTATCAAATCCTCACCATGGCTTCGATGGTCCAGGTAGAAGCTGATAGTCAAGATTTCGCCAAAGTTGCCCGCGTAATTATGAATCGGCTGCGCATCGGTATGCCTTTGCAGTTGAATTCAACGGTGCAATATGCGACTAATCAACGCGGACAAATTCAATTGACCACCAAAAGTACGCAAATCGATTCGCCTTATAACACTTACAAGAATATTGGGTTACCGCCGACGCCAATTTCAAATCCGTCGAGCGCGGCTTTGGAGGCGACACTTCATCCAGCCGTCGGAAACTGGATTTATTTCATAACTGTTAAGCCAGGAGATACCCGATTCACCAATAGTTACGAGGAATTTTCAAATTGGGAGCGACTATTCCACCAAAACTTGGCAGCCGGTGCATTCAAGTGATCCGCGCCGCTGTTCTTGGTTCGCCAATCTCGCACAGTCTCTCGCCCAGACTTCACAACGCCGCATTTCAATTTCTGGAGGTTGAAGGCAGTTACGAAGCGATTGAGGTTGATGAGGCGGGGCTGGTCGAGTTCCTAGCGAGCATTGAAGTTGAAAACTGGACCGGATTCTCACTGACGATGCCGTTGAAGGAGAAGGTGCTTCAGCTCGCTGAAATTCTGGACCCAATAGCCTTACGAATTCAGTCGGCTAACACGCTTCTTCTTACTTCCGAGGGAAGGTATGCAACTTCAACCGACTACTTAGCTTTTAAGCGAATTTTGGCTGCAAAGGAATATTCCCGAGTTGCGGTTATTGGCAGCGGCGGTACTGCCAGAGCAGCACTAGGGGCCATCGACGGAACAATTCCAGAAGTTGATATCTTCCTTCGCAACCGCTCCCAGGATGAAGCGCTGCAAAATTGTATGCTTGAAACGCAGGCGCACTTTCTCAACTTTCAAGATGAAATTTCCAATTATGACTTGGTTATTTCGACTACCCCAAAGGGCGTTACTGATGAAATTGCCCGAAGAATCACAAAGCCTGTGGGGGAGTTGATCGAAGTGCTGTATTCGCCTTGGCCAACAGTTTTGGCAGAACGATGGTTATCTTCGGACCTTCCAGTTACTGATGGGATTGATCTTTTAGTTGAGCAAGGGCTAGATCAGGTCAAATTGTTCACAAAACTCGATTTTGATCCAAATGCTCTCAGAGCGCATCTGCTTTTAGCGCTCCGCACCTAGTCGAATCTGCCGCATGGGCCACCCTTAATCTGCGAGAATAACCTTCTATCCTTGAGCGCATTGGATGCTTGGGTCGATTCACTGGGGGAGTAAATGATTCGTTGGTTAACTGCGGGAGAGTCGCACGGTCCAGCGCTGACCGCGATTTTGGAAGGAATGCCAGCCCATGTGGCGATTGACACTGCGGTAATTGATGCTGATCTTCGCCGTCGCCGCTTGGGATTTGGTCGAGGCGCAAGGCAGAGTTTCGAAGCCGATCAGGTTACGATACTTGGCGGTATCCGTCATGGCGAAAGTCAAGGCGGTCCGATCGCGATTCAAATTGGAAATTCTGAATGGCCAAAATGGGAGAAGGTCATGTCGGCCGATGCCGTCCCGGCAGGCGAACTGGATCAACTAGCCAGAAATGCTCCTCTAACTCGGCCACGACCCGGCCACGCAGATTTAGTCGGAATGCAAAAGTATAGTTTTATGGATGCTAGGCCAATTTTAGAACGAGCGAGCGCTCGAGAAACCGCAGCGCGAGTAGCTTTGGGCGCAGTGGCACGTGCATTTCTGGAGCAATCTGTCGGAATTCAAATTATGAGCCACGTTCTTGCAATCGGTTCGGTGGCTGCCACAGAAAATTATTACAGCCCCAAATATTCAGAGCGGGAACGCGTTGATGAAGATTCGGTGCGTTGTGCAGATCCAGAATTATCGGCACGGATGGTAACCGAAATTGAAGCTGCACATTCTGCTGGCGATACCTTAGGTGGGGTAATTGAAATCTTGGCATTCCATCTACCACCGGGGTTAGGTTCGCACGTACATTGGGATCGAAGGTTGGATGCGCGCTTGGCTGCTGCCATGATGGGAATTCAAGCGATAAAAGGGGTAGAAATCGGAGACGGATTCGCCACCGCAAGCAGGCGAGGTTCGGTAGCCCACGACGAGATTGAACGCGATTTAACTGGTGCGATTATTCGACGAACCGATCGAGCCGGGGGTACCGAGGGCGGCATGTCCAATGGGGAGATCCTTCGAGTTCGAATCGCTATGAAACCTATCTCGACAGTGCCTCGCGCCTTAGACACGATCGATGTCGTTACTGGCCAGCCAGCCAAGGCAATTAATCAGCGCTCCGACGTTTGTGCAGTTCCTGCAGCAGGAATAGTTGGCGAAGCCATGGCCGCCCTTGTTTTGGCCGATGCCGTGATCGAAAAATTTGGTGGCGATAGCGTTGCTGAAACTCGCAGAAACTACCTCGCATACCTTGAGACGCTCGAGATCAAGTAATGCCAACGGTGATTTTGATCGGACCTCCTGGAGCGGGTAAATCTTCGGTGGCTAAAAGTCTGGCTAAATTACTAGATCTAAAGCACGCCGATACTGATCATATTATCGAGAAGGAATTGGGAAAGAAGATTTCGGAGATATTCGTTGATGAGGGCGAAGAGTACTTCCGCAAAGTTGAAGCTGATGTTGTTCGACGCGCACTAATCGAGGAGCCTGGCGTTCTCTCACTGGGAGGGGGCGCGATTCTGGATCCACAGACCCAAGCTGCTATTTCTAGTTCGGAAGCTCCAGTAATTTTTTTAAATGTTTCAATAAGCCAGGCTGGACCAAGAGTTGGTTTCAATAAGGATCGACCATTGCTGCTTATCAATCCTAGGCAACAGTGGTTGGCGCTGATGGAGAAGCGACGACCCATTTACGAGACGCTTTCGGATCAAATAATTAGTACTGACAACAAAAAAGCGACTGAGGTTGCAGCTGAGATAGTTCAGTACTTGGGGCAAAGGTGAGCACGATCATCGAGGTACAGGCCGAAAGAGATTACTCGATCAAGGTCGACGTAGATTGGCTCCAGGAACTCGGAACTGTCTTGACGGGATATAACAAAGTTCTGATCATCGCTTCGCAAGAAGTTTCAGAGATTTTAGATTTGAAGCGCAAACTTTCCGATTTTCCAAATGCAACTTTCTTTATGACGCCTGATGGTGAAGTTCAAAAAACGATTGCCACTGCAGAAAAGATTTGGGATTTCTTGGGAGAGAAACAATTTTCGCGATCGGATTTGATTGTTGCAATTGGTGGGGGCGCAACTACCGATCTCGGCGGATTCGTAGCTGCCACCTGGCTACGAGGCATCCCTTGGGTCGCTATCCCTACCACCTTGGCCGGAATGGTTGATGCTGCTATCGGCGGTAAGACTGGGCTAAATAGTCCTAGTGGCAAGAATTTGATCGGAGCTTTTAATTCGCCACAGACGGTTTTAGTTGATTTGCAAGTTTTGAACTCGCTTTCGGATCGTGATTTCCGGGCTGGTCTAGCTGAAGTCATTAAGAGTGGGCTAATTGCGGATTTGGAAATCTTGCGGCTGTTGCAGGAGGCTGAAGATTTGACTGCTGCTCGCGCTTTAGCGAGCCAACTAGTAAGTAGAAGCGCCCAGGTAAAAGCTGCTGTCGTGAGTTCGGATTTTAAGGAGAGTCGGCTTCGAGAGATTTTGAATTACGGTCACACCCTGGGACATGCAATAGAGAAACATAGCAATTTCGCCTTGCGCCATGGCGAGGCGATTGCTATCGGTTTGGTCTTTGCGGCTGAACTTAGTTTCTTGGCCGGTTCGCTTTCTGCTGAAGATGTTCATGTCCATCGAGCGCTACTTAATAAGTTTGGTTTGCCGACCGGCTATTTGAAGTCAGCTTGGCCCGAACTTCTCAACCTAATGCGCGGGGATAAGAAAGTCCGCGACGCCAGGTTACGCTTTATTGGGTTGTCCAAATTGGGCGAACCAATTTGGTTAGAAGAGATATCCGAGAGTCAATTAGTCGCAGCCTACGAAAGGATTTCAATATGAAGGTTCTAGTCCTTAACGGTCCTAATTTGGCGCGGTTAGATCTGCGAGATTCTACAAAATACGGCTCAATGGATTTTGCTGCGTTGAGCGCCTTTATAACGCAATGTGGTTCTGATCTTGGTATCGAAACCGATATCCGCCAAAGCGATGATGAAGCCACGCTGATTGGCTGGTTGCACGAGGCGGCGGATTCAGCCACACCCGTGATCTTCAATCCAGCAGCATTTACTCATTATTCTTACGCGATTAGAGATGCGGCAGAAATGTTAAAAGCACCTTTAATCGAGGTCCATCTTTCCAATCCATTGGCACGTGAAGAGTTTCGCCATACCTCTGTAATTTCCGGGGTGGCCAAGGGAACAATCGCAGGATTTGGACCAGATTCCTATCGATTAGCACTGATTGCCCTTTCAAAACTCCTCAGCTAGCCATTATTCGTGCTTTGGGGTCTAAAAACCTCAGGTATTCTTCTCACCTGGTTCGGAGTTCGCATTTTCAGGTAGAGCGTGGCCCCGGGTATTGATTCAGCGATCTGCGCTGCGAGATGAAATGGACTGACGATGGCAACAACAAATGATTTGAAGAATGGCATGACCTTGGACATTGAAGGTCAGCTTTGGAACGTCGTTGAGTTCCAGCACGTCAAGCCCGGTAAGGGCCCGGCCTTTGTGCGCACCAAGCTCAAGTCGGTACTTTCTGGCAAGGTCATTGACCGCACCTTTAACGCCGGGATCAAGATTGATGTCGCGATCCTAGAAAAGCGCGATATGCAGTTTCTTTACAAAGATGGCGAAGATTTCGTTTTCATGGATTCCAAGACCTTTGATCAAATGAATATCTCTGCCGAGACAGTCGGGGAGAGCGCCAATTTCATGCTAGAGAACTGCGATGCGATCGTAGGAGTTCATGAAGGCAACCCGCTATTTATCGAACTTCCAGCATCGGTTGAGATGACAATTACTTACACCGAGCCTGGCTTGCAGGGAGATCGCTCATCGGGCGGTACAAAACCTGCCACGTTAGAGACTGGAATTTCAATTCAGGTTCCGCTATTTATAAAGCAAGATGAAAAGATTTTGGTGGATACCCGAAATGGTTCTTATCTCGGTCGTGCTAACTAGTGTCTGCCCGACGCAAAGCGCGCAAACGCGCACTAGATTTTCTATATGAGGCCGAGATCAAAGGGGTTGACCCACAACTCTTATTAGAGAGTCGACCGCCAACAGAGCTCTCAGAAGGTCAGTATTCGCAAACACTGGTTGCTGGGGTTCTGGCTCATAAAAGCAAGATCGATGAGATTATCGTGATGTATGCCGAAGGCTGGGATATGGATCGAATGCCAGCGATCGATCGAAATATTCTCCGAATTGCAATCTATGAGATTCTTTGGGAGGGCACCCTTGATGACAAGATTGCTGTTGATGAGGCGATCTCTATCGCCGAGGAGATCTCAACCAAAGAATCTTCTTCCTATATAAATGGCGTCTTAGGTCGCATCGTTACTTTGAAACCAGTCTTAGTTATTTAGAGTGCAAGATGAGACCATTGGCCTCAAGTTCTTGATGCATTTCGTTTTCGGTCTTGAAATTGATTAGCGCTAATGTGCTTAAATCCTCTTCGCGCAGCGATAGAACTTCACCATTCCAGTCCCGACGGCGAGCACAGATTAGAAGCGCAAAGTGATTTACCGGCTCTAGCCCAGGAAGGCTCTGGGCGAGCCTGCCCAAACGACGCATATCTAGAATCAACCGTTCGGCTTTATTGACTTCGGTTGAAGTTGCAATGCCCAGCAGTTCCGAGAGCGGAACATCGTAAAAGGCTGATAATTGAAGAGCGCGTCTGATAGTTAGCGCTCGGTCATTGCGTTCGTATGATCCGACAACTACGGCTTTCCATTCCCCCTTTGAACGACGCTCTACCTCCTGGAGGGTCAAACCCTTCTGCCTCCTGATCTTTCGCAACGAAAGGCCGATCTTGGCAAGTTCGACCTCCCTACTGCTCTCCGGGCTAAGACTCTCTGATTTCATGGCGCCACGGTAGGCGACTTTAAATATTGCGGGCTGGCGCAATCCACAGGTGCTATCCTGCGACCACGGTCCTTTAACGATCCGTCCCGAGAGGCGGCGAAGGAGTTTTATGAGCATAGTTCTGGATTCCGGCGATATCGCCCGCGCACTTAAGCGCATTTCACACGAAATAATTGAACGAAATCATGGTTTGAGCGGGGTCACGCTTTTAGGCATACCCACCCGAGGCGCCTATTTGGCAGGGCGACTGGCGCAAATTATGGCCGAAATCGAATTCTCTCCTCCCGTTGGGATCCTTGATATCACCTTGCACCGTGATGATCTGCGGCTACGACCACCACGCCCCTTACTCACCACCGTTTTGCCGGCGGGCGGAATTGAAGGTCGGGATGTAGTTCTGGTCGACGATGTCCTTTTTTCGGGTCGAACCATCAGAGCCGCGCTGGATGCGCTTGGAGAGATCGGTCGACCAAAGAGCGTTCAACTAGCAGTTTTGGTGGATCGGGGACATCGGGAACTGCCGATCCGTGCCGATTATGTGGGCAAAAATATTCCGACCTCAGCACTTGAATCAGTCCAAGTCTCGCTCTCTGAGATCGACAAGTTAGATCAAGTAGAAATATTGGGGGAGCGTTGATGCAATCACATCTCCTATCTATCTCAGATTTAACGCGTGCCGAGGCCTTTCAATTGCTTGACACCGCAGAAGAGTTGCGAAAGATTTCTGATGGACCAATGAAGAAGTTACCTACCTTGCGTGGTCGCACAGTGGTCAACCTTTTCTATGAAGATTCAACGCGAACCCGAATCTCATTTGAATCTGCTGCAAAACGGCTCTCTGCCGATGTAATCAATTTTTCCGCCAAAGGTTCCAGCGTAAGCAAGGGCGAAAGTTTGAAAGATACTGCCCAAACCTTGCAGGCGATGGGGGCAGATGCGGTGATCATCCGACATAGCGCTTCGGGTGCGGCTCAACGTTTGGCAGATTCAGGTTGGATATCTGCCTCAGTTATAAATGCCGGCGATGGGACTCACGAACATCCTACTCAGGCACTCTTGGATGCATTTACGATTCGAAGTCACTTCCCGGAGTTCGCCTCCGATTTCACGGGATTAAAAATCGCCATCGTTGGTGACATCCTCCATTCGCGCGTTGCCCGAAGTGATGTTCTACTTCTTACAAAGATGGGAGCTGATGTCACTCTGGTGGCGCCGCCAACATTGGTGCCGGTTGGAGCCGATAATTGGCCGGTCAAGATCAGCTATGACTTAGATTCAGTACTCCCAGAAATTGATGTGATGATGATGTTGCGAGTGCAACAAGAACGAATGACCAACTTCTTCTTTCCTTCGGCCCGAGAATATTCGCGTGCCTTTGGTTTAACTAATGCCCGGCTGGGGCGTTTGCAACCCAAGACCATAGTTATGCATCCGGGTCCCATGAACCGAGGCCTGGAGATATCGGCTGAGAGCGCAGACTCCACAAAATCAGTTGTGCTCGAACAAGTTTCCAACGGTGTGTTAGTTCGGATGGCAGTTTTGTACACCCTCTTAGGCGGATTGCCGCTAAGCGCAGGAACGGAGCGAAGGTCTTGAAAATACTCTTAAGGGATGCAAGATTGGTTGATGGCACCATAACTGATGTACTAATAATTGATGAAAAGATCTCGAAACTCGAAACCAATATCGAAGATAGCGCCGATCAAGTTGTTGATCTCAAAGGCGCGCTTCTGTTGCCGGGTTTGGTGGATCTGCACACTCACCTTCGAGAACCTGGACGCGAAGATTCGGAAACGGTCCTTTCCGGTTCGCGCTCAGCTGTGGCTGGCGGCTTTACCGCTCTCTCGCCGATGGCCAACACAACCCCGGTGGCAGATACCGCTGGAGTCGTGGAGCAGGTTTTTCGACTGGGGCAAGAGGCCGGGCTGTGCGATGTCTTTCCGATCGGGGCTGTTACGCAAGACTTGGCTGGCACGCAATTGGCTGAGATCGGGGCCATGGCAGATTCGATTGCAAAGGTTCGGATCTTTAGTGACGACGGTAAATGTGTCTTCGATCCACTAGTTATGCGTCGTGCTCTTGAATATGTGAAGTCTTTCGACGGAATCATCGCCCAACATGCGCAGGAACCTCGTTTAACCGAGGCGGCGCAGATGAACGAGGGCTACATCTCTTCGCTTTTGGGTCTAACGGGTTGGCCAGCAATTGCCGAAGAAGCAATCATCGCCCGCGATATCCTGCTCGCCGAACATGTAAAAAGTCGGCTCCATATCTGTCACCTCACAACGGCTGGCGGAGTTGAACTTGTTCGCTGGGCTAAAGCCCGCGGCGTGCAAGTCACTGCTGAAGTTACTCCTCATCATCTGCTCCTGACAGATGAAGCAGTTGTTGGTTACGACCCAGTCTTTAAAGTAAACCCGCCATTGAGAACCAGCGCTGATGTAATGGCCCTCCGAGCAGGACTGGCAGATGGAACGATCGATATCGTGGCAACCGATCACGCACCTCATCCAACAGAAGATAAAGAGAGCGAGTGGCAGAGCGCCGCTTTCGGAATGATAGGTCTTGAGACTGCGCTCTCAGTAGTTGTTAAATCAATGATTGAAACCGGGTTGATGAGCTGGTCTGATTTGGTGGATCGTATGTCGATTGCGCCAGCGCGAATTGGTGGCTACGTCGATCATGGGCAAAGGATCACGGTGGGGAAAGTGGCAAATCTCATAGTCGTAGACCCCGATGCAACCTGGACCGTTGATCGTGCTTTAACAGTATCTAAAAGCAAGAACACCCCATTTCACGGGATGACCCTGCCTGCTCAAGTACGTCACACAATATTTCGAGGTAAATTGGTTCTTATTGATGGGGAATTAGTTGGGGAGAGCAATGCCTAAGGCGTATTTAGTTTTAGATGATGGTGCAATATTTGAAGGTCAATCTTGGGCTTGCACGGGTGAAACATTTGGTGAAGCAGTCTTTTCGACCGGGATGACTGGATACCAAGAGACTTTGACCGATCCTTCCTACTATCGCCAGGTTGTCATCATGACCTCCCCTCATATCGGAAACACTGGAATGAATCGCAGCGACGAGGAGTCAGAACGGATTTGGGTCTCGGGCTTTGTAGTTAGAAACCCTTCGCCAACAGTCAGCAGCTGGCGTTCTGAACTATCACTCGAGGAGTCATTAGTTGCCGCGGGAGTTGTTGGAATTAAAGGGGTGGATACCCGAGCGATTACCCGACATCTGCGAGATCGCGGCGCCATGCGAGTAGGAATATTTTCCGATCAAGAGTTAACTCGCGATGAAATGGTTGTCCGAGTCCGCAAATCCCCGCAGATGGCTGGGGCTTTTTTAGCATCTGATGTTTCGACTCCATCTACGTACGTGGTAAATCCGCCAACTGGGACGCCTAAGAAGTTCGTAGTCGCTGCGTTGGATCTAGGAATTAAAGCGGCGACGCCTCGGTATCTTGCCGAACGCGGTGTGGAAGTCCACGTAATGCCACTCAGCAGCACTGTGGAACAGATTCGTGCGATCGCACCGGATGGCATCTTCCTTTCAAACGGTCCGGGCGATCCAGCAACGATGACTGAAATGGTCGCGCTGGTACGAGAATTTCTCTTAGAGAAGATGCCAATTTTTGGGATTTGTTTTGGCCATCAAATCTTGGGTCGCGCTCTCGGCTTTGAAACTTATAAACTCCCATTTGGTCACCGCGGAATTAATCAGCCCGTTAAGAACATCAACTCTGGCGCGGTAGAAATCACGGCACACAATCATGGCTTCGCCGTTAAAGCTCCAATCGATGGCAACTTCTCAACGGCCTACGGCGCTGGATATGTAAGCCACATTTGCTTGAATGATGGCGTTGTCGAGGGTCTAGAACTTATTGAACTTCCAGTCTTCAGTGTGCAGTACCACCCAGAAGCTGCGGCCGGTCCACATGATGCCCAGTACCTCTTTGATCATTTTGTGGATTTGATGGCTAAATCCAAATTGCAGGAAGCGGAATCAAATGCCTAGAGATACCAGTATCAAAAGCGTTTTAGTGATCGGCAGTGGTCCGATCGTTATTGGACAGGCATGCGAATTCGACTACTCCGGAACGCAGGCATGTCGAGTGCTTAAAGCCGAGGGGATCCGTGTGATCCTGATAAATTCAAATCCAGCGACGATTATGACCGATCCCGAATTTGCGGATGCGACTTATATTGAACCCATAACAACCGAGATCATCGAAAAGATCTTGGCCAAGGAGCGACCTTCTGCCGTGTTGGCCACACTGGGTGGCCAAACTGCCTTAAATGCTGCCATGGGTCTTTATGAAAATGGACTCCTAGAGAAATATGGCACCAGGCTAATTGGCGCTGATATCCCAGCTATTAAGCGAGGGGAAGATCGCGAAGTATTCAAAGGGATTGTTGCCAAAATCGGGGGAGAATCCGCTAAATCTCAAATTGCGCACTCAATGTCAGAATGCTTGGCAGCTGCCGAAAAACTAAAGTACCCGGTCGTAGTAAGACCCTCATTCACTATGGGTGGCCTCGGTTCCGGAATCGCCTACAACCAAGCTGAACTTGAACTTATTGCTGGAGCCGGCTTGCGTCACAGTCCGACCACGGAAGTATTGTTGGAAGAGTCAATAATCGGCTGGAAAGAGTATGAACTAGAAGTCATGCGAGATCACAAGGACAATGTTGTGATCGTTTGCAGTATCGAAAATATCGACCCGATGGGCGTTCACACTGGTGACTCAATCACTGTTGCCCCAGCTCTTACTTTAACTGATGTTGAATTTCAAAAGCTTCGCAATCTTTCAATCGAAATCATTAGAGAAGTTGGCGTCGCAACTGGCGGCTGTAACATTCAATTTGCCGTGAATCCGATTGACGGTCGAATAATCGTGATCGAAATGAATCCTAGAGTGTCAAGATCCTCGGCATTAGCATCTAAGGCAACAGGTTTTCCGATAGCCAAAATAGCCACAAAGTTGGCCATCGGTTACACATTGGATGAGATCGAAAATGACATTACGCAGTCGACACCAGCTTCATTTGAACCTACCTTGGATTACATAGTTGTAAAAGTTCCAAGATTCGCGTTCGAGAAATTCCCGGAAGCGGATAATCGGCTTACAACGACAATGAAAAGCGTTGGCGAGGCGATGGCAATCGGTCGAAGTTTTCCGGAAGCGCTGCAAAAGGCGCTCCGCTCGGTTGAAAAGAAAGGCTCTTCTTTTACTTGGAACCTTGCTTCCGCCAACAAAGATTGGCTCCTCAGTCAGATCGGAATACCGACTGAGTTTAGAATTCAACAAGTCCAGCAAGTTATGGCCCTTGGAGCCTCAATCGACGAAGTTTATGGAATCACCAAGATTGATCCCTGGTTCTTATCTCAAATTGAATTAATAAATGAGATGGCTGCTGAGATTATTCGTTCCGGCGATCTCTCGGCGGACCTTCTGAGCCGGTCGAAGTCCATGGGCTTCTCAGATTTTCAACTTTCAGAACTTACTTCAATGAGCGAAGCAGAAATACGTTCGCTGCGGCATCGAATGGGTATTCGTCCGGTGTATAAAACCGTAGACACGTGCGCAGCAGAGTTCGAAGCTCATACGCCGTATCACTATTCGAGTTATGACCAAGAGACTGAAGTGCGCCACCGCGCTAAACCAGCGGTGATTATCCTGGGCAGTGGGCCAAACCGAATTGGTCAAGGTGTTGAGTTCGACTATTCCTGCGTTCATGCAGCATATGCACTGCACGAGGCGGGATATGAGACGATCATGATTAATTGCAACCCGGAGACGGTCTCCACGGATTATGACACTTCCGATCGCCTCTATTTCGAGCCATTGACGCTCGAAGATGTACTTGAAGTTATCGCCGCCGAGATGTTAGCTGGCCCAGTACTTGGCGTTATAGCCCAACTTGGTGGCCAAACACCGCTTGGCTTGGCCAGAGGATTAATGGAAGCCGGAGTCACGATCTTAGGAACCAGCCCAGATGCGATCGACTTAGCCGAAGAGCGCGGAGCTTTTGGCCAGATTCTGGCTCAAAATCAATTAGTTTCGCCCAAATTTGGAATGGCATATTCCTATACCGAGGCGCTAGCTATCGCCAAGGAGTTAAGTTATCCAGTTTTAGTTAGGCCTTCATTTGTTCTCGGAGGTCGTGGGATGGAGATCGTCTATGACGATGAATCTCTCGAGGGCTTTATCGCGAAGGCAACTGAGATAACACCAAATCATCCGGTTTTGATTGATCGGTTTCTAGATGATGCGATTGAAATCGATGTTGATGCCCTCTTCGACGGAAGAGAACTCTTCTTAGCTGGAGTTATGGAACATATCGAAGAGGCGGGAGTTCATTCGGGCGATTCAGCATGCGTCTTGCCAAGCATTTCTATCAGCGCCGAGAAATTACTCGAAATTAGGACGGCCACCGAAAAAATTGCCAAGAGTGTCGGCGTTCGAGGTCTGATCAACATCCAGTTTGCAATTTCAAAGGGTGAAGAAGATGCCCAACTTTATGTGCTCGAGGCTAATCCTCGAGCATCTAGAACGGTTCCCTTTGTTTCAAAAGCAACCGGAAACCCCTTAGCTAAAGCGGCAGCGCTGATTGCGACTGGGGTTTCGATCGCGCAGCTTCGGCAGTCG
Source organism: Actinomycetes bacterium (assembly GCA_037135095.1). Taxonomy (GTDB): domain Bacteria; phylum Actinomycetota; class Actinomycetes; order Nanopelagicales; family Nanopelagicaceae; genus CAIMZW01. Next base: position 40,551 of record JBAXKZ010000002.1, read on the forward strand.
ATTCTTCCTGCTAACGGAGATGGTGTGGCAAATGGCATCTCCGTAAAAGAGGCGGTGTTGCCTTGGAATCGCTTCCGTCGAATAGATGGGATGGGAGTTGATTCGGTTTTAGGACCTGAGATGAGATCGACTGGGGAAGTTATGGGAATCGCTCACAGTTTTGGCGAGGCCTATGCCAAGAGTCAGACTGCCGCTTTTGGTGCGCTACCTAAATCTGGTCAAGTCTTTCTCTCCTTATCGAATCGAGATAAGGCCAGTGCGTTGCGGCCAGCTCAGGATCTGGTTGATTTGGGTTTCATTTTGGTAACAACTGCCGGAACTCATCAGTTCCTTTCAGAAAATGGTGTGCCCTCCATGTTAGTCCGTAAGCATTCAGAAGGTTCTACCAATGAGTCGGAGCTAACGGCGCTTCAAGTCATCAATTCTGGTGATATCGCTTTAGTAGTGAACACGCCATTAGGTAGAGGGACGCGTCATGATGGTTGGTTGATCCGCACCGCCGCAGTGCAACGCTCGATCCCGTGCATTACCACCATCGCTGGTTTTAAGGCAGCGGTAGCAGGTATAACCGAACTTAAGGATCATGACTTTGAAATTCAATCTATCCAAGAGTGGTTAGACGAATGATAAATAAGTTTGCACAGAGCGTTGATGCCGAAATCATCAGTAATAAAAAGGTCGGCGCTTACCACCACATGGTTTTTGAAGTCGGCGCGATGGCGGGACACGTTCGCCCTGGCAATTTTGTTGCAATCTCTGTAGGTGGCGAGAGCTCGGCGATGGTACTTCGACGCGCCTTTGCTATTCATAGGTCCATGGATCGTGGTGGTTCGGGCGGGGTAGTAGAACTAGTTGTCGCCCCACACGGCGGCGGCAGTAAATGGTTAACTGGTCTGGAACCCCACCACAAGGTGAACATTGTTGGCCCGCTCGGGACGGCATTTGGAATTCCTACCGAGCCAGTTCGCGCACTATTAGTTGGCGGCGGTTACGGTTCGGCGCCATTATTTGGCTTAGCCGAAGTCCTGAAATTTCGCGGCTCCAGGGTGGATATGGTCCTTGGAGCAAGCACGGCGGGAAAAATTTACGCGCCCCTAGAAGGCAAGCGAGCTGTTAATTCGCTTACGATTACCACTGATGATGGCAGTGCCGGATTGCACGGTAAGGTAAGTGATTTCCTGCCAGATTTAATTGCTTCAAACGGGAGCGAAATAATCTACTCCTGTGGTCCTATGGGAATGCTCGCGGCTATCTCTGAAATAGCGTTACAACACGAGCTAGTGCACCAATGCGCAATCGAAGAGGCGATGGCATGCGGGATTGGAGTCTGCATGACTTGCGTCCTCCCATTGAAAGATGCTGACGGTGTGATTCGAATGCAGCGTTCTTGTATTGAAGGTCCAGTTGTAGATGGCTCGCGGGTCGTTTGGGATAGTCCCCGAGCAATCCCCGAAGGGACATGGGGAGCGCTATGACATTCAACTTCTCGACCTCGTTAGTCGGGGCAATTTTTCCGAACCCCGTATTTACTGCCAGCGGGTGCGCTGGTTCTGGCAAGGAACTAATTCAGTTCTTTCCACTGACAGAACTTGGGGCTGTTGTTACCAAGTCAATAATGTTAAAGCCTCGTTCCGGTCGAGCAACTCCTCGGATGGCAGAGACGCCCAGCGGAATGCTCAATTCCATCGGGTTACAGGGCCCAGGCATTACCGCTTTCCTTGAAGACGACATCCCTTGGTTAAAATCTAAGGGAGCGCGAATCATCGTAAGCATTGCGGGTGAGACGGTTGCCGATTACGCCGAACTGGCTCGCCTTTTGAATGGTGTTTCTGGATTAAGTGCAGTTGAAGTAAATATCTCTTGTCCAAATGTTGAAAGTCGTGGCCAAGTCTTCTCATGTAATCCAGTCACTGCTCACGCCGCTATCACCGCAGTTAAAAAGAATCTTGATCCATCGCTACCTATTATCGCCAAACTTTCCCCCGATGTGACCGACATTGCCGATATCGCAGAAGTAGTTGTGCAAGCTGGCGCTGATGGGGTTGCCCTCATTAATACCCTTCTGGGAATGGTTATAGATACCAATTCCATGAAGCCTAAATTAGCTGGTAAAACTGGTGGACTATCTGGTCCAGCGATCCGACCAGTCGCTGTTCGTGCCATCTACCAAGTTAGAGCTCGAATTCCAGGTATCTCGATATTAGGAATGGGGGGAGTCGCCAATGGTCGCGATGCTTTTGAAATGATTTTGGCAGGTGCTTCCGCAATCTCTGTTGGAACCGCGACTTTTGGAAATCCCCTTGCGACCATGAAAATAAAATCAGAGTTGCAGGAGCTGCTTATCGAACGTGGTTTTGATTCGGTGGTGTCGGCCGTCGGTTACGCTCACAGAGGAGAGAACTAAGTGGGATCACCTATCATTTTGGCGCTGGATACTGACGAGATTGACATCGCTCGAAATTGGATAGCTGCAACACATGAATCTGTTTCAACCTTCAAGGTGGGGTTAGAGTTTTTCTTGAAGCATGGAGCTGATGGAATTGCCGCATTGCGCGAGGCTGGCGATTTTGAATTATTTCTTGATCTGAAGTTGCACGATATTCCCAATACTGTCGGTGCTGCCACTCGCAGCGTTGGTTTCCTTTCGCCCAAGTTCTTAACGGTTCATGCCAGCGGCGGCGCCCAAATGATTTCTGCGGCCGTCTCAGCGGCGCCCAGTACTTCTATTACTGCCGTAACAGTACTTACCTCGCTGGGTGATGACGAGTTGAGCGAGATTGGCTTCAGATCAAGTGCACTTTCCACAGCGGTCGCCTTGGCAACCCTTGCAATATCGGCCGGCGCTCGTTCGATTGTCTGTTCACCGCTGGAGGTAGCTGCAATTCGCAACATCGTGGATTCGCAAATCCAATTGATCACCCCAGGCGTGAGGCCACTCGGCTCTGATAGCGGGGACCAGAAACGCACGACTACCCCGAGTGAAGCGATAACGGCGGGGGCTAATTTCGTAGTTATTGGCCGACCAATCACTTCGCTCTGGCAAGAGAGTGCGGTGGCGATGAGTAATCAAGCGAAAATTATTCTCGATTCGATCGTTGCCAAAAGCTAGTCGGTTAAACTCTTGAAATGAATACCATCCCACTCAGTTCCCAATCGCGGAGCAAAGCGGTGATGAATTCGGCGATCGCCAGAAAAGAGCGGGCGCAAATCAGGGAACAGATCGCCAACTCAAAACTTTCTATCTTTAGCGCAATTACGGACCCGCGCGAAAGTATTCAGAGAATGCGAGTAATAGATCTACTTTCCAGCGTGCCGGGCATTGGAAATTCGCGCGCGATAGCGATTTTGGAACGATGCGAGATTTCATTAACCCGTAAGATTGGCGGCTTAGGTAAACACCAAATCCGCGCCCTAAGAAATGAGCCCACGTTGCACAAGGTAGAGCCACCAATCGGGCGCTTAATTGTGATCTCTGGCCCAGGCGGGGTAGGAAAGAGCACCATCGCCGCCGCCTTACGTCGAGATCCAAGATTTTGGGTCAGCGTCTCAGCTACGACTAGACCACCCCGAGCGGGTGAACGAGAAGGTATCGATTATTTCTTCATAAGTAATGGCGAATTTGATGAAATGATTCAGGAATCTGCCTTTCTTGAATGGGCGGAGTTCGCTGGTGCCCGCTATGGAACCCCAAAATCAGGGGTCCAAGAAGGGCGAGAACTTGGCAAACACGTGCTTCTCGAAATTGAAATTGACGGAGCAAGGCAGGTAGCGATAGCGGATTCGAGCGCGCTTTTGGTCTTTATAGCCCCGCCTTCGTGGGAAGAGTTAGAGCAACGCTTAACGGCCAGAGGCACCGATTCGCCGGAAAGACGGGCGGCACGATTAGCCTTGGCAAAGGCCGAATTGGCGGCTGCTGCCGATTTTCAGCATATTCTGATCAATACTCAAGTCGATGAGGTCATCAAGGAACTGGTATCCTTGGCGACTTCGCCCCAAGGCGGGCAGACAACACCACGCAGTTGAGAGGTTCATTAATGACAAGTTTGGATGGCATCACGAATCCACCGATTGATGAGTTGCTCGATAAAGCTGGCTCCAAGTACAGCCTGGTTCTTTACGCGGCCAAGCGTGCCCGACAGATTAATGCTTACTACTCTCAACTCGGTGAAGGCCTCCTAGAGTATGTCGGTCCACTTGTTGACACCTATGTCCACGAGAAGCCACTCTCCATTGCATTGCGTGAGATAAACGAAGGTCTACTCACCATCGAAAATCTAGAGCCAAAAGCTCCTGAGGTCGCTTAACTCATCCAGATGAACGCCCTGCCACGAGGCCGAGAAGTTATCTTAGGTATCGGCGGGGGAGTTGCCGCATACAAATCGGCGGAGCTTCTTCGTAGGCTTCAAGATCATGGCTTCCTGGTGACGGTCATACCTACAGCCGCCAGTTTGAACTTCGTTGGCGTAGCAACTTGGGAAGCGCTATCTGGCAGACCGGTTCAAAGTTCACTTTGGAATAACGTTCACAAAGTTCCTCATATTCATTCGGCTGAAATTGCCGACGCGATTGTAATCGCACCAGCTACCGCCGATCTAATTGCTCGAATTGCCAGCGGACGAGCCGACGACTTTTTAACTAACGTAGTTTTGGCCTCGCCTGCGCCACTTCTTCTTATTCCTGCTATGCATCCACAGATGTGGTTCAATGCCGCAACAGTTGCCAATGTTGAAACTTTGCGAAATCGCGGCGTGGTAGTCCTTGAGCCAGATACTGGCAGGATGACTGGTAAAGACTCAGGTGTAGGACGCTTCCCAGAAGTTATTCGAATTATTTCAAGCCTTGAAGAGATTTTGGATTCCCGGGCCGATCTATTGGGCAAACGTCTACTAATAACTGCTGGCGGTACTCGAGAGCCAATCGATCCAGTTCGATATATCGGCAATCACTCTTCCGGCAAGCAGGGGTATTCCTTAGCGTTTGCCGCCGCCAAACGAGGGGCAGCGGTAACGTTGATCGCGGCCAACGTGCAACTGCCCGACATCGAAGGCGTTGAGACCATTCATGTTGAAACCGCCCTCGAAATGTTTGCAGCAGTTTCGGAACATTTTGCGACTACTGACGCTTTGATTATGAGTGCGGCAGTTGCTGATTATCGGCCAATCATTGCCTCCGAGAGTAAAATTTCCAAAGTCGATTTAGGCCCAATTGAAACTGCACTTAACCCCGATATCCTTCATGAAATGTCGAAGAAGAGAGCACCTAACCAAATTCTCGTGGGTTTTGCTGCGGAAACTTCGAAAGATGAATTAGTCGAGCGAGGTACCCGCAAACTAATGGCAAAAGGTATTGATCTTTTATTCGTAAATGATGTCTCCGGAGGGGCAATCTTCGGTACTGACCATACCGCGGGCTGGATTCTTGCCCAAGGTGAGCCAGCGATACTCGTTTCCAACGCTTCAAAGGACTCACTTGCAAATCAACTCTTAGATTCATTAGTACTTAAGTTAGGTTATGCCAATGACTAAACGACTCTTCACCTCGGAATCTGTAACCGAGGGTCATCCAGACAAGATGGCGGATCAAATCTCCGATGCCATATTGGACTCACTACTGTCTCAGGATTCTGCCAGTCGGGTAGCTCTTGAAACTTTAATCACCACAGGCCAGGTTCATGTCGCCGGTGAAGTAACAACCAACGGATATGCCGATGTCATGAGCATCGTTCGAGATACGGTTTTGCGCATTGGCTACGATTCATCCGAAAAGGGTTTTGACGGAAATTCATGTGGCGTATCGCTATCAATCGGTCAGCAGAGTCAAGATATTGCCCAAGGGGTCGATACCGCTTTCGAAAGTCGTGTCTCTGCCTCCAACGATCCGCTAGATCTGCAAGGTGCTGGAGATCAAGGGCTGATGTTCGGCTACGCCTGCGATGACACTCCGGAGTTAATGCCTTTGCCAATCTCATTGGCACACAAGTTGTCGGCACAGTTGGCTTTGGTTCGCAAGAATGGTTCCTTGCCTTACTTGCGTCCCGACGGCAAGACCCAAGTAACTATTGAATATTTTGCTGGCAAGCCGATCGCCCTTTCGACCTTGGTGATTTCGACTCAACACACCCCGGATGTAGATCTTGAAGGAACGCTCGCGCCGGAAGTTAAAGCCTGCGTTATAGATCCTATTTTAAAGGATTTGGGAATCGATACTTCTCAGGTTAATACCTTGATCAATCCAACTGGAAGATTTGTAATCGGTGGCCCCATGGGCGATGCCGGGGTAACAGGTCGAAAGATAATTGTCGATACCTACGGTGGAATGGCTCGCCACGGTGGCGGCGCTTTTTCTGGCAAAGATCCATCCAAAGTTGACCGATCGGCTGCTTATGCGATGCGCTGGGTTGCCAAGAACGTTGTCGCAGCCGGACTTGCGGCCAGATGTGAGGTTCAAGTTGCTTACGCCATTGGTAAGGCGCAACCTGTTGGACTATTCGTTGAAACTTTCGGAACTGAGAAAGTTCCGGTCGATCAAATTACCGATGCCATCAATCAAGTTTTTGATCTGCGACCCGCGGCGATTATCCGCGATTTGGATCTACTTCGTCCGATTTATTCACTAACCAGCAGTTACGGTCACTTTGGGCGAGAACTGCCCGAATTTACCTGGGAGCGAACAGATCGTGCCGCTGCGTTGCAACTAGCTGTTAAGGGATGACCAATAGTGGCGGAACCGAAGCCACTTCGACTTAAAGTCCAGCGGGCGCCACAGCGGCTTGACTCCGCCGATATCAATCCCTTTGTCAGCGTGTTGGTAGAAACTCCAGTTTTCCATTTAGAAGAGCCATATGAATATTACCTGCCCGAAATCTTCTCTGGCGTCGCCAAAATTGGCTCGCTAGTTAAAGTTCCCTTCGGAAGTGGCGAAACGCTGGGTTATATTCTGGATCGATACTCTCAATCTCGATACCAATCTAAATCGAAAGCTACAATTACAAAATCTGTAGTTTCAGTGCTCTCTGAAGTTCCAGTATTCACTCCCGAATTGCACGGTTTGCTGGTTCTTGTGGCCAAACGCTACGGCTCGCGGGTTTGGGACTTAATTAGAAGTGCGATACCAGATCGCGTCGCTGCCGCGGAGAAACTCTTTCTGAAAACCGATAGCGCGCCGCGAGGGTTGAAATCACTCGCTATTGCAAATCCCAAACCCAAGTTCTTAGCGCCAGGCGATGCAGAAATATTTGTATCAGAAAAAGTTCGTGCCGTGTTGCAAATCCAGCCGGGTCTACCGATGCGCAGTTTAGTGAAGTGGATAACCCAGGCCAGATCTTCACTGGGGCAAGTGCTCATAGTTGTGCCCGACGAGAAGGACCTACTTCTAATTGCTCAAGATCTCAGTGATCAATTCGTTGATCAGCTCGTAATACTTGGCTCTCACCTTTCAAAGTCCGAACGCTATTTGAATTTCTTAAAAGTAGGCTCGCCTGCTACCAAGATCATTCTGGGAACCAGGAGTGCCATTTTTTCGACCCTGCGCCCAAATTCCACAATCATCGTTCTCGATGAAGTAGATGAGTCAATGTATGAGCGACGTTCGCCAGGTTGGAACGTTAGAGATGTGGCCCTGATTCGAAGCCGCGACAATTCACTAATCTTCTTGGACTATTCGCCATCTTTGGAGTTGATGCGTCTAATCGAGAACGGTTGGCTGCATTTAGTATCAAGTATTGCTCCTAAAAAAGTTAAGGTTTTTGCCGAAAATGGCCGAAGAAGCAGCCATTCGATAATCGGAGACGGCTTGAAGCAAGGATCGGTTCTTATTTCAACATCGCAACCCGGATATGTGAATGGTTTTCTTTGCCAGAAATGTCGAAATCGCGCGGAGTGTGAATGCGGTGGGCGACTAATTATCGCCAGCAGTGATGCAACCCCTTCATGCGTTATCTGTCAAAAAGTCACATTGGATTGGAATTGCCGCTGGTGTGGCGGTTCAAAACCGTGGGTAATCAAACGCGGAGTTTCCAGGCTAGGACAAGAGTTCGGAAGGATTTTTCCCAATACTCAAATTCTGCAGTCGAGCTCAGACCATCGAATTGACCAACTCCCATCTGGCAACAACTTGGTAGTTGCCACTCTAGGTTGCGAGCCCGACGGCGAGTACGCCGCAGTAGTTTTAATGGACGGTATGGTCCTCTTCAATAGAACCGAACTGCGAAGCGATGAGGTAGCCAGAGATCGATGGTTCCGAAACTATTCGATGCTTCAACCTTCAGGGGAACTCTTCATCTCATTAGATAGCGCTCACCCCGTTGCTCAAGCGCTGACCAAAGGTGACTTCCAACAGATCACGAAGATCGAAATTGAACAGCGCAAGAGTGCTGGTCTGCCACCAGAGTTTCGACTGGCGACGATTCAAGGTCCCAGAGCCGAGATCGATAAAATTTCAGAAGCAATTGCCAGTTCGGGCCCATTTACAATAACTGGTCCAGTTCCCGTCGATGTGGCGGATTCGAGGCTAATCCTTCGAATCGCCGTCGAACAGGGGGAGCTACTCTCCGACTTCATCTTCGACCTCAAACGATTTCGGAGCCTTAAAGGGCTGCCTGCTCTCGCTTATAGAGTAGACCCGTATTCGATTTAGGAAGTTCTTAATAACCGATAGAATTGCGAAATGGCCATTCAACCGATTCGTTTATTCGGAGATCCGGTCCTAACGACTTCAGCTTCACCCGTGGAAACCTTCGACAAAGAACTCCGAAATCTGGTCTCTGACCTGATTGAAACGATGCATGATGCACCAGGAGCTGGCTTGGCAGCGCCTCAGATTGGCGTCTCCTTGCGGGTTTTTGTCTGGGATATTGAAGACTCTGATGGTCACTTGATAAATCCTTCCTTGGACCTCTCTGAGGACCTTCAGGATGGTGATGAAGGTTGTCTCTCCTTTCCAGGGCTGCTTTACGAGACCGCCAGGGCATATACGGCGGTTGCCAAAGGTTTTAATATGCACGGGGAACCGGTGACCATTGCGGGAACGGAACTCTTGGCGCGCGTACTACAGCATGAAAGCGATCACCTCGATGGAATTGTTTTCATCGATCGCTTAAGTAAATCGGAGCGCAAACACGCAATGAAAGATATCCGCAACTCCGATTGGTTTGGCACGCTACACGAGGCTGGTTCTGCGCCAATCATCAAAGTTTCACCTCATGGCACTCGCGGATTAGGGCTGTAGAACTCTGTGAATATTTCAGTTGCCTCCTCATCCTTGATCTCACTTCCAATAATCGACGCCATTCAAAAGTCGAAGCACACCTTGGCCTCGATCATTACGAATCCCGATAAGAAAAGCGGTCGTGGGCAGCAAATGGCGCCCAATGAATTGGCGACGTGGGCAGAATCGACCGAGATTCTGGTAGCAAAACCGGCAGATAATTCGGAGTTAAATCGCCATCTTTTAGCGGCGCAACCGCAACTGATTATCACTGCCGCCTATGGAAAGTTAATTCCCGTTGAGCTTCTGCATGGTCCAAGATTTGGTTGGCTTAACTTGCATTTCTCACTTTTACCCAAGTGGCGGGGTGCAGCTCCCGTCCAATGGGCCCTCCTTTCCGGTGACGAAGAATCAGGTATCTCAATTTTCAAATTGGATAAGGGAATGGATACCGGTCCCATTTATTTGCAGGAATCGGTAACGATTCATGATGGGGAACGAACTCCAGAATTACTATCTCGGCTCAGTCAAATGGGCGGGGAGCGGATAATGGATGTCATCGAAATGATTGCAACTGGAGTGAAACCTAAAGCCCAACCGGCAACTGGTTTCTCCTTAGCCCCGAAAATTTCTAAAGAGATGGGTCAAATAAGTTGGGAGAGTTCGACAATTGAAATCTTGAGAAAGGATCAAGCGATTGGCGACAAGCCCGGCATTTGGTCTAACTTCCGTGGCGAACGAATCGTCTTGCACGAAATCGGTTTGGCCCTTCCAAATTCAATCTCAACCAAACCAGGGTCGCTCACAATCACTTCCGCGGGTTTTAAAGTGCAGTGTGGTGACGGATGCCTTGAAATCGCTTCAGTAACCCCCGCTGGAAAGAAGCGGATGTCTGCCAGCGAATTCGTTCGGGGCGCTAGATTCTTGGAGTCCGAGAGTTTTGATGAGCACCGATAAACCAGCTAAGTCTTCCAAACCGCCGCACTCCGGAAAGCCGAAACCCAGCGCTAGTCGTTTGTTGGCATTTGATCTAATTACTCAGGTCAACCGCGAAGGGGCATATGCGAATATCCGATTGCCACAGCTTCTCTCCGACTCCGAGCTGGAACTTAGAGATAAAGCATTCGCTACAGAACTTTCTTACGGAACGCTACGCATGCAGGGCAGATATGACTTTGCGATTCGAAAGAAAATTGACCGACCTTTTGAAGAGATCGAACCAAAGATTATTGATCTGCTTCGAATTGGCTGCCATCAGATTTTTGAAATGCGAGTCCCTCTGCATGCCGCGGTCGCCGAGACTGTTGAATTGGCTCGCAAAGTTGTGGGGGAATCCAAAGCAGCTTATGTAAATGCCCTTCTTCGAGCTATTACAAAGGAGGATGCAATATTTGCGGAGTTAGATAATTCTGAAGAGAAGAACGATCTGGCAACGCTCTCAAGCGCCTACTCCCATCCAGAGTGGATTATCTCTAGCTATCACGATGCCATTAAGGATTGGGATGAGGTAAAGCGAGTTTTGGCTTTTAATAATGTGCCTGCCGCTCCTCATTTAGTCGCATGGCGTGGAAAGTCAACGGGAGCAGATCTTTTAGCCGTTGGCGGCGAGGCCTTGCCTTTCGTTTCAGGGGGCGTAATAGCAGCCACGCAACCCTTGGACTATCCGCAAATTCGCAATCGCAGCGCGGGCGTGCAGGATTTAGGTTCGCAATTAGTTTCAGAAATCTTTTACGCAACTAAGAATCTGGGAAGTGCTAACCGGTGGCTGGATATGTGCGCTGGCCCGGGAGGCAAAGCAGCCTGGGTATATAACGCGTTGGCAACCGAAGAGCCACAAACTGAGTTCTATGCAAATGAACCATGGGAGCATCGAGCCGAACTAGTCGCTCGAGTAATTCCCCGTAGTCGCATTCTCTCCTTTGACGGCAGGCAGAGCACTCTCTTTCCAGGAAGATTCGATCGCATTCTCATCGATGCACCTTGCACTGGTTTAGGGGCGCTCAGGCGACGTCCAGAAGCAAGATGGCGTCGCGTTCAATCTGATTTGAAAGAGTTAGTAGCGCTACAGCGCAAGTTGATAGATTCGGCAGTTGAGCTGTTGAACCCCGGTGGAGTTCTGGCCTATTCGACTTGCTCGCCCCATCTATCCGAAACCACGGGGCAAGTTTTGGATGCCCTTCATCGACATAAGAATCTTGCCCTACTTAATGTTGCTGATTTTCATGAATTGCCGCCAGAAGCTCTCAATCCCAATGGAACCATGCAATTGTGGAGCCATAAACATAACTCAGATGCAATGTTTCTAGCGCTCTTTCAGAAGCAGGCTTAGCGTACGATTTCGTCATGACGAGTTTTCGCATCTGCCCGAGCATTTTGAATGCTGATCAGAGCCGGCTACCCGAGGAGATTGCACGCATCGCATCAGATGCCGAACTCTTACATCTAGATATCATGGACGATATTTTTGTACCAAATCGCACCTTTGATTTTGCCCAGTCAAAAACCATAATTGAAGAGTCACCCATTCCCGTGGATGTTCATCTGATGATCGTTGATCCAGATCATCTAGCCGCTGCCTATGCACAAGCTGGCGCCGCCAGTGTGACCTTTCACTTTGAAGCAACAACGGATCCATCGGGAGTAATTGCGAGCATTCGCTCTGCCGGCGCTCGAGTTGGAATGGCAATAAAGCCAAAGACCGATCTAGATACTGTTGCTGAATTCATCGCCAACATTGATATGTTGTTAATCATGACAGTCGAACCTGGATTTGGCGGCCAATCATTTATGTCGGAGATGATGCCAAAAGTTAAACGAGCCAGGACAATCATCGACCTTCTTCCAAGCCCCAGACCTTGGCTCCAAGTTGACGGTGGCATCTCATTAACCACAATAGAGGTTGCCGCTAGTGCCGGAGCTGACACTTTTGTAGCGGGAAGTGCCCTATTTAAGGCGGAAGATCCGGCAGAAGCGATTCGCGAAATGAAAAATCTCCTCAATCATGGCAGACTGGCCTAGTTCCGGGGGTCGGCGTAATTCCGAACCGGCGGTAGAGTCCGCGACCCGATTGAAGCCATCAATCGGTTGATTTGGTGTAAATCCAAAACCGACAGTTAAAGTCTGGATAAAGGAGCAAAGCAATTTTGGCTACCCATTTTCTTGGGTGCGCCTTTTTTGCCTATTTCCCTTGGGATCGAATTTACTCACTTCGATTAGGGATGGAACAGATGTTTATATTGAAATGGCTCTTTGAAGCTCAAGTTCACTTTGGCAGTAAATCAATTGCAATTCGCGAAATCATCGGAGGCCTACTGGGCTTAGCCAGCGCAATCCTTGGGATGCGCCGCAAAGTTTCAGCTTGGCCGATCGGAATATTGGGAGATGGCTTACTCTTCACCGTCTTCGCCGGTGCGCTATTTTCCTTCAGCAAGAAAGCCGACCATCCAGCGCTTTATGGCCAAGCTGGCCGAAATCTACTTTTGATCATAGTTAGTTTCTATGGCTGGGTAGTTTGGGCACGTAATCGTCGAAGTGGCGAAAGCAAACCCGCAGTTACTCCTCGTTGGACTACAGCTAAAGAGAAAGCGGTCCTCCTGCCGACTATCGTTATCGGCTACTTCATATTCCTTCAAATTTTTAAGGCCTTGGGGGAGCGTTATTACGGTCAATGGCTTTATGTAGATACGTGGATCTTTACCGGCACTGCGTTAGCTACCTATGCCATGAGCCGAGGCTACGTCGAGTTTTGGCTCGTTTGGGTAGCGGTAGATATCGTTGGAGTTCCATTTGCTTTCGCGCACGGAAACTATCCGACTGGGATTCTTTACGGGATATATATGCCATTCGTAATCTGGGGATTCATTTATTGGTTACGCATCCAGCGCCAAGGCAACGAAGCAAAAAGCCTCTCAAGCGTGGTTTGAAGTCTAGTAACCTAACCCAATGAAATCCTTTGAGTCCCTCTGGTCGGAGCTAGCCAGCATCGCGCAACTTCGGCCAGAGGGATCAGGGACGGTAAAAGAACTAGATTCCGGTATCCATTCGATTGGCAAAAAGATTGTGGAAGAAGCAGCCGAAGTTTGGATGGCAGCTGAGTACCAATCCGATGCCGATCTAGCCCTGGAAATTAGTCAGCTCCTGTATCACTTGCAGGTTATGGCTCTTGCTCGAGGTATCGCCCTCGAGGATATCTACCGGAACCTTTAACCTTAGGGAGCAACATGTCACTTCGAATTGCAGTCCCAAATAAGGGCTCACTCTCAGACTCTTCAGCCCTGATGCTGAAAGAGGCGGGTTATCGCCAACGGACCGATCCTCGCGATCTTAACTTCTACGATCCCGAGAATGACATCGAGTTTTACTACCTTCGTCCGCGCGACATCGCAATTTATGTTGGCTCTGGTGATCTAGAAGGTGGTTTAACTGGACGCGATCTTTTGATCGACAGTGGCGCCAGCGCTGACGAAATTTTGTCGCTAGATTTTGGCCACAGCACCTTTCGCTTCGCAGCGCCGGAGAGCGTCGAGATCTCCGAAGATCAATTGGGTGGCAAACGAATCGCCACTGCTTATCCAGGGTTATTAGAAAAGTATCTTCGCGAACGTTCATTAACCGCCGAAATCGTAAGACTTGACGGCGCAGTTGAGAGTTCGGTTCGTCTAGGAGTTGCAGATGTCATCGCTGATGTAGTTTCAACTGGTGGCACTTTGCGACAGGCCGGTTTGAAGATATTTGGCAATCCCTTACTAGCTAGTGAAGCGGTAATGATCGAAAGATCAGGTGCCACAAGATCTGCTGCTTTGGAAACCTTGGTTCGGCGCCTAAACGGAGTAGTGATCGCTCGTCAATATGTTTTGGTTGATTACGATGTGCAAACCTCGTTGCTCGAAGCAGCCTGTGCTATGACTCCAGGAATTGAATCGCCAACAATCTCACCACTTCAGAAGGCTGGTTGGAGCGCAGTGCGAGCGATGGTGAAACGCAAAGAGGTAAATCGCATTATGGATGAGCTTTGGAGCATTGGTGCGCGCGGAATATTGGTAACTGATATCCACGCTTGCCGGCTCTGAGCCACTAATTTTTAGATTTCTCGGCACTTTCAATTTCGTCGCGAGTTATCCCCATCAAGTAGAGAACTGAATCTAAGTAGGGACTGGTTAGGGAACTGTCCGCGGCCGCTCGGACAGCGGGCTTGGCATTAAAGGCGATACCTAACCCGGCAGCTTCGATCATATCTAGATCGTTGGCACCATCACCGATCGCGATAGTTTGCGAAAGTTCCACTTTCTCTTGGAGTGCAAACTCCTTAAGAGCCGCAGCTTTTGCCGCCCGATCGATAATTGGACCAACTACTGCGCCAGTGAGAACGCCATTTCTAACTTCTAAGGTGTTGGCGCGATAGAAGTCGACCTGTAATTCTGTTAGTAACGGTTCTATTACGTTAAGAAAACCGCCAGAAACTACACCCACCTTGTGCCCTAGGGCGTGCAGCGTCCTGATTAGGGTCCTCGCACCAGCTGACAATTTAATTTCTGCGCCAACCTCTGCGATTGCACTTTCGGATAGGCCAGCCAGAAGCTTTACGCGAGCCGATAGCGAGGCAGAAAAATCCAAATTACCAGCCATGGCGGCAGCGGTAATAGCAGCGACTTGATCACCGACGCCAGCTTTTTCAGCTAGCAAGTCAATAACCTCTTGCTGAATCAAGGTGGAATCCATATCCAGAAGAACGACTCTCTTAGCCCGGCGAGTGAGTCCGCCCTCTTCTACTGCCAAATCGACAGCGTTTGAAATCGCAACGCTTGCCAATTCCTTTCGCAATCGTGCGAGGGTTTCAGCTTCATCGACCAAGATGGAAAGGTCGAATTCAATGGCGGTTAAAGGTTTGGCTGCAGTGCGACGGATTCGATCAATATTTCCACCGGCGTGCGCGATCGCGCCGGCTACCGCACTTACCGCTGCTGGTTCTAATTTTTCGGATAAGAGCACAACGTGCAATAACCGCGAATTCGGCGAAATCTTAGGGAGCGCCAAATCAAGGTAATCAATCGCAAAATCCAACTCTAATTTTGCCGCCAGTGACGTTAGGTCTGCTTCGATGGCGCTTGCATGTGCCGGATCTAACCTAATCAATGTCGTGAGGATTAAACGACCTCTGATAACCACCTGCTCGAGATCAAGAACAACCACGCTAAAGGGCGATAGGGTTTCGAATAGGGCGCTGGTTACCCCTGGGGCATCGCTTCCAGATAGCAAAATAAGGCCGGTAAATGATGATTTTAAAGTTTCAGGTGAGTTCACTGCCTCAGATTATCGTCTCGGGCTTAAGTGACGGGTATCTTTCACCTCTATGAGAACCGTTATCTCGCTAAATCAG
Source organism: Actinomycetes bacterium (assembly GCA_037135095.1). Taxonomy (GTDB): domain Bacteria; phylum Actinomycetota; class Actinomycetes; order Nanopelagicales; family Nanopelagicaceae; genus CAIMZW01. Next base: position 56,131 of record JBAXKZ010000002.1, read on the forward strand.
GTCTGCGTCGTTCGAGATGGCAAATCTATTTTGGGACCAATTGATTGGCAACTACTTGAAGGTGAGCGCTGGGTGGTTCTCGGTGCAAATGGCGCCGGAAAATCCACCCTTTTTCATCTCTTAGCGACCATGAACCACGCTACTTCGGGCACGGTGGTGATTTTGGAAGAACAGCTTGGCAAGTGCGATATTTTTGAGTTACGCCCCAGGATTGGGTTGGTAACAAATAACCTTTTAGATCTGATTCCATACGACGAGACGGTAATGGACTCAGTGCTAACCGCTGCATATGCCGTTCTGGGGCGCTGGAATGAGAGTTACGACCTCTGGGATGAGTCCCGGGCGATGGCTCTGCTCACCACATTAGGCGTTCGCTCGCTTGGGGATCGGCTATTTGGAACTCTGAGCGAGGGAGAGAAGAAGCGGGTACTCATTGCTCGAGCGATGATGAGTGACCCTGAAATTTTGCTCCTTGATGAACCTGCCGCAGGGCTAGATTTAGGTGGTCGAGAAGATCTTTTGAAACGCTTAGATCTCTTGGCCGGCGACCCGAAGTCTCCCGCAACAGTAATCATTACTCATCACATCGAAGAAATTCCGTTAGGAACGACCCACGCACTTTTGCTCAATCATGGTGAGATAGTCGCCTCTGGCCCGATAGCGGAGGTCATCACAGCCCCTAATCTTTCGTTGGCCTATGGATTGCCGGTTTCTCTTACTGTCGATGGTGGTCGATACTTCGCTAAAGCTGAATAATTTTGGCAACGCTATTCCAGACTCTGCCCGTGGGCTGGCTCGATGTTTTATCGGCCGTGAAGTCAAATATCGACGAATTAGAGCAAGAGTATCTATCGGGATTTGATTTTATACCGGCTCACCATCAGGTTTTCCGTGCCCTTCCGCCGGATCCGAGTGCCGCCAAGGTCTTGATAATTGGCCAAGATCCTTATCCCAATCCATCCAATGCGATGGGTTTAGCATTTTCGTACCCGGCAAATCAACAACTACCAGCCTCGTTGCGAAATATATTTCAGGAACTCCACTCTGACTTAAATCAACCGTTGCGGGTTGATGGCAACCTTTCCGATTGGCAGGAGCAGGGAGTAGTTTTATTAAATCGAGTTCTTACGACCAGTCCTGGAATAAGCAATGCTCATCAGAAGATTGGCTGGCAGAAAATCACAGAGTCAATTTGCATTGCGATGGCCGCCCACGGAACGCTCGCAATTCTTTGGGGCCGAGCCGCACAGGAACTTGCGCCACTCTTTGATCAAGCTGATATAAAAATGTCAGCACATCCAAGTCCGCTCTCTGCTTATCGTGGTTTCTTTGGAAGTCGCCCATTCAGTTTCATCAATGCGCGATTGCAAGATAAAGGTCAAACTCAGATCGATTGGGGGTGAGCCTTAACGCTTTGGTGCTACTCGATGAACCAAGTTCAAGGCTACTGCGATCGAATTCCCAATCAGTAGCGCAAAAAGTGCCGTTCCGATTCCGATGCGACCTCCAAGCGCAGCTCCGATCGCCAATGCGCAGATCTCTATCACTAATCGAACTCGTCCGATGCGAATCCCTGACCATTTGTGTAGCGCCGTCATTAATCCATCACGAGGACCGGGGCCTAAGCCGCACGTGATGTAAAAGCCGGTCCCGATGCCAACTAAACCAATTCCAAGAAATACATAGGCTAGTTGCGCGGGTAAATTTGAATCGACGGAAGGAAAGATATAGAGACCTAACTGGATGGCGGCGGCAATAACCACGAGATTTGCAATAGTTCCGAATCCCGGGCGCTGTTTGAGCGGAATCCAAAGTAGTAGAACGACGCCGCTAATTAGGAAGGTTGACTCTCCGATTGAAAGTGGCGAATGTTTTGCTAATCCTTGCGCCAAGACCGACCAAGGTGCATTCCCAATGTGCGATTGAATCAAAAGTGAGTCGCCTAAGCCGAAGATGAAGAGGCCGAACATTAAGACGCTAAAGCGAAGGGGAGTTAGAGACCACTTGCTGTCGGCCGTCCACGGTGTTCTTGGGATGGTCCGGGCAGGCTTTAGAATTTTGCCTAGTTTTTCTAACGACTCGTTAAATGACACTGTTAGAGTCTAACCATTGGCCACACGGCATTTTCACTGGATTTAAGTTGATTGGATTAGTTCGCTATGTTCGTTGGCTTCGGCACGGTCATAAACGTTACCGCCATTGTCATTGGCTCTGGAGTTGGTGTGGTAACTGGCGCCAAATTGAAGGAAGCTACTAAAGATCTGATAACTGATGTTCTGGGCTTTATCACCTTATTAGCGGCCGGAGATGCCCTCATCTCACTATGGCACCCAAATTTCTCGGTAGCGATGCCCAAAGGTTGGACGTTGCTAACGGTCCTGGCGGCATTGATTATTGGCGCACTTTTAGGATCGGCGCTTAATCTAGAAGTTAAATTGGAGCGTTTTGGGGTTGTACTTAAGAATCGCCTTAACAAATCTGGCAAGGGACATTTTGTTACTGGATTTGTCTCTGCCTCGTTGCTCTTCGCAATCGGACCGCTGGCAATATTAGGTTCGATCTCCGATGGTATGGGCAATGGGACACAGCAGTTGGTGCTTAAGAGCACTTTGGATTTCTTTACCTCGATTGCCTTTGCTTCGAGTCTGGGTTGGGGCGTTGCAGCTTCCGCAATACCAGTAGGGATTTACCAGTTTATTTGGACCGGAATTGGATTTGGTTTGGGGGGAATTTTAACTGCTTACCAAATTGATGCTATGACCGCTACTGGTGGCGTGCTGTTGCTAGGAATTTCATTCCGGTTACTAAAAATAAAGCAAGTAGCCGTTGGAAATCTGCTACCTGCTCTATTTTTGGCGCCAATAATTGCGCTAATCGCTCACGCGTTTCGCTAGCTAGGTATTTGTTGTCGGGTACTAGAAGGTGCTGGCATCAATCACAAAACGATACTTAACATCGCTCGCGACGGTTCGTTCATAAGCCTCGTTGATGTAGTCCGCCTTGATTACTTCGACCTCGCTCAAAATATTGTGGCGACCGCAGAAGTCGATCATCTCTTGCAGTTCTGGCATACCGCCAATCATTGATCCCGCGAGTGAGCGACGCTTGCTAAGTAGAGTTCCAGCGCCGACCGAATAAGGTTTGCCTGGCAAACCAATGACCACAAGCGTGGCGTCAATCTTCAAAAGTCGTAGGTACTCCTCAAGATTCAGATCGGCCGAAACAGTATTAAGAATCAAGTCAAAATTAGCGGGAAGTGCGGCAAGGGTTGTTGGATCATTGGTAACGACAAAATCGTCAGCTCCCATATTGCGAGCATCGCTCTCCTTAGAAGGAGAGTGTGAAAATACAGTTGTGTGAGCCCCAAGTGCCTTTGCAAACTTCAACCCCATGTGTCCAAGTCCACCTAACCCGATGATTCCAACTTTCTTTCCAGGGCCTGCCTGCCAATGCTTTAACGGTGAATAGAGTGTGATTCCGGCGCACATCAGGGGAGCAACGCCCGTTAGATCCAGGTTCGCGGGAACTTTCACCGCGTAATTGGCATCGACAACGAACTTGTTCGAATACCCACCATATGCGACTGTGGTGCCATCCCGCTCATAGCCGTTGTATGTGCCGGTCATTCCGTTAGCGCAATAGTTTTGCAGTCCGCGCGAGCATTCTTCGCATTCGCCGCAGGAATCAACAAAAACACCGACTCCTACCAAATCTCCGATCTGGAATTTTGTTACTGCTGACCCGATTGAAGTAACAGTTCCGACGATTTCATGTCCTGGCACCATTGGAAAGATCGAGGGACCCCACTCTTCGCGAACTTGGTGAATATCGGAGTGACAGATGCCGGCATAGGCGATATCGAAGGCGACATCATTCGAACGCAACTCTCGACGATCGAATTCAAAAGCGGTCAGAGGTGCACTCTTTGCGGTAGCGGCATAGCCACGGGTTTTCATCATAATTTCCTTTGCAGTTACGGATCTCGAAACGAACTATGGGCAAATTTAGAGCACTTACGACTATGCGTCTTCTCGAAACGGTAGCGGCTCGAAACCGGCACTGCGTGAGGCTCGTGAAGTAACTTTTCGCATGTGATGTCTTCGACAAAGTACCTCATATGCGACTTCGGCTCCTGATGAAACATCTCCAACTACAACTTGTTCACCTTCAGTGACCATGACGCCGCCCATAGTTCTAGCATTATGAGTAGCGCGTGCCCCACACCAGCAAAGCGCCTCTACTTGAAGAGTTTGCACTCGATCTGCAAGTTCCACTAGTCGAGCTGATCCAGGAAAGAGAGCAGTGCGAAAGTCGGTCAAAATTCCAAAAGCAAAAACATCGATGCTCAAACCATCTACTATCTTGGCTAATTCTTCAATCTGCGCGGCGGTATAGAACTGAGCTTCATCACAGATGACGAAGTCGATGCGCTCACCTTGAGATAGTCTCTCGACCACATAGCGATGTAGATCGAGATCTGGATCCACCTCTATTGCGGAACTTTGCAGACCCAATCTGGAGGAGATTAGACCACGGCCGGCTCGGTCTCGGTTGGTGAAAATAACGCCGGTGCGACCGCGACTTTGGTGGTTGTGAGCGGTTTGAAGCGCCAGTGTCGATTTTCCACTATCCATAGTTCCGCAGTAGTAGATCAATTCCGCCATATTCGCATCCTGCCATATTGCCTAAGAGATTGATTTCTACCTAGCACTTGCAAAGATCTGGTGTCCGAGAAGGGAGTTGAACCCTCAAGCCCTTTCGGGCACTAGCACCTCAAGCTAGCGCGTCTGCCAATTCCGCCACCCGGACATCGCCCGCCGAAAAACTACGGACAAGTGCAGAGGGTATCAACTCTCTGGGCAAGAGGGAAAACTGGCAATTTAAGCCGCAATTTACGGCAAGATATGACTATGAGCGCTATGAATTATGCCGCGGCCGAGGCCGATTGCATCCAACTATGCCAAGAAATGATTCGAATTCCGAGCGTCAACTACGGTGAAGGAAAAGGCGATGAACGGGCCATGGCTGACTATGTCGCCGCGGCACTTCGCGAAGTTGGCATCGAAAGTGAATTGATTGTTACAGCACCGAATCGGGTGAATGTCGTTGCAAAGATCGCTGGTGCAGATCAGACCCGACCTGGCTTGGTGATTCATGGTCACTTAGATGTCGTTCCCGCAAATGCCGATGACTGGAGCGTTGATCCATTTGGCGGCATCGTAAAGGATGGTTTTATCTGGGGACGTGGCGCCGTCGATATGAAGAATATGGATGCCATGATTTTGGCGACAGTTCGATCATGGGCCCGAACCGGTTATATCCCACCGAGAAATATTCTTTTAGTTTTCTTTGCCGATGAAGAGGCCGGAAGCGTCTATGGATCTCGATGGTTAGTAAAGCACCGGCCAGAGCTATTTGATGGTTACACCGAGGCAATATCGGAAGTTGGCGGTTTCTCCGTAACAATTACCGGTGGGCACCGCCTTTATTTGATTGAAGGGGCCCAAAAGGGAATCCGTTGGATGAAGTTAACCGCCAAAGGCGACGCTGGTCATGGCTCCTTCATCAATCCGGCAAATGCCGTCACGAGATTGAGCGAGGCTATAGCTCGAATCGGAAACTACCAATGGCCCCAACGCGAAACTAAAATTGGCGGCATTTTCTTTCGCAAGATTGCTGAATTAACCGGCGATAAATACGAACCGCACAATGTGCGCCCATTGTTGAAACACATCGGCAGCGCCGCAAGAATGTTAGGCGCCACAATTCAAAACACGGCCAATCCAACGATGCTCGAGGCGGGCTATAAAGCAAATGTGATCCCACAAACCGCTAGTGCGGTAGTAGATGGCCGCTTCCTTCCAGGGTTTGAAGATGAATTAGTTTCAACAATCAAAGAGCTTGCCGGTCCCGATATTGAGGTGGAGCTGCTGGTCCATGACATTGCCCTCGAAGTCGATTTCACCGGTTCCCTAGTCGATGCCATGTGTGCTGCAATTACTTCGGAAGATCCCGATGGGATTCCCGTTCCATATGTCATGAGCGGCGGAACCGACAACAAAGCGCTCTCGGATTTAGGAATCGTTGGATACGGATTCAGTCCAGTTAAGCTTCCGGAAGATGTGGATTTCTTCCCAATGTTTCACGGTATTGACGAGCGAGTGCCACTTGATGGCTTAGCCTTCGGTGTTCGAGTCTTGGATAAATTCTTAAGAAATTGTTAGCAGCTTTCAGCTCAACGAGATCTCATCAAGTGCTTGTCTAACTTGGACCGGAAGAGAGATCTCTTCGACTGTAAGTGCGCCTCGAAGTTGGGCTCCTGTGCGCGCACCGATAATCGCACTTGAAACTCCTTCGCGATCACGAACCCAAGAGAGCGCAACTTCAATTGGCGAGTAACCCAAGCCATCGGCAGCTACACAGACCGCATCAACAATTGAACTTGCCCTGGCATCCATGTACGGCTCAACAAAACCAGAGAAGTGTGGACTAGCACCGCGCGAATCAGATGGAACTCCTGCGCGATACTTACCAGTCAAAACTCCACGACCTAAAGGTGACCAGGCGAGGAAGCCGACACCCAAGGCGATGGCAGCCGGCAGGATCTCCTCTTCTGCGCTGCGATTTAAAAGAGAATATTCCGATTGAACGGAGTTGATCGGAGCTTTGCCAAACCACGGGTTTTGAATTGTTGCAGCGCGGGCCAATTGCCATCCAGCGAAATTTGAAACGCCGGCGTATCGAACCCGACCGCTATTGACGGCAAAGTCAATGGCCCCAAGCATTTCTTCAATTTCAACAGCAGGATCCCAGGCGTGAATTTGCCAAAGATCGATATATTCCACGCCAAGTCTTTGCAACGATTTATCTAAATCGGCGATCAAACTCAATTTTGAGTTATCAACTCTCCGAAGGCCATCTGCAATGGAAATTCCCGCTTTAGTGGCGATAACCACCTCTTCGCGGTCAACGAGTGTCCCTAGAAAACCGCCCAAGGTCCGTTCGCTATCGCCGTCGCCATAGACCGCGGCCGAGTCAATTAGGTTGCCGCCGCGGTCCAAAAAAGTTCGGAGCTGGTCGGCGGCTTCGTGTTCATCGGTATCTCGACCCCAAGTCATGGTGCCCAGGCCCAATCTAGAGACTCTGATTCCAGATCGGCCCAGCGCTCGAAGTTCCATATGAAGGACACTAGCAATAGAGCGTCGAAATTATCGGTAACCTTTGGGTATGCCGCCCGAAATCAGCACGATCTATCTGATTCGACATGCCCATTCAACGGCCAATGCGACGGGAGTTCTTGCAGGGCAAGACCGATCGGTCCATCTGAGTGAGTTAGGCGTCAAACAGGCGCAATTGCTGACCTCTGCGCTTTCGGGAAAAAAATTTGCCAAAGTGCTTTCCAGCCCTATGCCACGATGTAAAGAAACGATCTCTGGCTACCTAAAGCTGGCAAAGAAATCAGTGGTCGTTGAACCGGGAATTAATGAGATGGACTACGGCAGCTGGTCTGGCAGAAAATTGAAAGTTCTTTCAAAACTTAAACTCTGGAAGGTAATTCAATCTCGGCCATCATTAGTGAGATTTCCCGGTGGCGAGAGCTTCATCGAGATGTCGGCTCGCGCCAATCAAGTTATCTCGGACAACAGAAAGGTCGGAGGAACCATCTGTTTAGTGGCTCACGGTGATGTAATAAAGGCGATAGTTGCCTCGCAGCTTGGCCTTTCGTTAGATCATCTACAACAATTCGTGATCGACCCAGCTTCCATTACCGTAATTCGAATTTCAGATAGCGGTTCAATGTTGGTTAAGTTAAATGACACCTCGCATCTGGCGGTATTATCAAAACGTGTTAGCTCCAAAACCAGTTCAACCGGTTTTGTTCTAGGCGGCGGCGAGGGTCGAGTCTGATGAGTCGCTTGATCTACAACCATGAATTCGTTGAGCGATTTGTGGTCGGAACCGTGGGTGAGCCAGGGGAGCGAGCCTTCTTTTTGCAAATAGAGTCACCAACTTATTCCAACTGTGTGGCAATTGAGAAAAGCCAAGTAGCGGCCCTATCAGAACGATTCAAAGAGATGATTCAAGAGTTACGTCGCAATAAGCTGGCCAGCCTTGATGAGCTCTCGCTCTCGTCCTCGCTCACCAGCCGCGAGATGGAATTCCCTATAACTGAAGATTTTACGGTTGGCATTATTGGCATCTCATGGGATGGCGATCGTCAGAGAATTGAATTAGAAATCCAAGCCATCAGCGAGGCCGACATTGACGACTTAATCTCCGATGTGGATTCCGACAGTGATGAATTGCCAGATGTCATTCGAGCCTCCTTGCGCATATTCCAAGTACGTGGATTCTGCGCCATCGCCGATGCCGTTGTCGCCGCGGGCCGTGCGCCCTGCCCTTTCTGCGGTTTACCGATCGATCCCCAAGGTCATCTCTGCCCACGAGCTAACGGTTATCGACGGTAGCATCATGGCCACCTCGGTAGAGCGTCAAAATTTAATCCTGGCTGGAGAGATAGTGATTGAAGGTCGGCTCGTCGCCGCCTCAAATGCTACTTTGCTTGGGCACATTGCTGATCAAGTGACCGTTATTTATAAACCAATAGCGGGGGAGCGCCCGCTCTGGGATTTCCCCGATGGCGATCTAGCTTCTCGCGAGGTTGCAGCTTTTCAATTCAGCGAACTCGCAGGCTTTAATTTAGTCCCTTTTACTGTGATGCGAGATGGTCCTTATGGTTTCGGGGCGGTTCAAGAGTGGATTGATGTCGACGAAAGTATCGACGTAGTCTCATTAACCGAGAGTGAGCATCCGGCACTTCGAAAGATGGCGCTTTTTGATGCGATCATAAATAACACTGATAGAAAATTCGGTCACATTTTAATTACCCCAAATGGTGAGGTATTTGGCTGCGACCACGGGGTCACCTTCCACGAAGAGGACAAACTTAGAACGGTTCTGTGGCAATGTACTGGTCTGCCATTAAGTGGCACCGAATTAACTCAGTTAGCGAAGATTAAGTCTCAACTGCTTACTTGGAATCTCAATACCTGGTTAACGGAGGCGGAAATCCTCGCCTTGCAAGTCAGAGTTGATCGCTTGCTATCAGAGGGCCGATTCCCAACTCCGAGCACAGAGTGGCCTGCGGTTCCCTGGCCACCATTCTAAGAAATATTCGCCCGCCTATCGTAGAGTTCCATCTATGAATTCTTGGCCGACTCTTTATTGCCCTCCGCTGTCACCCGCAATAAACCTCAAGCCTTTGATTGTCTCCACGATTTATGGGGAGCGGAATTTTGCGCCGTTTCAGAACGCTCGAATGTACGTCTGTGGCATTACTCCCTACGACGCAACGCACTTAGGCCATGCGGCTACATATCTAACATTTGATTTGATCAATCGATATTTGCGCGCCTCCGGAACTTCTGTGACTTTTGTTGAAAATATTACAGATATTGATGACCCACTTTTAGAACGGGCTACGCGAGATGATCTTAAATGGCAAGATCTTGCGGCATCGCAGATCGATCTCTATCGCTCTGATATGACCGCGTTACGGGTTCTGCCACCAGATTCCTTTGTCCCAGCGACTGCAGTCATGGATTTAGTGTCAACGGCAATATCAGTGATGCAAGCTAATGGCTTTGTCTATTTAGTGGATAGCGATCTTTATTTTGATATTTCTTCCTTCCTTTCGGAGTTACCCATCCCTCTTGACACAGCCTTAACTATTTTTGCCGATCGAGGCGGAGACCCGGATAGAGCTGGCAAGCGCCATCCCTTGGATCCGATCCTCTGGCAAGCGAATAAGCCTGGTGAACCTGGTTGGGATTCAATTCACGGATATGGTCGCCCCGGTTGGCATATTGAATGCGCGGTCATTGCTTCGCGCTTCTTAAATGGCGAAGATTTCATCAATGCTAGCTTTGGCCAAACCCTTATTGAGCTTCAAGGCGGGGGCTCCGATTTAATCTTTCCGCATCATTTCATGAGCGCTGCTCAATCCAAAGCTCTCACTGGTAAACCATTTGCATTCGCCTATGTGCATGCCGGCATGGTCGGCCTGGATGGCGAGAAGATGAGCAAGAGTAAAGGCAATTTGGTTTTTGTCTCGAAGTTGCTAGCCCAAGGTGTTGATCCAATGGTAATCCGATACGCCCTTCTGAACTCACATTATTCAGCGGACCGGATGTGGGGCGATGAAATTTTGCCCCTCGCGGTTTCGGACATTGCAAACCTACGAGAATCACTTAGCCGCGAAATAGTTGCGCCTACGAATGAAGTTATAACCAAGATTGCGGATTGTTTATCGAATGATCTCAATACGCCAGCTGCCCTAGAAATTCTTCGAGAATGGCACCGCGAGACCCAGAACGGGGTTGTTGGGGGCAGCGCTGGTGAACTTGCGCGCGCCCTGGATTCCTTGCTGGGGTTAGCGCTTTAAGGCGATATCACCCAAAATTCCCATTGAAATTGAGTACGAGCGCTCTGAGGTAAAGTTCGGGTCAATGAATCACTTGCCGGTTGAACCCTCTTCCCTTCGCATAGCCCTATCCAAGCGAGTCGTTATCGCAGATGGCGCCATGGGAACGATGCTTCAAGCAGCCAACCCATCCTTAGAGGATTTTCAGGGCCATGAAGGTTGCAATGAGATTCTCAATGTCTCCCGCCCCGATATTGTGCAGGCCGTTCACGAGCAATATCTTGCGGTTGGAGTTGACGCGATTGAGACCAATACCTTTGGCGCCAACTGGGCAAATCTTGCCGAATACGGGATAGAAGATCGCATCTACGAACTGGCACATGCCGGCGCAGTGATCGCCAAGACTGCAGCTTCGAACTTTTCTACCCATGAACGACCTAGATGGGTACTCGGATCTCTCGGCCCGGGAACGAAATTACCATCGCTCGGACACACCTCGTATTTGAAATTGCGCGAGGCATATTTCACTGCCGCCTGTGGCTTGCTCGATGGCGGTGCCGATGCACTACTAATTGAGACCACTCAAGATTTACTGCAGGCGAAAGCGGCAGTAAACGGGGCCCGTGAGGCAATTGATAAATCGGAACGCGATGTTGTTTTGATCGCCCAAGTAACGGTCGAGACCACAGGAACTATGTTGCTCGGTTCTGAAATCGGCGCGGCATTAAACGCCTTAGAACCATTGAAGATTGATTTGATCGGCCTTAATTGTGCAACCGGCCCAGCGGAAATGAGTGAGCACTTAAGGGTGCTGAGCAAGAGTGCGGCCGCCGGAATATCCGTCATGCCCAACGCTGGATTGCCAATTCTCACTGCAACGGGAGCGGATTACCCGTTAGCCCCAAACGAATTGGCAAAGTACCTGCGAGAATTTGTTTCAAATTACGGAGTCTCCCTTGTCGGCGGCTGTTGCGGAACTACTCCAGCACACCTTGAAGCTGTGGTAGCCGAACTTCATGGTTCACAATTCGCAAACCGAACTCCGAATATCGAAGCTGGTGCATCTTCGCTCTATCAGTTCGTGCCCTTTCAACAAGAGCTGACTTATCTATCAATCGGTGAGCGTACGAATGCCAATGGTTCGCGGGCCTTCCGGGATGCGTTGTTAGCCGAAGACTGGCAGGCATGTGTGGATATCGCACGCGATCAAATTCGCGATGGTGCTCATATGCTTGACCTGTCAGTAGATTATGTTGGCCGAGATGGCGTGCAAGATATGATCGAGATTGCATCTCGTTTTGCAACGAGCTCTACTCTTCCGATTGTTCTCGATTCCACTGAACCGGCCGTTCTAAGAGCTGGACTCGAGCAACTTGGCGGTAGGTCAATAATTAACTCGGTCAATTACGAGGATGGCGATGGCCCCAACTCCCGATTCGCTCGCATCATGCCCCTTGTGCAGGAACACGGCGCCGCAGTAGTCGCTCTAACTATCGATGAAGAAGGTCAAGCTAGAACTGCAGAGTGGAAGGTGGCCGTCGCCCGCCGACTCATCGCCGATTTGGTGGAAAACTGGGGGCTGAAAGTCAGTGACATTCTGATTGATTGTTTAACTTTCCCTATAGCTACCGGCCAAGAAGAAACCAGACGTGATGGCATTGAAACGATTTCCGCTATTGCTACTTTAAAGCGCGAATTTCCACAGGTGCAAACGACGCTAGGTGTTAGCAATGTTTCCTTTGGCCTCAACCCCGCAGCCAGGATTGTGCTTAACTCGGTCTTCCTCGCGGAAGCGGTAGCAGCCGGCTTAGATTCAGCAATCGTTCATCCCTCAAAAATTACGCCGATGATGAGGATCGACTCCAGACAGAAGGAAGTTGCTCTTGATCTAATTTACGATCGAAGGACTTTTGATCCTGAAGGAAACTGCACTTACGATCCGCTTTCGATCTTCCTTGAACTTTTTGATGGCGTAGAGACCAAGAGCACCAAGGTGACGCGCGCGGCGGAATTAGCGGCGCTACCTCTGGCCGAAAGACTTGAACGTCGCATTATTGATGGCGAGAAGATGAGACTAACGGCCGATCTGGATGAGGCTATGTCTGCTGGAATCAACCCATTGACGATTATAAACGAGCATTTGCTTTCTGGAATGAAGATTGTTGGCGAGATGTTTGGAAAAGGCGAGATGCAACTTCCGTTCGTACTCCAATCCGCAGAAGTCATGAAGGCGGCCGTCGCCCATTTAGAACCATTCATGGAGAAGACTGATGACGAGGGTCGTGGTTCAATACTCTTGGCAACCGTAAAAGGTGATGTCCACGACATCGGCAAAAATTTGGTAGATATCATCCTGGCAAATAATGGCTATACCACGGTAAATATTGGAATCAAGCAGACCATTAATCAGATTATTGAATCGGCGTCCGAGTCCAATGTTGATGTAATTGGAATGAGTGGTCTGTTAGTTAAGTCCACGGTGGTTATGCGCGAGAATTTAGAGGAGTTAACCCAACGAGGTTTAGCTGATAAGTGGCCGATAGTCTTGGGTGGGGCTGCCCTTACCCGATCATTTGTAGAGCAAGATCTCGCCGGCGCCTTCCCTGGAACGGTTCGTTATGCCAGAGATGCTTTCGAAGGACTTAGGTTGATGGATTCCATCATGGCAGTTAAACGCGGAGTTCCTGGTGCAGAACTTCCCGCGCTTAGAGAGCGAAGAACGCCAAACACAAGAGCGAGCCGCGAAGTGACAATTGATACCAAACGTTCCGATGTGGCTACTAACAATGCGCTACCAACACCTCCTTTTTACGGCTCTCGAATTATTAAAGGCGTTCCGTTGGCCGATTATTTAGGGGCGTTAGATGAACGCGCTCTCTACTTAGGTCAATGGGGTCTAAAGGGGGAGCGCGGAAAGTTCGATGAAATGGTCGAGAACGAAGGTCGTCCTCGGTTGCGATCGCTTTTAAACGATGTGCAGGCGAACGGCTGGTTAAATGCCGCGGTCGTATATGGCTACTTTCCTTGCTACAGCGAAGGTAATGATTTAGTAGTTCTCCATCATGAAGGCGAACAAAAAAACCAAGAGCGAGTTCGCTTCTCCTTTCCACGCCAAAGTCGTGACCGCAGGCTTTGTCTTAGTGATTTCTTTCGATCGAAAGAGTCTGGCGATGTTGATACCGTTGCCTTTCATGTCGTAACAATGGGCAGCACGGTTAGTGAGGCCACCGCAAAATTATTTGCCGCAGATGAGTACCGTCAATATCTGGAGCTCCATGGTCTCTCGGTTCAGCTCACCGAAGCACTCGCCGAGCATTGGCATTCGCGGATCCGATCTGAACTTGGCTTCGCAAGCGAAGATGCGCCTTCAATTAATGAGCTCCTCGACCAGGGCTATCGCGGCTCCCGCTACTCGTTCGGTTATCCAGCATGCCCAGATATCGAGCAACAACTCCAATTATGTGAACTTCTAGCGCCCAGCCGTATCGGCGTCGAACTATCCGAGGAGTTCCAATTGCACCCCGAGCAATCCACCTCGGCGATTATCGTTCATCACCCCGAAGCCAAATATTTCAACGCCGTATGACCTTTCAAGCGGTGCTCTTTGACATGGACGGAACTCTGATCAACTCCGAGCCGTATTGGCTAATCGCCGAAACCGAACTCATGGCCGATTTTGGTTATCAATGGCAACTGTCAGATCAAGCCCTTTGCCTTGGTGGGCCACTAACTAAAGTTGGCCAATACATGTCGGATCTAGCCGGGGGAGCAGAGGATTGGGAGTTCTTCACGAACTCGTTAGTCCACCGCGTCACAGACAAATTTCACAAAGGATTGACCTTCATGCCAGGTGCGTTGGAACTTCTGGAAGCGATACATAGCCAATCAATTCCGTTGGCTCTGGTATCGGCCAGCCCGCGATCCTTAGTGCAGGCAGCCTTAGATTCGCTTCCGCACGGATATTTTCAGATTTCGATTTCGAACGATGACGTTGTAAATACGAAGCCGCATCCGGAAAGCTACCTGAAGGCGGCGGCACTCCTCAATGTAGAAATTTCGGAATCTCTGGTTTTAGAAGATTCAATCACAGGGGTTACCTCAGGAATCGCTAGTGGTGCCAAAGTATTGGCTATTCCCCATTTGGTGAAAATTGAGAGCCACCCACGAGTTCGAGAGTTGAGGTCGTTGGTCGATACCACGCTTGAAAGTATCGCTTCGCTCTTTTAGCAGCCTTCGGATTCGAGATAGTCACCCACTGGTTAGACTCAGACAATGACCTCACGGCGATCTTCACTATTTCAAGCGGGCGACCGCGTCCAGTTGACCGATGCAAAAGGCAAGATGCATACCATCACCCTTCAACCTAATAACGAATGGCACACTCACAAGGGTTGGATTGAGCACAACAATGTAATTGGACTTCCAGAAGGATCGGTAATCGAAACCACTGCCGGTTTAAAGTTCCTAGCTTTCCGCCCACTACTTGCTGACTATGTGCTCTCAATGCCTCGCGGTGCCACAATTGTTTATCCAAAGGATGCCGCCTTTATCTTGGGCATGGCAGATATTGCCCCCGGAGTTCGCGTTCTTGAGGCTGGCGTAGGGTCGGGGGCCCTTACGATTTCGTTGTTGCGCGCAGTAGGAGCCGATGGCTCCGTTGACTCTTTTGAGAAGCGAGAGGAGTTCGCAATTATTGCTAGAAAGAATGTCACGAATTATTTTGGGCAGCTCCCAACCAATTGGTCCCTTACTCTCGGGGCTGTCCAGGATGCAACCCATAACGGAAAATACGATCGCGTAATTTTGGACATGTTGGCGCCTTGGGAATGTGTCGAGATGGCAGCGGATGTTTTAGAACCTGGTGGCGTCTTTCTAGCCTATGTAGCAACCACCACTCAACTCTCCGAAACCGCAGAAACGCTAAAGCGACATGGTTCATTTACCGAGCCTGAGAGCAATGAATCGCTGGTTCGCGGCTGGCATCACGAAGGCTTAGCTGTCCGACCTCAGCATCGAATGATTGGCCACACCGGATTCTTGATCATGTCCCGACGAATGGCTCCTGGGGTCAGCGCGCCATTGCGACGTCGCCGACCCTCCAAAGGTTCCTATGGTGTTAACGAAAACGAGGAATAGTTACTTAATCGCTAATACGTCAACTACGAAGATCAGAGTTTCGTTAGGTCCGATTGGACCGCTGCCGGTTGCGCCGTAACCCAAAGCAGGTGGAATAAGTAGTAATCGGCGACCGCCGACCTTCATTCCAGGAATTCCTTGTTGCCAACCTGGGATAACACCAGATAGCGGGAAGGTTGCCGCTTGCGATGTCCAAGAACTCTCAACAACCTTGCCAGTGGACCAAGCCATTAATGTGTATTGAACCGTCAGGGTAGAAGTTGCAACCGCAGCCGCACCGGTTCCAACGTAGATATCTTTAGTCACAAGCGTGGTGGGCGCGCTACCTGTAGGCGCCGCGATAGTAGGTGCCTTACCTTGGTCGCCCGTTACCGCCGGCAAGTTCGAAGCTGCAGTTGTCACTTGAGTACTCCCAGTTGAATTTTGGGCAGCGGGTGCGCCACCATCGGTTGAGCAAGCCGTAACTGTTAACCCAGTTAAAGCGGCCACGACAATTAATCCAAGAACCTTTTGTGACGATTTCACGGCAATACTCCTCAAATTCCACGAACGATCAATTGGAAAATCAACAGGGGGAAAGAGTACCAAAGCAATATTGTAGGAACATGTCAGACCCCAAAACTGAGCGCCTGTTGAACCTGACCATGGCCCTTTTGGCCACCAGGCGATATCTGACCAAGATCGAGATCTTTCAAAGCGTTGCCGGCTATAGCGGAGCTCCGGAAGCCATGGAGCGCATGTTTGAGCGAGATAAAGATGACCTGCGATCTCTGGGAATTGCGATTGAGGTAGGAAATTTAGACAATTATTTTGAAGATGAACTTGGCTATCGAATTTTTCCCAGCAGCTATGGCCTTGATATCGGTGAGATCACCGCAAGAGAGTTGGCGCTCCTTTCAATTGCTGCTCACAGCTGGTCCGAGGGAGTTTTGTCTAAGAGTTCCCAGAGTGCGCTTCGGAAACTCAGATCATTGGGAATCTCACTGGACACCGAAGATCTAGCCATGGGTTGGGCAAGATTTGAAAATCCGCAGCCGAATTTCGATCAATTTTGGCAAGGGCTAGAAGAGAGGAAAACCCTGCAATTTAATTACTCCTCAGCGACGCTCGCAAAGCGAACCGTGGATGCCTACGGCTTAACGCTTTGGCGAGGGTTTTGGTACCTGGTCGGTTTCGATCATGACCGAAGGGAGATTCGAGTATTCAAATTAATTCGAGTAGTCGACCAAGTGGCGACTGTCGGCAAGAGCGGTTCGTATTCGATCCCAAGTGATTTCGTTATTTCAAATTATGTGAAATTTTTTGGTGCCGAAGAGAAGCATGAAGCCAAAATGCTGATCCGCAAAGATAAGGCACAAATTCTGCGAAGCGAAGGTGTCGTTGAACCCCATGATAATGATTGGGATCAAATTAACCTTACCTACGAATTCCAAGAGACCTTCTTGCGAAAGTTACTCTGGTTCGGTCCCGATGTTCAGGTCTTAGAACCGCCATCGTTAATCGCTGCAATTGTTAAACGAGTGATGGAGGTGCTTTCATGAGCGAAAACGCGTTGGATCGAACGGCCCGAGCGCTCGACCTTATTCCATTCATTCTCGAGAACCCTGGCTTAACAATTGAAGAGTTAGCTAAAGAATTCGAAACCACACCAAAAGAGATTACAAAGGATCTAAATTTACTTTTTGTCTGTGGCCTTCCGGGCTACACCCCGCTCGAACTTATCGACCTCTCCTTTGAGTCTGGAAGCGTTTCAGTTATTGAGCCACAGAGCTTGGATCGACCTCGCAAACTAAACCGAAGAGAAGTCATTTCGTTAATTCTTGCGCTCGAAGGTCTAGCCACTCTACGTTCAGATGGCGACAAACTTCGCCTTGAAATATTGAAACTTCGCGATTCTTTGGTCGCGACGATTAAGGATGCAAATTTGCAATTGGCCACTCACGAGGAATTTCTCCCACCTTCGCCTTTTTTGCAAATAATTGAAGGTGCGATTTCCGGTCGAAGTGATCTCAATTTAGAATACCTCAGCGGCAATCGCGACGAGCGCAGCGAGCGCCGCGTTACTCCAGCCCAGCTCTATACAGAGAATGGCTTTATCTACCTAATCGGCTATTGTTTTAAATCAGAAGCCGATCGAACTTTTCGCTTAGATCGCATAGTTAAATGCGAGCGCGCTACCGAGCTCGTTGCCACTTCTGAAACTTCCACGAGTTCTACGCAATTTAACTCCGATCACAATCTCACTGAGGAACCGATCCTCGAGATCTCACATCGGGCGCGCAACTTTCTGGAGGAGAATGCCGCTGTGTTGACGATTCTCTCGACCAACCCCGATTTCACCCTGGCCCAAATCGCCGTCCTGGATCCTGAGTGGTTGATCCGAAGCGTTTTAGGGCTCGGGGGAGCGGTCACGGTCCGCTCGCCAGCCACCCTAAGGTCTCAGATTCACCAGCGCGCCCAGGAAACGCTAGATCGTTATAACTCTAGGTTGAGATAAGTAGGCTCAAATCCGATGGGGGAGGTACTATCTGCGTACCAGCCTCACGATAGGAAGTATTCATGTTTCTCAGAGAACCAAGCCACATCCTCCTGCTCCTGCTCGTTCTCGTACTTCTTTTTGGTGCCAAACGTCTACCAGACTCAGCACGGGCTTTAGGTCGCTCGCTTCGCATTTTCAAGAGCGAAGTTAAAGAGTTAAACCCAGAGGAGAAGAAAGCCACTCCTGAATCTGGCGATACTCCACCCGTTAACTAGAACTTCCCATGGGCGCCCCTGAGGGCGGCCGAATGCCGCTTGTAGAACACTTTCGTGATTTACGTAAGCGAGTTGTTCGAGCCGCAATAGCAATTTTTCTAGCTTCAGGCATTGGCTGGGTTTTTTATACAAAAATCATCAACGCGTTAGCGGCACCAGTTTGCGACCTAAAGGCGGCCCAGAAATCCGGCTCCAGCCATTGCGGCACTCTTTACATTAATGGTGTCCTTGGTCCGCTGAACCTCCAAATCAAGGTCTCACTTCTGACCGGGGTAATCATTTCCGCGCCAATTTGGATCTATCAACTTTGGGCATTTGTAGCGCCTGGACTGCACAAAAAGGAGAAGCGACGTTCCATCTTCTTTATTATCGTCGCCACGCCTTTCTTCGCTCTCGGCGCCAGTTTGGGATATTGGATCCTTCCACTTGCGGTAAAAGTTCTGTTGGGCTTTACACCGGGCTCTCTCACTAACTTAGTGCGATTCGATGATTACCTAGATTTTGTTTTGAGAGTAATTCTCCTCTTTGGCGGCGCTTTCGAACTCCCGGTATTCTTGGTTGCCTTAAACTTGGCCGGTATCATCACTGGTAAAGGAATTCTCAAACCGTGGCGATTCGCAGTGTTTGGAATTGCGGTCTTCACCGCAGCTTTCACTCCTACTGGTGATCCAGTTTCAATGTCACTACTTGCAGTACCACTAATTGCCTTCTATTTTGCCGCCGGTGGAATCGCCCTTCTCGTGGATCGTAAGCGCGGAAAGCGAAGTTCCAAGATCGGCGACGATGAGGCTTCTAGCGTTGAACCAGCGAGCTCAATCGATGAACCCGACCTAGACGAACCTCTCTCTTAAGGATATCGACCTAAAATGAAGTGGGCCATAGTTGTAAATCCACACTCCGGCAAACGTCGAGGGATGAATTTAGGCCATGACTTTCGAAGCCTTGCTATTGCAAATGAGATATCGATTGTTTGGATCTGTGGCGCCACTGCACGGGAATCTAGAGATTTGTTAGCAGCCGAAGTTAAGGCTGGTCGTTTAGATGCCGTGGTTGTTGTTGGCGGTGATGGTTTAGTCAATCTTGTCGTGCAGGAGCTCGCACAAACTCAGATAGGAATGGCCGTTATTGCTGCTGGAACCGGGAATGATTTTGCCAGGGCGTCCGGCACATTCAGCATGACGGTGCCTGAACTATTTCGGTTTATGACGACTACCTCACCCACTGCGATTGATCTGGGCAAGGTTGATGTTGGCGGCGAGCAAAAATGGTTTTGCCAAATTTTGAGCACTGGCTTTGATTCTGTCGTCAATGAACGAGCTAACAGGTTCCTGCGATTACACGGGAAGATGAAATATAACGTGGCAACGGTTATCGAATTGCCGAGATTCTCGGCAATCGAATACGAGTTGGAGATCGACGGGGCGAAACAAACCACCAAAGCGATGCTAGTTGCCATTGCAAATGGCCCGACATATGGCGGCGGGATGAAGGTCTGCCCGGATGCCGATCGCAGGGATGGGCTTTTCGATGTTTTAATTCTGCATCCGCTGCCCAAGTTGGAATTCATTGCAGTATTTCCAAAAGTGTTCAAGGGCACTCACGTGACTCATCCCAAGGTTGAAATATTTCGAGCAAGGAAGCTGAACATATCGGCACGGGCTCGCGCCTATGCCGATGGTGAAGATTATGGAGATCTGCCTTTGACCGTTACCTCCGAACCACAGTGCCTTCTCACATGGTCTCGTTAGTGGAGTTCTCTCCGGCAGAACGATATGCAGCTAATCAAAGCAAGATGGCACACCCAAAGACGCTGGAGTTCGCTAGCAGTTACCCCTTCGAGATGGATGATTTTCAACTCCAGGGCTGTCAAGCTTTGGAAGATGGCCAGGGGGTACTGGTCGCTGCTCCTACCGGTGCCGGCAAGACAATCGTGGGAGAGTTCGCTGCCTTTCTTGCCATCAAAGAGGGCAAGAAGTGTTTCTATACAACGCCCATAAAGGCGCTCTCTAATCAGAAATATCAAGATTTGTGTGCGATTTATGGTGATCAAAACGTCGGATTGTTGACTGGCGATACTAGTTTTAATTCCGAGGCGCCAATAGTCATAATGACGACAGAGGTGCTTAGAAATATGCTTTATGCCGGATCTAGTACTTTGCGCGATCTTAAGTACGTGGTCATGGATGAGGTCCATTACTTAGCCGATAAATTTCGTGGCGCGGTATGGGAAGAGATATTGATCCATTTGCCGGAAAGTATCCAGGTCGCTTCGCTGTCAGCAACGGTTTCCAACGCTGAAGAGTTTGGTGACTGGTTGCAGACGGTTCGTGGGGATACCAAAGTGATTGTTTCGGAAATTAGACCGGTACCGCTATATCAGCATGTTTTATTTGGAAATCGATTACTCGATCTCTTCGTTGATCAAGGAAAAGTAAATCCCGAAATTCTAAGACTCGAACGAGATTCCTATAAACAGGTTCGAGTTCATTCCGGCGGAAACCACGGCGGGAAGAAGAATTGGCAAGAGCGCTCAAAACTTACTCCCACCATCAATGCCATCTCGCGCCCCGAAGTAATCGACAAGCTTGATCGTGAAGGGTTACTGCCCGCCATCACTTTTATTTTCTCGCGAAAAGCTTGCGATGCTGCGGTTCATCAATGTCTAACTGCCGGTATTAAATTAACGACCGAGGAAGAGCGTTCTGAAATCCGTGCCGTAATACACCGAGCTACAAAAGGCATTCCAGAAGAAGACCTCTTCATTCTGGGTTTTCACGAGTGGTCTGAAGCGCTCGAACGTGGAATTGCTGCCCACCATGCTGGTTTGATTCCCACGTTCAAAGAGGTTATCGAAGAGCTATTCCAGCGCGGCTTCGTCAAAGCGGTCTTCGCTACTGAGACTTTGGCCTTGGGTATAAATATGCCAGCGAAGACAGTTGTTCTTGAGAAACTGACAAAATGGAATGGCGAATCGCATGTAGCGGTCACTCCAGGTGAATACACCCAACTTACTGGTCGAGCCGGTCGGCGCGGTATCGATATCGATGGGAACGCCGTTATTTTATGGACCAAAGATGTCGACTCTGGTTCAGTTGCTGGATTAGCGTCAACCCGAACCTATCCACTACGCAGTTCTTTTAAACCTACCTACAACATGACCATCAATTTAATTTCGCAATTTGGCGCTGAGAGGGCAAGAACCTCTCTCGAGGCATCCTTTGCGCAGTATCAAGCCGATAAAGCAGTGGTTGGTTTAGCTCGCCAAATCACCCGTAACGAGAAAGTTATTGCCGAAATGTCGTTTGAAGTTGAATGCCACTTGGGTGACTTTCTGGAATATGCCGAAATCCGTAGCGAGATTTCAGATCTTGAAAAGTCGATGGCCAAGAGATCGAAACAGAAGCGATTACAAACTGAGGAAGAGATACAAGAGTTGAGAAAGCAGTTGCGCAGCCATCCTTGCCATGGCTGTGTCGATCGCGAGTCACACTCGCGACAGACCGAGCGAATTTCGAGAATTCGCCGCGAAAATCGCGGCTTAACAGAGCGCGTCAACACTCGCACCAATGTTATTGCTCGGAGATTTGATTTGGTGCAAATCATGCTAGAAAAATATGGTTACATCGCAAATGGCGAGATCACTAGATCCGGAAAGTTACTTTCAAAGATTTACGGTGAAACCGATCTCTTGATCGCGGAGATGATACGGCTGGGTGCCTTTGATGCTTTGAGCGGTCCAGAACTCGTATCGGTGCTTTCGGCCTTTCTTTATGAGGCTCGTAAGGAGGAGAGCCCAAAGATTCCACGTGGAGCTGTGCAGGAAGTTTTGGCCGAGCTGGTAACTCGATGGAATGTTATACACGAAGATGAGATGGAGATTGGGCTTGAACCACTTAGAGCTCCTGATATGGGATTTTGTTGGGCGTCGCATCGATGGGCAAGTGGCCACAGTCTTAGCGCCATCTTGAAAGGAACCGAACTAACCGTGGGCGATTTTGTTCGTTCGACAAAACAAATCATCGACTTGCTACGTCAGCTAGCAATTGCTTCACCACACTTAAGCGTAACTATTGCAGATGCATTGAAGCGCGTTGATAGGGGAGTGGTTTCATACGCAGGTGGTGCGCTATGACGCTGATGCTGATTGATAGCGCTTCGCTTTGGTACCGTGCCTATTTTGGAATGCCCGATACCTTACTCGCGCCTGATGGCACGCCGGTAAATGCAATTCGTGGTTATCTTGATATGACGGCTCGGTTGATGACGGTGTATCGACCGAAACGTTTAGTTGCATGTCTTGAAGGAGATTGGCGGCCGACTTGGCGTACCGAACTTTTCCCCGGCTATAAGGCTAATCGCTTAGATGCTGAAGGTGACGAAGAAGAACCAGATACTCTGACACCACAAATTCCAATCTTGCTGGATCTACTTGATGCTTTCGGAATACCAATGGTCGGCGTCGATAATTATGAAGCCGATGACATCATTGCCTCATACAGTGTGGCTGAACCTGGACCAACTCGTATTGTCACCGGAGATCGAGATCTCTTTCAACTTGTTGATGACAAGCGAAAAGTTGCCGTCGTCTATTTAGCTAAAGGGATTTCAAATCATGATTTAGTCGACATTAAATGGATCGCAGATCGTTACGAAATTCCGGGGGATCGCTACGCGCTCTTTGCCATGATCCGCGGTGATGCCTCTGATGGTTTGCCTGGAATTCGTGGCATCGGTGAAAAGGGGGCTGCGATCATTGCGCACAACTTCTCTTCCCTGCCTGAAGTTATGACCGCCGCGGCTAACGAGGATGAACGTCTGACCCCGAATTTACGTAAAAAATTATTGGATAGTGCTGAATATGCGGCCATCGCACCGAAACTAGTGCACTGCGCCTTGGATGTTCCACTGCCAAAGATGGATCTTTCGCTGCCTAAACGTCCCGATTCCCTGGATGAGATCTACCAATATCAAACCGATTACGGTTTGGGAGCTAGTGTGGACCGACTCATTGCCGCCTTGAATTGGTGAGATAATTGCTGATGCGCTATTTGATCGTCATACCAACCTATAACGAGAGCGAAAGCATCTCGGGGTTGCTGGCACGAATAAACCTGGTCCGAAATCGGGAGAGCGCTCGGGAGATCGAAATTCTGATTGTTGATGATAATTCACCCGATGGCACCGCCAAATTGGTCGAATCCCTCAGCATCTCCGGGGTTCACATATTGAATCGTGCCATCAAATCAGGCCTCGGACCGGCCTATTTGGCAGGATTTAGCTGGGGGCTAGAGCGTGGTTATGACTTCTTCCTCGAGATGGATGCCGACGGTAGCCATCTTCCAGAAGAGCTCT
Source organism: Actinomycetes bacterium (assembly GCA_037135095.1). Lineage (GTDB taxonomy): Bacteria > Actinomycetota > Actinomycetes > Nanopelagicales > Nanopelagicaceae > CAIMZW01. The sequence continues at coordinate 79,796 of JBAXKZ010000002.1, forward strand.
CCGCAATGCTCCTCGCCTGCGATCAAGCCGACCTGGTTATCGGCTCCCGATGGGTTCCAGGTGGAGCTGTGGTTAATTGGCCCTGGCAGCGCCAAGTAATCTCTCGCTTTGGCACTTGGTATGCCGCAACATTGCTGCGATTGCCATATCGGGATCTGACCAGTGGCTTTCGGGTCATTTCTCGAGCGGCCTTGGAATCGCTGCCATTTCAACAGATTCAAAGCAAGGGTTATGGCTTTCAAGTTGAGATTGCAATGCGACTACACGATGGTGGATTTAGAATCAGTGAAGTGCCAATTACCTTTGTAGAGCGGGAATATGGCCGATCGAAGATGACTGGAACGATTGTGATTGAGGCGTGGCGGAATGTGACCCTTTGGGGTTTCAAGCGGTTGCTAGATCGCCGATAATCTACATTATGTCAGATATTAATCTCGGAACCAGCGCTCGCGGTGACCACCACTACCCCGAGGCTCACCAACTATGACCGCTAATTAATAGCTATCTCCTCGATTGGCAAGCACGAACAGACCAGATTGCGATCGCCAAAGACGCCATCGATTCGACCAACTGTCGGCCAATACTTTCCGGTATTCCCAATTTCGACATCATTTCCGGCGGGAAATGCTCCGATCTCTCTGGAGTATTTTCGCTCCCAAACCTCACGCACTAAATCGGCGCTGGTGTGCGGGGCAAAGTGCAATGGTGACTCTTCATGGGTCAAATCCCCCGCTTCGATATCGGCGATCTCAGCTCGGATCAAGATCATCGCATTGATAAAGCGATCGAGTTCGCGAATATCTTCGGACTCGGTTGGCTCAATCATTAGAGTTCCAGCCACAGGGAAACTGACTGTTGGGGCATGGAAGCCGTGATCCATCAAGCGTTTTGCCACGTCATCTACGGTGACTCCAGATCGCTTGGTGATCTCACGCAAATCGATAATACATTCGTGTGCGATAAACCCGTGTTTGCCCTTGTATAGAACGGGAAAATGCGGATCGAGCTTGAGGGCTAAATAGTTGGCCGAAAGAATGGCAACTTCGGTGGCCTTTTTCAAACCATCTCCGCCCATCATTCGGATATATGCCCAGGAAATTGGCAAAATACTGGCCGAACCAAATGGCGCAGAGCTTACGGGGCCAGGACCAGTTGCCGGACCAGCACTTTCATCAAGTGGATGATTTGGAAGAAAAGGTGCCAAGTGAGATCGGGCGATAACTGGGCCGACGCCAGGACCCCCTCCCCCATGTGGAATGCAGAAAGTCTTATGTAAATTCAAGTGCGAAACATCGGCACCAAATTTTCCTGGTTGTGCCAAACCAACAAGCGCATTTAAATTCGCACCATCTACATACACCTGCCCACCAGCATCATGGATAAGCGCACAAATTTCGGTGATAGCTTCTTCAAAGACTCCGTGGGTTGAAGGATAGGTAACCATTAGGGCTGCCAACTCTTCTTGGTACTGCGCGATCTTTGCTTTCAAGTCATCAACACTTACATTTCCGGCTTCATCGCAAGCAACAACAACTACCTTCATGCCAGCCATGACGGCGCTTGCCGCATTGGTTCCGTGCGCGCTGGATGGAATCAAACAAATATTTCTATTTCTCTGACCGGTTGAGTCCAAATAATTTCTGATCGCTAGCAATCCGGCAAATTCACCTTGTGATCCGGCATTAGGTTGCAGTGAAACCGCATCGTAACCAGTGATTGCAATGAGCCATGCTGAAAGTTCTGCGATCAATTCGCGAATACCGGCACTCTGCGATATCGGCGCGAACGGATGAAGCGATGAAAACTCCGGCCAGGTGACCGCAGCCATCTCGGTTGCCGAATTCAATTTCATCGTGCAAGAGCCAAGTGGAATCATGGTTCGGTCAAGCGCCAAATCGCGATCAGCCAATGCCCGCATATAGCGCATCATTGAAGTCTCAGAGTGATAAGTATTGAAGAGTGGGTGAGTTAGATAGCTAGAAGAGCGAAGAAACTCAGTCGGCACTTCTGAAGCGATCTCAATGTCTTTCCAAGCGATACCTAAAATTCCTAAGAGTTCTACAAAAAACTCGGAGGTGGTCGTCTCGTCAAAAGAAATACCTAACTTGCTATCTGAAAGTTTACGGAGGTTAATTCCTGCCTGCTCTGCGGCGTTAAAGATCTCACTCGCACGAGGTGAAGAAAATGTAACCGTGTCGAAAACTTGCCCGTCATCAACTTGAAAGCCGACTTTCAGAAGCTCGGCACGAAGGGTAATCGCGAAGCCATTAACACGAAGCGCGATCGCCTTCAGACCATGGGGACCGTGCCACATCGCATAGAACGCCGACATGACAGCAAGTAGTACCTGAGCGGTACAAATATTTGAAGTGGCCTTATCCCGACGAATGTGTTGTTCGCGAGTTTGCAGTGCTAACCGAAAGGCTGGGTTGCCATGGACATCAACGCTTTGGCCAACGAGTCGACCTGGTATCGAACGCTCAAGCCCAGTGCGCACCGCCATGAATCCGGCGTGTGGTCCACCAAATCCCATTGGGACTCCGAATCTTTGTGCGGAACCGATAGCGACATCAGCGCCCCACTCCCCCGGTGACTTGTAAATCGTTAGTGCTAATAAATCGCAATCAATAATTGCAAGCGCACCAGCATCATGCAACCAGGAGATTGCAGAACTTGGATTGGCAATCTTGCCTTGGGATTGAACTTGCGAAATAACGCCACCGAATACCGGCACACCGAGAGCCGCGAGTCTCTCGGCAGTCATCTCGACCTGAACGACGGTGATTCCAAGCGGTTTTGCCCTGGTTTCAATTACTGCGCTCACATGTGGGTGTAAGCCTTCATCAATGGCAAATACCGCGGCGTCATCACCAGACCAAACTCTACGAGCAAGTGTCATTGCCTCGGCAGCGGCACTGGCCTCATCCAACATTGAAGCGTTGGCAATCGCTAATCCGGTTAAGTCGGAGATCGCCGTTTGAAAAGCGAAGATCGCTTCCAGTCTGCCTTGGCTAATCTCTGGTTGATATGGCGTATAGGCGGTGTACCAGGCCGGATTTTCTAAAACATTTCGTAGAACAACGGGCGGAGTGATGGTTCCGTAATAACCGGCGCCAATTAACGAGTGGGCAACTTGATTTCGGCTCGCTTTGCTTCGCAAATCTGCAATCGTGGCTTCTTCAGAGATTGCTTCTGGAAGCGCTTGGACTAATGCTGTAGTCATTGCAATATTGGTCGGCACTACTCGAGCGATGAAGGCTTCGAGTGAGTCCGCACCCAACTCTTGTAGCATGAGATCAATCTGACTTTGATCCGGTCCAATATGTCGGTCTTCAAAGCGAGAACGAATCTCACTCATTTGCCATCCCCTTACAATTCGGGCCAAGTTACGTAACTTAATTCGACCTAAATTGTCGACTAGTTAAAGCTCGGGCGTATGAGGTAAGGATAAAGATATTTAGGCGCCTTTGCGCTTCCTGCGTTCGGCTAACTCGTCGTTACTTTGAGCACTACTAGCCAAAGATCCATCTGAAACGCGCTCGCCTTGTAGCGTCGCTAAGGAACCCTCAACCTCACTCCAAACGCGACCAATGGCGATTCCAAAAACTCCCTGACCGCCTTGAAGTAAATCGATAATGTCATCTGCGCTGGCACATTCATAAATAGAAGCGCCATCGCTCATCAGAGTAATGCGCTCGAGGTCTGAAACGCCTCGAGTTCGCAGATGCTCGACGGCGGCGCGAATATTTTGCAGTGAGACACCAGTGTCCAGTAATCGCTTAACAATCTTTAAAACCAAAATGTCGCGAAAGCCGTAGAGTCGTTGCGAGCCTGATCCACTCGCCGGTTTAATACTCGGCTCCACCAATCCGGTCCGTGCCCAATAATCGAGCTGACGATAAGTAATTCCGGCCGCTACACATGCTGTGGCTCCGCGATACCCAATATCGGTTGCGCTCGCCACTGGTTGCTCTGACTCTGACATTTGGTTGCTCACTTCTTTGGGGGAAGAACTTCATTGAGGAAGTTTGGAACTAGTGGAAGCGTAGATTTCTTAGCTTCAACCCGCAATCACCGACACGCAAAACTCTCAAGTTAAACTAAAGAGTTAGCCAACAAAATCCTCTGGGTTTATCTGATCTAGGAACTCGCGAAACTTCTCGACCTCATCATCAGATTGATCAGGGATCTCAATCCCGGCTTCACCGAGCAACTCCTCACTGGCAAAGATCGGCGCGCCAACTCGCAACGCTAGGGCAATCGCATCGCTAGGCCTGGCCGAGAGCTCGCCTCCCCCTGCGAAGATAAGTTCCGCGTAGAAGATGCCAGCTTTGATCTGCGTCAGATGCACCTGTTCTAGCTTTGAGCCGAGAAGCTTAATCGTCGAGACCAAGAGATCATGGGTCAGAGGTCGAGGTGGGGTTAACTCCTGCTGTGCATATGCAATCGCGGTCGCCTCAACGGCACCAATCCAGATAGGTAAGTAGCGAACCCCATCGACCTCTTTGAGAAGGACGATAGGTTGATTGGAGGGCATTTCGACCCGAACGCCGATGACATCAACCGGCAGGTAACTGCTCATTCTTGAATGATCCGAGTTAGCGCAGGCGTTGCAGGCCGGAGCGAACCAAGGCGGCATGCAATCGAACTGAGAGCGAAGCTAATTCTCGTTGAACTTCTTCAGCACGAGCTTTGGCATCTGAACTCTTTTGGCGAAGAAGCGGGGTAATGACCTGTTCAACCAGCCCGACTTCGCGATCGGCAGCGCTCTTGAAGGATCGTAAATGGCGGGCTTCGATGCCGAAGGCTGCTATCTCGGCAACTGCCTTAGCTACTGAGAGGCTATCGCCGTCGTAATGGCGACCTCTCAAGGAAATTAGCCCATAAGACTCTAGCTCCGTTAGTTGTGAATCATCCAGACCGGAGGCGCTTAGCAGCTCCTCTCGCGAGAGGCGCAGATCGTTATCTTGACCAAAATTCGCTGGGGCAAATTCCCCATCTATCGTCGCTAGGCGAGGGGTAGCGATTCCGCCTACGGCCGCGGCCGGTTCAAGTCCACGATCTAACGCATCCAAATTTTCTTTAATGACTCGAAGAGGTAAATATTGATCGCGTTGTGCCTGAAGCACATAGCGAAGCCGATCCAAATCGATGGTTGTGAACTTGCGATAACCCGACGGGGTGCGTTGCGGATCGATCAAGCCTTCGGACTCTAAGAATCGAATTTTTGAGATCGTGATATCAGGGAAGTCGCCTCTTAATTTGCTGAGTACTTCTCCAATACTCAAATAGGCCCGGGCTGGAACGCTCATTTAGCTCCCCTTCACAAAAAATGTTAATTTAAACTTACCGAACTGAACTTCATCGCCTTGGGCTAGCGCCGATTGCGCCACCGCCTCGCCATTCAAATAACTTCCATTGAGACTTTGCAAGTCTCGAACTACATATGCCGAGCCGATCGAATGTTCAACGACTGCATGCTTCCTTGAAACAGTGACATCATCGAGAAATATGTCGCTACTTGGCTCTCGCCCGACACTTGTTTCTGCAATATTTAACAGAAACCTTGCTCCCTTTCCAGGCCCGGAGAGGCCGATCAGCATCGCTGAACCCTCCGGAAGTGCCGAAATGACCTCGCGCTCTTGCACTGAAAGCGACTCAAGGGAAGAGCCAAAATTTCCTTCTGGACGAAGCGCGGTCAGGTGGATCGTGGAGGTCAACTCGCTCGGGGTCGGTTGATCGCTCACGCTCTCCCCTTTTCCCCTCAAAAACCTTGAGGTTCTACTACAGGGTGACCCTAGGCGAGGAGAGGTTATGCGGTCAAGCCCTCATATTCGGCTGCGCTCATAAGTTCATCGCCGCTACCACTCAGTTCAATTTCGGCAATCCAACCAGCGCCATAAGGGTCGCTGTTGATAACTTCAGGAGCGGTATCTAGCTCAGTATTAACGGCCACCACCGTGCCAGTAACTGGCGCGAAAATCTCAGAGACTGACTTGGTCGACTCGACCTCACCACAAACGGCTCCGGCAGCGAGGAGTTGACCAACCTTGGGTAACTGGATGTAGACAATATCTCCGAGGGCGCCTTGGGCAAAGTCAGTGATTCCAATCCGAACAACCGCCGAGCCTTCTTTGGCTTCAACCCACTCATGCTCTTTCGTGTATTTGAATTGGTTGGGCACTGATGACATGGCGCAAACTCCTGATCTTCCTAGGTTTTCCTTAATTAGAAGGCAACTCTACTCAATACTTTTAAGCCCGCCACTCCCTCGAAGTTGCCAGAGCCCTTGAGCGGTATAGCTCAGACCAGTTAATAGATAAAGTCCAATTCCCCAAATCGCAAAGCTCCATCCCAAGATGGCGCTCACTCGACCGACTCCGTGGTCGCTTTTCAGGAGTAAAAGAGGAAAGGCGTAAAGGAGATTAAATGTGGCTGCCTTTCCCAAGTAAGTGACCTGGAAAACCGACCCGCCTTTGGATTTCAAAATTAAAAGGAGTAATGCCAACCAAAGATCTCGCCCGATCAATAAGAGCACCATCCACCACGGAATGAAATTTCGAATCGCAAGCGCGATCAATGTTGCGGCGATATATGCTCGATCAATTGTTGGGTCCATCATCGCCCCGAGTTTTGATTCTTGGTGAAGCGCGCGAGCAATCTTTCCATCTAAATAATCAGTTACGGCACCTATCGTGAGTACGAAAAAACTTGCGGTTGCTTGATGCTTAGCGAGAAAAAGATAGAGAAAGAGTGGGATACCAAAAGCACGCAGCAAAGTGAGGGCATTAGGGATCGTGAGGACATTTCGCTCTGAAGCCACTTGCCAACCTTTCTGAGATTCACCCAGTCGGGACGACAGGATTTGAACCTGCGACACCCAGACCCCCAGCCTGGTGCGCTACCAAGCTGCGCTACGTCCCGGCGACATTTTCGTCGACGAGAATATTACTCTCGCTCTTTAACCTTAATTGCAACCTCAACTGGTGAACCAAGGAAACCAAATTCTTCGCGAATTCGACGCTCGATAAAGCGACGATAAGAAGGTTCAATCCACTCACTGGAAAAGACAACAAACTTTGGTGGACAAATTGCCGCCTGGGTAGCAAAACGAATCTTAGGCTGCTTTCCGCTTCTAACTGGAGGTGGTGTGGCTGCGATTAGCGCACCGAGGAAGGAGTTCAACTTTGCCGTTGGAACTCGCTTCTCCCAGCTGGCTAATGCAGTTCGCAGTGCCGGAGCTAATCGATCTCGATGCCAACCAGTTTTTGCCGAGAGATTGACTCGTTGCGCCCACGGGTAGCGTTCTAATTGACGTTCTATTTCGCGATCCAATTTCACTTGGCGATCTTCATCCACCATGTCCCATTTGTTCATGACTAGAACCAGCGCTCGCCCCGCCTCTTCGGCCATTGTGACGATACGAATATCTTGTTCAGTCAACGGTGCTGAAGCATCAAGAACAATTACCGCTACTTCTGCACGATCCAACGCGTTCGCCGTTCGCAACGAGGCGTAGTAATCGGTCCCGCTATCTTGATGTGCCCGACGTCGGATGCCGGCGGTATCGATAAAGCGCCATGTATCTCCGCCAATTTCAATCAATTCATCAACCGGATCTCGAGTCGTACCAGCGGCATCGTCAACGAGAACCCGGGACTCCCCCGCCAAGACATTTAGCAGGCTGGACTTTCCGACATTTGGTCGCCCAACGAGGGCAACGCGACGGAAACCATCATCGGCTTTCTCGGAACCAACTTCCGGCAATTCGCGTACCAATAGATCCAATAGGTCGCCGCTACCTCTACCGTGAAGTGCCGATACAAAATGGGGTTCGCCTAAGCCCAAGTTCCAGAGTCCATGTGCATCGGCCTCTTCTCGTGGGCCATCAACTTTATTCGCGGCCAAAAGAATCTTCTTTTTAGATTTGCGTAGCAAATCCACCAAAGCGCCATCTTCATCGAGGGCGCCGACTTGGGCATCAATAACAAACATGATGAGATCAGCTTCTTCGATCGCAAGTTCGGCACCGGCAGTGATCTTTTCCGAAATTCCTTCGGGGCTCATCTCCCAGCCGCCGGTGTCGATCAAAATAAATCGGCGACCATTCCATTCCGCTTGATACTTAACGCGATCTCGGGTTACTCCCGGAGTATCTTCAACGATCGCTTCGCGCCGACCGATCATTCGATTTACCAAAGTTGATTTTCCAACATTGGGTCTCCCGATCACAGCCACAGTGGGCAATCCCAATAGATTTCGATGTTCCAACCAATTCCAAATCAAATCTACAACTTCATCCAAATCCAAAGCGGTTGAATCCAACTCCATGGCATCTTCTGCTGGTCGTAGCGGTGAAATCCTACGAGTGGTATCAATCTGATCTCGGCCATCGAGTGCGGCCGCCACTTCAGTTGTTGAATCAGTCAAATTCAATTCTCGTTCTCGGCGTATTGCTCGCTCAGCTAAGTTGGCATAGAGAAAAATCTTCATTTCAGCCTCGGGAACTACGACCGTTCCGATGTCACGACCTTCAACAACGATTCCGCTCTTAGCGTTGCCAATTATTTCACGCTGAATTGCGACTAGGAAATCTCGAATCTCAGGCTGTTGGCTGATCTGACTGACATTGTCTGTCACGCGCGCGGAACGAATTTCAGCCGTGACGTCAACTCCCCCGCAAGTGATTGTTGGGCTTGTTGGGTCAGTCACAAAGAGAATTGGGTTGAGTTTTAGCGCTTCAACCAAAGCTTTGGGCTCGGTGATATTTTCTTTAAGTCCCAACCACGTTGCGGCACGATAGAGCGCCCCGGTATCCAGGTAACTCCAATGAGCCCGGAGTGCAATCGCTTTTGCCGTGCTCGATTTGCCGGTACCGCTTGGACCATCAATTGCAACAACTATTCCGGCCATGAGCCAACCTTACTGGTGGGGCGGTGAGATCAATTTTCATCGAGATAACCGAGAGTGGATTTACTTCTTACTTTGGGGCGTGCGCCGACCAGCCTTTTTCGCTTAGGTGAGAACGCAATTTTTCGGCATCAATAGCCGATAAAGCTAAAGTGATCAAACCAGTTTGCTGGCCTGGACTATGTTCAATCGTCAGGTCTTCAACGTTTACCTGCGCCAAGGCACACTCTTGAAAGAGCGCGCCAAGTTGTCCCGGTCGATCATCAATCACGATTGGCAGATAGGTGTAATCGCGAACTTTTGCCCCATGTTTACCCGAGATTCGGGCTCGGCCTAGGGCCGCCCGCTCAAATAAACCTTTAATTGCTAAATCATCTTGTCGATTTATAGCCTCGGAAAGCTCATTGATTGACTCTTGGAAACGGGCCAAGATCGGAAGTAGGTGGGCGCGATTTGAGATCAGGAGCGCGCTCCAAAGCTCGCCAGAGGAGCTTGCCAACCTTGAGGTGTCGCGCAAACCCGCCCCGGCCAGATTTAATGCAATCTCTGGCTGATCGAAGATTGTCGCCCCGAGCGCCGAGCTGACTAATTGGGGAAGTTGCGAGATCGCGGCCATCGCTAAATCGTGCTCATCGGGTGTTATTACATAAGAAGTAGCTTTGAGCTGCGCCACGAGTTCATAGGCAATCTGAAAACTCTCACTCGAAATTGCCGAAGTTGGAGTCAGGATCCAGGCTCGACCTTCAAAGAGATCTGCCTGAGCGCTCTCCACGCCCGAGATCTCTCGCCCGGCCATTGGATGAGAACCGCAGAATCGAGTCGAGAGGGCTGAAAATTCTTCAACCTTACGCATAAGGTCAGACTTAATCCCATTAACATCCATAAAGGTTGACTTTGGGTTTGCCATATATTCGGCCATTAGAACTTCAAAAGTCACTTGCGGCGGGACGGCAATGATGGTCAATTCTGCTGGCGAGCTCAAGGGCTGGGAGGCGATCAAAGATTGCGCGAGTTCGGCATTTGTAGCGCTGGAATCGGACATTTCGACCTCAAAACCGCACTGGACCAAAGCTAAGCCAATGGATGTTCCTATAAGTCCGGATCCGACAATCCTGACACGGGAAAAACTACTCATTATTGAGCCAGATCTCGCCGTAAAACCTCGGCACCGCGGCGGTAAACATGTGAAATCTCCTCATGGCGACGAGAGGAGTAGGCATGAATCATCACCCGAATTACCCTTGGCAACGCACCAGGAACATTGATCTCAGTGGAACAGATGAGTGGAATGAGCCCTAAATCAAGGGAGCGAGCCGCCTTTGCCGGAAAGTCTGAGACCAAATCTTGAGTGGCTGTGAACTGGATCGAGATGAGATCCTCACGCTCAAGTTGATTTGCAGCAAAGATCTCCGTCAGTAGTTCAACCACCGCCGACTCCATCTCAAGCGGGTCATCAGCTATCAACTGAGTTGCGCCCCGGATTGCTCTTACCTTCATGTTCGGATAATACCTTGACCCTCTTAGTTGTTATGTATCCATTTACTGGTTTACCGATAAAACTTTTAAACACTTTTACTGAATCCTCGAAGTCGACATTCAATTCTCCTGAATCAAAGCTTTCAAGGATTATCGATTTAACTCTTTACCTATCGTTTTCTGCGCTCATTTATATCGATAAAGACACTTTGCAATCCTCAGAGATAATCTATATATCGTCAAATGGTTATTGATCTTATCGACTTATTTATTTAATTTTAAAACCTTAAAGAGGTTAGTTACCTCTACCTCATTCAGAGAGCGCCATCGACCCTCTTTAGTCTCTCCCAGTGAAAGCGGACCAAACTCGCTGCGAATCAATCTAAGCACCTTTAGATCCAGGGCCTCGAACATCCGACGAACGATGTGATACCGGCCTTCATGAATCGAGACTTCTAGCCAGAAATGCTTTTGAGAGACCTCTCGAATAACTTCAACGGAGAGCGCCCTGGCAAGTCCATCTTCAAGTTCAATTCCATGCTCCAACGCCTTAATCGACTCCTTCGAGAAATCCCCTTCAATCTCCAAGATATATTTCTTTATTAATCCGTAAGAAGGGTGGGTAGCTCGATGTGCCAAATCCCCATCATTTGTGAGCAGAATTAGCCCCTCACTTTCACGGTCCAAGCGCCCAACGTGGAAGAGTCGCTCGTTACGTCCGCTGAAGTAGTCACCGAGATTGGGTCGGTCTTCCGGGTCTGACATGGTGGAAATAACACCCGCCGGCTTATGAAACAGAAGGTAAGTTCTAGACTTATTGGTCTTAATTGTCTCACCATCTACTTCAATGGAAGCAGTTTCTGGATCAACTTTTGTTCCGAGCTCACGAATTTGGACGCCGTTAACGCTTACGCGCCCTTCAGCAATTAACTCTTCGCTGCCACGGCGACTAGCGACGCCGGCATCGGCGAGAATCTTCTGTAACCGAACTTCAGCCATCTCATTCCTTACCAAATATTTAGGTAGGCGAAATAACGCCCAAGGATCAAGGATAGGGCGTAGTTGAAGGGCTGGGAAATGCTCTTCGGGTTAGTCGGTAAGAGTGGCCAGAACCTCGTCCAAAGTATCCACATCGGGAAGGAATGGGGCTAGTGCTGGCAGGTCAGCGACCTCGTTGAGCCCTAATTTTTCGAGGAAGAAAGAGGTGGTTCGATAGAGAATTGCTCCACTCTCCGGTTCCAGACCAGCCTCTTCGGCTAACCCTCGAGTTACCAGCGTCTTCATAACCGCTTCGACATTTACGCCTCGGATTGCTGAAACTCGGGCTCGAGAGATCGGTTGGCGATAAGCAATAACGGCTAAAGTCTCTAGTGCAGCTTGAGTAAGGCGGGATTGCTGGCCATCTAAAACGAACTTCTCAACAACCGCCGACTGATCTGGGTGACTGTAGTAACGCCAACCGCCTGCTACCTGGCGTAGTTCGAAGCCTCTCCCCTGCTCAACATAGGAGGTTGCGAGCTTAACTAGCGCATGGGCGATCTCCTCAGTTGTAGTCTCCGTGATTTGGGCCAGGATCAGCTCAGAGACGGGCTCATCTACCACCATCAATATCGCTTCAATTGCTTGGTTAAGTTCTACTTTAGACATCTAGATCCTCTTCCGTATTGGTTTCAATCTCAGATACAGGCAGATCGAACTCATCGCCAACGACTATCTCTCCGGATTCGCTTCCCGTCCAGGTGATGTGAAGCTCTCCGAGTGAGACAACCTGTTCAAAGCGCAAGACTCCCTCTCGATACAGCTCCAGCAGAGCAAGGAAGCGCGCTACAACCACGAGGGTGGAGTCTGTACCGTGGATTAGATGGCGAAAGGTGGAGCGACCGCTCTGTCGAAGCAGCTCAACTAGCTTTATCGCCTCCTCAGCCACGCTCACCAGTGGGCGGTGAATATGTTCGAGAGCTACCGCCGGCGTTATTTTTGGCGAGAGAACGCGTTGCGCGATGGCAGCGAGACGCTGTGCCCCCACGCCGATAAGAACTTCGGGCAAGAGAGCTGCAAAATGACCTTCAAGCGCAACGACCCGGGCAAAGCTCTTCTCTTCCCGGCCAATTCGCGTAGCAAAGATTGCGGCGATCTCTTTAAAGGCTCGATATTGGAGCAAGCGGGCAAATAGTAAATCGCGCGCCTCGAGCAGTGCCAGGTCTTCCTCGTCCTCGACCTCTCCCGACGGCAATAATCGCGCGGCTTTTAGGTCAAGGAGGGTGGCTGCAACGACAAGGAATTCGGTGGTCTGATCCAGATCCCAGCCGGCCTCTGAACCCTCTAGCGCACGGATATAGGCGATAAAATCGTCGGTTACCACCCCAAGCGCAACTTCCGTAACATCCATTTTGTGGCGCGAAATCAGCTGCAAGAGCAGATCGAAGGGCCCTTCAAAGTTACTCAACCGAACCGAGAATGGGAGCGCAGCATCTTGAGTGACGATAACCGCCACCTCTTGATCAACGACAATCTCACTCATGCGAGAAAGGTACTTGAAGGCGCGCTTGTCAGCGTAATCGCACCGCCGCTAGAGTCCGCTCATGGCAAAAGGCTCTTCAGAGGTTTCTCGTTTCGACGCTAAATCGACAAATCGGGATGACGAGGTTGCAACTACCTCCGGCGTCTTAAATCGCCCCCTTCGCGAGATTCCAGATATCGCCCCACTTACCGTTCACAATGGCGCCACCGTTATCTCCGTTGTCAATCAAAAAGGTGGCGTCGGCAAGACCACCACGACTATCAATTTGGGCGCCGCCCTTGCCGAGCTCGGACGTCGCGTTTTGTTGGTGGACTTCGATCCTCAGCATTCCCTTTCGGTCGGACTTGGGGTTTCGACCCGAAAGTTAGATGGCTCGATATACAACTTGATGATGGATGAATCCACAAATATTGAGGATTTTCTGCTGAAAACCAGCGTGCCTGGGATGGACATGATCCCAAGCCATGAAGACCTTGCTGGCGCTGAAGGCGGACTTATGAATGTAATTGCGCGTGAGAAGGTTTTGAAGCGAGTACTTAAACCGGTGTTGGATTATTACGATGTAATTCTGATCGATTGCCAGCCCTCGCTTGGCCTGCTTACCGTAAATGCACTCACCGCCTCGCAAGGTGTGATCGTCCCGCTGGAATGCGAATATTTTGCCTTACGTGGAGTCGCTCTTTTGGCAGACATCATTGGAAAAGTTCAAAAGAACACCAATCCCGATCTGAAATTGACTGGAATTTTGCCAACTATGTTTGATCGAAAAACGGTGCATAGCCGCGAAGTCCTAGAGCGAATTATCGAAGCCTTCCCAGATCATGTCTTCGACACCATTATTGCTCGAACAGTTCGTTTCCCCGAAACAACAGTCGCTGGCGAGCCGATCACGACTTATGCCAGCAATTCTTCGGGCGCTTCCGCCTATCGTCGCCTTGCCCGTGAATTAATTTCCATAGGAGGATCGAAATGAGCCGTCGCGTAAGTTTGCCAGGAGCTGATGAACTTTTTCGTACCACAACAACCCTGAGCGCCGTTCCCGCCGCCGCAACTGAAGCAATTACAGCTGAAGTGCCGGCAAGCCCAAATACCCCGATAACTCCAGCAACAACTAAGTCCGTTCGCCAAACTCCAAGGCGCCGAGTTAATACTTTTGATCGCTCACCCAGCGGCAGAGAACGTCACGACGAGAAAATAACGGTCTACCTCTCTCCTGAAGAACTTTATGATTTAGATCAAGCCAGATTAGCGTTGCGTGGCGATTTGGGACTTGCAGTAGATCGAGGTCGGATAGTTCGCGAATCAATCGCAATCATTATTGCTGATCTAGAGACCAAAGGTGACCAAAGTATTTTGGCTCGTCGCCTTCGAGGCAGATAATAGTTATCTAGCTCTGGGGTGAGCCGCCGAATAACTTTCGCGCAGTTTATCTATCGTGATTAACGTATAGATCTGAGTTGTAGTTACCGATGAGTGACCTAATAATTCTTGAACCACTCGAATATCGGCACCGCCATCTAATAGATGCGTCGCAAATGAATGACGTAACGAATGCGGCGATACTTCTCGTTCGATCTTTGCTCTGGTCGCGGCTGAAGTGATTATTTCCCAGGCACTTTGGCGACTAAGTCGCTTTCCGTGCCGATTCAAAAAAAGCGCATCGTTGCGCCGCTCGCTCAGTAAAATGGGTCTCACTCGAACGAGATATTGATCTAGTGCCTCTCTGGCATATTTCCCAATCGGAACTACTCGTTCTTTGCCACCTTTGCCTTTCAATTTGATGGAAAAAGAATGCAATTCATGCAACTTCGATATATCTGAAAGATTAAGTTGAACGATCTCGCTAATTCTGGCACCACTGGCATAGAGAAGTTCGATCAAAGCCACATCTCGGGAGGCAATGGGATCAACTGGGTTATCCGCTGCCGCGATTAAATCTGAGACATCACTAACCGTGAGCGCTTTCGGCAACCGCTTTGGGATTTTGGGTGGGTGAAAATCATGCAAGAGATTTAGTTCGGAATTCTCTTTTGCCTCAAAGGCATAAAGATTACGAATGGAAACCACGGCCCGGGCAATTGATGCCTCGGCAAGCGGCGGTTGATTTGAATTCTTACCCCGTAGCCAAGCTACATACTCGGACATCAGCTCCGAATTGATCTTGGAAAGTTCTAGCGAATTCTCGGCTAAATAGTTTAAAAACCGCTCCAAATCTCTGCGATAAGAGGTCAAAGTATTTTTTGCCAGACCTTTTTCCACCGTAAGGTGATTTAAGTACTCAGTTACCTTTTCGCTATCGGATTTCATGACGTGCCAGCGCCGCCGCTACTAGACCGATAAATAGTGGGTGTGCTCGCGTTGGACGCGAAAGAAACTCGGGATGCGCTTGGGTTCCTACATAATATGGATGAATCTCGGTTGGGAGTTCAACAAACTCCACTAAGTGACCATCCGGGGAGAGCCCAGAAAATTGCAACCCGGTGGCGGATATTTGCGCTCGGTAGGAGTTGTTAACTTCGTAGCGATGGCGATGGCGTTCGGAAATCTCCGTCTTGCCGTAAACACTGGCCGCGATCGAGTTTGGCGTCAGAACGGCGGGATAGAGACCTAACCTCATTGTTCCACCCATATCGCCATTGCCAGCAACAATCTCGCGTTGATCTGCCATGGTGGAAATTACTGGGTCTGGAGTTTGTGGATCAAATTCCGCGGAATTTGCCGCTGCGATACCAGCGATATTGCGCGCCGCTTCAATCACCATGCACTGAAGACCTAGGCAGAGCCCTAATGTTGGAATCTTATTTTCGCGAGCGAATTTTAACGCTCCAAGCTTTCCCTCAATTCCGCGAACACCAAATCCACCGGGAATACAGATCGCATCCACGGAACCAAGTTGTTCTTGTGCTCCAGCTTCGGTATCACAGTCATCACTGGGCACCCATTTAATATTTACGCGAGCATTGTTGGCAAAACCACCAGCTCTCAGCGCCTCAGTAACCGAAAGGTAGGCATCTGGCAGATCAATATATTTGCCGACTAATGCAACCGTTATAGCGAATTTCGGCTCGTGAACTCTTTGAAGCAGCTCGTTCCACTCCCCCCATTGGACATCCGCAAAGCGCAGTCCGAGGCGGCGAACGATGTAAGCATCCAACCCTTCGGTATGGAGAACTTTTGGAATATCATAAATCGAGGGAGCATCGACAGCAGCGACAACGGCTTCCAGATCCACATCGCACATGGAGGAAATCTTCTTCTTGATTGCATCAGGAATTGGTCGATCTGAGCGAATGACAATGCCATCTGGCGCAATACCAATAGAGCGAAGTGCGGCAACGCTATGTTGGGTTGGCTTGGTTTTTAATTCACCCGATGGTCCGATGTAGGGCACTAAGGAGACATGTAAATAGAAGACATTTTCGCGACCAACATCTTGTCTGATCTGACGAGCCGCCTCGAGAAATGGCAGCGATTCAATATCCCCTACCGTGCCACCAACTTCGGTAATCACGATATCAATTTCCGGTCCGGCCATCGCCCGGATTCGTTCTTTAATCTCATTTGTGATGTGCGGAATTACTTGAACCGTGTCACCTAAATACTCGCCACGTCGCTCTTTGGCGATCACATTTGAATAAATTTGCCCAGTGGTTACATTGGCCCAGCCATGCAAATTGGTGTCCAGGAAGCGCTCATAATGGCCGATATCGAGGTCAGTTTCAGCACCGTCATCAGTAACAAATACTTCGCCATGTTGAAAAGGGTTCATGGTTCCCGGATCCACATTTATGTAAGGATCAAGTTTTTGCATCGTTACCCGAATGCCTCTGGCTCGAAGTAACCGCCCAATACTGGAGGCCGTTAACCCTTTACCTAGACTAGAGGCGACGCCTCCAGTGACGAATAGATACTTAGTCACATGAGAGGTAGTCACGGGTGGCTAACTTATCATCGATTCTCGAACGAGATTGAGCAGTTCGGCGGCGTGTTCCCGAGCTGTGGCTGAACTCTCTTGTCCAGAGAGCATTCGGGCTATCTCGACCTCTCGTTCGTGGCCGGAGACCTCTGAAACATCACTTTGAGTAACCGAACCCGACTCGCTCTTCCGAACTACCAGGTGATGATCGGCCCAGACTGCCACTTGCGCAAGATGGGTGACCACAATGACTTGAGCATCTTTAGCTAAAAGCGCCAATCTGCGACCAACTTCTACCGCCGCCTTACCGCCTACCCCCGCATCAACTTCATCAAAAATGTAGGTACCCAGCGGTGAACTGGCTGCCAGAACCACCTCGATCGCCAACATAACGCGCGAAAGTTCACCACCGCTGGCTGCCTTCGCTAGTGGCAACACATTTCCACCGGTGTGTGAGGTGAAAAGGATTCGAATCTCATCGCCGCCGGTCAGCGAAAAGTCTGAAATTGTATTGCCAGGTGAGCTCTCTACTTCTACAAGCAGTTTGGCATTAGGCATCGAGAGCGAAGCGAGTTCTTGAGTGACTAACTTTGAAAATTTGGTGGCCGCATCGTTTCGCGATTTAGTTAATTCGGTTGCTCGCTCTTTAACCGCTTTGAAAATCAGCGCTAACTCACGCTCCATCTCAACTACTCGGTCATCGCCGCCAGAAAGATCTAAAAGCCGACTTTGCGCCAGTACACCATCTTCGAGCAGCTTTAGGTAGGCGAGATCGCGATCTCCGCCCTCACCATATTTCTTTAGCAAGGCAGTTATCCCGGATTTGCGAAGTTGAAAATGTTCAAATCTAACTGGATCAGCTTCCAGACCAGAAACGTAACTAGCTAAATCACCAGCGAGATCTTGCAGATTAAATAGAATTTCTTGAAATCGCTCATTTATGGCATCTAAACCAACATCTTTGCCTTTGGTCAAATCTAGAGATTTACGAACTTGCTGCATCAGATTGAAAATTGAGATTTCATCATCCTCTAGCAACGTTAGAACGTGGGTCGTTTCAGAATTCAACAATTCG
This sequence comes from Actinomycetes bacterium, assembly GCA_037135095.1. Lineage (GTDB taxonomy): Bacteria > Actinomycetota > Actinomycetes > Nanopelagicales > Nanopelagicaceae > CAIMZW01. Next base: position 97,694 of record JBAXKZ010000002.1, read on the forward strand.
ACCGAACCTAAGCGAGATATTTCGTTCTCTATGGTTTCGAGCTCTCCAGGTTGCGGTGTTAGCGCCTGAAACTCTTTAACAAACGCCGAGATTTCAGCGATTTGCGCCTCGCGTTTACTCAGGCGAGCTTTCAAGTCCACTATCCGCTGGCCTAACTCTTGGTACTGCTTATAGCTCTCTTGAAATTTTTCGCGCAGCGCTTGGTTTTCGGCGTAGTTATCGAGAATTTCGCGTTGAACATTTGGTTTAGCCAACCTAGCCGTGCTCGATTGCGCATGTATTTCAAGTAGTTCGGCAGCGAGCTCTGATATTTGGGCAGCCGTACTAGGGGACCCACCAAGAAGGGCGCGCGATTTGCCGGCGGTGGTTACTGTCCGCATGATTATTACTGAACCATCTTCAACTTGTGCGCCGTCATCCGAGAGCCTGGTTGCAATCGCCTCTGGAATCTGAAATTTTCCGGAGACCGCTATCCGCTCTTCGCCACGTCGAACCAGATCTGCATCCGCTTTTGCTCCCAATATTAAGGAGAGCGCTGTCAAAACCATGGTCTTGCCGGCACCTGTCTCACCGCTGAGAACCGTTAACCCAGAACCAAATTCCATAGTCGCGGAATCAATAACACCAAGGCCACGAATCGTGATCTCCTCTAAGGAAGATTTTTCACTCACCGCGCCAGCCTTCAATTGGCAATTTGAACTTCGCTACCAAACGGTCGGTGAATAACGCATCTTCAATGTGCGTCAATTGCACTCGTTGAGAATCCTTCGTTAAGACGATCCGATCGTGTTGGCGCAATGTAATCTTTCGCATTCCATCGGCTAGAAGCAGCGCCTCGTCAGTTTCGAGATCGATTGCGATTTCAGAATCTGGCGAAACCACCATCGGTCTGGAGAAGAGGGCATGAGCCGCTAAGGGCAACAGAACTAATGCATTTACTTCCGGCCAAACGACGGGACCGCCTGCGGAAAATGCATAGGCGGTAGAACCTGTTGGGGTAGCACAGATAACGCCATCACATCCCCATCGAGAAAGTGGACGGCCATCAATCTGCAAAAAAAGTTGGACCATTTGAGTATTGCTTCGCTCAATGGCAACCTCATTTAGCGCCCAGCCGGATTCAATAACTTTCTGGTCTCGAAGCACTTCATAGCGAAGAAGCAATCGGGATTCGGTGCGGTAATTACCGGCTTCAATGGCATCAGCGATAGCGGCAATTGACGGCCTGGAAACTTCCGCCAAGAAACCGACATTGCCCAAGTTAATACCTAAAATTGGCACCTTTGAATCACGAACCAGCTCCGCTGCTCGCAGAATCGTGCCGTCGCCACCAAAGACCACAGCAATTTCAAGCTCTGAAATAGCGCCAAAGTTCGAGGCGCCTGCAATCTCATGCGCCGAGTTGGTAAAAACTAAGAAGCCACGAGAAATCAGTAGTAGTGAGAGCTCGGAGGCACTGATCACGGCTTTTGGATTGGTTGGATGAACTACCAAGAGAACTTCGCGTTTTGCCAAGTTAATCATTGTGGCCCAAATTCAATCGCACGGTCGAGGTCGGCTTCAGAGAGTTCGTTAGCTCCCCGTTTTAGCCAAAGAAAGTACTCCACATTTCCTGCTGGACCTGGAAGGGAACTGGCGACAACGCCTTTGCAACCAAGACCCATGTCATATGCAGAGTCAGCGACATCATTGACGGCAGATTTTCGAAGCATCGGATCTCTGACTACTCCCCCGGCTCCAAGGCGTTCGCGGCCAACTTCAAATTGCGGCTTTACCATTACCAGGAAATCAGCGTCGGTTCGCGAAAGCGCCACCAGCGCCGGTAGTACCAAAGTTAAAGAGATAAAGGATAGGTCAGCAACGATTAGATCCACCGGCTCGCCAATTTGCTCAACCGTTAAGTGCCGAACGTTGGTGCGATCCAAAATCGTTACACGTGGATCTTGTCGCAGCTCCCAAGCTAACTGGCCATAGCCAACATCAACGGCGATCACACCCGCCGCATCTCGTTTTAGCAAGACGTCGGTAAACCCACCAGTTGATGCTCCGGCATCCAAGGCTCGTCGACCTGCTACCAAAATCTCCGGAAAGGCATCAAGCGCACCGGCTAACTTGTGACCGCCGCGTGAAACGAAATCATCACGCTCTCCTTGAAGGGTGATAGAGGTTTCGGCATCGACTTGCGTAGCCGGTTTAGAGGCGGGGATCCCACCCACCATTACCGAGCGCGATTCGATCAAGTCGGCGGCATGCTCTCGAGAACGGGCTAGGCCTCGCCTAACAAGTTCGGCATCGAGTCTGGTCTTCATCGTTTTAGCGCAAAAACGCTAGAGCCCATCAATTTGTGAAAGAGCAGTGTTAAGTTGGGAATGCACTAAATCAAATTGCTCGCAATGATCGGATAATGGGCGAGAAGATATTTGGGAAATCAACTCTCGGATCTGTGCAATCTGATCAAGCGCCAAATTGGAATCTTCTTGGCTCATTTAGAAGTAGCCTTCTTCGCAGGGCTCTTCTTAGCTGCGACTTTTTTAGTGGCGCTCTTCTTAGCAGCAGCTTTCTTTGCAGCCGGTTTCGACTTTGGTGGAGCTTTCTTTGCAGCCGGTTTCGACTTTGGTGCTACTCGAGATTCGAGGTCGGCGATCTTTGCTAATAGAAGTTCAAGGTCATCTTGTCGAACAAAACCCATCCGCGTCGCCGCCGATTCAATCTCGCTTTCGATTCGCTCCTTGATTACCTCTCCGCTCTCTTCAAGCCAGCCTTTAACTGCAGCTGCGACCTCCGCGGCAGATTTCTCGCCACCTGATAACTTGGAAGCGTAATTTTTGAACGATGAAAAAATGTCTTGTGCCATGGGCTAACCGTATCTAAAGACGGCGCACCTGGCTCGCTTCAACTTGCCAACGACTGGCAAGACCCGATGGCGATTGCCAAAAACGCCGGCGTAATGCGCCATCTACCTCAACCCATTCATCTACTAAAAATGAAAGTGCCCGCTT
>JBAXKZ010000003.1:0-95898 GCA_037135095.1 Actinomycetes bacterium
AGATCAAGGAGCAACAGGTTCAACGGGAGCAGCGGGTACAAAAGGCGAGACAGGTGCGACAGGTGCAGTTGGTACACCTGGCACGAAGGGTGATACAGGTTTAGCAGGAACTGTTGGTTCAGCGGGTGCGGCCGGAGTTAAAGGCGATACCGGAGCGGTTGGCCCCAAGGTCCTCTTGGAGATTAAGGAGCAACAGGTTCAACCGGAGCAGCTGGAGTTAAAGGCGACACTGGTACGACAGGTGCAGTTGGTACACCTGGCACGAAGGGTGATACAGGTTCAACCGGAGCAGCGGGTGCAAAAGGCGACACTGGTACGACAGGTGCTGTTGGTACACCTGGCACGAAGGGTGATACTGGTTCAACAGGTTCAACAGGTGCACAAGGTGCTACAGGACCAGCAGGAGTTAAAGGCGATACCGGAGCGGTCGGACCACAAGGTCCAACCGGAGCTACAGGAGCAGCCGCGAGTTCGATAACTCAAATCATTTGCGTGGAAACTGATGGTAGGGATCCATCATTCACGATGCATTGGGGTACATGTCTAAATGCAAAAATTGATATTAAAAAAGCCACCGAATATACGATTTTGATTCCTTAGAGGGCTAAATTCAATTCACGCAATTGAGGGGTTTTACTTTTTTTGCACGTGCCCCTAGCGGGATTCGAATCCTCTAACCGTGCGCCTTTGGTTTTGATTTTGCGCGTAAATGCATGCGTTGACCTTGCTTTCCGAACATACTTAAAATCTCTACTTGCGCGCCATTTGCCGACCCAAACCAGTGCGGGTTCATCGTGTCAAACTCGGCCGCTTCACCTTGTTCCATGATGACGTCATGCTCACCAAGAATAAGTCGGAGCTTTCCAGAAAGAACAAATAACCATTCGTGACCGGCGTGAATTTTTCCATTATGAATTGGCACTTTATCTGAACCCGGAATCGTGATCTTGAATGCTTGGAGTTCGCCCTGATGTTTTGAAAGCGGCACAAGAATGCGTCCATCCGATCGCGTCGATTTTTGTAGAACTCTCGGGTCGACAACTCGAGGTGGCGAAACAATCTCATCAAAAGGCACCGCTAAAGCGGCGGTGATAGGAAGAAGTAATTCAAGGCTTGGTTTCCGCAACCCAGATTCCAGTCGAGAGAGCGTGCTTTTAGAAATTCCAGTAACTGACGCGAGTTCAGCCAAACTCATGTTCTTCTTATCCCGCGCTCGCCGCAAGCGCGGGGCGATCTGTCCAAGTTCCGACTCAATTCTGGGAGTTGCGCTCATCTGCTTATCCAAGCAGTGCGTTCCCATTTCGGCAACAAATGTTGCTGTTAATTCCTGTCCGATGAGAATCTTCGCATCGGAGGTGGTAAAGATGGCAAAGAATGCACATCGAGACGTAATCATCATTGGTGGGTCAGCAGCGGGTTTGAGCGCGGCCTTGGTTCTATCGAGAGCCCAATTAGATGTTCTCATCATTGACGGCGGTGCGCCGAGAAATGCCCCTGCTCATCACATGCATGGATTTCTCTCTCGTGACGGGATAGCCCCTACAGAATTTCTCGCTGCCGGCGGGACTGAGGTTCTCAGATACGGCGCCCAGATTGAGAAATCAAATGTCAGCAAAGTTGTTCGAATGCCGGATGAAACTTTCGAGGTGCATATGGAAAACGGGGGAATCCATACCAGTCGAGCTCTACTCGTTGCCACGGGGCTCACGGACGAAATCCCATCGATCCCAGGGGTGCGAGAACGTTGGGGATCCCTTGTGCACCATTGTCCGTACTGCCATGGATATGAAGTTCTTAATCAAAGGATCGCTGTTATTGCCGGCGATAAAACAGAAATGTCGATCAAGCAGGCGGGATTATTGCGTCGCTATAGCAACCAGGTTGATTTCCTTGTAAACGGCCAAAACCTTACGCCCTCTGAAATTGATGGTCTTGAAGGCGCAGGAGTCAGAATTATTAGCTCGACTTTCTCTCATATTCTTGGAGAAGTTGGCACCTTAAGCGGAGTGGCCTTTACTGATGGAACATCCATCGATTGTGAAGCTATTTTCGTGGCTCCTCCGATGAGGCCAAATGATCAACTTCTAAAGTCCCTTAACTGTCTTATAAATCCGAAAACGGATTACATCGAAGTGAATGAATTTGGACAAACCAGTGTTGCCGGTGTTTGGGCAGCAGGAAATGTTGTAAATCCTTTCGCGCAAGTGATCACTGCTGCCGGCGCAGGAAGTGCAAGCGCCATAGCAATAAGTGGATGGCTCCTTCAAAAAGATCTAACCCAAATCAACACCTACTGAAAGGAAATACAATATGACTTCAAAGCCACTAGTTCCCACCGCTCCTCCATCGGTTCATGTGAGAGCAATGATCACGTGGACCGCTATTTTTCCGTTGGTTTCGATCGGCTTCTACGCCATCAAACCTTTCGCCGGACATTGGTCGCCTGTTCTTCGCGCCTTTGTGTTATCCATCGTTGTCGTCCCGCTGGCCGTCTACATCGTTGTACCAAAATTGATGAAAACTTATGGGCTACTTCGCACTCGCAAAAATGGCTAACTAAGTTTAGGACAAGTTAAAGCCAATCCACTTATGGCGATTGGCTTTAACTTGTCCTACTTTTACGTTTTCCGCGTACCGCTGATTCCAAGGAAGAGGAATTCGATCCTTCGGTTGGCTGAGATTTCCAACCAGATTTGTGCATGCGCTCGAAACCGTCGAGAAGTAAATCGAGGGCGAATTCAAATTCAAATTGGTCATCGCAACCTCGAGTAGCTGTCGATTCATCACTGTGGTTTGCCGCCGTTGCCATTTCAATTATGTTTGGATATCTGACGGACCATTGCGCAAACATGGCTGCCAACAATTCTGGATCGCTAGGAGGTGTTGGCGTCGGAAAGACTTCTTGGATGAAGCCCCACATTCTGCTTCCCAAGGCATGCATTGCATGGTGGGTAAGGTCTAGCGAGAACCCGGCTTTGAGGAATATTCCAATGAGTGAATCCATGTAATCCAGAACTACCGGAGAAGCACTGCCGCGAGACTCTATGACGTGAGGTGCCCAGGTGTGACGGAGTAGAGCTTGGCGGGCGGAAAGGATTCGGTGTCGAAGCGCGCCCTTCCAATCAGCCGTTGCCACCATGGGATCAATTTCGCGCACGATCGCATCAATCATTTCGTTCAAGAGTTCTTCTTTGTTTGCCACGTGCTTGTAGAGAGCCATGGGGACAACTCCCAACTCTTGAGCCAGTGCGCGCATGCTAAGCGCATCCAAACCTGATTCATCGGCCAATTGGACAGCTGCTAGAGAGACGCGCTCTCGGTTAAGGGGGAGCCTCGGGGGCGAGCTCTTCTTCGAAGTTGACATGTGTACATCGTACACCTACAGTTCGGTTTCTCAAGGTGTACATCGTACGCCAAACTACTTTGGAGAGGTTCTCATGAATACAACTAGGAATACCGCCCGCTTGGCAGCCATCTTTTATTTCATTACTTGGGTTACATCAATTGTTGGACTTGCGATGTACGGACCAATTCTGAACCATGCTGTTTATTCATTTGGATCAATTTCAAAGAGCCACATCATCTCCGGAGCTTTTCTAGAAATCCTGGCTGCTCTAGCTAATATCGGCACCGGATTAGCGCTCTATCCAATCGTGAAGCGTCAGAGCGAAAGCTTTGCTCTGGGTTATGTAGTCCTTCGCACCTTGGAGGCCGGAATCATGATGGTGGGAACGCTGCCTCTTTTGGCGCTCCTTACTTTGCACCGCGATTTGCCCGGAGCTGTTAGCACCTCTGGGATTCAAAGCGTTCTGGTTTCGATGCATAACTATTCCTTTATCTTGGGACCGGGCTTGGCCTGTGCGTTCAACACGATGACGCTGGCCTTCGTTCTTCGTCGCTCAGGATTAGTAGCTCGATTTATTCCATTGCTTGGACTTTTCGGGGGAGCGCTGCTCTTCGTATCTGCGACTCTGCAACTCTTCGGAGTTATTGATCAAGTATCAAAGGCAACAGTTTTCACCACAATCCCAGTGTTTGCTTGGGAAATAAGCCTTGCGAGTTTCATGTTTTTCAAAGGTTTTAAACCAATGGCTCTTTCGCGATTGAATGAATCTTCTGCGGCTGAAATTATTTAAGTAGAAATGGTCACTTTGTAAGATCTAGGTAAATGGCTGACCCCTCATCGGTTTCGATGGGGGGTCTTTCTTTTTTTTGCATTTCAACTCGATTAACTTCTCCGAAGCATTTTGCGGATTTGCTCTAACGCGGTTTTTATCCGCGCTTCATACCCGTGAGTTGTTGGGTGGTAATACTCGGTTCCAACGAGAGCATCGGGTAAGTACTGCTGCTGGGCAACGGCGTTTGGTAGGTCATGTGGGTAGATGTACGAATCAGATTCTCTGGCAGCGGCGACCTTGCTATCGCGCAGTGCACCGGAATTGGCGTCACGTAAATGCGCCGGAATGGGTCCGGATTTGGAAGCGCGAATATCAGCAATGGCCGCATCAATTGCAAGATACGCGGCGTTGGATTTCGGAGCACATGCCAGATAAGTAACGGCTTCGGCCAGAATGATTCGAGCCTCTGGCATTCCGATCATTGTAACTGCTTGGGCTGCAGCAACCGTCAATCCCAATGCACCTGGGTCGGCCAGGCCAATATCTTCGCTGGCGCTGATCATCACGCGCCTGGCAATGAAACGTGGGTCCTCGCCTGATTCCAACATTCGAGCCAAGTAGTGCAATGCAGCATCAACATCCGAGCCTCGGATGCTCTTGATCAAAGCACTGGCAACGTCATAATGATTGTCGCCGCCGCGATCGTAGTTTTCAATTACTCGATCCACCGCCCGGCTCAAAACTTCAGTAGTGATTTCACCGCTGGCAGCACCGGCCGCAGCTTCTAAGTATGTGAGCGCTCTTCGGGCATCGCCAGCGGCCAGGCGAACCAGCGAATCCAGCGCTTGAGGCGCAATGGTGACTTCGTTATTTAACCCGCGGACATCTGTGATCGCTCGATTGATCAGGGCTTGGATGTCGGTATCGGGAATGGCGCGAAGGGTGAGAACGATGGAGCGCGATAACAATGGCGAGATGATCGAGAAGGATGGATTTTCGGTAGTGGCAGCAACCAAGGTCACCCACCGATTTTCAACTCCCGGCAGCAAGGCATCTTGTTGGGCTTTCGAGAAGCGGTGTACTTCATCGATGAAAAGAACGGTCTCTCGATTTTCCAGTTGCAATCGTTCTTGGGCTTGGGTCAGGACTTCGCGAACTTGAGCGACGCCGGAACTTACAGCCGAGAGTTCAACAAATGCCCGCGAACCCGAATGAGCAATCATTTTGGCCAGCGTGGTCTTGCCGCTTCCGGGTGGGCCATAAAGGAGGACGCTGGTGATGTGCTTCTCGTCGCCTTGGATTAATCGAATGAGAGGCGAACCGGGTTGGAGCAGATGCGGTTGTCCAAGAAGTTCTTCGATGGTGGCAGGGCGCAGTCGGACAGCTAATGGTGCTGTCGGATCAGCGGCGCGGAGTTCATCCATATTTATCCCTAGTTCGTGAAATGGAACTCTACCGCCTGACCTCACCGTTCCCGAGTCCACCCGATCAACTCGCTTTTCGGGAAAGTGCCTGTAAATTAGCCGAATATCGAGGTACGAGGGGGAGAAGTAGATGATTAAAGGATTTCGAGATTTCATAATGCGAGGCAATGTCGTTGACCTAGCTATCGCGGTTGTAATCGGCGCCGCTTTTAGCGGGATAGTCACGCAGTTAACAAAGTCCTTCATTGAACCGCTCATTAAATTGGTGGGTGGCGGGGGAGTTCATGGTGGCGCCTTTATCGTAAATGGCGTCTCTTTCGACTGGAGCGCCTTTATTAACTCAATCCTTAACTTCTTGATTGTTGGGGCAGTTCTTTACTTCTTTATCGTGACGCCGATGAATCGGATCGCATCTCGATTGAAGAGTGAGGAGAAGGCGATTGCTCCAGCTGCAACGCCGGAAGATATTCAGTTGCTGACTGAGATTCGCGACTTGCTAAAAAAGAACGCGTCCAGTTAAAGATCGCCTATGAGTTCTTTATGAAGCGCCAATAGAAAGCTAAATAAACAAGCGCGATTCCGATATTGGCGGCTAGTCGTGGGCCGGTGTGGTGTCTGAAGAAGAGTACGTCTGCGCCAATGATCGTCATCACCATGGCAGCTATGAAGATGGTGTTAACTGAAGTCTTTCCCATGGTCATACTATAGTTAAGCGAAAGAGGTGGATGGGTCGACCAGTCGCGCCATATTGAAGGGTCAGTTCTAATTGGCCGTTCTCAACCATTTGTGAAAGATAACGTTGTGCGGTCGCTCTGCTTAAACCCAGTTCATCGGATACTTGGTTGGCGGAAACTGCTTCCTTTAAATTGCCGATGTACTTCAAAATTGTGGCGGTGGTTGGATTGCGTTCGACTTCTGCCGTTTTACTTTGTAGTCGTGGCCCACGCATTAGCGCGGATAAGCGATCGACTTCCTCTTGCGAGATTTCCGAACCGGTATCTAATCGTTCGCGAGCTGCCTTGTACGCAATGAGCCGGTCGGCTAATTGCCGCTGATTAAAAGGTTTCATGATGTATTGAGTTGCGCCCAATTGAAGTGCTTCACGAATGCTGGCCACATCGCGAGCAGCGGAAATGATGAAGACATCGGTCTTGGAACCTCGTGGGAGTTGTTGTAATCGACTAAAGAGGCTGAGGCCGTGCTCATCTGGCAAGTAGAGATCAAGCAGAACGAGGTCGGGCTTCTTTTCGAGGACTAAGTCATAAGCCTGTGCGCCAGTGTGTGCGGTGCCAACCACTTTAAAGCCCGGGATGTTTGAGACATAGGCGGTGTGAATTTCAGCGACGCGAAAGTCGTCTTCGACGATGAGGGTGTTGATCAAGAGTTGATCCCGCCCAATACATCAACAGAGAGAGTGGGAAGTTCCACGATAAAGGTGGCGCCATTTTCGTTTATGGCGATGATGGAACCGGAAGCTTGATTGACTAAGCGTTGCACGATCGCCAGACCTAGACCACGGTGGCCAGCGCCTCTAGTGGATTTGGTGGAGTAGCCATCTTCGAAGACCATGGTTGGGTCTTCCTCGGGCAACCCAGGGCCACTGTCGTGAACCTTGATGAATTTCCCGCCATCGCCGGTATTAGAAAAGATAACTGAGACTTCGGGCCTGGGTGAACCAGCCGCGGCATCGATGGCATTGTCGATGAGATTGCCGACTATGGTGACTAAGGCATTTTGGTCAATGGTGAGGTCATCAATCGGAGCAATTACTTCAATGACTAATGAGACGCCACGTTCACGGGCGATGGCTACCTTAGCGATCAGAAGAGCGGTGATTAACGAGTTGCCGAGCTTGATTCCCAGGTCTTCGGCCAAACTGGTTTGAACCAGGGCAATCTCACCTAAGAATTCGGAAGCCTCGTCGTACTTCTTTAACTCCAAGAGTCCGTTGATGGTGTGGAGGCGATTTGCGAATTCATGTTGTTGAGAGCGAAGTGCTTCGGTGAAGTTTTGGACACTCTCGAGTTCGCGTAGCAGTCCGATGTGTTCGGTGCGGTCCCTTAAGGTAATTACCGATCCAAGTGTGATCCCGTGATCAATAACAACCCGTCGATTAATGAGAATCGAGAATTTATCAGTTAGAACCCGCAGATCGTCATCGTCGGCAATCTTGCCTTCGAGCAGCGCCCGTAACCGACCTTCAGGGATGACATCGGTAATTTGCTTGCCGATGACATTTGTACTGAGATCGAGCAGGCGGATAGCTTCATCATTTATCAGAGTGATTTTTCGATCAGCATTTAATGTAATTACACCTTCGCGAATGGCATGCAACATGGCATCGCGTTCCTGGAATTGAGTGGTGATATCTTCGAGCTCTTCGGCAAGTTTGCGATTTCGGGCTAAGCGCACGAAGAACTCCGAGAGGATCAGACCGGCAAAGAGAAAACCTAAGCCATAAATCAAGAAGCCATGAAGTAAGTAACTTCCCTCGGTTGTTAACTGGCTTACCAAAATACCAGCCGAGACCATGCCAACAATTTTGCCAGCGTTGTTATGAATCGGGGTTTTACCATTTACTGATCGGCCCAGTGAACCATTGTTGATTGTCGTGTATGACTTACCTTTAAGTGCTAAAAGTTGGCCGTCAATTCTTTGACCAATCATCGCCGGGTTGGGATGGGAGAAGCGAATCCCGTGGTCATTGGCGATAACTACATAAGAAGCGTTGGTATTCTTGCGGATCGTTTCAGCGATCTCGGGGATTCGGCCGGCCGGATCCCCACTGGTCAGCATTTCCGGAAGTTCAGGTATGGCAGCTGTCGCTTCGGCAATAGCCAGCGCCCGCATCTCATATTGATTATCTTGAGCAGAACGTGCCGCGTTATATGCGAGCGTAAGACCTAGGATTCCAGCGATAAGGACGACTATCAGGCGGTTGCCGGCAACGCGAAGTAAAAGATTGCGCTCTCCTGCCATATCAGCCACCCCCTTGTGAGGGCTTATTCTCTCCATTGCTAATGGCTTTGTCTGCCCCCGCGCTCTTGAGATTAATGAGCAAAACGCCGAAAAATGAGTTAATTCACCAGTTTTAAGAAGAAGCATTGTTTTGCAGGTGTTGGGAAATAACCTCCCACCATGAATCGTGGCAGCGCAGTTAAATTTGAAAAGGTCTCAAAGCGTTTTAGAACGCCAAAAGGTACTTGGTATCAGGCACTTGCCAACTTGGAATTCGAAGTCGAAGCGGGGCAGTTTGTAGCCTTGGTTGGACCAACGGGTTGTGGAAAGTCAACTGCTTTAACGTTGTTGGCGGGGTTGGAACAGCCAAGCATTGGAAAAGTTACGGTAAATGGTGTTGAAGTTCATGACATTGATACTTCGACTGGCTTTGTCTTTCAGCATGATGCAACGTTCCCGTGGATGAATGTTTACAGCAACATTGCAGCTGGTCCAAAGTTTCGTAAGGTAAAAGATCATGATGCTTTGGTTAAGAGTTGGATCGCAAAGGTGGGTTTAACTGGCTTTGAAAATAACTATCCTCATCAACTTTCTGGTGGAATGAAGAAGCGCGTTGCGCTGGCACAATCACTTATAAATGAGCCATCGCTGTTGCTGATGGATGAACCATTTAGTGCGTTGGATGTTCAGACTCGAAGCATCATGACTGATGAACTGATGGGCTTGTGGGAGCAAACTAAATCAACAGTGCTCTTTGTGACTCACGATCTAGAAGAGGCGATCGCCTTGGCTGACCGAGTAATTGTTTTAACCGCCGGTCCGGCGCAAGTCAAAGCAGATTTCAAGATTGACTTGCCGCGGCCGCGCAAAGCTCGCGATATCCGCTTCACGCCAGAGTTTCTGGCGATCTACCACGAGATCTGGAACGTGCTTCGCGATGAAGTGGATCTGGCTTACCAACGTCAATTAATTGCCCCTTCAGGAAAGAAGTAAAAATGGCCGAAGAATATCTTTCCGATCAAGAGATCAAGCGACGCAACACAACACACCGGATCAAGGTTCATTCGCTGCAACTTGGTTTTGCGGTTTTACTCATGGGTACATGGCAGATTTTGGCCGATAAGAAAATTTTGGATCCCTTCTTTTATGGACGTCCAACGGGTGTCCTCCATCAGCTCAAAGTCTGGGTCCAGAATGGGACTTCTATCGGCTCGCTTTGGGTAAATGCCTGGGTGACGTTCTATGAAGCGACTTATGGTTTCTTTGCGGGCGTCATCCTTGGCATTATTTTCGGTGTCTTTCTTGCCCGTAATAAAACTGCTGCGGAAATCTTCGCGCCATATATCAAGGTTTCGAACTCGATCCCTCGTGTAGTTCTGGGCTCGATCTTCGTGCTTTGGCTGGGCTTAGGTTCAATCTCTAAAGTTGCGCTGGCCTTCGTGCTGGTCTTCTTCCCGGTCTTCTTCAATGCCTTCCAGGGAACCAGAGAAGCTGACAATAAATTGATTTCGAATGCTCGGCTACTGGGCGCTTCCAAGCGAGATGTCTTGCGCCGCGTGATTTTCCCTTCGGCACTTTCATGGATTACTGCAAGTATGCACGTGAGCTTTGGTTTCGCATTAATTGGAGCGATTGTCGGTGAATTCCTTGGCGCCCAACGTGGCCTTGGATTGTTAATCGCAACTGCTCAAGGAAACTTCAATCCAAATGGCGTTTATGCCGCGATGGTTTTAATCGCAATCATGGCGCTCTCGGCCGAATTCCTAATAACCAAATTAGAAGACCGTCTTCTTAATTGGCGCCCAACACAAGTTTCTGGATCAGAACTCTAAACAATCCAGGAAAAGGAGAAAAATGAGAAAAGTTAATCGACGGCTTGCACTCGTCAGTGCGATTGCTATGAGCCTCGCAATGGTTGTTGTTGCTCCCGCAAAGGCAGCACTTCCAACAGTACGTATCGAGGTCGGTGGCTTGTCCAAGCAGATCTACATTCATGCGATGCTTGCACAGCAACTTGGCTACTACAAGAAGTACGGTATTAACGTAGTACTGACAGATGAAGCAGCAGGAGCAAGCGCAGAGGATGACATGCTCACTGGTTCGGTTGACTTCGTTCTAGGTTTCTATGATCACAATATCGATCTTCGAATCAAGGGCAAGAACACCATAAATGTTGCGACGTTGTTGCAATCTCCGGGTGAAGTTGAACTTTGTCGGTCTGACTTAAAGGGCATCATAAATAGCCCGGCGGACTGGGCGAAGCAAAAGGGCGGCGTTAGCTTGGGTGTAACGGGTCTTGGTTCATCAACTAACTTCTTGACCCTTTCACTAGGTGCAAAAGCAGGCGTTCCACAATCAGCAATGCACTCTTATGTTGCTGGCGCTGGAACAACATTCATTGCAGCTATGAAGAACAAGGCAATTGACTGCGGAATGACAACGGAGCCAACAATCTCTGCTGTTCTAGGTCAAGGCATCGGATATGTATTGACCGATATGCGCTACGGCTCATTGACCAAGGCAGCTCTTGGTGGACCTTATCCAGCAACTTGCGTTTATGGCCGCGAAGATTGGGTCACAACTCACCCAGATCTAACTCAGCGTGTGGTTGATGCGATGATGGATACCACTCGATTCATCGAGTCCCACACTGCAGCTCAAATCGCAGCAAAGGTTCCAGCTGATTACTACGCCGGTACCGGTCTTGACACTTATGTTAAGGCGCTAAATGACGAGCTCGTTATGTACAACCCAACTGGAAAGATGCCTTCCCTTGGACCACGCTCGGTACTAACGATCGATGGCCGAGGCAAGCTCGCTTCAGGTGCGTGGACCGCAGCTGACATGAAGAATGTAAACCTTCGTGCCACTTACACCGATTCCTTTGTCGCGGCTTCAGCCCGTGACTTGGCAAAGGCAGATAAGTATCCAAACTACTTCTCTACCGGAGCAGGTGCTATAAAGTCCTAATCAGCTAAAAGGAATTACCCTCTCTTGCGGCCGTCGAGGGCGACCGCGGGGAGGGTAATTTTGTTTATGTGCATACAATAAAGACATGTCCCGAATAGTTATTGCCCCTGATTCTTTCAAAGGTTCGGCAACTAACAGCGATGTGGCGCAGTGGCTGGCCGAAGGTTGGCTAGAAGTTCGACCAAATGATCAACTGATCTTGATCCCAATGGCAGATGGCGGCGAAGGAACTTTGGAAGCTATCGCGGCCGCGCGGGATGATGTTGAAAAGTCAACGCTTTCGGTAATTGGGGCAGATGGCCGTACTAATCGGGCGCATTGGTTATTGCTCGATGATGGCAGCGCGATTGTGGAGCTAGCCAGCGCTTCTGGAATCACCATGATGGAAAAGTTAGAACCTTTAACCGCCCATACTTACGGCTTGGGCCAAGTTTTAAATGAGGTTCGTCGCCATCCCGATGTTGAGCGGATCTATGTTGCCCTAGGTGGCTCCGGAAGTACCGATGGTGGCAGCGGGGCGCTACGGGCGCTGGGGTTTTCCTTTTTGGATTCGATGGGCGATGAAATCTCGCTTGGTGGCGCCGGATTAAACGACTTGGCCGAGATTGATAGTTCCAATTTCTTGCACCCGCCAAAAGGCGGTGTTATCTGTTTGGTCGATGTCTCTAATCCGATGCTTGGCGAAATGGGAGCAGCTGCGGTCTTCGGACCCCAGAAAGGTGCGACTGCGGCGGATATTGCGGTGTTGGAAAGTGGTCTACGAAAGTTTTCCCAAATCTGCAAAGTCACCGACTCAGCGGGCAGCGGTTCAGCGGGTGGAACTTCTTATGGCTTGCGCGCTGGCTGGGGAGCCAAATATGTCTCTGGTTCGGCTGCGATTGGAAAGATTGTCGGAGTAGCTGAAGCAATCGCTGAAGCTGATCTAGTGATAACGGGCGAAGGTCGGCTAGATTCGCAAAGTTGGAGCGGCAAGGTTGTTGGATACATCAGACAAGTTGCGACCTCGTTGGAACGACCGGTTGCCTATTGTGTGGGCTCAAAAGCCATAGATTTTCCAGAAGATGCCGAAATGGGTATTACGCTCGTTGACCTTGCCGGCTCTGGCGAGGCGGCCATGGATGACACCAAGCGTTGGGTGGTTGAAGCCGGCAAGCGATTCGCAACAGTCTGGCTGCCTAAGGGTTAGTGGCTACGCTTGTACTAAATACTCTGTGCCTCACCTCACTCTTTCGCCCCCGATTAAATGGAAACCTGATGTAGTCACCGTGTGGCAGGATTCCGTCAACTTAATTCCCCAAAATTAAATAACGCGCCCGTAATTTTCGTTCCGAGAATTAGGAGATTTGCAACGATGCAAACCAGAGTATTTCCATTTAGTTTCGGCGATCGAAATATGGGCGACCTATTGGGTGGTAAGGGTGCGAACCTGGCCGAGATGGTCAAGTTACAAATTCCAGTTCCAGATGGTTTCACAATTTCGACGCGAGCGTGTCAGGATTTTTTAATTAGCGGCGTTGTATCAGTTGATTTACTTGAAGAAGTTGATTTGGCGGTTGCGCAGTTAGAAGAGTCAACCGGAAAAAAATTCGGGGATCCTACAAAGCCACTTCTGGTCTCGGTTCGTTCAGGCGCAAAATTCTCGATGCCCGGCATGATGGAAACCGTTTTAAATGTCGGAATTTCCCCCGAAATTGCAACCGCGTTAGCCGAGTTAACCGCAGATGCGCGATTTGCCTGGGATTCGTACCGCAGATTTATTGATATGTATGGCCGGATTGTTTATGGAATATCAAATGAGCGCTTTGAAGTAGTCCGCCAAGCGGTAATGGATCGACATGGCGTGGCAAATATTGCGGAATTGACGCCGGTCGCGCTTCGAGAATTGGGCGATGCTCACATTAAGTTAATCGAAGAGGTCACCGGAGAGGTTTTCCCGTTTGATGCGCAAACTCAACTTCGCCGAGCAATTGAAGCGGTCTTTCACTCCTGGAATTCCGACCGAGCACAGCTATACCGCCGTCGGGAGCGGATCTCAAATGATTTGGGCACGGCGGTAAATGTGCAGATGATGGTCTTTGGAAATATTGGCGAGAGCTCTGGTACGGGCGTTTGCTTTACCCGTAATCCATCAACTGGTGAGACCGGCGCCTATGGCGACTACTTGCCAATGGCCCAAGGTGAAGATGTTGTCGCTGGCATTCGGAACTCGCTGCCGCTCTCTGAGTTAGAAGAGTTGGATAACAAATCATTTAACGAGCTACAAAATATTATGCGAAAGTTGGAATCGCATTACCGGGATATGTGCGACATTGAATTTACAATTGAATCTGGCAAGTTGTGGATTCTGCAGACCCGCGTTGGTAAGCGCACTGCCGAGGCAGCCTTTCGAATTGCCTCACATTTGGTGGGCGAGGGCATGATCACTATGGATCAAGCGATTAGCCGGGTAAGCGGGGAGCACTTAAGCCAATTGATGTTTCCGCAATTTGATAAGAGCGTGGCAAAGCGCGAAATCGCACGTGGAATTGCCGCCTCTCCCGGTGCCGCAGTAGGAAAGGTAGTTTTTGAATCAAGCCGAGCCGCCGACATGGCGCTTGCCGGCGAGAAAGTAATTTTGGTTCGTCGCGAAACCAGCCCAGAGGATTTGGCGGGGATGGTTGCGGCGCAAGGAATTCTGACAAGTCGCGGCGGCAAGACATCACATGCTGCAGTTGTTGCCCGAGGAATGGGTCGCGCTGCAGTTTGCGGGGCTGAAGCTATCGAAGTTAATAATGAGGAGAAGTTATTTCGGGTGGGCGAGCTAGTTGTTTACGAGGGCGAGATTATTTCCATCGATGGAACTACTGGTGTTATTTACGCCGGTGCGGTTCCAGTAGTTCCTTCGCCCGTCACCACTTATTTGCAAGGTAATCTAAAAGCTTCGGAATATTCACCAGTAATTTATGCAGTTGACCAATTCTTGCGCTATGCCGATGCGGTGCGCGTCATGGGCGTCCGGACGAACGCCGACACCCCAGAAGATGCGGCTACTGCCCGTCGATTGGGCGCTGAAGGAATTGGTCTAACTCGTACTGAACATATGTTCCTGGGGGAGCGGCGCTCTTTAGTTGAGGCGCTGGTGCTGACCGATGAAGAGTCCGAACGAAAAACAATTATCTCCGAGATGGAGAAGTTGCAGTTTGCCGACTTTTTGGGAATCTTCAAAGCGATGGATGGTTTGCCGGTAACTATTCGGTTATTGGATCCGCCGCTACATGAATTCTTAACCGATCGAACCACCTTGGCCGTGAACATCGCCACCAAAGAGGCAAAAGGTGAAGTCCCAACCGAACGCGAAATCGCGATGTATCGCGCTGTTAATCGCTGGCACGAGTCCAACCCGATGATGGGTCTTCGGGGGGTTCGTTTGGGCGTTTTAATCCCGGAGCTCTTCACCATGCAGGTTCGGGCCATTACCTTGGCGGCGCTGGAAGCACAGCGCGGCGGCACCATTGTGCGACCAGAGATCATGATTCCGTTAGTGGCCAGTCAGCGCGAACTGTTGTACTTCCGCTCCACGCTTGAAGCAGAGATTGCACGAGTATTGACGGCAAATGACAGCAGTTTAGATATCAAGATTGGCTCCATGATCGAAACACCGCGCGCCGCGATCACCGCTGCTAAGTTGGCTGATTATTCGGACTTCTTCTCCTTCGGTACCAACGACTTAACTCAATTAACTTGGGCTTTTAGTCGCGATGATGCTGAGTCGTCATTCTTGCCGCGCTACTTAGACTTAGAGCTGTTGCCTTTTAGTCCATTTGAATCGCTGGACCAAGATGGTGTCGGACTGTTGGTAAAGCTGGCAGTTGAAGAGATCCGCAAGGTAAAACCAAAATTGAAGTTGGGCGTCTGCGGTGAACATGGTGGCGATCCGCTGAGCATTCACTTCTTTCAGAGCCTGGATTTAGATTATGTCTCGTGTTCACCATTTCGAGTACCGATCGCGCGCTTGGAAGCAGGCCGCGCTTTTGTACTACAAAGTGCAAAGACCGGAAACTTTAATTCGAATAATGCCTAAAAGGTTCGATCCAGCAGGGCATTGATTTCGTGGGCCACATTTTGTTGCGCCATTTCCGCATCTGGGGTGATTGACGCCAGGACCATGAAGCCATGGATCTGACCTTCGTACTCGCGATAGAAGGTTTGTACGCCATCGCGCTTAAGTAGTTCGGCGTAGTTGGCGCCATCATCAACCAATGGGTCGAATTCGGCGGTCACGATGATTGCGGGTGGCAGATGGGCGAAACTTTTAGCCATAACTGGAACGGCATAGGGATTCTTTCGATCTTCAGCGCGCTGCAGGTAAGCCTCCCAGAACCAGCGCATTGACTTTGTTGTTAACCCAAGACCAGTGGCGTTCTTGGTAGCGGATTCGTATGCCATTTCATAGCTATTGCAAGGATAGATGAGCAATTGGAAAGCCAAGGTAATTTCGCCTTCGTCACGGGCTTTTAGAGCAGCGCCCGACGCTAGATTTGCACCTGCGCTGTCGCCACCGACACCAATAGCAGTTGAATCAATTCCTAGACGATCGGAATTTTTAACAGCCCACTCAAGTGTTGTGTAGCAATCATCAAATGGCATCGGAAATGGGTGTTCTGGTGCTTTTTGATAAGCGACCGCAATAATTATGATCTGGGCTTTATTTGCAATTGAACGCAGGCTCTGTTCATACATATCTAAGGTATTGACCGACCAACCACCACCATGGAAATAGATCATCGCTGGTAGCGGACCTTTGGCGCGGGGGCGAAAAATTCGAATTGGCAGATCAGAAGTTAGCCCAGGGATAAAGCGATGCTCCTCCTCAAAAATTGGCTCTGGGATTCCCGCCAGGGCAACGCGTCCTACTCGGTTCTTTCGTTGAACTGACATCGGCGCTTCCCAAAGTTCAGGCGCGACGACTTTTGACATCGCCTCTAAGTAAGTTGCAATCTCTGGCTTAAGACTCATTACTTCTTCTTTCTTTTAGTTGCTACCAGTTAACGGTTTGGTCGCGAAGTTTGCGATATTGAATCAATACTTCAGGGGAGGGTTTAGAAGAGTAGGTGAGAGTCTCGCCACCGTACCAGTGAGGTGGTTCTTCGCCACCTAAGAGCACCCATGCTGCTTGCTTGGCCGCGCCATCTGCGACATATTCGCCCGCTGGCGGCAGTACCACGGTGCGACCAAAAAGCGCCGAAGCTATTTCGCCGACTGCTGGATTTTTTGCAGCACCGCCGATTAAAAGAATTCGTTGCACATCAACTCCGAGATTTATCAATGATTCAACGGCATCGGCCAACCCGCACAACATTCCTTCGACCATTGCCCGAGCAAAATTTTCGCGATGAGAGTTTGCTAAATTCATTCCGGCGAAAACGCCAGTAGCGTCTGGGCGGTTTGGGGTTCGCTCACCTTCAAAATAGGGCAGCAGCGTTAAGCCTTGTGCACCCGGCGCGCAGGCAAGTGCCAGTTCACCTAGGCGATCATGATCTACGCCCAGAATGCGCGCGGCGGCATCCAGAATACGCGCGGCATTTAAGGTGCAGACCAAAGGTAAGAAATTTCCAGCAGCGTCGGCAAAGCCGGCAACTTCACCAGAGGCATCGTGAGTCGAAGTTGTTGAAACGGCAAAGGCGGTTCCGCTGGTGCCCAACGAAACTACGACATCGCCAGGTTTGGCTTGAACTCCTAGAGCAGCTGCGGCGTTATCGCCCGCACCCGTTGCAATTGGAATCCCGGCTGAGGTTTTGGCAGCAAAGGTCGTGGGAGCGATGATGCGCGGCAAAATTATCGGCCGATCAGAGCGAAGTGCCAACGCCAAAATATCTCGGCGATATGTGGAGCTCACGGGATCGAAGTAGCCAGTGCCCGAGGCATCGCTGCGATCGGTAGTCAGATCTTCTAAATTTGTAGAGCCCGAAAGCTTCCAAGTTAGCCAATCGTGGGGCAGCGCTATCGCGGCTACTCGGGCGGCGTTCTCTAGTTCGTGATCGGCTAGCCAGCGAACTTTACTGGCGGTAAAAGAGGCCACCAGTACCGAGCCAACGGCCGCGGCCATAGCGGCGGGGCCACCAATTTCAAAGTTGAGGTCGGCGGCAGCCTGTGCCGATCGAGTGTCATTCCAGAGCAGGGCAGGGCGAATAACAGCGCCCGCGCTATCTAATACGACCATTCCATGTTGCTGACCACCAACTGAAATTGCCGCCACATCTTCAAAACCGCCGGCATCGGCAATGGCAGCCTGCAGGGCTACCCACCAGTGAGCTGGATCGACTTCGGTGCCATCTGGGTGGCTGGCTCTTCCTTGGCGAATAAGTTGACCAGTTTCGGCCTCGCGAATTACGACTTTTACCGACTGCGTGGAGGAGTCAATGCCCGCTACTAGTGCCATATGTCGCAGGGTAGACTTACGGAGTCATCGTTGACCATTCCAAACCACATTTTTTCATTTCGATCTGGAGTTAATTATGCGTATTGGTGTTCTCACTGGCGGTGGCGATTGCCCCGGCTTGAACGCGGTGATTCGTGCCGTAGTTCGCAAGGGCGTTAAAGAGTATGGCTACGAATTTGTCGGCTTTAGGGATGGCTGGAAGGGACCACTAGAGGGTCTAACCATGCCATTGGATCTAGCTGCTACCCGAGGAATTCTGCCCCGCGGCGGCACCATCTTGGGCTCTTCGCGAACCAACCCCTTCAAAATCGAAGGTGGCGTTGAGCGGATTAAAGAGAATTTAGCGGCCATGAATATCGACGCTTTAATTGCAATTGGCGGCGAAGATACTTTGGGCGTAGCGACAAAACTTGATGCCTTGGGCGTTCACGTAGTTGGCGTTCCAAAGACAATTGATAACGATTTAAATAACACCGATTACACCTTTGGCTTTGATACCTCGGTAAATATTGCCGTCGAAGCAATTGATCGCCTTCACACAACTGCCGAGTCACACCACCGCGCCTTGATCGTTGAAGTTATGGGTCGCCATGCTGGTTGGATCGCATTGCATGCTGGTATCGCTGGCGGCGCCGCTTGTATCTTGATTCCAGAAGTTAAATTCTCCGTTGATCAGGTCTGCAAGTGGGTGGAATCTCGATTCGAATCCTCTTACGCGCCAATCATCGTCATTGCCGAAGGCGCCATTCCACAAGATGGCGATATGAAGACCAAGGATCAGACCTTAGATTCCTTTGGCCATGTAAAACTTGCAGGCATTGGCGAATGGCTCGCTGGCCAGATCGAAGAGAAGACCGGCAAAGAGGCACGAACCTCAGTTCTCGGACATATTCAACGTGGTGGTACCCCCACTGCATTTGATCGAGTACTTGCTACTCGCTTTGGACTTTCGGCAATCACTGCAGTCCATGAAGGTGACTGGGGCAAGATGACGGCCCTCCATGGCACCAACATCGTTCGAGTTCCACTAGCGAGCGCTACCGACCACTTGAAGCTTGTTGACCCATCCCTCTATGCAGAAGCGGAGATCTTCTTCGGTTAATTGCCCGCCCTTGGGCGAACAATTTCCCTACGATTACAACCATGCTGACTAATGAAGCGCGCGATTCAAAGCCCACCACCCCAGTGGTAGATATTGATGCCCTATTCACCCCTGGCTTGATTGCGGCCCAACAGCCCAATTGGCCAGGTGGCCCAACGGGGGAAGCGGTAACCAAGGCGGTTGGCACGCTACGCAAGCTGCCACCGTTGGTCTTCGCAGGCGAGTGCGACAATCTCAAAGCTCGAATCGCCGAAGCCGCAGCTGGTCGCGCATTTTGGCTACAAGGCGGGGATTGCGCCGAAACTTTTGCGGCGGCAACTGCTGATTCAATTAGAAATCGGATCAAGACGATTTTACAAATGGCGGCAGTGCTTCAATATTTCTCTAGCCTTCCGGTAATCAAGGTCGGTCGGATGGCTGGACAATTTGCTAAGCCAAGAAGTAACGATTTAGAGACCCGCGGCGAAGTTGTTCTACCGGCTTATCGCGGCGACGCGGTAAATGATTTGGAATTTACCCTCGAAGCCCGGACCCCAAATCCCGATCGCTTGGTTCAGGTCTATAACACCTCAGCCGCAACCTTAAATTTAGTTCGTGCCTTTACCCAAGGTGGTTTTGCCGATCTTCGCCAGGTTCACGAATGGAATAAGGGCTTTATCAATGATCCGCGCTACGGCGCTCGCTACGAGCAGATGGCAAATGAGATTGGCCGAGCCTTGGAATTTATGGCCTCTGCCGGCGTTGACCCAGAAGCCTTTAAAACTGTGGACTTCTACAGCAGCCACGAAGCGCTAATTCTCGAATACGAGAAGGCGCTCACTCGCATTGATTCACGCACTCAATTGCCGTATGACGTTTCGGCTCACTTCGTCTGGATCGGGGAGCGCACCCGCCAGCTCGATGGCGCTCACATGGATTTCGCTTCCAAGATTCACAACCCAATCGGAATTAAACTTGGGCCAAAGAGCACGCCCGAAGAGGCGCTGGCGATGATTGCAAAGCTCAATCCAAATAACGAGCCCGGGCGACTAACTTTTATAACCCGAATGGGTGCTGGTCTCATTCGCGAGAAGTTGCCAGCCTTGGTCGATGCCGTTACAAAATCTGGCGCCAAAGTGCTCTGGGTCTGCGATCCAATGCACGGCAATACCTATGAAGCCCCAAGCGGTTACAAGACGCGACGCTTTGAAGATGTAACTGATGAAGTGCGGGGTTTCTTTGAGGTTCATAAAGCCTTAGGAACTCATCCTGGCGGCGTTCACATCGAACTCACTGGTGACGATGTCACCGAGTGCGTCGGGGGCGGGGAGCAGATCTCTCACGAGGACTTAGCGATGCGCTATGAATCGGCCTGCGATCCAAGACTCAATCACACCCAATCCCTTGAACTAGCTTTCTTGGTCGCCGAGATGCTGCGGGATCGTTAAATCTTTATATTTGTCAAGAGATGTTAGTACCCGTTTATGTAAAGCCAGGCGCCGCCCACAATCGTGTGGGAGGTAGCCGCGATGACCGGCTCGTTATCTCAGTTACCGCGCAAGCAGTTGATGGGAGTGCGAACGAAGCCGTCATAAAGCTCTTGGCTGATGTACTAAAGATCCCAAAGCGTGACATTCAGGTGAAATCGGGGCTAACTTCAAAACGCAAGATGCTAATTATTTCTGGGGAGTTTCAAAAAGTTATTTCCGAACTTCAAAATCAGGAATAGACTTGCGGGATGCTACAACGAGCCCTCTACAAGACTCCGGTGGGCGCTCTCTATCTGATCAGCGATGAACATGTGCTTCTTGGGGCTGGGTTCACAAGTTATGAAGATTTATTGAGCCGCATGGATTCCGATGATTCAGCCAGAAAAGCTACTACCGTTAAAAGCATTCCAATCATTAGTGATTTGGTGAGTGATTACTTCGATGGTGATTTAGCTGCCTTTGGCGGAATACAAGTTAGACAACCGGGAGCTGATTTTTCACAGGCAGTTTGGAAAGCGCTCCGTAAAATTCCGGTTGGGAAAACCATGTCCTATGCCGAAATCGCAAAGCGTGCTGGCTCGCCAGATGCAGTAAGAGCAGCTGGTAGTGCATGTGCTCGAAATTTGATCGCGCCAATTGTGCCATGTCATCGGGTTGTGAAATCGGGTGGCGCCTTAGGAAATTACGCGTATGGCTTGGATGCGAAAGAGTGGTTCTTACGCCACGAAGGCGCGCTTAAGTAATTCCGGTAGTACTTGCATCACGATTTCCATATCGGAATCGGTAATATCCAAATGGGTAACCAATCGTAAGAACTTAGGACCGAGCGCACTTGCCAAAATTCCGGCAGCTTTTAGTTGCGAATTTAACTCGGCCGCAGTGATATTTAAACCCTGAAGATCCAAAGCAACTATGTTGGTTTCTACTTCGAGTGGATTTATTACGCTGGGCACTGCGTTCGCGCAAGCGATCGCAAGCGACTTCGCGCGGGAATGATCATTTACAAGCAGTTGCAGATTGTTATCCAAGGCGTAAAGCCCGGCCGCTGCCAAGATTCCTACTTGACGCATGCCGCTGCCATAACGCTTGCGCCATTGTCTGGCGCTGGTCACTCGCTCTCTTGTCGAGAGCATTACCGAACCAACTGGCGCACCTAAACCCTTTGAGAGGCAGACGCTAATGGTGTCGAAATATTTTCCATATTCAAGAAGTGGGACACCGGAGGCGATATGTGCGTTCCAGATACGAGCACCATCGAGGTGGAGTCCTAAACCGATTTCTTGCGAAAGCTTTCGAAGTTCGGCAATCTCCGCAATCGGTTGAATTGTGCCGCCACCGAAATTGTGGGTGTTTTCGACTGCTAACGCAGTTGTAGATACCAAATATGGACCTGATTCCGGACGAGCAATTGCAATTAGATTTCGGGGGTTCAGCAAACCACGAGGTTCCAAGACGGTTCGGGTGGTGATGCCGCTAAAGACCGCAGCAGCTCCGAGTTCGGCGCGAACAATATGCGAATTCGTTTCGCAGATTAACTCTTCGCCGGGTTTTACCAACATCCGAATTGCTAATTGGTTGGCCAAGGAGCCGGAAGGAGTGAATACGCCGGCTTCCATTCCGAAGAGCTGTGCAACTCGTTCTTCTAAAGAGTTAACGGTCGGATCATCGCCGTAGACATCATCGCCAACTTCGGCATTCGCCATGGCGCGGCGCATTCCTTCGGAAGGTTTGGTAACGGTATCGGAGCGAAGATCGATCATGTCGTAATCTTCTCACGGCCCTCGACCCAAATAATCAAGTACATGGCAGCAATCACCATGGCGCCGCCAATTAGAGTCTTGATGGTGAGGCTCTCGTTGGCGAAGATGACGGCGAATCCGGCGGCAAAGATATATTCCATGGTCAAGATGATCGCGATAGTAGTTGGCGGCATAAAAGATTGGGTCCAAGTTTGGATAATGAAGGCGAAGGCGGTGGCAAAAACTGCGGTGAAAATAACGGCGCGCCAGACGCCGACATCTGGTGGCAAATGAAAACCAGACTTGAAACTGGCCGCCGTTGTAATTAGAGAGACAGTCCCGAGTTGAACGATGGTTAGAGCGTAAGTGTCCATTCCCGAGCTCCACTCGCCCAAGGCAACGATGTGCAGGGCAAAGAGAATTGCGCTAACGAGTACCAGGAATTCGCCGACTCCAACGCTAAAACCTTTAAACGAGAGCAGTAACAGACCCATGGTTGCGAGTCCCACGGCTAACCATTGCAGCGAAGTTACTCTTCGCTTTAGCAGCCCGGCCGAAACTAAAGGAACAAATACCGCATAAAGCCCTGTGATGAAACCAGTCTTTGCAACGGTTGTTAGCGTTAAACCAAAAGTTTGAAAGATATAGCCGGTGCCGAGAAATAACCCTACGAGTGCACCTTTTGCTAAAAATTTTCGATTAATCAATTTGAGTGCGCTTGGGCGGAAGGCTATAAGTAGCAGGGTTGCAATAATAAAGCGGCAAGCCAGAAAGGAATTTACATCCTGGCGATTTAGTACGCCTTTCATTACCACGAAGGAACCGCCCCAAAATGCGGCAACCGTAAGAAGCAGGGCGGCTAGCGCTGGCTTATTTTGCGCTAATTTCACTTTACTTTTGAGCGCATCTTTTTTAAGAGCGCGACTTCGCTGCCATGTTCTGGTTCTTGACCTGGAGTCTCCAGAATTAGCGGGGCGTTCTTCACGGCCGGATGGGCCAGTAGCTCTTCAAAAGGCTTTGAACCGATGTGGCCCTGGCCGATATTTTGATGACGATCTTTCAAGGCACCGCAAACATCCATGGAATCATTGGCATGAATTAATTGGATTCGCTCGATACCTACAATTTTTACTAATAGATCCAAAGTTGCGGTCATTCCACCTTTAGCTTGGATGTCATGACCAGCAGCGAAGACGTGGCAAGTATCGAGACAGACGCCAACCTTCGGATGCCATTCCAGCGCATCAAAGTATTTGGTCAAATCATCCAATTTCTTGACCAACGATTGACCTTGGCCAGCGGTTGGTTCCAGTAAGAGCCAGGGATCTTCATCAGTTAAATTATTTAGAACCGGCATCATGCCTTCGTGAATTTGTTTCCAGGCGTTTTCGATATGCGATTCATCAACTGCTGATCCGGTATGAATAACTACGCCTTTGGCACCAATTTGGCGACCTCTGGCAAGGGAATATGCGGTCGAGGCTAGTGAGTTCTCGTAGGTAGAAATTGTGGGCGAACCCAAGTTGATCAAGAAGGGCGCGTGGACATAACTTTCGATATCTAGCTCTTCAGCTCTGGTTCGAAAGGCGCCATCTGCTTCAGGATTCGCTTCGGGCATTGCCCAACCTCGCGGATTGGAGGCAAATACTTGGACTACCTCAGCCTCAATTGTCTGCGCGTAAGCAATGGATTTCTTTGCCATGCCACCAGAAGTCGGGACATGAGCGCCAATTCGAGGTAATAGTGCAGCGGCCATTTGGCAAGCCTATCCGACTGTTATTACCACCGTAGACCCACGCTTGACCTTGGTGCCGATCGCAGGAGAGATATGGGTGACGGTCTTAATCTTCTTGGTACCCATAGATTTAACGATCACTTGTAGTTGGAGATTTTCTAGTGTTCGGGTGGCGTTCTCTGCGGTAAGTGAGAAGACGTTAGGGATGTAAACACTTTCGGGACCCTGCGAAACTATTAGGGCAATTGAGCTGCCTTTATCTAGCGATCCGCCGCCTGCCGGTGTTTGGGTGATTACTGCGCCGGCGGCGAAGGTATCGCTGTAAGCGTAGGTAGTTGAAACCTTGAATCCGGCGGCTGTTAATTCATTTAGCGCTTGGTCGCCACCGAGGCCGACGTAACTAGTGGCAGCAACTTGTTGAGCTCCTTGGCTCACCACGAAATTAACCAAGGTATTGCGGCGCACTTTGGTGCCGCCTTTCGGTGATTCCGAAATAATGGCGTTCTTCGCAACTATTGAACTATAAGTTGAAGTGACGTTACCAACTTTCAACCCGGAACTAAGTATCTGGGATTGCGCGGCTGTAACTGAGAGACCGATCAAAGTTGGAACGATCAATCGTTCCTTACCTTTGGATATTGTTAAGTCAATATTGCCACCGGCGGCAATTTTTGCCCCGCCACCTGGACTACTGGAAATAATTTTGCCCTTTGCAACATCTTCACTAAAAATGCTTGCCAAGACCGTTGAGTGAAGTCCCAGCGGCGTAAGAGCGGCGTTCGCTTCATTAGCCGAGAGCCCCACGAGGGATGGGATCGAAATCTTTGAACCTGGTCCGGAGAACTCGTACCACGCCGCGCCACCTCCAATCAGTGCGAGCAAAAGAATTAGGACAATAAACCTTCGAGTGGATCTCTTTTTGCGCAATTGGCGAGCTGTTGGAGGTTTTGTTCCACCGGTATTTTCGCGAACCGCAGGCTTACTCACAACAGTATTAGCGATCGCTGGCTTGCCATCATTACGAGGGGCAATGCGAACCTGTGGTCTTGGTTTTTTCTTTGGTGAAGTGGAACGCTCATTATTAGGTAGGTCCAATTCCAAACTTAGTTGTGGCCGATCAGGGTCTAATTCAGATTGAATCGCTAACACCATCTCGTATGCGACCCCCGCGTCTTTGGGACGTTGGTCCGGATCCACGGCCGTCATAGATTGCACCAATTTATCTAACGAGCTGGGAATGCCGGAGACGAAGTTGGAGGGCGGTGGCACTTGCTCATTTACATGGCGATAGGCAATTTGAATGGCTGATTCACCTTCGTATGGTTTACGACCCACCAACATTTCAAAGGTCAAAATGCCGAGCGAATATAGATCACTACGAGCATCGGTAATTCCTCGTTGCACTTGTTCGGGGGAGAGATACGAGACCGAACCTAAGATGACGCTGGCATCAGCAGTCATTGTCTTACCAAGACCAACGCCCCTGGCCAGACCAAAGTCGCCAACTTTTACGCGCCCATCTTTAGAGATCAAAATATTTTCAGGTTTAACATCGCGATGAACGATTCCAATTTTGTGGGCCGCAGCCAATGCGCTCAAGATCGGCAACAAATAGGTAATGGTGGCCTCAGGTGACATAGCACCGCGCTCGGTCATAACTTGGCGCAAAGTAAAGCCATCGATAAATTCCATAACAAGAAAGACCGCTTGAACGCCGCCTTCGTTCCAGCCTTGATCCTGGATCGCAACGACATTTGGATGATTTAGTGAAGCCGTGGCCTTGGCCTCGCGGATAAACCGGTTTACAAAGGATTCATCATTCGCTAAATGCTCGTGCATTACCTTGACGGCGACGGTTCGATCCAGTCTGAGGTCAGTGGCGACATAGATGGCGGCCATACCACCAGAAGCAATTAGCTCTCCAAGTTGGTATCGCCCATCAAGAATTTCACCAGAAAGGTCAGACACCCTTAAATCTTAGAGAATGGAGTAAGGCAGAGGGGCTTAAGGCGCGCCATTTAGGCGGTAATCCGCGGCCAACTCCGAGCCCTCGTTAAGGAAATGTTCATTTTGGGCTCGCTGGAATTGCCTCATGTGTGCTTTAACGGTCTGCCCATCGCGCGCCAGTACTCGTGCCATCCCAACTTCGGAATCGATATAAATCCAGATGGCTAAGGTGGCGAATTCCCGGATTGCACTCTGGCCAGCGCCAACGCCTTCGATGATCACAATCTCGCTAGGTAGATAAATCATTGGATTTGAATATTCTGAAATCGCCCAATCAAATCTGGGCAGCAGAAAGGAGTGACCCGTAGTAATTCCTGGGATGACCTTCTCTGCTAAGTTCCTTGTCAGCGAGGCGCCCAAGGCATCTTCCCAACCATTGTAAATATCATCGAGATGAATCGTCATCGCACTTCGCCCGGAAGATGCAATTCGATTTTCAAGTGCGGCGGCAAGGGTTGTCTTGCCCGACCCAGCTGGTCCATCAATGGTAAGAACGATGGAATTTCCACAAGTAGCGGTGGCGCCCAGAATCGCTTGAGTTAGATCGGCGAGCTCCACTTCGGTAATCATTTGCTCGCTTCCTTTAACCAGCGTTTCCAACCTGCGACTGCGATCAACACGAATATGAAATACAGGATAGCGGTGAGGTAGCTACCACCACGCCAAAATTGATAGGTATACACCCCGTCGACAACAAACCATAACGGCCAACTCTCATATTTTTCGATAACCATCAAGATTTGAGCGATACATGAGCCTACGAAGCCAAAGGCATCGGTAAGAGAGGCCGCGGCACCGATCCGTTTTAAGAAGGGATATAGCGTGCCCCAGGAGATGATGAAAACTGCTCCCCAAATAATTTTCTCATTGCGACTCACCTTTGCCGGTGTTGCACCTTTGGCGCCCCACCCAAACCAACCCCAAAACCCACCTGCGATAAATATAAATTGAAGAGCGGCGCTGGCGTAGTACTTCTGCTCGTAGAAAAGAGCGGCATATAACAAGGAACTGATATTCCACCAGGGCCATGTCGATCGCGGACCAAAGACTCCTAGCCCGACTCCGATAACTGAAGTTATAAATGCGATCAACTCAAGATAGGTCAGGTGATAACCCCAAGCGGTGATGAAGGTGGCCATGAAATTTAGGTGCATATCCAGATCTCCTTCCAATTCGCATTACCGAACTGGTACTACGGTCGATCTGAATCTCAGATCCTCTCAGCCAATCTCTCGGCTCCCGTTGTTTAGAGCCTAGCATTTAAGGTCGGTAGTGAGAGAATGAACCGTGCTCAAGTACGGTTATGTCGCGATGTTGCTCTTCACGGTGCTCGGATCGTTCTGGTTGGAGATTGCCCTTCGCGTTCGCGTCTTGAAACGAGTTCGGCGCGTGGCGCTCAGCGTCCTTCCAATTGCTGCCGTATTTATCGGCTGGGATGCCTACGCGATTCGCCGAGGGCATTGGCACTTTGATCCCCTACAAATCGTGGGAAAGTTCGGACCATTTCATATTCCGGTCGAGGAGTATCTCTTCTTTTTGATCGTGCCGATCGCTGCCATCATGACCTTAGAAGCCGTAAGAAACGTCAAGAAACATTGGTCCGTAGGGGATGAGCCAAAATGAGCTATACCCAATTAGCAATCAGCTCAGTCTTTTTGGCTAGCCTTCTAGATCTTTGGACACTTCGAACCCAACTACTTAAAAGCAAAGTTTTCTGGACTTCCTATTCGATCATCATCTCATTTCAGCTTTTAACAAATTGGTGGCTTACCTCAAGAAATATCGTCATCTACGATCCCCATGCAATAACTGGTTTTAGAATTGCAGCAGCTCCAGTTGAAGATCTGCTCTTCGGGTTCTCTTTAGTTCTATCGGTTCTCGCGTTGTGGGTGTTTTGGGGGCGGCGCGAAAATCAGCGAGCGGCGCGGGCTCGCAAGTAAGCTGGCAGTGCAACTTTAATTCGACGCCAGGTTGAGGTAGTTGCTCGCTTTGTGAAGATCTCATAATTAATCTTTTCGACTTCATCGACAATCCCACAGTAAAGCTCACTAGCCGCCTCGATGCACGGCCGGCTGGCAGGTTCCAGAAACTGTATGCCGATCGCAGCATCTTGTTGCAACTGCCGAACTCGCCCAATTTGAAATTGCAGCGCAGCTTTGATCTCTGGCGTTATTTTTCGGTTGGCTAGCATCGCTTTACTAACACCAAATTTCTCTAATTCGGCAATCGGCAGATAGATGCGACCACGCTCTAAATCTTCACCAATATCGCGGATGAAATTTGCTAATTGGAAGGCAGCACCCAATTTCTCTGCTGGCTCGTAGGCGGCATCACTTAATGGACCCAAAATTGGAACCATCTGAAGACCAATTACTACCGCCGAACCGTAGATGTATTCCATTAGCTCATCGAAAGTCTGATACTCAGTGACGGTCAGATCCATGGTCATTGACTTCAGGAAGGCTTCAAAATAGGAGATTGGGATCTTAAATCGTTGCACTGTGTCAACCAACGCGGCACCAACGTGGTCAGAGCTAGACCCAGTTCGCAAATCGTTGAGGATGCCATTGCCCCAGCGCGCTAGTTCCGCAGCCTTTTCTTCCTGGCTCAACTTTGAATCGAGGTCATCGACAATTTCATCGGCATACCGAGCAAAGCCATAGAGCGCGTGTACAAAGGGACGCTTAGCGGCGGGGAGCAAAAGCGTTGCTAAGTAATAGGTTTTGCCGTGCAATGAATTGAGGCGTTTGCACTCGGCATAGGAAGCTCTGAGTTCGGTGGCGTAAATCCCCGCCGCAGTTAGCTCATCCATTGTGGGGCAATTGTAGTTACGCGAGGTCAGCCCTCAACCCCAGAGTGAGAGTCTCAAGAAAATCCACAATATTTCTTGGCAATCGGCGCGCGACGCGCTCGCTATTTACTCAGAATTCATAGAGAGTTCTCCCAACTGATCGAGGGTGTGGACCTCTCCCCACCCACCCTTTGCGCAGAGTCGACGATGACTGGACAGAGAAATTCACCGACTTAAAGGAGAGATTAAGCAATGAGCAACCTAGAAATGCGCGAAGGCGAATACGGCGCCAAAGTTATGGCCGTAGAACCAGGTGGAATTGAATCAATTCCCGAGAAAGATCGACACGGGAAAGCCTCACAATTATTTGCGACTTGGATGAGTCCGAACCTCGAGTTCGCCACCATTTATGTCGGAGCGCTAGGCGTATTTTTCGGCCTGAGCTTTGCGCAAGCGTTAATCGGAATCTTGATCGGCAACGCTCTTGGCGCTTTTGCCCAATACATCCTGACGCAGGATGGTTCCAAGTACGGCGTTCCGCAAATGGTTATCGGACGTGCCGCTTTCGGTAAGTTGGGAAATATTTTGCCTTCAATATTCAATGCTGGCGCCGCCGGCATTGGCTGGTTTGCGGTTAACTCGGTCTCCGGTGCCTTCGCACTTGCTACCTTGACCAAACTTAGCAACGTAGTTTCCCTAGTAATTGTTGTCTTAATTCAAGTTGCGATTGCATTTATCGGACACAACTTGGTTCAGAGCGTTGAGAAGTACCTGATGCCATACCTAATAGTGGTATTTGGCATTGCTGCGATAATCACGCTAAGCAAGTCACATCTTTCAACTCACGGCAAGCCATTTCCTGGCGCCTTCTTGGTATTCGTTGGTGCCGTTTACGGGTACGCCGCTGGTTGGAACCCATTCGCTTCTGACTATGCCCGCTATCTTCCAAAGAGCGAAGATCCAAAGAAGAGCGGCCGCTTTGCAGCTGCCGGTCTGTTCTTCTCAACCACCATTTTGCAAATCGTAGGTGCTGCAGCTGTAACTGCCGGCATGCGCGATTATGGCGCCAAGACCAACCCAGTTTCAGATTTCACTGCGGCTCTTCCAGGTTGGTTGGGTAAGGCAGTACTTCTGGGAATTGTTGTTGGCTCAATCTGCGCTAACGTCCTTAATATTTACTCCGGCTCGATGTCCTTTTTGACTATCGGATTCAAGCTTGGTTCCGCGCAGCGTCGTGGCATCGCGGCAGTTGTCTTCGGTATTGCTGGCTTCTTGTTGGCCAAGAGCGCTATGGACAATCCGGCTTCAAATCTTGAAAACTTCTTACTAGTTATGTCTTACTGGATTGGACCATGGCTTGGAGTTATTGCGGCCGATAAGTTAATACGTAAGGGCGCAAGCATCGAGCGTCTCTTGTTCGCAAAACGTGAGAATCCTGCCGGGCCAATTGCTTTCGTTGTGGGGGTTTTCCTTTCGATTTGGCTCTTTGCAAATCAAAAGTACTACACCGGTGTTGTGCCAAAGCACAATGGCAACTTCGGCGATATCGCCTTCCCGGTTGGCTTCGCTATCTCCTTCATTCTTTACTCCATCATTGGTGGCAAGAAAGTTATGGCAGAGAAGTAAGGTCAATTACAAACAAATAGAAATAGTTATGTAGAAAGGTCGAACCATGTCGGATCAAGAATTTCTAGCACTTGCTATTGCGGCAGCCCGAGAAGGACGTTCCCAAGGCGGAATTCCGATCGGCGCAGCTCTTGTTGTAGATGGCAAAGTGTTGGGTACGGGCTATAACAAGCGCGTACAGCAAAAGAGTGCGATCCGACATGGCGAGACTGATTGTTTGGAAAATATCGGCCGGTTGCCAGCAAAGATTTATCGACAGGCGACGATGTACACCACGCTCTCGCCCTGCAATATGTGCACAGGTGCGATTTTGCTTTATGGCATTCCGCGGGTGGTGCTCGGCGAGAATGAAACTTTTATGGGCGCCGAAGATTTGCTTCGAGCCAATGGCGTTGAAGTTATAAATTTGAATTCCGAGGAATGTAAGCAATTGATGAAGGACTTCATTGCCGCCGAACCAGAACTTTGGAATGAAGATATTGGCGTTTAAGGAATAGTCCCAACGATTCGTTCGGCCGCTAACCGGCCAGAAATCAGAACCATCGGCACGCCGACTCCGGGTTGGGTACCAGAACCAGCAAAGACCACATTCTCAAAGCTCTGCGCCAGGTTTCGGGGTCGAAATGGTCCGGTTTGGAAGAAAGTATGGGCGCTAGCAAATGGGGCGCCACGCTCCATCCCTTGCGCTTGCCAATCCAGCGGCGTTGTTATGTGCTCAACTTCGATGGAGTCGCCAAAGCCTTCATAGCCACGCGCTTCCATAGTTTTGATCATCTGATCTCGATAGGGCTCGGTCTCTCTTTTCCAATCGATATTGGCATCCAGGTTCGGAGTTGGGAACAAAACGTAATAGGAAGACTTTCCGGCTGGGGCAAGTGAGGGGTCATCATGCGTTGGCACAGTTACCAACAAACTGGGATCGGTCATCAAAGTTTTCTTATTGATTAGCTCATCAAAAACGCCATCCCAGGATTCGCCAAAGTGAATATTGTGATGAGCCAAACGGTCGTAACTCTTATTTGAACCAATCAACATGGTTACACATGAGGGTGAGTACTTAAGTCGTTTCACGGATGGGGGAGTGCGCCCTAAAAGTTCGCGCCAAGCAACTGGTAGATCGGGATTTAAAATCAGGGCATCGCATTCAATCCGCTGCCCATCTTCGGTGATCACTGCTACTGCTCGGCCGTTGGACTTTTCAACTGAAGTTACCGTCGTGTTGTACTCAAAAGTAACGCCGTGTTTTTCTGCGGCACCAGCCAGCGCTCGAGGCACCGCGTGCATTCCGCCTTTGGGAAAGAAGACACCATTTACCGAATCCATGTAAGCGATGATCGCGTAGATCGCCAATGCCTGTTGTGGGCTGACTCCAGCGTACATCGCTTGAAAAGAGTAAACCTTTTGGGTCCTGGGATCTTTAAGGAATTGATTTACCTTTGGTGCCAATTTTCTAAAGCCACCGATGGCAACTAGCTTTGCGAGGTTTGGCGTCAAAAGGTTGAGCGGGGAATCAATGTTGCGGTCAATGAAATCTTTCATTTCATACTTATAGAGCTTGGTTACAAATTCAACATATTTTCCATAGCCGCCGGCTTCGTCGGCACCGATGGTCTTTTCAATTTCCGCCTGCATTTTTCCGGTATCGGCATGGACATCCAGCTGTGACCCATCGTGGTAGAAGGCTCTGTACAAGGGTTGGAGCGGAATAAGTTCTAGCCAATCTTTTAGCTCTTCCCCAACACAAGCCAAGGCATCGGCGATTAGATCTGGCATCGTTAAAACAGTTGGGCCAGTATCAAAAGCGTAGCCATCTTTAGTTAGCAAGCCATTTCGACCGCCAGGTACGGCTTCGCGTTCAATCACTGTAACGGCGCGTCCTGCACCTGCCAGCCGCAGCGCGGCGCTTAAACCGGCGAGGCCGGCGCCAACGATTACTACATGATCGGTGGGTCCTTTGACACTACGGGGCATTAACTTGATCCTTAAACGGTGCGACGGATTGCGATATCAACCATGGATTTCAAATGTGTTTGAGCAATTGGGGAAATTTCTTGGTGTTCAACAGCAGCTAGCGCTTGTGATGTGAGTGAATCAATCAAAGTCTCTAAATGAGCAAGCGAACCAGTGCCGACGATTATTTCTTGAAGCTGGCTTACACCTTCAGCGCTTAGGTTTGGGTCGCCAAATAACTCGGCAATTTTTGCCTTTTGGCTTTCGTTGGTTCGTTCAAAGGTGGTTGCCATCAAGACCGTTCGCTTTCCTTCCCGCAGATCATCACCAGCGGGTTTTCCGGTTTCTAGCGGATCCCCAAATACGCCGAGCACATCGTCGCGAAGTTGAAAGGCTTCACCTAGCGGCAGGCCATATTTGGAATATTGCGCCATCAATTTAGTGGCAGTTGCGCTGCCAAGCGTGGCGCCAAAGTGCAACGGCCGTTCAATGCTGTATTTGCCGGATTTGTATCGAGCCACACGAAGCGAGCGTTCAACACTTTGGCTGGCGAGGGCTTGTTCGTAAACATCCAAATACTGACCCGCCATTAGTTCGACCCGCATCTCGTCGTACACCGGTAAGGAACGGACCATAACTTCTTGTTCAATGCCGGACTCGTGCAACATCTTGGAGGCCCAAATCAAAGCCAGATCTCCCATGAGGATGGCGCTAGAAATTCCAAATTGTGCCGCCGAACCTTGAAGACCTTCGGATTGATGCCTGGTTTCAAAGGCACGGTGAATCGAAGGCGCACCTCTTCGGGTATCTGAAGCATCCATGACATCGTCGTGGATTAGCGCGCAAACATGAACTAGTTCAAGCGCGGAAGCAGCTTTTAATAAGGGAAGGGTGCCATCAGCACCAGTTCCCAATAAGCCAATATAGGAAAAGAGCGGGCGAATCCGTTTGCCACTATCTAAGAGAAAGCGCTCTAACGCATCTGCGACTGGATTAAGCTCTGGCCCAATCGCCCGCAAATACTGATTTTCGACTTCGACGAATTGTGCCAAAACGTCATTTATCAAGATTCTTAGATCTGACAGGCTCGAGGTAGGAGATAATTCCACGTAGCAACGGTACCCTGCCTCGCTATGGCGGCAACTTCAATCTCAATCGAGCTCTTTCCGCCTAAAGACACGGCCGGAGAGGCCAGGCTTTGGGAGGCGATGGCCGAACTCACAGCCCTCGCCCCAGAATACATTTCGGTTACTTATGGCGCCGGTGGAAGTACTCGAGATCGAACGATTCGGATTACTAAAGAGATCACGGAGCGAACGGGAATTGCAACCGTTGCCCATTTAACATGCGTGGGAAGCAGCGAGAGTGAACTTCGCGAAATCTTGTCTCAGTATCAGAGCGCTCAAATCAAAAGTATTTTGGCCCTTCGTGGCGATCCCGTTGGCGGCCCTGGTGCGCCGTGGGTATCAACTCCGGGTGGCCTAGATCACGCCGATCAACTCGTTAAGTTAGCTAAAGATTTTGGTGGCTTTGAAATTGGTGTGGCCGCCTTCCCCGATTCTCACCCAGCTTCTCATGGGAACTTCGCACAAGATGTCGAAGTACTTCTTCGCAAAGAACAGCTGGGTGCCAGTTTTGCTACCACCCAATTCTTTTTTGAAATTGAACATTGGATCAATTTGGTCGAACGCTTACGCAAAGCGGGCTCGAGTTTGCCAATAATCGCCGGAATTCTTCCGGTCACAAATGTTAAGCAGTTGAAACGAATGTCCGAACTCAGCGGAACTCCAATTCCGTCGGTGCTAGAAGCGCAGTTTGCGCAAATCGCAGATGAGCCGGAAGCGGTGCGCTCGCTGGGTGTTGAAATTGCTACCAAACTCTGCGAGCAGTTAATCGCGGCCGATGTGCCTGGGTTACATTTTTACACAATGAATACGGCCACTGCCACTCTTGAAATCGCAAGAAATTTGAAATTGGTTGGGCATGGAACGCACTGAGTTTTATGCCAAGTGGAGCGCACTTCATGGCAATGTTCCAGTCAATGGCGTTGTAAAAGGATGGCTGTTTATCTCTTATGCAATTTCTAAAATCCTAAGCAAAGCCCGAATTTCACCAAATGTAATAACTCTTGGAGGGTTAGTCTTTGCCATTTTGCTCTGGCGTTTCAACGACAGCTGGTGGGGTCCAATCTTTCTTGCGCTCTCATTACTTTGTGATGGTTTAGATGGCTCGGTAGCGATCGCTTCAGATAGCGATTCAGTTCGAGGTGCGGTCTTAGATTCGGTCGTAGATCGATTGGCTGAAGTTTTCTGGGCGCTAACTTTTTATGCGATCGGTGCCCACCTGGAGATAGTTTTTCTTGCTTGGTTACTCGCCGGAACTCAGGAATACGCCCGAGCACGCATGGGCGGTTTAGGAGTTCACGAAACTGGAGTTGTTTCAGTTGCGGAGCGGCCAGTCCGAGCGAGTTTGTTAGCAATCGCGCTCGTTGCCAGTTTATTGAATCTAAATTTCGTGGAGCCGCTTGCGTTGATCTGGCTCGGAATGCAAGCCTGGAGTTTTATTTCAGTTATGCGTTATGGGTATAACAAAAGCCGCAATAGCTAAGCCTTACCGATCGCATCGGCCACAATTTCAGCGCTAATCCCCACCAGTGGCAGGCCGCCACCAGGGTGTGCCGAACCACCAACACAATAAAGATTCTTTAGCG
This sequence comes from Actinomycetes bacterium, assembly GCA_037135095.1. Classification (GTDB taxonomy): domain Bacteria; phylum Actinomycetota; class Actinomycetes; order Nanopelagicales; family Nanopelagicaceae; genus CAIMZW01. The sequence goes on from JBAXKZ010000003.1 coordinate 35,018, forward strand.
GCGAGCGATTGCTTGCGCGCAGGAACGCTGACCTGGCGGAATTGCTAGAGGTTCCATAAATCGAACCACCGGGTGCGCTGACGCTATTTTGCAAATCCAGGGGAGTGCGAAACTCCATTACATCTAATCGAGACGAGACTTCAAGCCCTAATAGGTCCAGTTTTGCAATTAACTTTTGGGCATAACTGGCAGGATCTTTCGACCAATCCCACCCGCCAACTGGTTCGTGGCGTGGGGCGTTAACCAAAACAAACCAAGCTTGCTTGTTTTCGCCCTTGACCATCAGTGGATCATTTGGGGCACAGATATAGATTGTGGGATCAGAAACCGGACGCTTCAAATCAAAAATCTCATTGAACTCCTGATCGTAATCCTTCGGGAAATAGATATTGTGATGATCCAACTTTGGCGCTGGTGTACTAAGTTTTGAATTGTCTAGCCCAAGGAGCAGCGAGAAACCCGCTAACGATTTCTCCGAGCGCTTCAATTTCTGACGTTCGCTTTTCGTAGCTTTCAAGTCGTTAGGTAACAATTTGTTGTAGACCAGATCGGCATCGGCATTTGCAACGACTACCTCGGCATCGATCTCTTGGCCATCAGCGGTCGCAATTCCCAGCACCTTTGAGCCATCATTTCGAATCCGAGTTACCTCAGAGTTGAGATGGAGCGCCACCCCCAAAGAGATTAGGCGTTCTTCTAGGGCCGCGCTCAGGGCTCCGATTCCACCTTGGATATGCCAAGCGCCGAAAGAACTTTCGATAAAGGCAATTGTTAATAGAACGGCCGGTGCTTTTCTGGGATCTGAACCGGAATAGGTTGCGTATCGATCGACAATTTTACTTAGGTAAGGGTTTTGGGTGTATTTGCCCGTGAGCTTTCGCAATGAAGTCAGCGGTGCAATTATCTTTAGATCCGATAAGAAGTTCTTGCGCTTGATCAAATTGGGAATTGACTCGAGCTCGGCTTCAACGAATGGGCCACGCGCCACATCCCACATCCGCTCGGCTCGCTGCATCAACCGATGCCATTCGTCGGCGGTTTTGGAATCTATTGTTCTTTCGATCTCGTCATAAACTTTATTTAGCGCCAGGTTTGGGAAGGTCAGAGACTTGCCATCGGCAAAGTGATAGTTGAACGCAGGGTCGACTGGCTCTAGCTTCAGGATATGTTCAATCCGCTTTCCAGTCTTCAAAAATAGATCGCGATAGATAGCTGGAAGCGTTAGCAACGATGGTCCGGTATCAAAGGCGTAGTCGCCAATCCATTCGGTGCGGCATTTACCACCGGTTCGGTCAGAACTTTCGTGAATAGAAACTTCATGTCCAGCTCGAGCCAATCGTGCAGCTGCTGCCATGCCGCCGATTCCGGCACCAATAACAATAATTTTGGCCAAGTTAGCCCACCTTGCGATCGCGCCAAGTAAGTTCACCGCGCGATTTTCTAATCCACGACAGTGATATTAAATAGAAGAGAACCAAAATCGATATCGGATGCAGGAAGGCAATCGAAGTTGAACCTTTAGTCCGCAACGCGGCAACTATTCGAGAGAACCAAATTGCAAAGTAGGCGATCCATCCAATAGGAGATCCCATTATCGCCAAAGTAATTGGAACGATGCCAGTCCAAAATAGCAGCGTCAAAGCCAATATGGTTCCTGGGACGCCGCCGAAAGCGGACCACAGTGATTTGGTATATCCCGAAATCAAACTTTTGTTATCGGTATACATCCGGCAAGCGGCAACTGCAGAGCCTTCTGCTACGCCACCTTTAAATCCCGCTGAGACCAGCGCACGGGCAAGTTCTAAATCGTCGAGAATCGCAGTTGGAATTGCACCGTGACCACCAATAGTTTCGTATGCCGTTCTGGTGACTATAAAGAACTGACCGTTTGCAATTGTTGTTGAACGTTGCGGGAACCGTTCTACTAGTCGCAACGGAACGCTGGCGAGCCATGACCACTGGAGTAAAGGTTGGATTAAGTTTTCTAGAAAACTACCGGCCGACTCGCGCGGATAAGGCGAGAGGAATTCCCAATTCCAGCGCTTCATATTTGCGATCGCCGCGGCTACTGCGCTCTTATCCAGTCTGACATCGGCATCTAGAAATACTATGTAATCACCAGTGGTGGCACTAGCAAGCTGATTGCAGGCGTAAGGCTTGCCCAGCCATCCTGGTGGCAATTGCTGGCCAGTGAGAGTTGTGAATTCTGATAGCTCGGATTCCATATTCAATAAGGTTCTTGTGTCGTCGGTTGAGTTATCGTCTAAGACCGCCAGACTTAATCTGGAAATATGGGTTTGAGACTTTGCCGTTTTAATTACAGCTTGGAGATTAGCGCTTTCATTTCGCATCGGGATCAAGATATCTACTGAATCTTCGATCACGGTTGCATCCATCGGTTTTACGACTCGCATGGTCAAGGCATTTACTGTGGTGAGAGCGAGCGCAAAAAGTCCTAAAGCCAAGGAGAGCATTAGTTATAAATCGTCAGGACGGCCGAAGCGACTATTAAATAGGTAAGCCACCAGAAATAGCCCATAAACAATGCCGCCCACGAGAGCGACGCCTGGACGATGGAAGAAGAACAAGTTCCCTACAACACCTGCAAACCAAGTCCAACCCAAAAAGATTTCTGCAGCCAAGAAATTTGCGCCGCGCTTGCGACGTTCTTTTGGAAGTGCCACGTGAAGAATCGCCATCAGCCCCATTCCGGCGAATAACCAACCAGCGGTATTGGAGAGCGGAATGTTAGGTTGAAATGGAACATTGGGTCCGACTACTTTCCAAGTCCAACGATGAGCAGAAACCATTTGCGGATCTAAAAATATATCCCAAGCCATCAGCCCAAAGCCGCCAACTAAAAAGACCCAATGATGAGTGATCTTTCTTGCTGCCATCAAGATTGGATGCGAAAGCATTAGCCAAGCAAACGGAACTACCAATGGCACGTTATAAATTTGAATTCCTAGAGTGTGGCTGTATGTGTAATGACCGAAGGGCCAACCGCTACGACTTCCAAGTTCTTCGATTCCGAGCGCGATAGCAAAAGTTAGAAACAGGTAACTAGAAACATAGCGAAGGCCGTATGAAAACCAAGCATGCAAGAGCATTGCGGTAGCACCGAGATAAACCGTAGTCAGCGTGATAATTCGTAAGAGGTCGCCATGAACTAGTGGGTAGGCAATTTGTGAGAGCAGAGCGGCTGCAAGAACGCCATAAAGCAGGATCGATCTTCGACGTGAAATGCCACGGCGTCGATCTCCTCGGGGACGAAATTGGCGGATGGACACCACCCAATTCTGCCGTACTAATTTGCTTTTAGTTCACCGCGTTGCTCTTTAACGGCAAATCGAGCGAAGAGTTCTTCGGAATACCACTCATTGGTTTTTGTTGCTCTAATTGCGCCCTTATGGGCAATATCGGAATAGGCGAAATCTTTGAGATCCGCAGCGCTATTCCAGATTGAAAAGGTGCCTTGGAGCCCAATCGGTGCCTCACCGATGCCGATTGCGACCTGCAGCCCAGTTGCGCCCTTGAGGCTCTTGGTTACAGGTGGAACTGCGCGCCAGAAGATTAGATTCTTGCGAATGACGATCTTGGCCCTGGTTATGGCTGCGACCGGACCGACCCATTCCAATTCATTTTTAATCTCAAACGGTTCGACCCCGGCCCACTGTCCATGGCTTGCGATCGGGATCAGCAAAGTTCGAAACTCAGATTTTGCAATCGTGCGCCATCGATTTATTAGTGGGGAATTATCGAAACTGTTTATGCGCTCTTCGGGCAGACATACCAGCAACCCCCAGCGAAGCGGGTCAGCATCTTTCGGAGTAAAGCTTTTCCCTTTTCCCGTTCCCAAAAGTTTAAAAAAGGAAATCTTTGATTCTTTCTTTAGCCGACCCAATTTAAAACGATCCAGCGCCATGTGTCCGAAAGCCAATGGAACCGAGCTTGGCCCGACATCCCAAAAATAGAGCGCAACAATCACACCGATGCACCAGCGGTTCGTAATATTTCGGCCGTTACCTCCTGGGGGTGATCCCACATCGGCGCGTGACCACTTTCGGGCAAGATGATCCACTTGGAATGTGCCGGCGCAAGAATCCGTTCCTGACAAGTCCTGGCAGGGAGAGTGTTATCGCTGTCGCCAAAAATTATGGTCACGGGAATTGATGTTGCCACTTGTTTATCGAAACGCTTCTTCAGCAAGCCGTCCCAAGCCGGAAAATATCCCAACGAACTTCCCATGGCTAAAGTCGCATCGACGACGGTCTCGTGACTTAACTCCTGCCAACGCGGACTAACCAAAGCGAAACCAATCTTCTTTGCCCAAGTGAAACGAAGCAAGTTCGGCGCGACTTGTCGTAACCCGCTAGCCATATATTTTGAAGCCGATGCCGTTGGCAACCTAGTCCAAAACGGCGTCAACCAAAGTCCGGCGGGGGCGAGACCCGTAACAGATAAAACTTCATCGGGATTTGCAGCTGCCATTTCGAGCGCCACCCAACCCCCTAAAGAATTTCCGGCCAAGTGGAATTTGTGAATTCCTAAATCATGGAGGTTTTTAAAAACCAGAATTGCGAGAGCTGGCGGGTCCATATGTTGCCCAGGGTCGAACGGGCTTTGGCCGTGGCCGGGAAGGTCGATCAAAGTGACGCGAAAACTTTTGCTTAATTCTGGAGCTATCAATTTCCAGGCGGTGCTAGCGGAGCCCATTCCGTGAATGAGAACCAAGTCTTCACCTTCGCCAAAGGTTTGCGACCACAGTTTCATTTTTGCTCCACTTTCAGAATAGTTCCGTGTAGGTTCAGATAATACGCGGAAGGTGGATTATTCGCCGACGAACATTGGTCGCGCACCAGTGCATTCAAGCAATTCCGCGAAGCTAGTTGGATAGACCGCGTGTGGGTGTCCCGCCGCAGCCCAAACAACTTCATAATCATTTAGCGCCTCATCGATCAATATAGTTGCAGGTAAAAGCCAGCCAATCGGTGCAACGCCGCCAATCGAAAATCCTGAACGTTCCTTTACATAGTTGGCATCCACGCGATCTAGCGTTTCGATTCCTAAAGTGCGGGCAACTAATTCGGTATCCACCCGATGGCGGCCAGAGGTAACTATCAAAAGCGGGGAGCCATCTGGGAGTTTGAAGATTATCGAAGCAGCGATCTGACCAACGGCAATACCCAAAGCATCTGCTGCTTCAGTTGAGGTCCGAGCGCTATCGGCCAAGATTCGAACCTCGCCGCTTAGCCCATGTTCGGCAAGTGCGGCGAGAACTCGTTGAACTGCAGCTTTTTCTCTGATATCCGCCATGGTGCAAAGAGTAAGGGAGAACGGTCGGAGTATTAGTTAACGGCCACTTTTTCCGAAGTCGAATCGGCACCTGATAACCAACCTAACGATGCCAAGGCAGTAGATATCGCCAGGACGGCAGCGGCGCCTGCCAGATGCAGATCTTGGAGATGAGGTGGCGCTTTGTGCAAAGCGCTTAGAATGCCAAGCCCTGCGGTTGAAATAAGTAAGAGAATTATGGTGGCGGCCAATGTGCGCGCGCCTTTGATATTCGACCATTTCTCCCACGCATGAAGGGCGAATGCAATTAATGCTAGACCTGCGATAACGACCATACTTCGATGGATCAAATGCAAGGCAACGAAGCGGGCAGGTTGGCCGGTTGGGCACAGTGGGAAACTTGCGCAAGCTTTTTCAGCCTCAGCATTGATAACTAGTGAACCGGTTAAGTAGAGAATTCCGGCACCGCTAATTGCAATCCAACCGATCGGTGCCAAACGTGGACCAGCCACTTCCAAGCGGTTTACCAAGACCGCAACAGCGGTAATAGTCGCGCCGGCAAGAAGTGAAAGTCCGGCAAGCAGATGTGCCGCAACAGTTGGGGCACCATTTCCATCAAAGACGGTAACGGCGCCGAGAGCTACTTGAATAAGTACCGTTACCCCCGTGATTACTGCTGGTCGGATAGCGGCAACGCGAGCTTTGGTGCGATAGGCAATAAATATCGTAAGGGCTACCAGGATTGTGACGATTCCGGCTAAATAACGATGAGTCTGTTCCATGAAGGCATGGAAACCCTGATTGGGATTTAGGCTGCCTTTACATAGTGGCCAATCGGGACAACCCATACCGGAATCTGTGACTCTTACATGGCTCCCAAAGATAATTAGGAAGTAGACCGCGATCGCCGAGGTAACTGCCACGATTGCTAACCAATTGGTTTTCTTCCGTTGCATAATCGAGGCGGTATTTATCATGCTCTGGAAAGTACACCCGCATTAAAGAAGTGCTACTGGGGCTGGCACTAGAAATATATGCGCCATCGGTAGGAAGGGGCGCCACCTTGCTCGGCAATCTTTGAAAATTCCTCAATCAGAAGGCCACCATTTTTCTGAATCACTTTCTGCGAAGCGAAGTTGTCGATATCGGTAGTTAATTCCACGAAGGGCATTTCGCGCTCCTTAGCCGGAATCAAGATTTGCTTCAAGGCTTCTGTGGCATAACCCAGATTCTGTTTCCACGGAGCTACCGAATATCCAATATGACCCAGACAATAAGGAGGAAGGTCGGTAGTGCCTTCTTGCCAGCGAAAATTCCAGCCGCGGCGAAGCGCCTCGGCATAACTGCCGATATGCTCCATCCCAGGTTTAACCAGTTCCATAGGAGAAGCGTTTCATAGTTAATTGCTCGGAGGCGAGGCGATTTTGCAAAGTTCGGCAGCGAAAGTTAAACGCCCCTCGGAGGTAATCGCGACCCGAGCTCGAAACATGCTCTGGTTGGCCTTCGGGACCATGGGCGTGATGGCAAATGCTTGGGTTCCTCGGATTCCCGAAATTAAACATGCGTTACATATGAGCAACTCCCAGTTCGGCGTCGTTTTGTTAGGCAGCCCAATTGGCTTAGTAATTGGCGCACAGTTAGCGGGACGGATGATCCACACCTTTGGGTCGCGGCGGGTAGCTCTGATTGCCGGTTTGGAAATGTCGGGCGGGCTGATTCTGTTGGGAATTGCGCACTCAAAATGGAGCTTGGTAATTGCCTTGTTTGTAATGGGAATTGGCTACTCCGCAATCGATAATGCCGTGAATACTCAAGCGGTTGCGGTAGAAAAGATATTGGACCGCCGCTATATGTCAGGTTTCCATGGGTCCTGGAGTGTAGGTGCGCTAATCGCCGCTGCTATTGGTGGACTTCTCGCTCATCACACTACTTCGAAGGAAAATATTGTCGGAGTCGGAATTATCTCTTTCGTGGTTTTCATCCCTAACTTACTTAATCTGCTACCAGATAACCTTGATGGCCATGCAGGTCATGAGGAAGTTACCAGCGCAAAGATTCCATTCTTTGGCAAAGGTACCGGTATTTTGTGGCTGATTGGTTTTGGCTTAATCGGTTGTTTGATTCCCGAAGCGGCTGCCAGTGACTGGGCTGGGATCTTGCTACACGAACATATGAGAATCGGGACCGGGCTAGATGCATCAGCCTTCGGCGCCTTTGCTTTGGCAATGATCGTAGGAAGATTTAGCGGCGATCATCTAATGATGAAATATGGTGCCGAGCGAATTGTTAAATATGGTGGCTATATTGGTGGCGTAACGCTTGGAGCATGTATTGCCATCGCCGTACCCGTCTCCAGTTTCAACATTTATCTTGGGCTTGGGATCATAATCTTTGGTTTCATAATCGCTGGGCTCGGAATCGGCCCTATGGTTCCAGCTTTTATTTCCGCGACCGGAAGAATGACTGCAATAGCACCCTCGGTCGCCATCGCCCGAGTCGGGGTTATTGGCTTGTTGGCTTATTACATTGGCCCTGTTGTTACCGGTTCCTTAGCAGATCTGTTTTCATTACCGGTGGCGATGGCTTTCCCATGTTCAGTACTAATACTGGCGGGTTATCTTTCCAAGACCGTTAGAGCGCCGAAATAATTACTTAATTCAGTAACCAAGTCTTCAATAATGAATAGATCGCAATCGCGAAAAGCAAACCGGCAAAGTATTTTCGAAGTTTGATGGCTGGTACTCGCGAACTAAAGTGCGAAGCGAGCGTTGAGATGACTATCGCCGAAGCTCCCATTGCGATTGGGATTGTCCAGTTGATCTCGTGCCAAATTGAATGGTGCGCCAAGAAGGCGGTCAAACTGTTTAGAGAGATGATTAGTAGTGAAGTACCTGCCGCCTTATTTTGCGGAGTATGAAAGAAGAGAACCAAAACCGGGATTGCTAGAAAGCCGCCACCAATTCCGAAGAGTCCAGTCATCGCACCAATTGTCAGTGAGATCGCAATTAAGGCCGCGATCGGCATCTGGCGTTCCGATTTAGTTTCCGATGGCTTTCGCAACATCGAGATTCCGGCGACTATCAAAATGGTTGAGAAGCCAGAGACAATGAAATTTTCTGAAATATGTTTTGAGATCGCGCTGGCACCGATATTTGTTATTAGCCCGATTCCCCAGATAGTGGCGGCATCGCGGATCAGGACATCTTTATCCCGAAACTTTGGGATGGTCCCAAAGGCAGCAGCTAGAAAGACCACGGCTAGCGCGGCAGTCGTTGCATGCATCGGAGTGAAGTGAAAGAGGTAGAGCAGGATCGGGACCGAAAGCATTGCGCCACCGGCACCAACGAAGCCCAGGACCGTTCCGATGAAGCCGCCAGCGATTAGTGCCATGGCAATATGCATGGGGCAATACTGTCAGACTAAAATGTTGAATTTTCAAGCAAAAGTCTGGTCAGTTTGATCTAGAGGGAGCGCCAATCGGGGGAGTTGCCAGTGTCGGGGGTGGCGACTATCTTTCGAACATATGTTCGAATCAACCAGCCCTGCAGAGCCAGTCCCGGCCAATACCGCCCGAGTGCTCGCTCCTGAAGGCGAGCCCACAGAGTTCCTCTACAAGGGGCGCCGCTTCCATGTCCATGCCATCGTCTCCAGGTGGCGCGAATCCGGCGGCTGGTGGAATCGGATTGCCGATGGCAATAACCATCTCAACGAGAGCAATATCTTCGATGATGGCGCCCGAGCTATTTGGCGCGTAGAAGCTGCCCCCGAAGGAACCTTGACCACCTTTGAAATTGAGCGCGATGAGATCACCGGCACCTGGCTCATTCGCCCTACCTCCAGACCACTCTAATTTCGTTGCAACTGCGGATTAATAATGACAACTCCTTTTACGCACCTCCATCTCTCCAGTGGCTACTCCTTTAAATATGGAACTGCGCAACCAGCCCAACTTGTAGAACGAGCTGCGGAATTTGGGATGAGCGCTTTGGCGCTAACCGATCGCGATGGAATGGCGGGGGCAATTCGCTTTGCGCAAAGTTGCGAGGCCAATCAGATCACGCCGATTCTGGGCGTCAATTTAAGTCTCATCCATAAGAAGTATCGCGTCACCTTGTTGGCACAATCTGGGCAGTTAGCTTCGTTGTATCGGTTGCTTTCTAGCATCAATATGGCAGGGGAAGAGAACCTGCTTACCTATGAGCTGCTGGCAAAGTTTTCCGAGTACTCAACAAATTTGCTGCTGCTGCATGGTGCCGATTCGCAGTTAGCTACGGCAATTGGCTCCAGGCGATATGACGAAGCATTATCAATCTATAACTCAACCCGTGAGCTATTTGCCGATCAGGCGGTGGAATGTGTCTCGCATCAAGTCCGAGGCGACGGGCCATTTTCTACAACGCTCGCCGCCCGGATGTTGGGTTTCGCTCGCGATCATGGTCTGCCCGCGATTCTTACCAACTCCGCTCGGATGCTCGATCGCAGCGATGGCCCAGTTGCCGATGTTCTTGATGCCACCAGAAATTTGGTTCCATTGCATGATCGCCACACCGAACGAAATAACAGCGAAGGCTATTTCAAAAGCAGTTCGGATATGGCAGCTATCGCTGATGAAATTTCGCGCGCGGCTGGCGAGCGGAACGGCAGAAATTTATTGATTACTACTAACCAGTGGGCAGAGCGCTCGCTGCTATCAGCGCGGCGCGATATCGGAATTGGCGAAATTCATCTGCCCGAACCCAGCGTCGTAGGTGCTAAAGACCGAGAAGGTTTAGTTCGGCAACTACGTGAACGTTGCGAAGTTGGATTACACCAGCGCTATAGCGGTGCTCGCTCAGTCCCAGCAGCTTCGCGGCTAGAAGATGAACTAGCAACAGTTAGAACTTTGGGCTACGAGTCTTACTTTCTTACCGTTGCAAATATCACCGATATGGCGCGCAATTTGGGAATCCGTGTTGCAGCGCGTGGCAGCGGAGCGGGCTCACTGATCTGCCATCTATTGGGGATCTCTGGAGTAGAGCCGATCTCTTATGGTCTTTTGATGGAGCGCTTCTGCTCCACGCTGCGCCATGAACTGCCAGATATTGATATCGATGTTGAATCTGCCAGACGGTTAGAAATTTACGATGCCGTCTTCGAGCGCTACGGCGATCCCAATTGGACCAAGCCCGGAAATAGTTCCCGCTGCGCCACAGTTGCAATGGTTGAGACCTACCGAGCCCGTCATGCCATTCGCGATGTTGGCGCGGCTTTAGGGATTGCCCCAATGGAGATTGATCTAATTGCCAAAGCACTTCCTCATATCAGAGCGCGCAATATTGCTAAAGCGCTAGCTAATTTGCCAGAGTTAAAAAGTTTAAATCTCACTACGCCAGTGATGAAGATGGCGATCGAATTAGCTGGTCGACTAGATGGCCTACCTCGCCACCTTTCTATGCATCCATGTGCCGTTGCCCTTTCCGACATTGGGTTGCTAGATCACGCACCAATCCAACGCAATGCCAGCGGATATCCAATGGTTCAATTTGATAAAGATGATGTCGAGGCAATCGGGTTATTGAAGCTCGATATCTTGGGCGTTCGGATGCAATCGGCTATCTCTTATGCTCTCCGCGAAATCGAACGAGTAGATGGCGAAGTAATAGCGATTGATGAAGTTCCATTAGATGATGTAAAGACCTTTGATTTAATCAAATCGACTCGGACCTTAGGAATCTTCCAAGTCGAAAGTCCAGGGCAGCGGGAATTAGTTGGCAAGCTAGCGCCTAATAATTTCACCGATCTAATAATTGATATCTCGTTATTTCGCCCCGGGCCAGTAAAGAGCGACATGATCACGCCCTTCCTTAACTCCAGACAAGGGCTGCGCAAGCGCTCCAATATTCATCCCGATCTCGAACCAGTCTTGGCCGAGACCGAAGGGGTGGTTGTCTTTCACGAGCAGGTCATTCGAATTATTGCAATTCTTAGCGGGATCTCATTGGCAGAAGCTGATGAGAAGCGGCGGGACTTGGGAACCATTGACGGCCAACAAGCAGTCTGCGATTGGTTCTACCCAGCAGCGCTGGCTCGCGGTTATTCCTACGAAATAGTGGCAGAAGTTTGGGAGATCCTTAGGGCCTTTGCCTCGTTCGGATTCTGCAAAGCCCATGCGGCAGCATTTGCGCTACCTACCTATCAATCAGCTTGGCTGAAGACTCATCACACCGCAGCCTTTATCGCTGGCGCGCTAACACATGATCCAGGAATGTATCCCAGACGGTTAATTTTGGATGAGGCCAGACAATGGGGGATAACCATTGCACCGTTAGATATTAATCTTTCAGATCGAACCTATCGAGTAGAACGCACCAGCGTTTCGTTGCGAACTCCGTATACGGCGCCGGATCTTATGAGCACTGGCGCTTCGTTAACACTTCCAGATGCTCGCGGCTATGCAATTCGGATGGCCTTTTCAGAACTTAGTGGAATCAACGACCAAGAGATCGAAAGTATTCTTTTGGGACAGCCTTACCAAGATGTAGGTGACTTTGTGCGCCGAGCGGGTGCCAGCCGGCCAACAACGGAGTCGCTGATTGCGGTTGGTGCCTTCGATCAATTGCATTCACTGCAAGAGCAGAAAATTAATCGCCGTGACCTACTCCTTCATCTCCAAGATGTTGATCGTTTAACGGGTAACCGCAAAAGTTTAGGCAGCGGCCAGATGACTTTGGGTTTGCAACCTCCAACACTGGTATCCAGCGGTTTACCCGATTTAACACCGGCAGAGCGGGTTCGCAACGAGATCGAAATTATGGGGATGGATATCTCTCATCACATGATGGAGTTCTACGGCGAGTTCCTTAATGAGATTGGCGCGATCCGGTCTTCAGATCTAATTCAGCAACGTGCTAAATCTTCAGTATTAGTTGCTGGCGTAAAGGTGGCGCTCCAGACTCCGCCGGTTCGATCTGGCAGGCGGGTTATGTTTTTAACTTTAGATGATGGCTATGGCTGTAATGATGTTACTTTTTTTGAAGATATGCAGGCGAGCTCTGCCGACTTGCTCTATCGCACATCACTCTTTTTAGTACGAGGCGAGATTAGGCGGACTGGTCCAAGAGGAATTTCGTTGCGGGCAACTGGCGCGTGGGAGTTAGCCGCTTCTTACGAAAAGTGGCGTAGCCTTCGAGTTTGTGAGCCCCTCAATGGCTGAAAAACCAGAGTATTCCACCATCCTCCACGTGGATATGGATGCCTTCTACGCCTCTGTCGCGGAAAAAGATGACCCCTCACTTCGCGGCAAAGCTGTAGTCGTTGGAGCAGGTGCCCGTGGCGTCGTTCTATCGGCAAATTATGCCGCCCGAAAGTTTGGTATCAGAGCTGCGATGCCAGTCTCCAGAGCGCGTCGCATGGCACCAAGTGCAATCTTTGTTGTTCCCAATCACGAACGCTATGGCGAAGTATCTGATCACATCATGGAGATCTTCGCCGCTTTTACGCCACTTGTTGAACCACTGTCGCTAGATGAAGCATTCCTAGATGTAACTGGATCAAAACGCTTATTGGGTAGTGGCCGCGAAATTGCAATAAAGATTCGAGCCCGAGTCGAATCCGAAGAAGGTATTACTTGTTCGGTAGGAATCGCTAGCAGCAAGTTCATTGCAAAGTTAGCATCGGGCCACTGCAAACCAAATGGCATGCTCGAGATTGCGCCCGATCGCATCTTAGAATTCTTGCATCCGCTTCCCGTCTCCGATATTTGGGGAGTGGGGCCAAAGACCAATGAGGAGCTATTGCGTTTGGGATTGCGCACCGTTTCAGAACTTGCAAATACGCCACGAGCCACACTAATAAGGGCGCTGGGCGAAGCAACCGGATCTGCACTTTATGAACTTGCGTGGGGTCGAGATTATCGCGATGTTTCACCAGATGAACCAGATAAAAGTATTAGTGCAGCTGAAACATTTGCCGTTGATATCGATGATCCAGAAATAATTCTGCGCGAATTTTTGCGGCTAACTGAAAAAGCAACTGCCAGACTTCGGGCACGCAGGATGTTTGCAAAAACAATTAGCATCAAAGTTCGATTCGCTGATTTTAAAACAATCAATCGATCAAAGACTTTGGCCCTACCGATTGATGGCACCCAAGAGAGTTACGAAGTTGTAAAGAAATTGTACGAAGCGCTCAAATTGGATCGGGCCAGGTTGCGCTTGGTCGGGGTTAGTTTGGAGGGGTTAGTTTCTGGGGCCGCGGCACCAGAGCAACTCGTATTAGGAGAGCGCGAAAAAGGCTGGCGCCAGGCAGAGGCAGCGGTGGACAAAGCCTCGGCACGCTTTGGTAGCGGTTCAGTTCGTCCGGCGCGGCTAGTTAAGCGCCTGCCGCCCCCTGATTCAGAGTCCAAACCTTCATAAGCTGACCCTTCGCGGCAAAATAACCCAGCTTTGCTGTGAATTTGACCCGATTTTGGTTTTTCCAGGCCCTTTGACTTTCCCATAACCCGAGCCTGCTCTATTCTTCCAATATGGCTCTCTCCGATAATGAACGTCGCCTATTGGCCGAGATGGAAGCTGCCCTGGAACAAGATGATCCACGCTTAGTTTTAACTATGACCGGCAAGGCTCGAACTCGCCAAGGAAGCCGCCTGCTTATGGGTGGACTGCTTCTGCTTACCGGCATGGCGGTGCTATTGATTGGCTTGGTAGCCAAGAGCACGCCTGGTGGAATTATCGGCTTCTTAGTAGCCCTAGTTGGCGTTCTCTTTCTACTTTCTAATCTTGGTCGCTCAAACGCTTCGCCTAACTACAAGGGGCCAAAGCCGAAGAAGACCCCGTGGAGCGCAAAGCTAGAAGAGCGCTGGGATCGGCGGAACTTCGAAAATTAAGGGTTAAAACTCTTTTACTAAAGCCACCTTCGGGTGGTTTTTTTATGCCCAAAATCGGAAAGAAAAGGGCGCTAGATGGTTGAAAGTGGGGGAATATGGAGTAAAGTGGTGGCTTGAGGCAAGTTCCAAGCGTAACTATTAACGGCTTTTTGGGGGGTGAAGATGTTTCTTGGCACCCACGAACCCAAATTGGATGAGAAGGGGCGGATTATCCTTCCGGCCAGGTTTCGCGATGAATTGGCCAATGGCCTGGTGATTACCAAGGGGCAGGAGCGCTGCCTATATGTCTTCCCCGCCGCTGAATTTTTCGCAATAACTGAACGTCTTCGCCAAGCCCCGGTAACTGAGAAAGCTGCTCGTGACTACATGCGAGTCATGTTCGCTGGCGCTCACGATGAAGTTCCCGATAAACAAGGTCGAGTCAGCATTCCGCAAGGACTTCGGACCTATGCCGATCTGGCAAAGGAGTGTGTGGTCATCGGGGCCAATACTCGATTAGAAATTTGGGATTCCAGCGCGTGGAATACCTACCTCACCGACCGCGAGAAGAGTTTCTCGGATGTTTCTTCGGAGGTGTTGCCCGGGCTCTTCTAATTCCTCTCTCTTGTGGCCACCGCCGACCTTTTTAAGATACGGCGCCACTTCCCCGGCGCCGTTCTCATAGATCCGTCGGCCGGCGGTGACCAGAGGAGAGAGGGAAAGAAAATCTTGTCAACGCTGAAGAAAAAGTATTACGTGATTAATTAGGAAATTTAGTTCGGGGGAGGGGAAGTTGATGCAACACATTCCAGTTGCGCTTGATCGTTGCATCGCGCTGCTTGCCCCGGCAATTGAATTCTGTGAGGCGCCAATAATTGTTGACGCAACTTTAGGTTTGGGCGGACATAGCAAAGAGCTGCTTTCGAGATATCCCAATTTGAAAATTATCGGTTTAGATCGCGACCTAACCGCGATCGCTATTGCGCGTAATAATTTAAATGAATTCGGGGATCGAATTGTTATCGTCCATGCGGTTTATGATGAAATCGCAGAAGTGCTTTCGGATTTAGGTATCTCCAATGTCGAGGGAATTCTCTTTGATTTGGGAGTTTCTTCAATGCAGTTAGATGTAGCGGAACGTGGATTTGCTTACTCTCAAGATGCGCCGCTGGATATGCGAATGGATCAAAGTTCCGGAGTTACGGCTGCTGAAATATTAAATACCTATACCCATCAACAACTAAATCGGATTCTTTGGCAATATGGAGAAGAGAAGTTTGCGGCGAAGATTGCTGAAAATATTATTAAAGCCCGCAGCACTAATTCACTTAACAGCACCAAGGATCTAGCTGAGTTAGTTAAAAACAGCATTCCCGCTCCAGCCAGGCGAACCGGCGGCAATCCAGCGAAACGTACCTTCCAAGCGCTTCGAATCGAAGTAAACCAAGAACTTGAAGTTCTTAAACGTGCAATTCCAGCTGCGATTGAACGGTTGGCAGTAGACGGTCGGCTAGTTGTTATGGCCTATCAGTCGCTGGAAGACCGAATCGTTAAGAGCGCATTCACCAAAGTAACGGAATCTGGAACTCCAAGAGGTCTTCCGGTCGAGCTTCCACATTTGGCCGCGAAATTTGCCTTCGTAATTCGCGGCAGCGAAAGCGCCACCGAGGCAGAGATTGAAGCCAATCCGCGCGCTCAATCCATGAGACTTCGAGCAATAAAGCGGATTGCCGCATGATGGCCATTTCGCAATTAGCGCCTGAAGAACTAGCGCCCCGTCGAAATCCGGTACGAGGTCGACGAACCAACTTCTTAAAGCTCGCTCCGGAATTTGAAATCTTTAGCGGTGAACGAACTGATCGCGCCGGCTTTATCGCAATTCTTACTGCGATCTTCCTTGCGGGCTTGATCTCTCTTCTGGTAATCAACACGTTGTTGACACAAGATGCCTTTGTGCTTCAACGTCTTAAGATTCAAACCAATTTATTTAACGACCAACGCGATGCGATTACCCAGTTGGTGGCAAAAGAGTCATCGCCAGAACATTTGGCGTCGGCTGCTACAAAACTGGGAATGATTCCAGCGGTAAATCCGGAATTCTTAGATTTGAATTCGGTTGAAAGCCACCCGCTGGTTCCAGGAAGCGATATTTCCAATCTTCCTAAAGCGCAACTCCATAATTTGCCAGTAACAAAAGGAACCATCTCGCCAAAGCGAGTAAAGGTGGCTCACTAATGAGTTACAACAAAATGGTTAGCGGCCGTATTCAACAGCTAGTTTTATTTTCCTTTTTACTTCTAATTATTTTCGCTGGGCGGTTGGTACAAGTTCAAGCCGTGCAGGCCGAGAGCTATACCGCAAGAGCTCAAAGCGAATTGATGAACTCTTCGGTCTTACTTGCACCAAGGGGAAACATCACCGATATTAATGGTGTTGAACTGGCTCGAAGCATCGCTGCGATAAATGTTGTTGTTGATCAAACAATGATCACAGATCCAAAACTAACGGCATCGATCGTAGCCCCCATCCTCTCTTTGAAAGAGAGCGATCTGACGACGTTGCTGACTGGGACTCGGCGTTATCAAATCATTGCTAAGAATGTTGCGCCTGCGATCTGGAAAGACCTAACAGCTACGCTTCAAAGTTACAATGACACCGCACTAAAGCAAAGTGGCGGAGTAGCAAAACGGATCGTCGGATTCTTCTCAGAGCGCGGGTATATTCGAACTTATCCAACTGGTGCCTTGGCTTCAACGCTAGTTGGTATAACAAATGATGCCGGCGATGGTGCGGGTGGTTTAGAGGCAAGCCTGAATTCAGTGCTGGCTGGAACAAACGGAAAATACATTTACGCGAATGGCGCCGGAACTATTATTCCTGGTTCGCAACAAATCAAGATAGAAGCAAAAGCCGGGACCAGCATTCGGTTAACGATTGATCGTGATATTCAGTGGGTGGCACAGGCTGCAATCGTCGCAGCGGTAAAGAGCGCACATGCTAAATCAGGCACCGTCATTGTTATGGATCCAACTACCGGAGCGCTCATCGCTGAAGCCAGCGCACCAACTTTTGACCCATCGATAAAGAAGTCAATATCGGTTGATAGTCTGCGAAACCCAGCGGTACAGGATGTGTATGAACCTGGATCTACCGGAAAGATTATTACCTATTCAGCTGCGATCGAAGAAGGCAAAATTACCCCCACCACTGTTCTGACAATTCCTTACTCATTAAAGCGCGGCGGTCGACCCTTTAAAGACCATGAAAAGCATGCAACGGAGCGACTAACTGCAACGGGCGCTTTAGCGATATCTAGCAATACTGGCGCAATCCAAGTTGGCGAAACTATGAGCAACCCAACTCTTTATGATTATTTAGCTCGCTATGGGATCGGTCAATCTACTAATTCACACCTTCTGGGCGAAGCAACCGGAATTCTTCACCCGGTCTCGGCCTGGTCGCAAACCTCGGCGCCAACTATAGCTTTTGGTCAGGGTTACTCACTTACTGCATTGCAGGCAACCAGCGTATTTGCCACCATTGCAAATGGTGGTGTGCGAGTTACCCCCAACATTGTTGCTGGTTTGATCGATCAAAGCGGAAACTATTCGCCAACAAAATTACAAAGTTCTAGCCGAGTCGTTAGCTCAGATACAGCTAGACAAATTCGAACTATGCTCGAGAGCGTCGTTTCGGCCAACGGTACGGCTCCAGAGGCGGCAATCCCTGGGTATCGGGTAGCGGGAAAGACGGGAACCGCGATGCGAATTGATGAGAAATGCGGATGTTATAAAGGCTATACCGCCTCCTTTATTGGATTTGCACCGGCGGACGCTCCCAAATATGTTGTTAGTGTGACGATCCAAGATCCTCAAGGGCTGCACTGGGGCGGCTCGCTCGGTGGCCCGGTATTTAAGCAGGTAATGAGTTTTGTATTGCAGTCGCGACATATTCCACCAACTCCAACTAAGACGGTTACTTATCCGCTCACCGAAACGGAGTTGAAGAAGGCGAATTTAGCCAAAGCACAAGCGATCGCGAAGAAGCTCACTGAAAGTCTCACCAAGAACGCTACTTTGGTTGTGAGGTAGCGAAATGAGACCACTTGAAATTCAAAGCAAGAATTTCGCCGATTTGGCTAAATTCTTAGGGTCAGTAGATCTTGTTCCGCAGGTTCCGATTTCCGGAGTGACCAGCAATTCTGCTTTGGTTCAACCAGGAGATCTCTTTCTAGCGCTGCCTGGCGGAAAAGTGCATGGTGCGAAATTCATTGCCAAGGCGGCGGAACTCGGCGCGGTTGCTGTGGTGACCGATCTTGAGGGCGCGGGAATGGAATTTCCTAAATTGCCGATGATGGTGATCGCTGATCCAAAGCGTAGAGCCGGAGACATTGCGTCTTGGGTAAATGATTTTCCGCTTCGATCAATGGTTTCGGTTGGGATTACGGGGACCAATGGCAAGACCACCACTAGTTCATTGCTCTATCAGTTATGGCAGCTTGAGAAGCGCGAAGCAGGATTCATCGGAACCCTCGGAGTTGATATTGGGCTTGACCATTACCCAACTACCTTCACTACGCCAGAAGCGACCGAACTTCAATCGATTATGGCTACGATGGCAGAGCGACACGTCACACATTTGGTAGCAGAAGTTAGTAGTCATGCTCTAGAACAATCTCGAATGGCTGGTTCACATTTTTCAATTGCGGCATTCACTAATTTGACGCAAGATCATCTGGATTTTCACGGCACCATGGCAAACTATTTTGCCGCTAAGGCAAAACTTTTTACGACCGAGTACGCCGACATTGGCTACGTAAATATTGATGATCCGTATGGCGTGCGTTTGCTTGAGATCTCTCAAATCCCAATTTCCACGGTTTCGCGCTCGAATTCGAAGGCCGATTGGTACTACCTTTCTCACAACGAGGTTAGCGGTGGCTTCGAGATTTCGCTGCGAGGAGCCGGTGGAATTCTCATTGAAGGCTTTCTGCCGTTGATTGGTGATCACAATTTAGATAATGCGATTATGGCTATTGCCTTGGCAGTTCAAAGCGGGCTGGATCCGCTTTCAATTGCGTCAAACTTACGTCATCTTCAGGGAGCCCCTGGTCGACTTGAAAGTGTAAATCTGGGACAACCGTTTCGGGCTTTAGTCGATTTTGCCCACAGTCCCGACGCCGTCAGGCGCGTGTTGACCACCCTCAAAACTGATTCCGAACATCGGTTAATTGCGGTTTTAGGCTGTGGCGGCGATCGAGATCGAACGAAACGTCCCTTGATGGGTCGAGCGCTTCAAGAACTTGCAGATGTTGCGATCTTCACTAGCGATAATCCGCGTTCTGAATCCCCAGCGGCAATTTTAGATGAAATGGTTGCCGATGTAGTTGTTGCAACCCCTAGCGCGATTATTCTTGATCGAAAAGCGGCGATTGTTTACGCAGTAGCCAGCGCAGAAGCAGGGGATACGGTTGTAATTTTGGGAAAAGGGCATGAACAGGGTCAGGAAATTTCTGGCATTAAGTATCCATTTGATGATCGCAAAGAGTTGGCGATGGCAATCGAGGCGAGTCCATGATCGCCATGACAGCTGGCGAGATCGCACAAATCATTCATGGTTCGCTGTATGAGCTGAGCCCAGAGTCGTTAATCACGGAAATTCCTTGCATCGATTCGCGCTTGGCAACCACAGCCAACTTTTTCGTCGCATTCAGGGGTGAAACTTCCGATGGCAACGATTTTGCCGAATCTGCAATCGCAAATGGCGCCCGATTTGCATTGGTAACACGCCCGATATCTGGCCCTTCAATTTTGGTCTCCGATGTTGGTCAGGCGCTGATGGATTTAACTCGTGCTGCCCGACTAAAGATGAAATCTTGCAAAGTCATCGGGATAACGGGTTCTCAGGGAAAGACCACAACAAAGGATTTTCTTCATCATCTACTATCGAGCGTAGGCGTAACGGTGGCGCCCATCGGAAATCTAAATAACGAAATTGGCGTGCCCTTAACACTTTTAAGTTGCAACGAAGCAACCGACTTTTGCGTTCTCGAAATGGGCGCAAGACACATGGGAGATATTGCCAAGTTAGTTGAAGTCGCCAGTCCGGATGTTGGTGTCGTATTAAATGTTGGCAGAGCACACCTGGGGGAATTCGGTTCGCGATCGAACATTGCGAAGACAAAAGGTGAAATGATTACTAGTTTGCTCCCAGGCGCGATTGCCGTCTTAGGAAATTACGATGAATTCACTCGCGCTATGGCGGCAACTACATCAAATAAAGTTTTGAATTTTGGGGAGCGTTCAGATTGCGATATCAGAGCGACCGACGTTGAACTTCGCGAAGGTCGTGCTCATTTTGATCTCGTAACTCCTGAGGGGCGACAGGCAGTCGGGCTTCAACTTCTAGGCTTGCATCAAGTCTCAAATGCATTAGCTGCGGCCGCCGTGGCCACCGGGCTCGGAATTCCAATTGAGACGATCGCAGCAGCGCTATCTACAGCAACCGCAGGCAGTAAATGGCGAATGGAATTGCACGAAGCTGATGGGCTGCTTCTAATAAATGATGCCTATAACGCCAGTCCAGACAGTATGGCCGCAGCTTTACGAACTTTGGCCTTACTGTCTCAGGAGCGAGGTGGACTTTCGTGGGCATTTCTGGGGAAGATGAATGAACTCGGCGAGTCCGAAGGTATAGAACATGAGGCGATTGGCAGACTCGTCTCTGACATCGGAATTGATCATTTGGTTCAAGTTGGCACAAAGGCCTACCGGCAAAATGATAAGAAGTTGGAAGGTCGCGAGGATTTGGGAGAAACTACAACGGTGCACGATTTTGATTCGCTGACTGTGGCTAGTGCACTCGCGGCTAATTTTTCCGCTGGCGATGTAGTTCTGGTGAAAGCTTCAAGATCTGAGAAGTTAGAGCAACTTGCCGAACAACTCCTAGCGGTATGGAAAGAGCGCAGCGCATGAAAGGCATCTTGATATCTGGAGCGTTGGCGGCGTTGCTAACCATTTTAGGGACTCCGATTTTAATCAGAGTTCTAGCCAAACGTGGCTATGGTCAATTTATTCGAGATGATGGGCCAACAACTCACCATGTAAAACACGGAACACCAACTATGGGCGGGATCGTTCTGATCTTTGCAACGGTCATTTCCTATTTTGTGAGCCACTTGATAACCGGAATCCGTATTAGCGCTTCGGCAATCTTGATTTTGAGTTTAGTTATTACCTTAGGAATAGTCGGATTGGCTGATGACTGGCGCAAAGTCTCAAAGCAGCGCTCCTTGGGATTAAATGCAAAAGAGAAACTTTTTGGCCAAGCTCTGGCCGCCGCCGTTTTTGCCATAGCGGGAATTCACTTCCGAGATCACGATGGTCTTACTCCAATTTCATTGCACCTTTCGACGGTTCGAGACACCAGTTTAGTTCTCGGCAGTTTTCTCGTTGTCATTTGGGTGATCTTTATGGTGCTAGGTACTAGCAACGGAGTAAACCTGACAGACGGTCTCGACGGGCTCGCGACCGGCGCAGCGATCATGACCTTCCTTGCCTTTGTATTAATTGGAGTTTGGGAATTTGGTCAAAGTTGTGCCGTCACGCAAATTGCTAAATGTTATGCGGTTAGGGACCCGTTGGATGTTGCAGTTGTAGCAGCTGCGCTTGCAGGATCGTGCGCTGGCTTTCTTTGGTGGAATGCTTCACCAGCTAGAATCTTTATGGGTGATGTCGGTTCGCTAGCACTGGGCGGAGCGATCGCTGGCATTGCAATCACCCTTCGCACCGAACTTTTGCTTATTGCCCTAGGCGGGCTCTTCGTTTTAATTACGCTTTCTGTAATTATTCAAACAGGATATTTCAAGTTATCTGGTGGGAAACGAGTTTTCCGCATGGCTCCGCTACAACATCATTTCGAATTGATGGGTTGGGGAGAGGTTACGATTGTGATTCGATTCTGGATTCTGGCTGGCTTGAGCGTTGCTACTGGTTTAGGTCTTTTCTACGCCCAGTGGGTTGTCTCCTAAAATGTCATTCCTGTTTGAGTTACGCCAGAAGAAAGTGGCAATTCTTGGTGGTGGCGTTACAGGTTCCAGTTTGATTCAATTTTGCTTAAGAAATGATGTGGCGGTTGTTTTGCTGGATGATTCCAAGAAAGAAATACTCGGAATCGACTCTCAAACAACTTTTAGTTCAGATCTGAAACTCGATCTTGCAATCGTTTCACCTGGTTGGCGAGAAGATCATCCACTTATTTTGGAGTTACAAGCTTTGGGTGTGGAATTGATAAGTGAATTGGATTTCGCTTGGTTAGTAAAGGAAGAGATTGCACCACTTCAAAAGTGGATCGCGCTAACCGGAACCAATGGCAAGACCACATCAATCCAAATGGTTGAATCGATTTTCACGGCTGCGGGCATTAACGGTAAGGCCTGCGGGAATGTAGGCGAACCAGCCATCAGCGCCTTAACAGGTGAGCAGACCTATGATGTGCTGGCATTGGAACTCTCATCATTTCAAATTCACTGGAGCCAACTCCCTAGATATGAAGCAGTGGCAATCCTAAATATCGCTGAGGATCACTTAGATTGGCATGGGAGTTTCGATAATTATGCAAACGCTAAACTAAAGTTATTAACCCAAACAGACACTGCAATTCTCAATTTTTCAGATCCTGAGATTGCGGCAAGAACCACTGCCTGGAATGGCACTAAGGTCTTCTTCACGTTGGATACACCAAATGCCGGGGAACTTGGAGTTGTTGAAGAGTTAATCATTGACCGAGCATTTGTTGCCGACCACAGCCAAGCCGCCGTTATCGCAGAGTTGAATGACATCCAACCCACTGTTCCTCACAATGTTGCTAATGCGCTAGCTGCATCTGGCCTGGCCCTCGCACTGGGGATATCTCATAAACATATTCAAAAAGGACTCGCAAGTTTCAAACTTGATCATCACAGACTCCAACTCATCCCAACTTCGGATGGAATTACGTGGGTTGATGATTCAAAAGCGACTAATCCTCATGCGGCCACGGCAGCACTTCTTTCCTATTTCTCCGTAATTTGGATCGCGGGCGGGTTGGCAAAAGGCGCAAGTATGTCCGAGATGATTCAAAGAACGTCAGGGCGACTAAAGGCGGCAATTTTAATTGGTGAAGATCGAGAATTGATTGCCACAGCACTAAAAACTTACGCGCCTGAGATTCCCGTATTTCGCGTCGATAAAACCAGCGATGTTCATAATTTTGCCAGAGCGTTAGTTCTTCAAGCCCAAGCTTTGGCGGCGCCGGGAGACACAGTGTTACTAGCGCCAGCATGTGCCTCAATGGATCAATTCCAAAATTATGCCGAGCGCGGAAATAGTTTCGCCGCTGCAGTAGAAAATTTGGTCCCCCATGAGTAAAGAGCCAACGATCGAAAAAGCGAGGAAAGGCTCACTGCTTTCGCGCCCCACCTCGGCATATTTTATGATTCTCTCCGCAACCATTTTTTTGACTGGCTTGGGTTTAGTTATGGTTCTTTCGGCATCATCGGTTAAATCATTTGAACAAAGTGGAAATACTTACTCCATATTTATAAAACAACTTTTGTTTTTGGCGATTGCAATTGTTTTAGCAGTTGTGGGAACACGGATGAGCAGTGAAATTTGGCTTAAATTGGCTCGAGTGGCAATTATTGCGAGCGTTGGAATATTGATACTTCCGCAGATCCCGGGGCTCGGTAAAAATGTTAATGGCAACACTAACTGGATTGGTTTTGGGCCATTTACCATTCAGCCCAGCGAATTCGCAAAGTTCGGGCTAATTCTTTTTTGTGCCTTGCAACTGCGCCGATATGAAGAGCGGCTCGGAACTGAACGCCCTTTGAGCGCTCTAAAACTTTTGCTCCCAGCGATATTCGTGCTGTTGGTTTTAATTATGGCAGGCGGGGACTTGGGTGCCTCTTTAATAGTTGTAGCAATCTCAGCGGCTATGCTTTTTATTAGTGGGCTACCGGTTCGCCACTTTATGGTGGTAATCAGTGCCGGTGTAGCTTTCGCAGCGGTCTTTGTAATCACTCAGCCTTACCGGTTACATCGATTCGCGGCGGTGCTGCATCCTTTTTCCGCTCAAAATTATAAATTTGCCGGCTGGCAAACAGCTCACAGCGTGATGGGTCTTGCAAGTGGTGGCCTATTTGGCGTCGGTCTTGGCGCCAGTAGGCAGAAGTGGGCAAATTTGTCAGAGGCGAACACTGACTTCATCTTCTCGGTAATTGGGGAAGAGATGGGACTATTGGGAACACTTGTGGTTTTGTTCTTATACGCGATTCTAATTTACGGAATTTTTAAGACCGCGCTGCAGACCAAGGATATCTTTTCTCGATATGCGACAGCGGGTATTGCCTGTTGGTTGATGATTCAGGTGGCCGTCAATTTAGGCTCCGATATTGGGCTCTTCCCAGTCGTTGGAGTTACTTTGCCATTTATCTCGTATGGCGGCTCATCGCTAATTGCCAACTATTTGGGGATTGCCTTTGTCCTGAATG
This sequence comes from Actinomycetes bacterium, assembly GCA_037135095.1. Classification (GTDB taxonomy): domain Bacteria; phylum Actinomycetota; class Actinomycetes; order Nanopelagicales; family Nanopelagicaceae; genus CAIMZW01. Next base: position 59,686 of record JBAXKZ010000003.1, read on the forward strand.
TGGCTCGAAAAGATCCCGAAGTGAACCGTTTCCTTCGCGCCCGTCGTAGTGCAAGGATTAAGTAGCCATGAGAAGCGTTGTCACTTTAGTTGCAGGTGGTACTGCTGGGCATATTGAGCCAGCGTTAGCTGTAGCCAATTGGTTGCGCCAGGAACATCCAGAAGTAAAGTGTGAATTTATTGGAACGGCGTCGGGGCTAGAGAGCGTGCTAGTACCTCAAGCAGGGTTCCCTCTTCGGATCATTAAGAAGGCTCCAATGCCACGAAAGCTCTCACTTTCAGCACTTTTATGGCCAATTCGTCTGATGCAAGCGCTAGTTCAAACTTTTAGAGCGCTCGGTTCAAGTTCTGTCGTTGTTGGCTTTGGTGGTTATGTCGCTGCTCCTGCTTATGTCGCCGCTAAATTGTTGCGGATTCCAATCTTGATCCACGAGCAAAATAGTAAACCTGGGTGGGCGAATAATTTGGGATCCAACCTGACCTCAAACCTTGCAGTTGCCTTTGATGGGGCTCGAACGCATGGAGCCAAATGGAAGGTAGCCGAACTTGTTGGGATGCCGCTGCGAAATAATATTGTAGAAGTCGCCTCGCTTTCTGAAACTGAAAGATTGGCAATGAGAGATAAGTTGTGCAGTGAAATTGGCTTTGATCGTTCGAAGCCAATCGTGTTCATCTTCGGCGGCTCTCAGGGCGCGAAGCGAATCAATGAAACGATTCGTGATGCTCGATCTGAGTTAGAGCTGCGGGGAATCCAAGTTATACACGGAGTTGGGAAAACTGAACCACTGCCGGCGCGAAGCGAAACCTATCTACCTTTGGACTACATCTCAAATATGGCGGTTTTCTATGCCGCTGCTGATCTTGTCATTGCACGCAGCGGTGCCGTTACCTGCGCTGAGGTTGCAGCTGTTCAAGACTATGCGCTATTTATTCCGCTCCCGATCGGGAACGGTGAACAGAGCGCAAATGCTTTGGAATTAGTTTCGGGAAATCGCGCAGAGATAATTGAAAACTCCCACATCACCAGTGAGTGGTTGATGGGCAACATTGATCGGTTGCTGGAGTCAGGTCGGCAACTGGCAACGGTGCGAACTCCAATCGTTCCGCTGAATTCTGCGAAAATATTAGGCGAATGGGTCATCAAGCTTCACACTCATTCATCGGTGAGGTCTAACTAATGATTTCGCTATCAGCCTTAAAACAAATGCGAGTGCATTTTATTGGTATCGGCGGAGCGGGCATGAGCGGCTTGGCACGAATTATGCTCGACCTTGGAATATCAGTTTCGGGATCCGACGTTAAAGAGTCTCAGGTTATAACTGGTTTACAAGTTTTGGGTGCACGTGTAACCATCGGCCACTCAGCCGCTAATATCGATGACGTTGATTTAGTTGTCGTCTCTGGCGCCATATCGAACTCAAATGCCGAATATGAAGCGGCAACTGCGAAGGCAATTCCAGTCATTCCCAGAGCCAGTGCGCTGTCAATTTTGATGTCGGAATCTATTTCAATTGCCGTAGCCGGGACGCACGGAAAAACAACGACAACTTCAATGCTAACTGTTGCTCTTCAAAAAGCCGGGTTTGATCCCTCTTTTGCTATCGGTGGGTTAATCAATAATTCTGGAACGAATGCCCATTTAGGTACCGGTGAAATTTTCGTGGCCGAGGCCGACGAATCCGATGGCTCTTTCTTGGCTTACCAGCCATTCGGAGCGATCATCACCAATATTGAATTGGATCATGTGGATCATTTCGCGGATTTCGATTCAGTGCTTGAAATCTTCCATCAGTTTGTAGACACTATAAAGAGCGGAGGCTTTCTGGTTCTGTGTGCTGACGATCCGGGTGCTGCTCGGTTAGCGAGCGAGATCACCAGAACTGATATCGAGGTAATTACTTACGGAGCCGATGCCAACTTTTCGATATCTAGAATTCATCTCTCGCCGATGGCGAGTGTTGCTCGAATAACACAAAATGGCCGGGTTTTGGGCGAACTTAAACTTCAGGTGCCCGGCGCACACAACCTGCTAAACGCTACTGCCGCCTTGGCTGCTGGCTTGGCTTTGGGTGCCTCTCCAATTGATTTTATATCTGGCTTGGAAATATTCTCCGGAACCCGCCGCCGATTCGAATTCAAAGGTGAGTCGCGAGGCGTGAGAGTTATCGATGACTATGGCCATCACCCAACGGAGATCGCTGTCACCCTGGATGCCGCTCGTCGATATGTAGAGCCCGGTCGCCTACTTGTAATCTTTCAGCCGCATCGTTACACCCGCACTAAAGCTTTCGCCCCGGAATTTGCTGCAGCCCTATCAAAGGCTGACCATATTTATTTGCTTGATATCTATGCGGCAAGCGAGGCACCAATCCCAGGGGTCACTTCAGCGCTAATTTCCCAGTTTTTGCCAGCGAGGCAAGTGACGCTCGAATCCTCCTTGATCGAAGTAATTGACCATGTAATTGCCGAAGCCAGCTCGGGCGACCTGATAATCACGCTCGGAGCCGGTGATGTGAGCTCTTTGGCTCCGGTTATTCTTACCGCGCTAACTGAACAATGACTACCGAGTATGAAGTAAGACGCTCGCGAATAATTAAAGGGATTATTGCGTTATTGCTGGTCGTAAGCATCGCGTTGGTATATGCGCTCGGATGGTCAAACCTTCTATCTGTCAAGAAAATTGCAATATCGGGAACTACTCAAGTAAGTAGTGTCCAAGAAACTTTGAGTAAAACCTCTTCCCATTTGCAAATCGGAAAGCCGCTTGCTCGGGTCGACCTTCGAGTAATAAAGAGTGCGTTGTTACATCTGTCTTGGGTTGGTGATGCAAAAGTCAATCGAAGCTGGATTCACGGCACAATTGCAATTCAAATTTCAGAGCGCACTCCGATTGCTACCTTCACAACAGATAGTGGAGAAGTGAAACTCTTTGATGCATCTGGCGCCGAATTCACTTCGTTAGCGACTAATGCTGGATTGCCAGTTATTGAATTCACGACCACCGATCCTGCTGCGCGAAAGGCGGTTGCACATTTGCTTGCCGGGCTTCCTTCAGATCTGCTTTCAGGATTAACGGGAATGCGAGTTTCATCACCTGCAATGATCGAGATGAGTACCAAATTCACTTCTCGTACGATAACTATTCGGTGGGGGGATGATCGCGATATGGTGCTAAAAACCAAGGTTTTACGGGCACTTTTCGCACTACCGGAAAATACAAAGGCCAACCTCTTTGACTTGTCGGCTCCGACAGCGCCAATCGTTAAATAGTAAGAACTTTATTTACATTCTTATAGTTCGTGTCGGTCATTGATTGCTGCTGATGTGCGGTTTAATTTAACTCGAGAGAATTATCATAACTTTAAGTCTCTAGTTGAGATTTAGAGTCAAAGGAGAGGTACATCGTGGCAACACCGCAAAATTACTTGGCAGTTATCAAGGTCGTTGGTATTGGCGGCGGTGGTGTGAATGCGGTCAATCGCATGATTGAAGCAGGACTAAAAGGTGTCGAGTTCATTGCAATCAATACCGATGCCCAACAGCTGATCATGAGTGATGCGGATGTGAAATTAGATATTGGCCGTAAGTTAACGCGCGGACTTGGTGCTGGCGCAGCTCCAGAGATTGGTCGTCAAGCAGCGCTAGATCACACCGAGGAGATTGAAGAAGTTTTGCGGGGTGCAGATATGGTTTTCGTTACTGCTGGTGAAGGCGGCGGAACTGGCACCGGCGGCGCACCAATCGTTGCAAAGATCTCGAGAGATTTAGGTGCACTAACAGTTGGCGTTGTAACCAAGCCATTTACTTTTGAAGGTAAGCGTCGATCCAGCCAAGCTGAAGAAGGAATCGCTCTCTTACGCGCCGAAGTTGATACCTTAATTGTTATTCCAAACGATCGATTGCTTGCGATCTCGGATCGTTCTATCAGTCAACTCGAAGCCTTCCGTAGCGCCGATCAAGTACTTCTTTCTGGTGTACAAGGCATTACCGATTTGATTACTACTCCAGGGCTAATTAACTTGGATTTCGCAGATGTTAAGAGCGTGATGTCCGGCGCTGGCTCAGCATTAATGGGAATTGGCTCTGCCCGCGGTGAAGCTCGGGCTACCAGAGCAGCCGAACTCGCAATTTCGAGCCCGCTACTAGAGGCATCTATCGATGGGGCGCACGGAGTACTTCTCTCTATAGCTGGCGGCTCCGACCTGGGACTATTTGAATTAAGTGAGGCGGCCGAGCTGGTTGCGGCTTCGGCTCACCCAGATGCAAATATTATCTTTGGTACCGTTATTGATGATGCGTTAGGTGATGAGGTCCGAGTTACTGTCATCGCCGCCGGCTTCGATGGTGGTGCGCCAAAGTGGGTTTCGGTTCCTTCAATAAGCGCGGCAGCCCTTAGCGGTAACGCTGATCCCGTCCCTTCCAACGATCCAATCGCAGTTGCGCTGGAGTTGCCAATATCTGAATCAGCTGTTGCGCCAACTAATAAGAAGCGACAGATCACTTTTGAAGAGCTAGTTACTGAAGATGAGATAGATGTACCAGATTTTATGAGGTAGTTGAACATTGGCTAGAACTCTATTTACCTCCAAATATGGTGGGGCTAGTCGCTTCCCGTACGCGGAGTTAAACCTTGGTTTGCATGTGGGGGATGACCCAAGTTCTGTCATTGCCAATCGCGAATTAGTTTCCAAAGAGTTTTCAACATCGACGTTAGTTTTTATGAGTCAGAGCCATAGCGCAAAGATTCTTGAAGTCACTTCCAATGAGAATAGAACTTTGGATTGCGATGGAATCTTCACCAGGAAAACTAACGTTGCACTTGCCGTATTGGTGGCGGACTGTATTCCCTTGTTGCTTCACACTAACTCTATGGTGGCAGCGATACACGTAGGCCGCCGAGGTTTGGTTGCTGGGATTGTCGAAACCATGGTCGAACAATTTCGCATCTCTTCTTCGGATCCAATTACCGCCGAAATCGGACCAGCCATCTGCGGGGACTGTTACGAAGTGGATCTTGAGACCTATCGCGAGGTAACGGCTCGTTATCCCGCAACCGCGACTTCTGAGGTAAAACGCAAGTTAGATTTGAAATTGGGTGCCAATCAATTACTAAGAAGCTTTGGCGTAGAAGTTAACGATTGGAATCGATGTACTTTGCATGATGTGGGGTATTTTTCCTATCGCCGGGACGGCAGGACCGGCCGACAAGCTGGAATAATTGCACTGTGACGCAGAGAGCGCGAGAGATTGCCGATAACTTAGCCGAAGTTAGAGGTCGGATTGAAAACGCAGCGATTGCAGCAGAACGCGCAGCTGCGGAAATAAATTTGATTGTTGTTACCAAAACCTTTCCAGTTGCAGATTTAGAGATTCTTTACGATTTGGGGCTTCGGAATTTTGGCGAAAATCGGGATCAAGAAGCGGCCCCCAAAGCTGCAGCGCTTGCCGATGATATTCATTGGCACTTCCAAGGGCAGATCCAAAGTAAGAAATTACCTTCGATTCTTTCCTGGGCGAAGACGATTCATTCAATTGATCAATATTCCCACGCCAGCAAAGTCAACGAAGTTGTCACAACGCCTTTTGAAATCTTTGTTCAGGTAGATCTGCAAACAGTCCAGAATCCAGATCGCGGGGGAGTTCCGTTGCCGGAACTGGAGGCGCTGTTAGATCGCCTGCAAGAGTTAGGGAACTTGAAGGTCATGGGTTTGATGGCAGTCGCACCTTTGGGTGAAGATCCCCAATTGGCCTTTGCGAGGTTAAGTAAAATCCATTCTCAAGTTTTGGTTTCTTATCCAGAATATCGCTACCTTTCCTGCGGAATGAGCGGGGATTTTGAGGCGGCGATAGCTGCTGGAGCGACACATATCCGAGTAGGAAGCTCAATCCTCGGCTCGAGAGAACCATTGATCTAAGATTGACCTATGGCTAATGCATTTAAAAAGATGGCGGGTTTCCTCGGGTTAGTTGAGGAAGAAGAGTTGGAGATCGAGAGCACCCAAGTGGTCGCAGAACCACGTCGAAGTGTCCGTCCATTGCCTTCTGCCACTCCTTCTTGGGCGCAGAACGCTCCGGCCGTAACCACCCTTCCAGGTCGATCAGCGCCAACTGCACAACAACGAGAACTGCCAATTATGGATCGAATCATCACTATCCATCCCCGCTTTTACAACGAGGCGCGAAATATTGGCGAGCATTATCGTGAAGGTCAACCAGTAATTATGAATTTGAGCGATATGGAAGAGTCTGAGCGCAAGCGCCTGGTCGACTTTGCCTCAGGTTTAGTTTTTGGTCACCACGGCAGCATTGAGCGCGTAACTTCAAAGGTTTTTCTGCTTACACCGCCAAATGTGATGGTCAGTGTTGAAGACAAGACTGCTGCTGCTGAAGCCAGTTTCTTTAATCAGAGCTGAGCTAAATACATTGAAACGCATTCATGTTTAGTATTGGACGAATACTTTCTTCATTGATCCAGGTATTTCTGATAGCTCTCTTTGCTCGCTTAATCTTGGATTATGCCCGGATGTTTGCCCGAAATTGGCGCCCGCGCGGATTTGTTTTAGCAATTGCTGAAGTTGTCTTCGCCATTACCGATCCACCCCTAAAGTTTGTTCGCCGTTTCGTTCCGCCCCTGCGGCTTGGGGCGGTGAATTTAGACCTCTCTTTTATCGTGGTCTATTTCGCGGTGCAAATGCTTGCCCGCGCGGTACTTCTTATTCCTTAGATAGCGATAACCAAAGACCGAGTTCATTCTCACTGGTGTTTTCGCTCGGGATTCGTTCAAAGCCAATCGCCAGAACTTCACTGCCGATAAGTTCAAGGGCTCCGGTTATTGCGCTTGCGATCTCTTCAGGCGCATTCCATTTTACAAGAATGCGATCACTGATATCGAAACCCGAATTTTTCCGGGCCTCTTGAATTGCTCTGATTACTTCGCGAGCATTTCCGGCAGCTATTAGCTCGGGAGTGAGTTGAAGATCAAGAGCGAGGCTCTCCCCGCCATGGCTAGCAACCGACCAACCCGCCTTTGGAGTTTCGGTGATAACCAAATCTTCCAACTGAATTTGAGCAACTTTTCTTTCGTTCGCAACTTGATAGTTCAGTTCTGCACTGCCATTTAGGCGAAGTGTCGCGACTAAGTCAGCGGGATAGATTGCCGATATAACCGCTGCTATCGCTTGGACATCGCCGCCATATCTCAGACCAATACTTCTGAAATTGGCCTTTATCGCAACGCTTACAAGTTCCCCTCCTGCTGTAGCTAACTCGTCGAGAGTCAGAACATTCAATTCTTCGGAGATATGCGATCTAATTTCAGCATCCATCTTCTCCCAGCCAGTAGCTGAAACTAAAGCGCGCGCAAGTGGTTGGCGAATCTTTACTTTGGATTCCGCTCGAGCAGCACGACCCAGTTCAACCAGTCGCCGGGATAGTTGAACCGATTCTGAGAGTGCTAGATCAATTAGCTCGGCAGTTGCAACAGGGAAATTCATCAAGTGAACGGATTCGCTAATGCCAGGCTCGCCAATTCGAACTAGCTCTTGCCAGACATGCTCGGTAGTAAAAGGAATCATTGGTGCCAGCAATAAAGTTAATTCTTTGAGGCAGGTATAGAGAGTGGCAAGTGCAGTTGTGTCGCCATCCCAGAAACGACGACGAGAGCGACGCACATACCAGTTTGAAAGATCATCGATGAAGGCAGCCAGTAATCGCCCAGTTTCTTGGGAGTCATAGATTGAAAGGGCGCGATCAACGCCAGCTATTAGCTGATTCAATTCGGAGATAATCCATCGATCCAGCGTTGTTGGTACTACCTCAACGTTGGATACTTCGAAATCGGAAGCCCGAGCGTATAAGGTGAAGAACGAGACGGTATTCCAATAAGTTAAAAGGGTTTTTCGAACCACATCGGAGATCGCATCATGGCCAACTCGGCGCGCTGACCACGGCGATCCAGCTGCGAGCATGTACCAGCGAACTGCATCGGCTCCGTATTGATCCATCAAAGCAATCGGTTCAAGGACATTCCCCAAATGCTTACTCATCTTGCGACCATCTTTATCTTGGATGTGTCCCAAACAAAGAACGGTCTTATAGGAACTTTGATCGAAGACCAATGTTCCAACTGCCATTAAGGTGTAAAACCAGCCGCGGGTTTGGTCAATCGCTTCGGCAATAAAATCTGCCGGATAAGCGGCTTCGAACTTTTCTTGCGAACCTTCTTTGTGTGGGTAGCCCCATTGTGCAAACGGCATCGAACCGGAGTCATACCAGCCATCGATTACCTCTTTAACGCGAAGCATTTTTGTGGAACATTCTGGGCAAGGGAATGAGATGTCATCGACATAAGGTCGGTGAGGATCAGTGCCGGCAACTTCAGTACCAGACAGCTGACTAAGTTCGGCGAGGGAGCCGATGCAATGGTCATGACCATTTTCACAGCGCCAAATTGGAAGCGGGGTGCCCCAATAGCGATTTCGAGATACTGCCCAGTCGATATTGTTATTTAGCCAATCGCCGTAGCGACCAGTCTTAATGGTTTCGGGGTGCCAATCAGTCTTTTCATTTTCGCGAAGTAGCGCTTCTTTAATGGCTGTCGTCTTTATATACCAAGACGGTTGCGCGTAATAAATTAGAACGGTGTGACAGCGCCAGCAATGAGGGTAAGAGTGCTCGAATTGAGTATGGCGAAACATTAGTTCGCGAGCCTTTAGATCCTTGATCAACAGTTTGTCGGCATCCTTGAAGAAGAGCCCGCCAACTAGATCGACACTAGGTAAAAATGTGCCATCGGGAGCAATTGGATTCACAACGGGTAAACCGTAGCTGCGACAGATTTGAAGATCATCAGCTCCGAAAGCGGGAGCTTGATGAACCAGGCCGGTTCCATCTTCGATCGTGACGTAATCAGCTAAAACGATGAAATGCGATTCGGGGATATCAACTAAATTGAATGGTCGACTATAAGTTGTACGTTCTAGCGCGCTCCCTAGGTAAGTCGCTATTACTTCGCGCTCTTCTCCCAAGACATGTGCCAAATTGGCCGCAACGACCAAACGTTCCTTGCCCTCGCCCTTGGGGATTTCTATTACTTGGTACTCGACCGTTGGATTTACAGCGATTGCGGTATTTGAAACTAGAGTCCAAGGTGTCGTAGTCCAAACTAAAAAGGCGGCACCTAAATCGGCAACGGGACCCGAGGTCGCGGGAAAACGTACATATACAGATGGATCTGTAACAGTTTCGTAGCCTTGCGCTAGCTCATGATCGGATAGTCCAGTTCCACAACGTGGGCAGTAAGGCGCTACTCGGTGATCTTGAACCAAGAGACCCTTTCTCCAAATTTGCTGCAAGGACCACCAGACACTTTCAACGTACTCGCTAGACATCGTCCAATAAGCTTCGTCGAAATCTACCCAGAACCCCATTCGGTGAGTCATGTCAGCAAAGGCACTTACATGGCGTTGAACTGATTCCCGACATTTTTCATTGAAAGCGGCGATGCCATATTTTTCAATGTCACCTTTCCCAGCAAAGCCCAGCTCCTTCTCAACGGCAATCTCAACCGGCAGACCATGGCAGTCCCAACCAGCTTTTCGGATTACTTGATGGCCCTTCATTGTCTGATATCGAGGGAAGAGATCTTTAAATACCCGAGCTTCGATGTGATGGGTTCCTGGCATACCGTTGGCGGTTGGTGGACCTTCGTAAAAACTCCAACGGGGGGCGCCTTCGCGTTGGGTTACCGATTTGGTAAAAATATCGTTCGATTCCCAAAAGGAGAGAATGCTGTGCTCAGTTTTTGGCAGATCGATCTGCGGCGAGAGCGCATTAAATTTCGGCAATTTCGTCTCCTCTAGAACATTCTCAAGTTATTACCTGACAATGGAGGGACGGCCATTTGACCGCGGTACCACCCGCCTTGCATTTCGGCGACAAATTACATCGCAAAATGCCACTTTTCAACTACCTCAAGACCAGTTCTACCTCGGTAGGTTGGCCAACTGGCCTACCGAACCGACTCTTCTGGTGGCTCAGGGGTGATGGCCCCGTCAAAGCCTGCGCTCGAGTAAAGAAAGTCTACCAATACTGGCGGTTGCTCAGCCCGATTAGAAGAAAGGTAAGGAATAATCGCAAAAGTTGGCGTTTCGCCTGTAATAGTTCTAGCCTGTGCGCCGCACGTGGAGGATTTCATATGGTTATGAAAATAGTGGCAAAAGTTGCCCAGAAGAAGGTTGCTGCCAAAAAGGCGGTCCCAGCCGGAAAGAAAGTCGCGCCTAAGAGTGCGCCCACGAAGGCAACACCGAATATTGCTCCCAAGAAAACGACTGCCAAGAGGGCGCTTGCGCCAAAGAAAGTGACCCCAGTGACTAAAGCTGCACCCGCAAAGAAGGCACCAGTGAAGAAGGCAGCGGTAAAGGCCGCCGTCGCAAAAGTTGCGCCTGCCACCCGTTCGCCAAACATAGTTAAACCGACCCTTTCAAAGCCCGCCAAAAAGGCGCCAGCAAAGGCCTATCCAGCAAAGTTACAGAGCACGACAACAGGGGATTCCACAACCATCACCGTTACGCCCCACGAAGCCAATGTTGGCCCGGAGCCAGTTGTTGAAGAACGACGTTTAGTGATGCCGCCACCGCCAAGACCAGCAAAATCAACCAAGAAGTCCCTACTTAAACCGATTAAAGGTGCACCAGCGCCGTTAGTCGTTCAGGTTGGGGAAGATCCTTGGTCAGCGGCTGAGCTCAAAGCGATGCGAATTGAATTGTCAAAGGATTTGCTTCGGTTGCAATCGGAACTAGCCGAGGCTGAAAGTGAAATGGATGATTTGATCAGTTCTGCCGGAGTGGGAGCCGGCGATGATCAAGCTGATGCCGGAACTAAAACTTTCGAGCGGGAACATGAAATGTCATTGGTCTATAACGCCCGAGATATGGTGCTTCAGACCGAACGCGCACTCGAGCGAATCGAAAACAAGAGTTATGGGCGCTGCGAAGAATGTGGAAACTCAGTCGGGAAAGAGCGACTAAAAGTCTTCCCGCGCGCCACTTTGTGCATGGCATGCAAGCAAAAAGAAGAACGTCGCTAAACCTTGCCGCTAGAAAGCGGATCGCGCTAATCGCTTTTACAGTTTTCTTGCTGGATGATTTGAGCAAAGTTGCTGCCATTCATTATCTGCCGGACCATTCGGTCCGAGTGATCGGGAGTTTTCTGAAGTTAAACTTGCAATTTAATTCGGGCGCAGCTTTTAGCATCGCAACCTCTAAAACGATCTGGCTCTCCTCGGTAGCGTGGATCGCCGTTGCGGGTATTCTCTATTTTGGTCGAAAAGTCGTTGAAATTCGCTGGGCTACGGCGCTCGGACTGGTCTTAGGTGGGATTCTAGGCAACCTATCAGATCGGATTTTTCGTCCGCCAGGTGGTTTACGCGGACAAGTGGTCGATTGGATCCAGCTGCCACACTGGCCCACATTTAATCTGGCCGATACCTCTATTGTTATAGCAGCGATTCTGATGGTCTATTTATCCGCACGGAATATCAAACCTGTAGCTCCCGATGAACCCACATCTCAAGCACCAAGTGATCGATATCCAACAACTGGAAGTGGGAAATAATATGGAGCGAGAGCAGAAAATCATCTCGATTCCCGAAGGCTTAGATCAAGATCGGGTAGATACTGCGCTCGCGCGCTTTCTCGGACTTTCGCGCTCTGTAGTCGTCTCCCTTATTGAGGCGGATGAAGTAATTCGCAACGGTAAGGCCATGATTAAGTCGGACAAAGTTTTCAGCAACGATGTCATTGAAATTTTGATGCCTGCCGCAAAGCGAGCACCGGTGCTGACTGCTACTCCAATCGAAGGAATGAAGGTGGTCTATAACGATGACCATGTAATTGTGATTGATAAGCCAGCTGGAGTTGCAGCGCATCCCAGCCCGGGCTGGCAAGGCACTACGGTGATCGGCGGCATTGTTGCGGCTGGGTATCGAGTCTCTACCAGCGGCGCCGCAGAACGCCAAGGAGTTGTCCATCGTCTCGATGTTGGAACTACTGGCCTGATGGTTGTTGCCAAAGATGAAATTTCTTATAGTGAGCTCAAGGATCAATTTCGCGATCGCACCGTCACAAAGGTCTATCACGCGATGATCCAAGGACATATGGATCCGACAGAGGGGACCATCGATGCTCCAATCAATCGCCATCCAAAGGAAGATTATCGATTTGCGGTTGTGGCAGATGGCAAGCCTTCGGTAACGCATTACAAAGCTTTAGAACTTTTTCCAGCTGTCTCATTAATGGAAGTTGAATTAGAAACTGGCCGAACCCATCAAATTCGGGTTCATTTCTCGGCGCTACACCATCCTTTAGTGGGGGATCTGACATACGGGGCCGATCACACGATTTCAGAGCGGCTTCAGATAAACCGCCCATGGCTGCACGCTCGCGAGTTAAAGTTTCGCCATCCGGTCACCGGTGAGGCGCTTGAGTTCTTCGCCGATTATCCCGAAGACCTGACACGCTCACTGGCTATCTTGGCCGCTAATCAGCTCCGCAATTAGGCAACCGAAGTAAACTCACGATCCATGTCTTCCAACCCAACTGCTGAGAACTTCGTGCACCTTCATGTGCATACGGAGTATTCGATGTTGGATGGCGCCGCTCGAGTCGAAGAGTTAGTTCGCGAAGTTGCGCGTCAGGAGATGCCGGCAATTGCCATTACCGATCACGGCAACGTCTTTGGAGCTTTTGAATTCAACAAGCAAGCTAAGAAAGCGGGCGTAAAGCCCATCATCGGGATTGAAGCCTATGTGGCACCAGAATCTCGCTTCGATAAGCGGCGAGTTAAATGGGCTCAAGGCGGCGAGGATGATGTTTCAGGTGGCGGCGCCTATACCCATATGACGCTATTGGCTGAAAATAATGACGGGTTATCAAACCTATTTAAACTTTCTTCGCTAGCCTCACTCGAAGGTTATTACTACAAACCTCGAATGGATCGGCAACTACTCGCGCAATATTCGAACGGAATTATCGCAACCACTGGCTGCCCAGGAGGCGAGATCCAAACGCGGTTGCGAATGGGCGCCTACAAAGAGGCCAAGATCGCGGCCAGTGAGCTGCGCGATATTTTCGGTGTTGATAATTTCTTCTTGGAAATCATGGACCACAATATTGAGATTGAAAGTCGGGTAAAGGCAGATTTAATAAAACTCGGCAACGAATTAAAGTTGCCCTTTCTCGCGACCAACGATCTTCATTACACAAAGCATGAAGATTCCGTAGCCCACGAAGCGCTGCTTTGCGTGCAATCCGGCTCCACGCTAGCTGATCCAAAGCGCTTTAAATTTGATAATGACGAGTTCTATTTAAAAACCGCCGCGCAAATGCGGATGCTCTTTGCTGATATTCCAGGCAGTTGTGACAACACGCTCTTGATTGCCGAACGTTGCAACATCACCATGCGGGAAGGTGAGAATTTGCTTCCGCAATTCACCGTTCCAGCGGGTGAGACTGAAGACACCTGGCTACGAAAGACCTCGCAGCTGGGGTTAGTAGAACGAATGAACGGCCAAATTCCGGAAAATTACCAGGCCCGCTTGGATTACGAACTAGAAGTCATGATCAAGATGGGTTTCCCTGGTTACTTCTTGGTGGTTGCGGATTTATGTTCCCATGCCCGCGAAGTGGGAATTCGAGTTGGCCCCGGTCGAGGCTCTGCGGCCGGCTCACTTGTCTCATGGGTACTCGGCATTACCCAGCTTGATCCGATCCATCATGGACTCTTGTTCGAGCGCTTTCTAAATCCCGAGCGAATCTCAATGCCCGATATCGATTTGGACTTCGATGAGCGTCGCCGCAGCGAAATGATTCAGTACGCCACCACAAAATATGGTGAGGACCGAGTCGCTCAGATCATTACTTATGGAACTATCAAATCGAAGCAGGCCCTAAAAGATTCGACCCGAGTCCTTGGCTACCCATATGCAATCGGTGAGCGTCTTACCAAAGCGCTGCCACCTTCAGTGATGGGCAAAGATATCTCCCTCAGTGGAGTTTTTGATGTTCAGAATGATCGTTACTCCGAAGCCGGGGAATTTCGCTCGCTCTACGAAACCGATCCAGATGCGAAACGAATTGTTGACACTGCTCGTGGGTTAGAAGGCCTTAAGCGTCAATGGGGAGTACATGCCGCCGGTGTAATTCTCTCCAAGGAACCACTATTGGATGTCATTCCGATTCACCGCCGCGAAGCAGATGGCGCAATCATTACTCAGTTCGATATGGGAGCCTGTGAATCTATTGGCTTACTTAAGATGGATTTTTTGGGACTTCGAAATCTTTCAGTTCTAGATGACTGTTTATTGAATATCAAAGCTAACCGCGATGAAGATGTGGATTTGGCACTGTTGACTCTCGATAATCCTTTGACTTTCGAACTGCTCGGTCGTGGTGACACTTTGGGGGTATTTCAGCTCGATGGTGGCCCAATGCGAGCGCTACTTCGACAGATGTCGCCCGATTCTTTTGAAGATATCTCAGCGGTAATCGCGCTATACCGTCCAGGTCCGATGGGTGTAAATGCTCACACCGATTATGCCGACCGTAAGAATGGGCGCCAGAAGGTTGACCCAATTCATCCGGAGCTAGAAGAGCCATTGAAAGAGATTTTGGGCGATACCTATGGACTGATCGTGTATCAAGAGCAGGTTATGGCAATTGCCCAAAAAGTTGCCGGTTTCTCTTTAGGTCGTGCAGATCTTTTGCGTAAAGCCATGGGTAAAAAGAATAAGGATATTCTTGATAAGGAATATGTGAACTTCGAAGTCGGCATGAAAGCCAATAATTTCTCGAAGGCCGCAATTGATAAGTTATGGGAGACGTTGATCCCGTTCTCGGACTATGCCTTCAACCGAGCTCATAGCGCGGGCTATGGTCTGGTTTCATATTGGACGGCATACCTGAAAGCGAATTTCCCGGCCGAATACATGGCGGCACTTTTAACCAGCGTTCGAGATGATAAAGATAAGAGCGCGCTCTACTTAAATGAATGTCGCAGAATGGGAATTCAAGTTTTACCACCTGATGTGAATGAGTCGGCATCGGATTACACACCGCTCGGCACTGATATTCGTTTCGGTTTGACGGCGATTCGAAATGTGGGCGAGAACGTAGTTTCCTCAATTACCAACAATCGAGTTCTAAAGGGACGGTACACCTCGTTCGGTGATTTCTTGTCCAAGGTGGATGCGCAAGTATGTAATAAGAAAACGATCGAATCCCTGATCAAGGCCGGCGCCTTCGATTCGCTCAATCACACCCGCAAAGGTTTGACGATGGTCTATCTAGAAGCGATCGACTCAGTAAGCGAGACCAAGCGCGCGGAAGCAATTGGGCAATTTGATCTCTTTGGCGCCGAACCAGGTGGCACAAACACAACCGTAAGCGGAGTAGAACTCGATATTCCTCGCGGGGAGTGGGAGAAGATGCTGCTCCTTAGTTACGAGCGCGAGATGCTAGGTCTTTATGTCTCTGACCATCCACTCTTCGGAGTTGAACACATTCTCAAAGCAGCTACCGACATTCCGCTGAGTCAGATCTCGGATGACACCATCGGTCACGAACAGATCGTTACGATCGGCGGCCTGATCACACAAATTCAGCGGAAAGTTTCGCGCCAAGGAACTTCGTGGGCAATTGTTACAATTGAAGATCTTGAAGGTGCGATCGATGCCATGTTCTACTCTAAGGTCTACGAGCAGTACGCCATGAATCTAACCGAGGATCGAGTTGTGGTCCTTCGTGGCCGGATTGATAAGCGCGAAGAGCAACCTCGAATCACAGTAATTGAGATGAGTTTGCCTGATATCAACCAAGCTCCGACTGGTCCGTTGATCGTGACCCTCGATGCCCTCCGCTGCACTCCACCAGTAGTTGAACGAATGAAAGAGATTCTTCGTTCTCATCCTGGTTCGCGCGAAGTTCACCTAAAATTGGCCGATGGTGAGAAAAGCTTGGTTATGAAGCTAGATGATGGGCTAAAAGTCACTGCTTCCCCCAGCCTCAGTGCTGATTTGAAATCGATCCTTGGACCCGATTGTCTGGTTTAGCCGCTCGGTAATCAGTAAGCCCCAGCAGGTGCAGTGCCTCTAGAATTGCCCCATGCGTGAGATTCCGATTCGTACTCTTGATCTGCGGGGCCGAAAGCTCTCAAAATCGGGATATCAACGGGAATTGCCACGGGCGAAGATGGATGTTGAAGCGGCGGTACTTGCTATCACTCCAATACTTAGGCGCGTTAATGGCGGCTCGGAGTCAGATCTGCTCGATCTATGCCAAGAATTTGATGGAGTTCGTCCACCTCAGATCAGAGTTCCAGAAGTCGCGATTAAACAAGCGCTGACGGATCTAGCGCCAGATATTCGCGCCGCGCTTGAGGAAGCAATTCGCCGAATCACCAAAGTGCACAGCGATCAGATTCGGGGCGAAATTCGCACTGAAGTTGTCCCCGGCGGTGAAGTTGTACAACGCTGGATTCCGGTTGACCGAGTCGGTCTCTATGTTCCTGGTGGCAAGGCGGTTTACCCAAGCTCGGTAATTATGAATGTCGTTCCTGCTCAGATCGCCAAAGTTTCTAGCATTGCCGTTGCCTCACCACCACAAGCAAATAATGGTGGCATGCCAAACCAAACAATTCTGGCAACTTGTGCGCTTCTTGGGATAACTGAAGTTTATGCAATTGGTGGTGCTCAGGCGGTAGCAATGTTTGCTTATGGTGTTGAGGGTGTCTGCGAATCGGTAGATATGGTTACCGGTCCTGGAAATATTTATGTCGCTGCTGCAAAGCGGGCGTTGCGAGGCAAAATTGGAATTGATTCCGAGGCTGGACCAACAGAAGTTGCAGTGCTTGCTGATGAGAGTGCAATTGCAGGCGAGGTTGCTTCGGATCTAATTAGCCAAGCCGAGCATGACACGATTGCCGCTGCAATCTTGGTGACAACTTCGATCGAACTCGCCGAATCGGTGCGTAAGGAATTGGCAGTGCGAGTTGCTACCACTAAGCACAGCGAACGAATCTTTGAAGCGCTCTCTGGAATTCAATCAGCGATTGTCTTGGTCGAAGATTTAGCGCAAGGAATTGCGGTTGTGAACGCTTACGCCGCAGAGCACTTAGAACTTATCGTTGCCGAACCGCAGGCAGTTGCCGTTCAGATTCGAAATGCCGGCGCGGTATTTCTGGGCAGGTTCTCGCCCGTCTCGCTAGGCGACTATTCCGCTGGCTCAAATCATGTTCTGCCTACCGGCGGTTGCGCCTGTCACTCAAGCGGGTTATCGGTGCAAAGTTTTCTGCGCGGCTTAACTTTTATTAACTATTCCGAAGCTGCTTTCATGGATATTGCGCCAAATGTCGTGACCCTGGCTAATGCCGAAGATCTCCCAGCGCACGGCGAGGCAATAAGTGCAAGATTTGAAGACAATGCCAGCCGATAAGGAACTCTGGCCAGCTTGGCTTCCGCTTCGTGCAGAGCTTCGAGAGCTCAAGGCATACGGGGCGCCACAAATTGAGAATGTGATTCACCTCAATACTAATGAGAATCCGTTCGAACTTCCTAAGGTGGTTGCGCAAGCGCTACAAGCTCGAATTGCAACCGTTGCAACTTCGCTAAATCGATATCCGGATCGCGATGCAGTGGACTTGAGAGCTGACTTAGCCAACTACATCAATCGAGCCGCCGGCAGCGACTTCGATTTTAAAAACATCTGGGCCGCAAATGGCAGCAACGAAGTTCTACAAACGCTACTTCTCGCCTGCGGTGGCGCTGACTCTTTAGCTTTGGGATTTACCCCTTCATATTCAGTACACCCATTGATCGCGAAAATAACAGGTACCGCATGGCAATCGGGCGCCCGTAATCCAGATTTCACATTGGACGCCGCGGTAGCAGTTTCAGAAATAACTAAGACCTTACCAACTTTGATTTTTATAACGACTCCCAATAATCCAACTGGAAATGCTTTACACATCGATGAGATCCGAGAACTCGCAGCGGCCGCCTTGAATGTCGGCGCATTACTAGTAGTAGATGAGGCATATCAAGAATTTTCCAGTGAAATCTCGGCGGTAACTCTGATATCGGAATTTCCAAATCTCGTGGTTACTCGGACAATGTCGAAGGCCTTTGCATTTGCCGGTGCTCGGGTTGGTTACCTTATCGCCCGCCCAGAGGTGATTGAGGCCATGCTCATTGCGAGACTGCCTTATCACCTCAGCTCTCTGACTCAAGCGGCTGCTCAAGTTGCCCTTATGCACCAAAGCGAGCTGCAAGCGGAAGTGCAAATCTTGATCTCCGAGCGGAGCCGAATCGAAGCAGCGATTGCGGCGCTGGGATTGTCGGTAATTCCAAGTAGCGCCAATTTTCTGCTCTTCACCGGATTTAAGAAACCGGCGGAACTCCTGTGGCAAGAGTTTCTCGATAACGGCGTTTTAATTAGAGATGTTGGCCTGCCGGGCTACCTGCGCGTGACTATAGGTACCGCCAGTGAAAATGATCGTTTTTTGGCGCTGCTCCAACGGCTTGCGTCATAATGTTCCTCTGCTCGAAGATTCCAACTGCACACTTTCATAGTCAGGGAGAAGAATGAGAACAGCTCATGTAAGTCGCGAGACTAAAGAGTCAGCCGTCAGCGTCGAATTAAATCTAGATGGCAGTGGGCTAATTGCCATCGATACTGGCGTGCCATTCTTTGACCATATGCTCTCTCAGTTGGGTAAGCACGCTGGTTTTGATCTAACCGTTGTAACCCGAGGTGATGTCGATGTCGATTCCCATCACACGGTCGAAGATACTTCGTTGGCATTTGGTCAGGCGCTGCGTGAGGCGCTCGGCGATAAAGCCGGAATTCGCCGATTCGGCGATGCCATGGTTCCGCTTGATGAGGTCTTGGTGCAAGCTGCCGTGGATCTTTCTGGTCGACCATATTTAGTTCATCGTCAGCCTGAGATCGTTGAGTTGATCGGGACTTTCGACACAACTCTGGGACGCCATATCTGGGAGTCAATTGTTGCCGAAGCGCGGATTGCTTTGCATGTCCGGGTTTTAGAAGGAAGAAATGCCCATCACGTCTTCGAAGCACAATTCAAGGCGGTGGCGCGCGCTCTGCGTGATGCTGTTGCTATCGATGGTCGTATCACTGGCATTCCATCGACAAAGGGTGTTCTTTGATCGCTATTTTGGATTATGGCTCCGGAAATCTTAGATCTGCCGAGCGTGCTTTTGCTCTCACTGGCCAAGAAGTAATCGTCACCTCCGATCGGGACCTCTGTCTTTCGGCTGATGGCCTAGTCGTTCCCGGAGTTGGCGCTTTTAGCGCCTGTATGGAACAACTGCGCTCCATCGCAGGCGAGGAAATAATTGCCGAACGTCTTTCCATGAAGCGAAAGATTTTTGGCATCTGCGTGGGAATGCAAATATTTTTTGCTGGTGGTACTGAAAAGAATGGAAGTCTTGGTCTTGGTATCTGGCCAGGTGAAGTCAGCCAAATTTCCGCACCAATTTTGCCGCACATTGGTTGGAATACGGTATCCGCGCCATCTGAATCTAGTCTTTTCAAAGGCGTTGCTGATCAATCCTTCTACTTCGTCCATTCCTTTGCGGCAAAGACCAATGTCTCATTGGCGCTCAATACGATCTGCGAATATGGCGAACCTTTTCTTGCCGCAGTCGAATCTGAATATGTTGTAGCTACACAGTTTCATCCCGAGAAGAGTGGCGACGCCGGCGCTCAACTAATCATGAATTGGGTCAAAACATTATGAGCACCTCGTTGGAACTTTTACCTGCGATTGATGTCAAGGATGGCCGTGCCGTTCGATTGGTTCAAGGAGAACTGGCACACGAGAGCATTTACGGTGAACCACTTGAAGTTGCCCGCGAATTTGAGGCGGCGGGTGCCAAGTGGATTCACTTGGTTGATTTGGATGCCGCATTTGGTATCGGTAGTAATGCTGCACTTCTTGCCGAAGTTATCGCCGCAGTCGATATTGATGTAGAACTTTCTGGTGGCATCAGAGATGATGATTCACTTCGCCGCGCACTTGCAACAGGCTGCCGAAGAGTGAACCTTGGAACTGCAGCGCTTGAAAATCCTGACTGGACCGCAAAGGTAATTTCAGAGTTTGGCGATCGAATCGCTGTTGGCTTAGATGTTCGTGGCCACACCTTAGCTGCCAGAGGTTGGACAAAAGATGGTGGCGATCTCTTCGAAACATTGGCTCGTCTAGATCGTGACGGATGTGCCCGATATATCGTTACGGATGTTGCTAAAGATGGAACCCTAACTGGTCCAAATCTCGAGTTACTGAAATCGGTTTGTGCGGCAACCGATCGACCGGTTATCGCTAGCGGCGGCGTTGCAGAACTCTCTGACCTAGTAGCCCTCAAGTCTTTAGTTGATATTGGGATCGAAGGCGCAATTGTCGGTAAGGCGCTCTACGCGGGAGCATTTACGCTCGAAGCTGCGCTACAAGTTTGTTACAAATGACCCTCGCAAAACGAATTATCCCTTGCCTCGACGTTGCAGGTGGCCGAGTAGTTAAGGGCGTAAATTTTATAAACCTGAAAGATGCCGGTGACCCAGTCGAGTTAGCAAAGCGCTACGGCGAAGAGGGAGCCGATGAGCTCACCTTCTTGGATATTTCAGCCAGTGTCGAAGCGCGAAAAACCACAATAGAGATAGTGCGACAGACTGCCGAGCAAGTGTTTATCCCACTTACTGTTGGTGGCGGCATCAGATCAACCGACGATGTTAATAATCTGCTCCGAAATGGCGCAGACAAAGTTTCAATAAATACCGCCGCGATCGCTCGGCCGGAATTAATTAATGAGATTGCAGATCGTTTTGGCAATCAAGTTTTAGTTCTCTCGGTTGATGCCCGCCGCGGCCGAACCCCTTCGGGCTTTGAAGTGACAACCCATGGCGGTCGGCAGGGCACCGATATTGATGCCTTGGCCTGGGTGGAAACTGCCATTGCCAGAGGAGTTGGTGAAATTCTCTTAAATTCGATGGATGCTGACGGTACCCGGGCTGGATATGACATTGAGATGATTGCCGCGGTTCGTGCGATTGCCAGTGTCCCGATAATCGCCAGCGGGGGAGCCGGAGCTATGAGCGATTTCGCCCTCGCCCTAAATGCTGGTGCTGATGCACTTTTGGCTGCCAGCGTCTTCCACTTTGGGATTCACAAAATTGGCGAGGTCAAGCGCTATTTGGCTGCCGAGGGATATCCCGTTCGCCAGTAGCGCTGAACAGGGCAGAATAGGCAGATGAATCAGATGCTTCCGGCGGAAATTGTTGAGCGCTTTGAGCGCGGTGAACTAGTTGCGGTTATCGCACAGGATGAAGCCACGTTGGAAGTGCTTATGCTCGCTTGGGCAAATCGTGAAGCCCTGGAAGCCACCCTGTCTACCGGTCGTGGCACATACTGGAGTAGAAGCCGCAATGAGCTTTGGGTAAAAGGGGAAACATCAGGACACGAGCAGACCGTCTTTTCGGTTACCTATGACTGCGATGGCGATGCCATTCTTTATAAAGTGGCTCAGGTCGGCGCTGCTTGCCACACCGGGGATCGCAGTTGCTTTCATCGCGATCTTAAGATCGCAAAAATTGGTGAGGCCACCTGATGAAATTGGAAGAGTTTCAGAAGCATGCCAAGACACATAACGTGATTCCAGTTTGGCGGAAATTTTTAGCCGATAGCGAGACACCTCTTACCCTCTTTAGAAAGTTAGCCGGCGATCGCTCGGGAACCTTTCTGCTGGAATCTGCCGAGCATGGTGGGGTTTGGTCGCGCTACTCCTTTATCGGCGTGAACTCGCAAGCGACCTTGACCGAGAAGGATGGCCAAGCCATTTGGGAGGGCGTAATGCCAGCCGGAGCTCCGCATGGGATTGATCCTCTGGATGCGTTGCGGATCGCTGCCCAACATTTGCGCTCGCCAAGGATTCCTCATTTGCCGCCGCTAACTGGTGGTTTGGTTGGCTATATGGGTTACGAAGTAGTTCGTCGACTCGAGCGAATTTCCAGCATTTCTAAGAAAGATTTAGCTTTGCCGGAGTTGGCCTTTATGTTGACCTCCGATTTGGCGATCTTTGATCACCAAGACGGAACGCTTACGCTGATTGCAAATGCGATCAATTGGAATGGAAGTAGCGAGGGCGTCGAAGAAGCCTTCGAAGATTCCAACCGACGCTTAGATCAGATGGCGTTATCTCTAAAGGCGCCGCTGGAATCGCACATCACACAACTTGCCGAAAGAGCTGAACCAAAGTTCGAGCGCAACATGACCTCGGAGCAGTACCAGTCGCAGGTAGAGAAGATAAAGGAAGATATTCGTTCAGGTGAGGCCTTCCAAGTTGTGTTATCACAACGCTTCACAATGGAATGTTCTGCTTCCGCTTTGGATGTCTATCGAGCGCTTCGACTTCATAACCCAAGTCCGTATATGTACCTGCTCCGCTTTTCGGATGGTCTTGAGATCGTTGGATCCAGTCCCGAGGCGCTAGTTAAAGTCACCGATGAAGAAGTCATGATTCATCCACTTGCCGGAACTCGTAAGCGATCAAATGATCCAGAGATTGATATTGCCGTCGGTGAAGAATTATTAGCCGATCCCAAGGAACGAGCTGAGCATTTGATGCTCGTTGATTTAGGTAGAAATGATCTGGGCCGGGTTTGCGCTTCCGGAACGGTAGAAGTTGTTGAATTCATGCATGTTGAACGCTTTTCGCACGTGATGCATATCGTTTCAACAGTTATCGGAAAATTGGCTGCCGATAAATCCCCAGTTGATGCCCTCTTTTCGGTTTTTCCGGCGGGCACACTATCTGGTGCGCCAAAACCGCGAGCAATGGAGATTATCGAAAACTCAGAACCGACTCGGCGTGGAATTTACGGTGGCACCATCGGATATCTGGATTTCACTGGGAACATCGACACCTGCATTGCGATTCGAACCGCAGTGTTAAAAGAGGGCAAGGCTTATGTTCAAGCGGGAGCAGGGATCGTTGCCGACTCAATTCCAGAATTAGAAAATCAAGAGTGCCTGAACAAGGCCGCCGCAGTACTGGGTGCAATTGCCACGGCGAATGCCATGCGAGCGATATGAAGCGTCGACTAAACCTAATTATTTCATTGGGGCTGATAATTCTCGGAGCGATTCTTACCAAGGCGCTACAACACAAATTTTCACTGCCGATTTTTGCGCTCTTGATGATTGCGCTAGTTGGGTTGGCAGTTCAAATTATCCGGCGGCTTTTGCGTCGAGGAATCTCGCCGAAATATGAACGAAGACCACGCTCTCCCTGGAGCGCGCTCTCTGATGGAATCGATCCGACGATATGAGTTCGGCGCTGGAGATGATAATCGAGGGGGTCTTGGAAGATCTTTCGGCTCGGAAGCTCCCAATGTCACAACTCAAAGAGCAACTGGCGCACGCCCCAACGATCCGTGATGCATATGGTGCGCTCAATGTTGGGCACTTAGCCCTGATTGCTGAAGTCAAACGTTCCTCTCCAAGCAAAGGCGCCTTAGCTTCGATTTCAGACCCAGCAGAATTGGCGAGTCAATATCAAGATGGCGGCGCAAATGTCGTAAGCGTTCTTACTGAAGGTCGACGCTTCGGCGGTTCGATCGCTGATTTAGTCAAAGTTCGAGCTGCCATTGAACTACCGGTATTGCGCAAAGATTTCATCGTGACTGAGTACCAAGTTATTGAAACTCGTGCCATTGGGGCTGATCTTCTTCTGTTGATCGTTGCTGGCTTGAGCGATTCGCAACTTAAAGATTTTCATCAAATTGCAACCGAACTTGGGTTAGCGGTCTTAGTTGAAGTCCATGACGAAACTGAAATCGAACGGGCGTTGGCAATCTCACCTCGAATAATTGGCGTTAACTCTCGCAACTTGAAAACTTTGGAAATTAATCCAGGTGCCTTTGCAAAATTACTTCCGCTAATTCCCACTCAAATCACGCGGATCGCTGAATCCGGGATCTCAGATCGATCCCAGGTAGCAGAGATTGAAGCCTTGGGGGCGCAAGCGATATTAGTGGGGGAGACTTTGGTACGGGCCAGCGACCCGCAAACCGGTATAAGACTCTTGCTGGGCAATTGATCTCACGCCCCGTCGACGGGCAGCCAGCATCTGAACTGCGTAAACTTCGACCGCATGAATTTTGTAGTTACCACCGCTTTAACAATAGAAGGGCAAGATGAATGAGTAGCGACTCACCCGCCATTGCTTTGGGTCATTTTGGTCCTTACGGTGGCCGCTTCGTTCCGGAAGCTTTAATTTCCGCACTTGACGAACTCGAAGCCGCTCATTTGTCGGCTCAGCAAGATCCGATTTTTCAGGCAGAGCTAGACCATCTTCATAAGACTTATACGGGAAGACCAAGCATCATTACCGAAGTTCCCCGCTTTGCCGAACATGCCGGTGGGGTTCGAATTCTTTTAAAGCGGGAAGATTTAAATCATACGGGCAGCCACAAGATCAACAATGTTCTCGGTCAGGCGCTGCTTACCAAGCGCATGGGAAAGAAACGGATAATTGCCGAAACGGGTGCCGGCCAACATGGCGTGGCATCGGCAACCGCGGCGGCGCTTATGGGATTGGAATGCGTTGTATATATGGGCGAGGAAGATACTCGTCGACAGGCGCTCAATGTTGCCCGAATGAAACTTTTAGGCGCTGAAGTTATTCCAGTTACTCAAGGATCACGAACCTTGAAAGATGCAATCAATGAGGCGATGCGCGACTGGGTAACGAATGTTGATACCACTCATTATCTTTTAGGTACGGTGGCAGGTCCGCATCCATTTCCAACTATGGTTCGTGATTTTCACCGGATCATAGGTGTTGAAGCCAGAGCCCAAGTTTTGGAATTAACTGGTCAACTTCCCGATGTGATCTTGGCTTGTGTTGGCGGTGGCTCTAATGCAATCGGAATATTCCACCCATTTATCGATGATGTTGGAGTTCGCTTAATTGGTTTGGAGGCTGGCGGCAGCGGCGTCCTAACTGGGTTGCATGCCGCGACAATTACCGGCGGAAGTCCAGGAGTTCTTCACGGCACCCGCTCCTATGTTTTGCAAGATGCCAACGGCCAGACCGTTGAATCACATTCGATCTCAGCGGGCTTGGATTACCCAGGAGTTGGTCCTGAGCATGCTTATCTTCACGACATTGGCCGCGCTGAATATCGCGCGATCACCGACGATGAGGCCATGGAAGCATTCTCCTTGCTCTGTAAAACTGAGGGAATAATTCCAGCGATTGAAACTGCTCATGCTCTAGCAGGAGCGATGAAAGTTGGAAAGGAATTGGCTGCTGAAGGTAACGGTGATGCCCTCCTTCTAATTAATCTTTCCGGACGAGGCGATAAAGATGTTCAAACTGCCGCCGACTATTTTGGAATTGAACTATGAACCCAACCCCACTCGCGCAACTATTTGCCAAATTGAAATTGGAAAACCGAGCCGCGCTCATCGGATACCTCCCAGCTGGGTTTCCGTCGAAGGCGGGATGCATCGACGTTATTAAAGCGATGGTTGACGGGGGAGTAGATGCGATCGAGATCGGCTTCCCTTACAGCGATCCAGTAATGGATGGTCCGATTATCCAAGCCGCCGCGGATCAATCCTTGAAAGCTGGCACTGGCGCGAGCGATGTTTTTGAAACCTTAGCTGCGACTACTGCTCTAGGAGTACCTGCCGTTGTCATGACCTACTGGAACCCGATCGAAAAATATGGCGTGGCGAAATTCGCGCAAAGCTTGAAAGCTGCTGGTGGTTCCGGCGTTATAACTCCTGATCTAACCATTGAAGAGTCAACGGCTTGGGCTAGCGCTGCAAATTCCGCCGCGATAAATCGAATTTACGTTGTGGCGCCAAGCACCAGCCCGGAACGACTCCCAAAGGTAACTTCACAATGTTCTGGTTTTGTCTACGCCGCAAGTTTGATGGGGGTAACCGGAACTCGTACCGCGGTCGCTAGTGGCGCAAAATCCCTGGTGCAACGCATTCGCGAAACCACTTCGACTCCAGTTGCCGTCGGGCTCGGAGTCTCCACTCAGGAACAAGCGCACGAAGTTGCTTCTTATGCCGACGGTGTAATAGTTGGCTCAGCCTTTATTAGGCTGATTCAAGAGGCACCCTCAGCCGCGGCCGGATTGCAAAAAGTGAGGGAATTGGCAGCAGCCTTAGCCCTTGGCGTGCATCGCTAGGAGATTTGGTGAGGTAAGTTTGCCTTATTGAGCGCGACAGTACGCGCATTAGTTTTCTCGAATGGGAGTAGATACGTGGCGCAAAAGAGTGGTGGCGATAAGGCAACTCGAATTCTGGTTATCGGAATGGTGATCTTTGTAGTACTCGTCGGCGTGATCTTCTCAGTGGTAAGTGCAAATTCTCGCAACCATGTGGCAATCCCATCGGCCGTTTCCAAAGCAGATGGTTATGGCATTGTTTTCAATGGCGCAAAAAAGCCAGTCATCGATGTTTGGGAAGATTTTCAGTGCCCAATCTGCCAACGATTCGAAGCGCTAAATGGCAACTACATGAATTCAATTGTTCGTACCGGCAAAGCTAAAGTTGTTTACCACACCATGTCCTTTATCGGAGCGGAGTCGGTAACCTCTGCCGCTGCTGCGGCGTGTGCGGCCGATTCTGGCAAGTTCTTAGAATTCCACACTGCGCTCTACCAAAATCAACCATCAACCGAAAACTCTGGCACTTGGACCAATCCACTATTGATCGTCCTGGGCGGAGCTTCTGGTATCACCGATAAGAACTTTGCTTCATGCGTAAACTCGGGCAAGTATATAAATTGGACCAAGAACATCGAAACTGATGCGGCCAAGAAGAATATCAATGCAACGCCAACAATTTTTGTAAATGGGAAGGAACTCAATCGAGCTACGCAGTACATGGATGCCGCAGCCTTTAAAGCTGCCCTTGCAGCTGGCGGTATCGCGTAACTAATGCGTTTTTTTATCCCAACGCCAACTCGATCCTGGGTGGCGTTGGGGCCAATCACTATCCATTTTTACGCATTGGCAATTTTAAGCGGAGCCGTATTAGCGATTTTCTTAACTCGTTATCGATATCGCCAAGCCGGCGGTGACCCCGAAGAAGTTTCAGATCTTGCACTTTGGTCGATTCCCGCTGGAATTATAGGCGGCCGTCTTTATCACGTTATAACTTCACCAGATGCCTACTTCGGAGCCGGGGGCCACCCACTTAATGCGCTAAAGATTTGGCAAGGTGGAATGGGGATCTGGGGCGCGATCGCGCTTGGCGTGATTGTGGCGCGATTGCGGTTTTCCAAAATTTCTAAAAATTTAAGTTTCTCGCAAGCGTTAGATGCAGTGGCGCCTGCACTGTTGATTGCCCAAGGTGTTGGTCGATGGGGCAATTGGTTTAATGCGGAATTATTTGGCAAGCCAACCACTTTGCCTTGGGGGTTGGAAATTCCCTTCGGATTTCGACCGGTCGGTTATGAACAATTTTCTACTTATCATCCAACTTTTCTTTACGAATCGCTCTGGTGCTTCGCTGCCGCGGCGTTCTTGATTTATCTGCCCTATTTCAAGCGGCGCCCGCCCGGTTATCTCTTTGTGGCCTACATCTCCTTGTATACCGCTGGTCGAACCTGGATCGAAGCGCTACGGATCGACCAAGCTCACAGGATTTTGGGTCTGCGGCTAAATGTTTGGGTGAGCGCAACTCTATTGTTCATCTCCGTGCTGGCACTGATTAGATCCAGACGAAGGGCGGCGCCACTTTCAGCCAGTTAGACTGCGGAGATGATTGAAGATGTCCATATCCGTAATGAAGAGCACAGAACCCACAAAGCGGGTTGGCTACGTGCCGCAGTCCTTGGTGCCAATGATGGTCTGATCGCCACTGCCAGCTTAATGATTGGCGTTTCGGCAGCGCGCGTATCTTCTAGTTTCCTGATCACCGCCGCCGTTGCTGGAATTGTTGCTGGCGCAATGTCTATGGCCGTCGGTGAGTACATCTCCGTACGTTCCCAGAGCGATATCGAAGAGTCCGACCGCAATTTAGAGATTCAGCATCTGGCCCTTGATCCGGAAGGTGAGCTTGAAGAGCTGGTCCATATTTATATGAATCGCGGCCTTACGCGGGAATTGGCAGAACAGGTCGCCCACACCATGCACGAGCGCGATGCGCTCGAGGCTCACCTGCGGGATGAACTTGGCCAATTTGAGCACACTAAGGCTCGGCCCCTTCAAGCTTCGATCGCCTCGTCACTTAGCTACACCGCCGGCGGAATTGTTCCATTTTTGGGTGCGCTCGCCCCAACCATGGGGGCAAAAGTTTGGAGCATCGTGGCCTTCACGATTGTTGGTTTGATTGGCACCGGAGTTGTCAGCGCGAGGTTGGCTGGCTCTGGGGTCGTTAAAACCACGCTGCGAATCCTGATTGGCGGCAGCGTCGGAATGGCGATCACCGCTGGAATTGGTTCATTGGTTCATCTTTCGGGCATCTAGTTGCTACTCTTTCCTGCTCCGCAAGCTCTGACTGGATCCATCCCCGATCTTTTTTGAACTGACGAAGCTTTTTCCGCTAGTTGGGCCATCGTCGTCCCGACCGTTCACTAGGAGCGATCGTGACACTTTTTAGCAATCTGCCTGCTGCCCAAGGTCTCTATGACCCAGCACAGGAACATGATTCATGTGGCGTGGCGATGGTTGCTACGTTAAACAAGATTGCAACTCATCAGATCGTTGCTCAAGCGCTGACCGCACTTAGGAATTTAGAACACCGCGGCGCATCCGGGGCGGAACCCGACAGTGGTGATGGCGCGGGAATTTTGATCTGTATTCCGGATACTTTCTATCGCGAAGAAGTGAAGTTTGAACTGCCGGCGCCAGCACATTATGCAACGGGAGTCGCGTTCATCGACCCTTCACTTACCGATCGCGCTTTAATGGAAAGCATCGCGAGCGAGGAGAACCTGGTAATTCTTGGCTGGCGTCAG
Organism: Actinomycetes bacterium; assembly: GCA_037135095.1. GTDB lineage: Bacteria > Actinomycetota > Actinomycetes > Nanopelagicales > Nanopelagicaceae > CAIMZW01. Next base: position 88,738 of record JBAXKZ010000003.1, read on the forward strand.
TTGCCAGTTAACCCAAACTCATTGGGCAAAACCGCACTCTCCGTTATGCCACAATTTGAACAACTTTTTCTTGCCGGTAAAAATGGCGAATCAGATTTAACCCTTGATCGAATGGCTTTTGCTTTTCGCAAGCGGGTAGAACATGAACTTCCAATTTATTTCCCATCACTTTCATCTCGAACCATTGTCTACAAGGGCATGTTGACCACCGGACAACTTGAAGAGTTCTTTCCGGATTTATCAGATCCCCGCGTGGTATCAACTTTGGCGCTTGTTCACTCTCGTTTTTCAACCAACACTTTCCCATCTTGGCCACTTGCTCACCCTTATCGTTTTATTGCCCACAACGGTGAAATCAATACCGTTCGCGGAAACCGGAACTGGATGCGCGCTCGCGAAGCAATGCTCGAGAGCGAAATAATCCCTGGCGACATTTCACGACTCTTTCCGATTGTTGATCAAGCCGGCAGCGACACCGCCTCATTTGATGAGGTCCTGGAGTTGCTATATCTGGGCGGGCGATCTCTGCCACATGCAATCTTGATGATGATTCCTGAAGCGTGGGAAAACCATGCCACCATGCCTCAGAATCGACGCGATTTTTACGCCTTCCATTCTTCGATGATGGAACCTTGGGATGGTCCAGCTTGTGTGACATTTACTGATGGTCGCCAGGTAGGTGCAGTACTTGATCGAAACGGGTTGCGGCCTTCTAGGTATTGGGTCACTAAAGATGGCCTGGTAGTGCTCGCCAGCGAGGTCGGTGTTCTTGATATTGCACCAGCGAACGTTGCCCGAAAGGGACGATTGCAACCAGGAAAGATGTTCTTGGTTGATATCGAACAAGGTCGAATTATCGAAGATGATGAGATTAAGAATCAGCTGGCCGATTCGGCGCCTTACGGAGAATGGCTCCACAGCGGAATAGTTCAGCTCGCCGATCTTCCAGCGCGCGAACACATTGTGTACCCACACTCATCGGTAGTTCGTCGTCAACGCGCCTTCGGTTACACCGAAGAAGAGTTACGAATCATCATTACCCCCATGGCTAAGAATGGGATGGAACCCCTTGGTTCTATGGGTACCGATACTCCGATCGCCGCGCTTTCAAACAAGCCGCGCATTCTCTTTGATTACTTTGCCCAGCTATTTGCCCAAGTTACAAATCCACCGCTGGATGCGATTCGGGAAGAATTGGTCACTAGTCTTGGTGGAACTATCGGTCCAGAACACAACTTGCTCGACCCTGGTCCATTCTCTTGCCGCCAAATTTCACTTGCCTTTCCAGTTATCGATAATGATGAGCTTGCCAAGATCATCCACGTAAATGTCGATGGCGACCATCCAGGCTTTGCCACGCATGTGGTGCGCGGTCTCTTTCCTGTCCAAGGTGGTGGCGAAGCGCTCGAGGAGCGAATTGCTGAGATTCGGATTGAAGTCTCTAATGCGATCGCAGAAGGCGCACGAATCATTGTGTTATCTGATCGAGATGGTGACTCCGAAAATGCACCGATCCCATCACTTCTTCTAACCGCCGCAGTTCATCATCATTTGATTCGCGAAAAGACCAGAACCAAAGTTGGGCTAGTCGTTGAAACCGGCGAAGTTCGCGAAGTTCACCACGTAGCGCTGCTCATTGGCTTTGGTGCCGCCGCCGTTAATCCTTACCTTGCGATGGAGAGCGCCGAGGACTTGGTCCGCCAAGGAGTCATTACCGGTATCACTCCGGAAAAAGCTGTTGGCAACTTGATCAAATCCTTAGGTAAAGGTGTTTTGAAAGTCATGTCCAAAATGGGAATCTCAACTATCGCTTCGTATACCGGTGCTCAAGTTTTCGAAGCCATTGGTCTGTCGCGCGATGTTGTGGATGAATACTTCACCGGCGTCACCTCTCGGTTAGGTGGAATAAGTCTCGGGGTAATCGCCGAAGAGACCATTAAACGCCACCACATTGCATATCCACCCGGAGGTGAAGTCCCTGGCACAAAGCGACTTCCGATTGGTGGCGAGTATCAATGGCGCCGCGAAGGTGAACCGCACTTGTTCGATCCAGAGACGGTATTCACTCTTCAACATTCAACCAGGTCCAAGCGCTATGACATTTTTAAGCGTTACACCAAGAAGATTGATGATCAATCTCATTCACTGATGACGCTGCGTGGTCTCTTCTCATTCAATGAAGGCATGCGGTCAGCAATTTCAATTGATGAGGTTGAGCCGATCTCAGAAATTATCAAACGCTTCGCAACAGGGGCCATGTCCTACGGTTCGGTCTCTCAAGAGGTTCATGAAACTCTAGCAATTGCTATGAATCGCATCGGTGGAAAATCCAATACCGGTGAAGGTGGCGAAGATCCAGAGCGTTACATACCCGAGGCCAATGGCGACTCAAAGCGCTCAGCCATCAAGCAGGTAGCTAGCGGTCGTTTTGGCGTAACCTCCGATTACCTAGTAAATGCTGATGATATTCAAATTAAAATGGCACAAGGTGCAAAACCTGGCGAAGGTGGCCAGCTCCCCGGGAATAAGGTCTATCCCTGGATTGCAAAAGTCCGTTACTCAACACCGGGAGTGGGTCTAATTTCACCACCACCTCATCACGATATTTATTCGATCGAAGATTTAGCGCAACTTATTCACGATCTGAAGAACGCTAATAATCGGGCACGAGTTCACGTAAAACTAGTTGCCGAAGTTGGAGTGGGAACTGTTGCTGCTGGAGTAAGTAAGGCACACGCCGACGTCGTCTTGATCTCTGGTCACGATGGTGGCACGGGTGCCTCTCCGCTCACATCGCTAAAGCATGCTGGCGCGCCTTGGGAGTTGGGATTAGCCGAGACGCAACAGACCTTGATTCTCAATGGATTGCGTGATCGCATTGTGGTTCAAGTTGATGGTCAGATGAAAACCGGCCGCGATGTAATTATCGGTGCGCTACTTGGCGCCGAGGAGTTTGGTTTCGCAACCGCGCCACTCATAGTTTCGGGTTGTGTAATGATGCGCGTCTGTCATTTAGATACTTGCCCAGTAGGAGTCGCGACACAAAACCCAGAACTCCGGGCTCGCTTCTCTGGCAAACCAGAATTCGTCGAAACATTCTTTGAATACATTGCCGAAGAAGTTAGAGAGTGGTTGGCAAAACTGGGATTCCGTAGCCTTGATGAAGCAATCGGTCAGGTTGAATTTCTTGATACCACGGTGGCTGTTGATCATTGGAAGGCAAGCGGGTTGGATCTTTCGCCACTTCTTGAATCTCCCGTCGGCGACGAGAACACACCCAGAAAGAATTTGATTTTCCAAGATCACGGTTTGGCAGGGGCACTAGATAACAAACTTATTGAACTCGCAGCCGACGCGCTTCTAACTGCGACACCTGTTCGAATCGAACTTCCGGTTCGAAATGTGAACCGAACCGTTGGAACCATGCTTGGGGCAGAACTGACCCGTCGTTATGGTGGCGCCGGCCTACCAGCTGGATTGATCGACATTTCATTGCACGGCTCAGCCGGTCAATCTCTCGGAGCCTTTCTTCCTAGCGGCATTTCGATCAGGTTGTATGGCGATACCAATGACTTCGTGGGCAAGGGGCTATCTGGGGGACGGATCATTGTTCGCCCTGATGAGAGCGCAACTTTTGCCTCTCACGAGAATGTAATTGCCGGAAATGTCATCGGGTATGGTGCGACTTCGGGTCAGATCATGATTCGCGGCGTCGTAGGTGAGCGCTTCTGTGTTCGAAACTCTGGCGCTACCGCAATCGTCGAGGGTGTTGGTGATCATGGTTGCGAATATATGACCGGTGGCGTTGCCCTTATTTTGGGCAAGATCGGTCGAAACTTTGCCGCGGGCATGTCTGGCGGCCGAGCGTTCGTCTTGGATTTAGATGCGCGTCTGGTCAATACCGAAATGGTTGATGTTCTTGGACTTCCGGCAGAACAAGAAGAGCTAGTTCAATCTTTGATCTCGGGCTTTTACTCCGAAACCGGATCTGAAATAGCACATGAGCTCTTAGCAAATTGGGCTACTACAAAGAGTCGAATCTCGTTGGTTATGCCAAGAGATTATGCGCGCGTGCTTTTGGCAATCGAACGAGCCGAACGAGATGGACTTAACGTCGACAAGGTAATCATGGAGGCACTCAATGGCTGATCCACGTGGATTTCTTACTACTCCAAGAGCACTTCCCTCCAGAAGACCTGTTGACGTTCGGATTCAAGATTGGAAAGAGGTTTACCAACCTCAAGATTTTGGTGACCTGCAGAAGCAGGCCGGCCGATGCATGGATTGCGGAATCCCGTTCTGCCACCAAGGCTGTCCGCTCGGCAACCTAATCCCCGAATGGAATGATTTGATTTGGCGGGGCGAAAAGATCGAGGCAATTGCGAGATTGCATGCGACCAATAACTTTCCAGAATTCACTGGTCGGCTATGCCCAGCGCCCTGCGAGAGCGCTTGTGTGGTTGGAATCAATGCTGATGCTGTGACGATCAAGCAGGTTGAACTTCGCACGATTGAAGAAGCGTTTTCAAATGGAAACGTGCTTCCACTTCCTTCCGATCGACTGACAGGAAAGACCATCGCAGTAATTGGATCAGGCCCTGCAGGTTTGGCGGCAGCTCAACAGTTAACGCGCGCGGGACATACGGTTGCCGTCTATGAGCGCGCGGAAAAAATCGGGGGCTTGATGCGTTATGGAATTCCCGAGTTCAAGATGGAGAAATCAATATTGGATCGCAGACTAAATCAAATGGAAGCCGAAGGAACTCGTTTTCGGGCTGGAGTTAACGTTGGCGAAGAGATAACGGGCTCGCAGCTTCGAGTTAAATACGACGCAGTAGTTCTTGCCGTAGGTTCAACGAATTGGCGCGACCTTTCGCTACCCGGTCGCGAATTCAAGGGCATCTATCAAGCGATGGAATATTTACCTTGGGGAAATAAACAAGCGCTTAACGAACTTCCGGGGGAGTCGCCGATAACTGCCAGCGGCAAGCATGTAGTGATCTTAGGTGGTGGCGATACCGGTGCCGATTGTTTGGGAACCGCAATCCGCCAAGGTGCTGCCAGTGTGACGCAATTGGAGATCATGCCAAGACCAACTGAGGAGCGTCCATCTTCACAACCTTGGCCAACCTATCCAATGCTCTATCGGGTAAGTAGCGCACACGAAGAGGCGGGGGAGCGGCTCTATGCCGTCTCAACTGAAGAGTTTCTCGGCGATGGCGATGGAAATCTTCGGGCGATCAAATTAGTAGAGACAACTTTAACTAATGGAAAATTTGAAAGAGTTCCTGGATCAGAACGAGAGATCCCGGCTGATCTCGTCTTTCTTGCTATGGGTTTTGTCGGCCCCGAGAAAAGTCCGCTGCTTTCGCAACTTGAGGTAGAACTCGATGAGCGCGGAAATATTAAGCGCGATTTAAATTATCAATCAACAACTGAAGGCGTTTTCGTTTGTGGTGATGCTGGTCGTGGTCAATCGCTAATTGTGTGGGCCATCGCCGAGGGACGGAGCGCCGCTGCTGCGGTAGATGAATATTTGGTGGGAGTTACACAACTTCCCGCGCCTATTGCCCCCACTGACCGATCTCTGATGGTTTAAGGTTATCGACATGCGTAGAGCAAAAATTGTATGCACCATGGGTCCAGCTGTTGAATCCCCGGAAAAGGTTCATGAGCTAATTGCGGCTGGCATGAATATGGCCCGACTAAATCTCTCCCACGGTGGTTATCCGGAGCATCAAAGTCGCCTTGACCTGGTTCGAGCCGCAGCTGCCGCAGCAGGTCGGCCGGTTGCTATTTTGGTTGACCTCCAGGGTCCGAAGATCCGATTGGCTCGCTTCGCCGCTGGCCCACATGAACTTTTTCGTGGCGATATTTTCACGATTACCACCGATGATGTTGTTGGCACCAAGGAGCGAGTCGGAACTACCTTCAAAGGTTTGCCAGGCGACTGTAAAGCCGGCGATCGAATTCTGATTGATGATGGCAAAGTAACCGTCGAAGTGGTCGAAGTTAAAGGCAACGATGTCGTGACCAAAGTTATCCAACCGGGATTTGTTTCCAATAATAAAGGTATAAATCTTCCAGGAGTTGCCGTATCAGTTCCGGCAATGTCCGAGAAAGATATTGAAGATTTACGCTGGGGCTTACATGCCGGCGCCGATTTCATCGCACTCTCTTTTGTGCGCAGCGCTGAAGATATCAAAGATGTTCATCGGATCATGGATGAAGAGGGAATTCGTCGCCCAGTTATTGCCAAAATTGAAAAGCCACAAGCAGTAGAGAATCTGGAAGAGATCGTGGCGGCTTTTGATGGCATCATGGTTGCACGCGGTGATTTGGGCGTTGAACTTCCAATCGAGGAAGTTCCATTAGTTCAAAAACGTTGCGTCACCTTGGCTAGAGAGTCGGCGAAGCCGGTCATCGTTGCGACTCAGATGCTCGACTCCATGATCTCCAACTCAACACCGACCCGGGCAGAGGCCACTGACTGCGCAAATGCCGTTCTAGATGGCGCTGATGCCCTGATGCTTTCGGGAGAGACGAGCGTTGGCGATTTTGCGATCCAAGCAGTTCAAACGATGGCGCGAATTATTGAGCGAACCGAAGAGGCGATGCTTGATCAGATTCCAGCGCTAAAGCACAACCCACGAACCAAAGGCGGGGCCATCACCAAAGCTGCAGCCGAGGTTGGGGCGATAGTCGGAGCCAAGTTTTTGGTCGCATTCACGCAAAGTGGCGACTCCGCCCGCCGGATGGCCAGGCTGCGCTCAGCCATTCCAATTCTGGCGCTAACTCCTGAAATCGCGGTCTATAACCAACTCGCCCTCTCGTGGGGAGTCGAGTCAATGATTACCCCAACTGTTGACCACACTGATGAAATGGTAAAACAGGTTGATTCCTTATTACTTTCAACTGGACGAGCCCAAAAAGGTGAGACCATCATGATCGTAGCGGGCGCACCTCCAGGAATTCCAGGTTCCACCAACGCCATGAGAGTTCATAAAATTGGCGATGCCGTTGAGGGTGTAGCGCCGGCTTATCGGAAGTAACGCCGCACCTCTATAACTGCTTATAATTGCCCGTCGCAGCATCTCTTGTTGCGCGGGCCTCGGTACTCCAACGGTAGAGAGGGCGGACTCAAAATCCGCACAGTGTCGG
>JBAXKZ010000004.1:0-79070 GCA_037135095.1 Actinomycetes bacterium
AACCTAGACTTACTGAACCAGAATCAGCAGGGCTGCCAATTACCCCATACCCCACCAAGCCTCGAGCTGGGCTCGCGAATTGGCAAGTGGCAAGAATACCCTGAAAAAAGCCGCTTACTTAACGGCGCTGGCGATTCGGGCTAAGGAACGCTCGCGCCCCAACAACTCCATTGACTCGAAAAGTGGCGGCGAAATGTGGCTACCTGTGACTGCGATTCGGATGGCTCCGAAGGCGATTCGAGGTTTCAAAGCGAGCCCATCGATTAGAGCGGTTCGAAGCGCCGCTTCAATTTCCTCATGGCCCCACTCGGCTACCGCTTGCAATGTGGTTAGCGCGAGCTGAAGCACTGATTGCGATTGCTCATCTGAAACCTTAGGCAGAGAATCGGCCTCGATGGCAAACTCTTTAACAAAGAGGAATTTCACCATGGCGCTGACCTCGGCCAATGTGGCAATTCGCTCTTGGATTAAAGGCAGCGTGAGTTTTACTACCTCCAACTCAGTTGCGGTTCCTTCAATCACGCCATCGCGCTGGAGAAATGGTGTTACTCGGGCCAGAAGATCATCCAGATCAAGCGCGCGAATCTTGTCGCCGTTAATCGCTTCGAGCTTCTTCATATCAAAACGCGCCGGGCTGCTGTGAACGCGTTCGACGGTAAATAGTTGGGCGATCTCTTCACGGGAAACATCTTCGCGATCATCACCAGGTGACCAACCCAGGAGGGCCAAGTAATTACAAATTGCTTCGGGCAAGTAGCCGGCATCGCGATACCAAGCGATCGAAACTTCGCCGTTGCGTTTTGACAGCTTTGCATTGTCTTGACCCATCACAAATGGCAAGTGGGCGAATTCGGGATATTCCTGCGGAGTAAGTCCCATTGCCTGATAAACGCGTATCTGTCGTGGTGTAGAAGAGAGTAAATCTTCACCGCGCAACACATGGGTTACCTTCATCAGAACATCATCAACGGCTACTGCCAATGTATAGAGCGGTGAACCATCCCCGCGCACCAAAACAAAGTCCGGAACAAAATTGTGATCGAATGTCACTTCACCTCGGATTAAATCAGTGAAGGTGGTCTCACCATCGGGCATCCGCATTCGAACCACTGGCTTGCGATCTTGTGCCACAAAGGCAGCAACTTCCTCTGCAGTCAATGACCGGCACTTGCCGTCATATCCAGGCGCGACGTTCGCTGCGCGCTGTGCCTCCCGTCGCGCCTCTAACTCTTCGGCGGAGCAATAGCAATAATAGGCATCGCCGGCGGCCAAGAACTTCGCGGCATACTCGGAATAAATTTCCATGCGCTGACTTTGTAGGTAAGGCCCATATTCTCCGCCTACTTCAGGACCCTCATCCCATTCCAAACCCAGCCAACGCAAGGTATCGATAGCAGCGGCAATGTATTGATCGGTAACTCGATCGGTGTCGGTATCTTCGATACGGAAAATAAAGGTGCCGCCGGTATGGCGAGCATATGCCCAATCAAATAGGGCGGTGCGAATATTTCCGACGTGTAGATCTCCGGTTGGAGATGGTGCAAAGCGAACTCGGACTGGGCGATTAGTTGGCACGAGATGAGACCCGATTCGATAGTGAGCCGATACCTTCGATAGTCACGGTGACTTCGGAGTGTTCGGGCATAGGACCAATTCCGGCGGGAGTACCGGTGAGGATAATGTCGCCTGGAAGCAGAGTCATTACTGAAGTAACGAAAGCAATAATTTCGGGGACTTTGAAAATCATGGAAGATAGCGGCTCGGATTGTTTGGTCTGGCCATTTAGCGTGGTGCTGATCCGTTGCTCTGCCGGCTCAAATGCTGTTTCGATCCACGGACCGATTGGGCAGAAAGTGTCGAAGCCCTTAGCTCTGGTCCATTGACCATCTTTCTTCTGAAGATCTCGAGCAGTTACATCGTTTGCAATTGTGTAGCCAAAAATTACATCGCGATACTTTTCTTTGGGAACTTCTTTGCAAATGCGCCCGATGACGATAGCTAGCTCACCCTCAAAATCGACGCGCTCGCTCATTCGCGGCCATTGAATAACATCGTTAGGGCCCGAGACCGATGTGTTGGGTTTAAGGAAAATTATTGGCTCTTCGGGGACCTTCGAATCCATCTCCGCAGCGTGATCGGCATAATTCTTGCCGATGCAGACGACCTTGCTTCGCGGAATTACCGGCGCGAGCAAACGGGCATGCTCTAGATCAATAACTTTCTCCGTTGGAACGATGCCGGCATAGATCGGGTCGCCCTTTAATACCAAGATTTTATTCTGGTCATTTAGGACGCCAAAGAGCGGATCGGAGCCCAAATGGGCACTTTCTAACGGGGCAAATCGAACTACGCGCATTGGCCAACTCTACCGCGAATGCCATTGGTGCCAGTTTCTGGGTCTGTTACTGCTCCTGGGCTACAACTTCGGCATTTGAATTTTCAGTCGTTAACACCTTGGTCGCGAGGACAGTGCCGATTCGGTGGCGTCGACCAATCGGACGCTCAGCAGTCAATTTCCAGCCCGCAATAGTGATGGTGCTACCTGGGATTGGGACTCGACCAAGTTGCTTAGCTAAAAGTCCGCCGATGCTATCCACATCTTCCCGATCGACATCGCTAAACTCGATCTCGAAGGCGTCTTCGAAATCTTCGACATGGAAGCGCGCCGAAATTCTGGCGGTCTGCGGATCTAACCACTCGACCTCCTCCTCGGTCTCGTCGTATTCGTCGGCAATTTCGCCAACAATCTCTTCCAGAATATCTTCAATCGTAATAAGTCCCGCTGTCCCGCCATATTCGTCAATAACAATCGCCATGTGAATCTGATCGCGCTGCATTTCCTTGAGCAACTCAGCGGCGGTTTTAGTTTCCGGGACAAAGGTGGCGGCACGAAGATGTTGTTCTACTTTTTCAATTTGTTCCGATTCATGGTGCTCGTGTACCCGCTTTGCCAGATCCTTCACGTAAGCGATGCCAATTACATTATCTAGATTTTCGGTTATGACCGGGATGCGAGTAAATCCGGATCGTAAGGCAAGTGATAGACCCTGGCGCAAAGTTTTATTTCCTTCGATCCAAACCATATCGGTGCGCGGCACCATTAACTCTCGAACCAAAGTTTCACCCAAGTCGAAGACTGAGTGAATCATTTCGCGTTCCGACTCTTCTACTAATCCGCGTTCACTCGCTTGATCTACCAAATCTCGAAGTTCGGCCTCGCTGGAAAAGGGTCCAGTGCGAAAACCACGACCCGGCGTAATGGCATTTCCGATTGCGATCAATAGAGTGGTAAGCGGACCCAGAATTCGAGCTAGAAAATCTGCGACGATCGCTGCGGGCCGCGCCCACGACATTGCGTGTTGGCGACCGAGAGTCCTGGGACCAACTCCAACGACTACATATGAAAGGGTAACCATTACGGCAATTGTGACCGCGATGCTGAGCGCATGATGATGCGTATGTGCCAGAAAGGCATCGGCGGCTAAAACAGTGGCTGTTAACTCACAAGTCTTGCGAACCAACAGCAGGACATTTAGATACCGGTAGGGCTCCTGAATCACCTTCATCAATCGCTGTGCTTGTTTTGGCTTATTTGCGATCAGGTCATCAACGATTACGCGCGAGATTGAATTGAGGGCAGATTCACTGCCCGCCAAAAATCCAGCGAAGAGAAGTAATAAAATGACAAGGAGAATAGTCACGATGTTCATCGCTGCGCTTTCCATTCAGCCAGGCAAGTATCCTGAAGTTCAAACATCGCGCGCTCTTCAGCTAATTCAGCATGGTCATAGCCCAATAGGTGCAGCACGCCGTGGACGGTAAGCAGAGAAAGCTCATCTTGTAACGAGTGCTCCTTTGCTTGCGCCTGCGCAAAACTGGGACACAAGACGATATCGCCGACCACGCCTGGGCCATCGCCAGCGGAGTGGGGTCGCATCTCATCCATTGGAAAGGAGAGGACATCCGTAGGGCCAGGTAGATCCATCCATTCAATATGAAGTTCGGTTATTTTCGCCTCGTCTACCAAGGTAATACTTAGTTCGGATTCGGCGTGAATCCCCATCTTTAAAAGGGTGAAAAAAGCGACATTGACGATGGCTAGTTCATCGACCTCGATCTCGGAGGAGTTACTGATTTCAATATTCATAGTGATAGCTCGCTTTCGCAAGACTTATCGATCACCCGTTCCAGATCTAAGCGCTCTAGCATTAGGTTGTGGCGACTTCTCATTAAAAACTTCATAAGCACTAACAATGTCACCAACCAGCCGGTTTCGAACTACATCTTCAGCGGTCAGATGCATGAAACAGATATCGTCCACGCCTTCGAGAATCTCGTGAACAACCCGCAAACCAGATGGTGTCCCGTTAGGTAGATCCACTTGTGTCACATCGCCAGTAATTACCATTTTTGAGCCGAAGCCGAGCCTGGTAAGAAACATTTTCATTTGTTCGGCCGAGGTATTTTGAGCCTCGTCCAAGATTACAAAGGCATCATTTAAAGTTCGGCCGCGCATATAGGCGAGTGGTGCAATTTCAATAATTCCCGATTGCATAAGTCTGGGAATTGAATCTTGATCGATCATGTCATGCAGGGCATCGAAAAGTGGTCGCAGGTAGGGATCAATTTTTTCCTGGAGAGTTCCAGGAAGAAATCCCAAACGCTCCCCCGCTTCTACTGCAGGTCTGGTCAAAATAATTCGGTTAACAGTTTTGGCTTGCAGCGCCTGAATAGCTTTCGCCATAGCCAAGTAAGTCTTTCCCGTTCCTGCCGGTCCAACCCCAAATGTAATTGTGTGCTCGTCGATCGCCTCAACGTATCGCTTCTGATTTGATGTCTTGGGGCGAATGGATTTTCCACGATTACTCAAAATGTTTAAGGAGAGTACTTCGGCGGGATGCTCGGTCGGATCGTGGCGAATCATCGAGATAGCGCGATGCAGAACTTCTTCGCTCAATGATTGGCCGGCGCGAAGTAAGACCAGCAGTTCACGAACTAGCGCATCAAATTGGGCCACTTGCGAAAGATCCCCGTGGGCAAAAATCTCATTGCCTCGAACGGTGATCGTTAAATCAGTAAAGGTCGCGTCCAAGATGCGAAGGTAGGCATCGTGTGCCCCGACTAAGGAAACCATAGGAATGGCGGTGGGGACGGTTATCAATGCGGGCTCCATTGCGATCTATCTTACTTTTAACCGGGAGGCCATGCGAACGCACGGCCGCCTAAAAGGTGCAGGTGAGCGTGGAAAACGCTCTGCCCCGCGCTACTTCCGGTATTGAAAACCAGACGATAACCCGTCAACTCGAGGTCGTTGGCTAATTTCGCGGCGACGGTAACGAGCTCTGCCAAAACTTTCGGATGTTCGGCGGCAAGCGCAGCCGCATTTTCAACATGTACCTTTGGCAAAATCAGCAAGTGAGTCGGGGCTTGCGGATTTATATCAGCAATCGCGAAGACCTCATCGCTCTCGTAAATCCTGGGAACTTGAATCTCTTGCGAGGCGAAAGAACAAAAGAGGCAACTCATAACGGCAATTCTATTACCAGCGTCCCAATAGCGTCTGGATCGCAGCGAGCGCCGCCACTCCTGCATGAGCAGAGCGAAAAACTGGCTCACCCATTTGGGCAATTTGAGCTCCGAGCGCAAGAAAACCTTCTTGCTCCGCCGCCGTAATCCCACCTTCTGGACCGATGACAATAAAAATCTCGTCAACCGCACTTTCCGGAGTAGCTTTGAATAACCCGGATAGTTTCGTCGTTGCCGATTCGTGAAACAAAATAGCTTTCGAGTTGGGGGAATTAAAGTAGTTGGCCTTTGCAAGATCAAACGGCTCACCGATTTCCGGAATTCGAAATCGTCGAGATTGCTTGGTGGCAGCCCGAAGCGTCGCGCTCCATTTATTTTGGTGATCTGGTTGCCACTGTGAAATCGAGCGCTGAGCTTGCCATGGGATAACCCGATCGGCGCCGGCCTCGGTAAGAAGCTCTAGAGTTTCCTTGATCCGATCACTTTTTGTCAGAGCTTGTATTACAACCAAACGTGGGGAAACTTCGGGTTGAAAACCTCGCTTGGAAATTTCGACCTCAAAACTTTTCTTTGATATCTCCCGAACAAAACCCTCCGCCCATTCGCCCCGACCATCCGTTAAAAGAACTACTTCACCGACCTTGGTCCGCATCACCGAAATCGCATGATGCGCCTCTTCATCAGTGATTGATACAACTCCGTTTTCGGGCAGCACTTGAGCAAAGTAAAGCGAGAACATGTTAACGATTAAACGCATCACGGAAGCGGCCAAAAATGCCACTCTCGGAATGTCGTTCGCCAATCTTATGAATTTGTGCACTCTCGCCAGTGTCACCGCGAGAGGTTGCCAATGATCGCAATAATTCCTCTTGCTCTTTATTAAGTTTCGTAGGAATCGTGACTTCAACGTGAACAATTAAATCGCCACGACCGCCGCCGCGAAGTCTGGTGATTCCAAGGTCCTTGAGCGTCACAGTGCTCCCACTCTGCAAACCAGCTTTGATAGTGACCTCTTTAGGGCCATCGAGAGTCTCGATGCTTACTTTCCCACCAAGAGCGGCCGAGGTCATTGGAACTGCGATTGCGATATGTAGGTTGTAGCCCTCGCGCGCCAAAGTGTCATGTGGGCGTTCAATAATTTCAATATAGAGATCGCCAGCGGGTCCGCCACCTGGGCCAACTTCTCCCTGGCCTGACATCTGGATTCGATTTCCAGTCTCAACGCCAGCTGGAATCTTCACCGATAAATTCCTGCGTGATCGAACTCGACCATCACCAGCGCATTCAGCACATGGATCAGTTATGACTGAGCCATAACCTTGGCAATTTGCACAAGGCCGTGATGTCATCACTTGACCGATAAATGACCTTGTGACTTGTTGAGTCTCACCGCGACCTCGGCAGATTTCACAAGTCTTTGGTGCGCTCCCATTAGCGCATCCCGTTCCTTGGCATTTAGTGCAGGAGACTGCCGTCTCGACATTCAATTCCTTAGTAGTTCCAAAGCACGCCTCCGATAGATCAACTTCAACGCGGATCAACGCATCCTGGCCAGCCCGCATTCGAGCTCGGGGTCCTCGAGATGAAGCGCCACCGCCGAAGAAGGCATCCATGATGTCGCCAAATCCAAAATTGCCACCGCCGAATTGTGAGTACGGATCGCCACCTAAATCGTAGGTTTGCCGTTTTTGTGGGTCGCTTAGAACTTCGTAGGCAGTCGATATTAATTTGAACTTATCTTGAGTGCTGGGATCGGGATTAACATCAGGATGATATTCCCGGGCTAACTTTCGATAAGCCCGTTTAATTTCATCAGCTGAGGCATCTCGATCGACGCCTAATAGTTCGTAATGATCTGACATTAATGAGCCTCATTCAAAAAGTGACCGATATATCGAGCAACTGCATGCACCGCTGCCATTGAACTGGCGTAATCCATTCGGGTAGGTCCCAAAATTCCCAGCGCCCCCGCCGAGGCATCGTTTGAGCCGTAACCCATGGTCACCAAGGAGGTTGAAATCAAACTCTTCTCATTTTGCTCATCGCCAATTCTAACTTGAACTGAAGATCCTGCATCTGCCAGCAACCGAAGTAGCACCACTTGCTCTTCAAGCGCTTCCAAGATCGGATGAATGGTTTGGGTGAATTCTGGATTGGATCGTGCCAAGTTAGCAGTGCCTGCCAACGCAACCTTCTCTTCGGATCTTTCGACCGCTACTTCAATCAAACTAGCGATAATGACCGCCACCGAATTTCGCTCGAGTTCACTAAAAGCCGAAATTATTCCATCTACTTGGCTAGCAACACTCGAAAGCGGGTGGCCAACAATCGCGGAATTTATTTGTCCGTGCAGTACGGCCAAACTCGCTTCCGAAATATCAAATGGCAGTTCAATGATTCGTTGTTCCACTCGACCGGTATCGGTAATTAGGATCAACATGGCACGCGATGGATGAAGTAGCACAAGTTCTAAGTGGCGTACGCGCGATTTTGTTAATGAGGGATATTGAACGACTGCAACCTGCTTTGTAATTTGAGCTAAAAGTTTGACCGTTCTGGTCACGATGTCATCTAAATCCAAAGCACCTTCAAGAAAAGTTTCAATTGCCTTACGTTCTGGGGTGCTGAGCGGTTTTACATCAGTTAATTTATCGACGAAGACTCGATATCCCAGATTCGTAGGAATTCTTCCAGCGCTTGTGTGCGGCTGAGTGATTAGCCCCGCCTCTTCCAAAATCGCCATTTCATTTCGGATAGTTGCTGGCGAAACTCCCAAACTGTGGCGCTGTGCGATTATTTTTGAGCCAACCGGTTCTTCAGTAGCAACATATTCGTCGACTATCGCGCGAAGGAT
Source organism: Actinomycetes bacterium (assembly GCA_037135095.1). Taxonomy (GTDB): domain Bacteria; phylum Actinomycetota; class Actinomycetes; order Nanopelagicales; family Nanopelagicaceae; genus CAIMZW01. The sequence goes on from JBAXKZ010000004.1 coordinate 8,381, forward strand.
CTCAAGTTGTCGTTCTTGCATCAGTTGGCGTCCGGAATCAAGAGATTACTAATACGACGGAGATCAATGTCAAAAGAAAGAACGGGGGGAAAGAGATCGACATCTTGCTTCGCTTTGAGTGGGTATAGATGGCACCGCCCATGACGCACCAGAGGAAAACCAGCGCACCCCAGGCGATGAAAGAATCTGGATACCGCAAGCCATAGATCAACAAGAGCGCGGCAGTGGCTTCAAGCACGCCGACGGCGCGGGCAAAAATATCCTTGACGTCGAGTTCTCTGGTTCCAGAGAGCCCCTTGGGGCTACCCGAAGCTTTTGATAACCCAGAAATTAGGAAGATGAGCGCCAGCAGCGCTACCAATATATTGTGGGTTAAATGCATGGTCTTACGCTACTACACCAAGATTTCGCGCACGATTCGATCTGCGATTAAGCGTCCGCTCAAAGTTAAAGAAAGGCGACCTTGCTCCCAGATTTGCGCGTTAATGTGCCCCGAGGCCAAATAATCGGAAATTCTTGTAGTTGCGACGGCTCCTAAAGTTGCAAGCGCGATACCAGCAGGCATTCGGATTTCGAGCATTATCCGTTCGCTCTCTTTCTCCTGATCGCTTAGAACTTCTTCGCCCTGTTGTGGACTTTCGCTATTTATTAGCCGATCCCGGTATGCCGTGGGGTGTTTAACGTTCCACCATCTTCTTCCATCAATATGCGAATGTGCACCGGGTCCAACTCCCCACCAATTCTTACCCTCCCAATATGCGACGTTATGTTTACATTCAGCACCTGATTTTGCCCAATTACTTATCTCATACCAATTCAAACCAGCTTCGGAAAACTTCTCATCGGCTAGTAGATATTTATCAGCAGTTTCATCTTCATCTGGCATTACGATCTCGCCACGTTTTACCTGTGCGCCTAATTTCGTTCCATCTTCGACGATTAGGGCATATGCCGAGATGTGAGTAATTGGGAGCGAAAGCGCCGTTTCAATGGTTTCCGACCAATCCGAAATGCTCTCCCCTGGCGCCCCATAAATAAGATCTACGCTGATTTGCTCAAATCCGGCGGCGACCGCGCCCGCAGTTGCTTTTAAAACATTTATAGGATTATGAGTTCGATCCAAAGTTTTAAGAACATGCGTTGTCGCAGATTGCATTCCAAATGAGATTCGATTGATCCCAATGGCTCGCAGGCGCTCCAGCTTTTCAGCGGTGACGGTATCTGGGTTAGCCTCGATCGTAATTTCACAATCTTTGGCAAAACCATTTCGTGCTTCCAGGTGTCGAAGTACCCGACCAAGGTCTTCTGGCTCCATCAGCGTTGGCGTACCACCGCCAAAGAAGATTGTTGGGATTTCAATTCCAGCAGGTGCTTGATCGATTTCAGCAATCATTAAATCTATATATCCCCGAGAAACTTCGTTTAGGTCGGAACCCGTTCTAAGTTCACCGGGGGTGTAGGTATTGAAGTCGCAGTAGCCGCAGCGCCTTAAGCAATACGGAATATGGAGATAGAACGAAAGCAGCGGCGCTGAATCGATCACGGTTACTTCTTTGCCTTGGCCTTATCCGCGTCGTCGCCCGTGGCTAGTGCGGCAATAAAGGCTTCTTGTGGCACTTCAACTCGACCCACCATCTTCATTCGCTTCTTGCCCTCTTTTTGCTTCTCGAGCAATTTTCGCTTACGTGAAATATCGCCACCATAACACTTTGCCAATACATCTTTACGAATCGCTCGGATACTTTCACGCGCGATAATCCGCGAGCCAATCGCGGCCTGAATTGGAATTTCAAATTGTTGACGAGGGATCAACTCCCGAAGCTTCGAGGTCATCATTACCCCATAGGTGTAAGCCTTATCTCGATGCACAATCGCGCTAAAAGCATCGACGGTCTCACCTTGTAAGAGAATATCTACCTTCACCAAATCACCTTCGGCTTCACCAATAGGCTCGTAATCGAGTGAGGCATAGCCACGTGTTTTAGATTTAAGTTGGTCGAAGAAATCGAAAACAATTTCCGCCAGCGGCAAGGTATATCGAATCTCGACTCGATCCTCCGAAAGGTAATCCATACCTTTTAGCAGTCCGCGTCGCTGTTGGCAGAGTTCCATGATGGCACCGATAAATTCCGAAGGCGCCAAAATTGTTGCCCGAATGATCGGCTCAAATACCGAGGCGACTTTTCCGTCTGGGTATTCGCTCGGGTTTGTAACGATCATCTCTTTGCCATCGTCGTTGGTAACGCGATAAACCACGTTTGGTGCGGTAGAGATCAGTGAAAGATTGGCCTCGCGTTCCAGCCGTTCCCGAACAATTTCCATGTGCAACAATCCCAGAAAGCCACAGCGGAAACCGAAGCCAAGCGCCGCCGAGGTTTCTGGCTCATAAACCAAAGCTGCGTCATTCAATTGCAATTTGTCGAGCGCTTCGCGTAGCAATGGGTAGTCAGCGCCATCGAGCGGATAGAGCCCAGAAAAAACCATTGGCTTCGGATCTTTATACCCGGCCAACGCTTTGGTAGCGGGATTGTGATAGGTCGTGATCGTGTCACCAACACGAGACTGACGTACATCTTTTACACCCGTGATGACATAACCAACTTCGCCAACTCCCAAACCTTTGCTGACAACTGGCTCGGGTGAAATTACGCCGACCTCGAGCATCTCGTGTCGAACACCAGTTGAAAACATCTGAATCTGATCGCGGGTGGAAAGATGGCCATCAACAACACGCACGTAAGTAACAACGCCCCGATACGAGTCATATACCGAGTCAAAGATCAAAGCTCGAGCAGGCGCATTGGCATCGCCGACTGGTGGCGGTATTTGACGAACGATCTGATCCAGCAGGAGTTCAACACCCATGCCCGTCTTGCCCGAAACTCTTAAACAATCTTCGGGCTGGCAGCCAATGAGGTTTGCTAACTCCTCGGCAAACTTTTCTGGTTGCGCCGCGGGTAGATCGATCTTATTAAGGACGGGAATAATCGTAAGGTTGTTCTCCATCGCCAAATAAAGGTTGGCTAAAGTTTGAGCTTCGATACCCTGCGCACAATCGACTAAGAGAACTGCACCTTCGCAGGCTGCAAGCGAGCGCGAAACTTCGTAAGTGAAATCGACATGACCAGGCGTGTCGATCATATTCAAAATATATTCTTTGCCATCTAAGCCGGAGCGCCATGGCAACCGAACTGCCTGACTTTTAATAGTGATTCCGCGCTCGCGTTCAATATCCATGCGGTCCAGGTACTGGGCGCGCATATTTCTCTGATCGACTACGCCGGTGATTCCGAGCATACGGTCAGCCAAGGTTGATTTACCGTGATCGATATGCGCGATGATGCCAAAGTTACGAATCTGCTCAGGGTTTGTAGCGGCAGGCTGCGGAGCTTTGGAAAGTTCTATGGCTGGCATGAACTTTTGTTAAACGAGGAAATTAACGAACGACAGCTTTATTGGCCTGCTTGGCCATCGCTGACTTACGGTTTGCTGCTGCGTTGGCGTGCATTACGCCTTTGCTAACCGCGGTGTCTAGTTGTTTGGAAGCTAGTCGAAGTTCATCAGCTATCACCTTGGCATCGCCACCGGTTAGGGCATCGCGGAAACGGCGGATCGCAGTCTTGATCGATGAGCGGGCAGCCTTATTACGATCCTGGGCCTTCTCATTCGTCTTGATACGCTTAATCTGCGACTTGATATTTGCCACTTCAAACTACTTTCTTCCATGATCTAAAAGATCCCCGAAATTGGGTTGAACTAAGAGTTCGGGCCAAAGTAAAGCCGGCCCAAGCGCGAAAGGTTACCAGTCCAAGAGCCTCGGGCTCAAACTGAGCGGAAGCGGGCTATTTGGCCCCGGCACGCGTGATCTGAATTATCGCTCGCTCCAGCGCGTAGGCCGGGTCGGCTGCCGCCCCTTTAATATCGGCATCAGCCTGGGCGATCGTTACAACGGCTGCTGCGAGCGTGGCAGGAGTCCAACCGCCTAACTGTCGGCGTGCTTTCTCGATCTGCCAAGGCGGCAAACCCAGGCTCGAAGCCAGATCAAAGGACTTCAGTCCCCGACTTGCACCAGAAACTTTTGCCAAGATCCGTAGCGAACTCGAAATCGCGCTGATTACCAGAACTGGGTCGACTCCAGTGGCCAACGCGTGGCGAAGGGTGATCAGCGCCGCATCGGTCTTCCCATCCAACGTTGCATCGGCGACATCAAAGCCTGTGGTCTCAATTCGACCCTGGTAATACCGAGCCACATCAGATTCATCGATCAGTTTGCCGGCAACTACATCGGAGGCGAGCTGGGAGGCGGCGCTACCCAATTCCCGCAAATCACTGCCAAGCGCATCGACCAATTTTTGAACTGCGCTGGGAGCGATCTTGCGTCCCAGCCTGGTGAATTCACGTTGCACAAATTCGAGCTTCTCGCTCTCCTTCTTTATGGCTTCGCAAGGAATGATTTCTGGGCTCAATTTCTTTACCTTATCGAGTAACGCCTTTCCCTTGACGCCCCCCTTATGCCACAGAACGAGGGTCACCTGCTCATCTGGTGATTCCAAATAGCTAGTGATCTCTTCTTGCTGCTCAGCAATTAACTCTTGTAGCTCTCGAACAACAACTACCCGCTCCTCGCCGAAGAGTGAGGGCGCCAACGCATCGGTGATCGCACCAACCTCGGATTCGCCACCTTCAATAGTTGTGGATTGCGCGCCGGGGCGTTTTGATAACAAGCCAGAGATCGCACGGTCAGCCAAGAGCGATTCAGCACCAAGTAAAAGCACTAACCCCACGAGATCCGCCACCAATCCTTCTTTAGAGCCCTGATCTTAAAGGAGGAGTCAATGGCAATCGCGCCATCAGTGTCAGTTCGATAGGTGGCAATTAACCGGGCCTTTAGCGCACTAAGCGTGGTGAGCGCTGGATGGCCATACGAGTTTCCAGCCCCGACGCTGATCACCGCGATTTTAGGTCGCAGTTGATCGAGCAAAGGTAAATATTGATATGCAGAGCCGTGGTGGCTAACTTTCAGGACGTCAACTCTCGACAGCGAATTTGAGGTTGCTATTAATTCTTGGGCTGGTGGTTCAATATCACCGCCGGCAAAAATCTTTATTCCATCGATATTTATCAAAAGCGCGATGCTCGAATTATTAACCTTTGATCCATCTCCTGGGAGGTTGGCCAACTCTGTCGGCAGAATCTGCGGCCAGAGAATATTAATATCCCCGGTTCTTCGACCGTTTGAGATCGAAGCCATGGAAATCATCTGACCTCGATGAACTTTCACGGTGGGAATCCCGCGCAGTAATTTCATTGTGGCTTGATACTCCAACGCCGGTTCGGCCAAATTGGTAATCCAGACAGTGCCCACCTTTCTTTGGTGCAGTACGCCACTTAAACCCATCACATGGTCGGCATGGAAATGTGAAAGCACCAATAGAGAAACCGTCCGAATTTGCAGCATCGAAAGACAGTTATCAATCAACTCTGGATTTGGCCCGGTATCAATCACAACTGCCGAATGATTTCCTAAATTGATAACTGCGCCATCGCCTTGCCCGACGTCGCAATTTACAAAGACCCAATTGCGACCAGGCCAAACTGCAACCGGTGACCAGATCAAAAGTGCCAGCAAAAGCCCAGCGGCAATTAAAAGCTTTATCGATCTGCGCAAAAGAAATATTCCAAGCGCAGTTCCAATCAAAATTCCGTAGGCGCTCTTTGGTAAGAGCAGCACCGGCATCGTTGCCCCTTTGTGTGCGATTAGCGCAATCCACTTAGCAAAAGGTGAGACAGTAAATAGCAATGGGCGAGCTAAAACCGGAAGAAGTGCTGCGATCAGTCCCAGGATGGTTATTGGAGCTACTGCCCCAGCAGCTAACAGATTGGCAGGCAGCGTTACAAGTGAGAGTTGTCCAGAGATGGCGATTATCACCGGCGCACAAGCCAACGTCGCAGACAGTGGAATCGCAACACTTTCCGACCAGCGACCTAGGATTGGTTGCAACGCTGCAATTAATTTTGGCGAAATTATTAGGATCCCCGCCGTTGCTCCCACCGAAAGCGCGAATCCTGGATCTATCGCTTGAAAAGGATCAATCAGCAACAAGACTGATATAGCTAGCCCAAGTGCCGGCAGTGGCGAACTTCGCTCCCCCCTAGCTTTTGCCCATAACAGCGCCGCGGTCATTACACAGGCGCGCATTACCGAAGGTGACGGTCGAACTAGAAAGATAAAGCCGATCAAGAAAAGTGCGGTCACAACCAAGCGCAGACGGAGCCTGGGAACAACCCATTGCAATATGAAGGTAAGAAAAGCGGCAATGATGGCAAAATTTTCACCGCTCACGGCAGTCAAGTGGGTTAAGCCGGTTCGACGCATCTGGGTTGCGAAGGCGGAACTCTCGAGCGAGGTATCCCCTAGAACTAAACCTGGAATCAAGGCGCCGGCATCGCCGGAGATAATTTTGGCGTGATTGCGAAAGGTGTTCCGAATATCGGAGGTAACCAGATCCAATGGATTTTTACTCTGTCGAATTTGGCATCTGCCTGTAACCGAAAATAGTGCGGCAACTTTACTTTCCTTGCCTAAGAGAAATTCTCCATTGCAAAAGAGCTGATCTCCCGGGATGGCTCTAATCTGAATTCGGCTAACAATTCGAAGTGGGAGGCGGATCCGATAATCGCGATCGCCGATCTTTACCGCCGCAGTTTTAACCAGCGCCGAATAATTCCCGGTCCGTAAATGAGAGCCAATAACTTTGGCGCTTCCTTGATGGAGATCCGTTAGCAGCAAAGCGGTAATAGAACCTTGACCGTGATCCTTTGCTGCCGCACTCACCAAATTTCTGGAGAGCGCAACCTCACGAATCGCCATTCCGGTTGAACCAGTGGCTATGGCAAGCAATAGGACCAGCGCCAAATTCCGATAGAAGTTGAAGGTAAGTCCGAGCAAGCCAATTGCTAATGCAAGAATCCAAAAGCTCTGCCACAACGAGGCTGCCGAACCTAACCACAATCCCATCCCGATACCAAGCAGTAGATAAGAAGGTTCAGATGTGTTGCTCAGAGTCTGAGGTGAGATTTGATCCCCTGGTATTTGGCGGCACCCATTCCGGAAACCTTTCGCAACTGATCCAGCGAGGTAAAGGGTCCATTCTTCATCCGATAATCAATGATTCGTTTCGCGATTACTGGACCAATGCCTGGCAGGGAATCCAATTCGGCCTCAGTAGCAGCGTTCAGCGGGATAATGGCTGCCCCAGTGGAGAATTTACTTTTTGATTTACCTTTGGCAGTTGTCGTTAATATCGTATGCCCTACCAAAATTTGCTGACCATCAACGACATATTGCGCCAAATTAATATCGCTTAGGTCTACACCGGGCAGCGCGCCACCAGCCGCCTTAATTGCATCGATCGCCCGAGAATTTGTCGGAACGGAGTAGACGCCGGGATGTTTTACTCGGCCGGCAACATCAATAACTAAAAGCGTTGTAGCGCTTGGCGTTGGCGTCGGAGTAACTAGCTGGCCAATTTCTGGCGGTGTATTGGCCGAGGCGCTCTCAATAACCTGCCCTTGACCCAGATATAGATAGAAGGCACCCAAAAGCAGTGCCGCCGCCGCAACAATCAACAAACCTTTGCGTTGTTGTGGGGTGATATCAGCAAGCTCCGGAAGATTCACGGACCAAAGATAGTTAGCCGCCGAAGTGAAATTAACCCGAATTCGAGCAGTTGTGAATTACAGAACGATGTTGACGAGCTTTGGCGCTCGGACAATTACTTTCTGAATGGTGGCACCGACAATTGCTGATGCAATCTCAGCATTTGCAAAGGCCAAATTCTCGAGTTCAGCCTCAGTGATCGAAGGGGCAACTTCAATTCGATCCTTGATTTTTCCATTGATCTGCAGAATCGCAGTAACCGCATCAGCCTCAAGCAAGGATTCATCTAACGTTGGCCAACCTGCTTTTGCAATTGCTGGCTTATGACCCAACCGCTCCCACATTTCTTCGGCGGTATAAGGCGCGACCAATGAGAGCGCAATCGCAATGGTTTCCGCAGCTTCACGAGCCGCCGGATCATTCGGACCACAACCCGTATCAATTGCCTTGCGAGTTGCATTTACTAATTCCATAATTCGAGCCACAGCAACATTGAATCGGAAGGACTCGACGGCAAATCCAATATCGTGCAGAGCTTTATGCGTAACCTTTCGAAGCGATAGCTCACCGGTTTTGAAATCCACTCCTGGCGTGCTGGTGATATCGCCAGAGATTCGCCAAGCGCGGTTTAAGAACTTTAAGGAGCCAGTCGGCGAGACATCGGCCCAATCCACATCATCTTCTGGGGGTCCGGCAAAAATCAATGAAAGCCGCACCGCGTCCACGCCATGCATATCCAACTGTTCCGAAAGCGTGACCAGGTTGCCTCGAGATTTACTCATGGCTGAGCCATCCATCAAAACCATTCCTTGGTTTAGCAACCGCGTAAATGGCTCGGTGAAATTCAGCAGACCAATATCGAAGAGAACTTTGGTAAAGAATCGCGAATAGAGCAGATGCAAGATTGCATGAGTCACGCCACCAACATATTGATCGACTGGGAGCCATTGATTGACTAGTTCGGCATCGAAGGCTTTTTCATCGTCAAAAGGGTTGGTGTAGCGAAGGAAGTACCAAGATGAATCAAAGAAGGTATCCATAGTGTCGGCATCGCGTTTTGCTGGTGACCCGCAGTTAGGACAAGGGATATTTACCCAATCTTGGGCTGCCCCAAGCGGTGATGAGCCTTTTGGTTTCAGGTCCAAACCAGCAGCATCCGGTAAGCGGGCAGGAAGTTGATCTTGCGGGACCGGGACTTCCCCGCATGAATCGCAATGAATGATTGGAATTGGAGTACCCCAGAAGCGCTGGCGCGAGATTAGCCAGTCACGCAACCGATAATTCTTGGCGCTCTTTCCCAAACCTTTTTCAACTAACTCCGCGGTGATCTTGGTGATGGCATCAGTTTTAGTTAGCCCATTAAGCGATCCGGAATTAATAAGAATGCCTTCGCCTGCCGTTGCAATGCCCGTTTGATTTGGGTCTTCTTCACCAGTATCCAGTACAACAACAACGGGAAGTTTCATGGCTCTAGCGAAATCTAAGTCGCGTTGATCGTGTCCAGGCACAGCCATTATTGCGCCGGTTCCATAATCGGAAAGCACATAATCGCTAGCCCAAATTTGAAGTCTTACACCGTTCACTGGATTGATGGCATAACGATTTAAGAAGATACCGGTCTTTGGCCGATCGGTCGCCAATCGATCAATATCAGAGGCGGCTTTTACGCCTTCAACGTAAGCCTTGAACTCGGTTTCAATTTCGGAGCCAGCAACAAGTTCCGCAGCTAGCTCGCTGTCGGCGGCTACCACCATAAATGTCACGCCGTACAAAGTGTCTGGCCTAGTGGTGTAAACCACGATTGGCTCGGCACGAGACTCAATCACAAAGGAAACTTCGGCACCACTGGATCGCCCGATCCAATTTCGCTGCATCAACATGACCTTTTCCGGCCAATTGCCTTCAAGCTGATCCATGTCATCTAATAAGCGGTCGGCATAATCGGTAATCTTCAAATACCACTGATTCAATTTCTTCTTGGTTACCGGCGTATCGCAGCGCTCGCAGAGCCCAGCTACAACTTGCTCATTGGCTAAAACTGTTTGATCAGTCGGACACCAGTTAACGGCAGAATCCTTGCGATAGGCCAAACCTTTTTTATAAAGCTCGAGAAAGAGCCATTGATTCCATTTGTAATATTCCGGATCGCTGGTGTGAAGAACGCGATCCCAATCAAAGGAGCAGGCGTAACGACGCATCGAGGCTTTATGGATCGCAATATTTTCATAGGTCCAAGCACGTGGATCTACCCCGCGTTTGATAGCCGCATTCTCTGCCGGCAACCCAAATGAATCCCAACCAATTGGGTGCATGACGTTAAAACCTTTTTGAATCCAATACCTAGCAATGACATCGCCTAGGGCATATGCCTCGGCATGGCCCATATGTAAATCACCCGAAGGGTAGGGGAACATATCCAAAATATATTTTTTCGGTCGAAGATCATCCGGACTACCAGATCGAAATGGCGTAAGTTCATCCCAAATCGGCAGCCATTTGGCCTGAACGCCATGGATGTCATAAGCCTCATGCATGAGGAGCATCCTCCCACTTCACGCCCGTTAACTCTTCACTTACCTGCCAAAGGTTGGCGGCAAGTGTTTGATCGTAAGCAATCGCTCGCCCGCGCGTTAACTTGGGGTGGCCACGCATCTCCATAAAACCATCCGGCCCTAAATACGAAGCTCCGAGCAACCCTGGAAAAGTCGCGGCACAGAGCCCAGGGCGAGCGCCACTTTCAGCGCTCTGCGCCACAATTCGATTCCCGATATTCACAAATCGTTCCTGCAATAAATTGCCCCTCATCGCCGGACCAACTGATTGCAAATTGGTATTTGCATAGCCTGGGTGTGCTGCCAACGGTATAAAACTCCAACCGTTTACGATTCGCAGCCGCTCTAGATGAGCAACAAAAAGCAGATTCGCTAATTTGCTCGCGCCATAGGCCGCCCAAGGTGAGTAACTTCCTGCGCCCACACATCGCTCACGAATATCTTCCAACGAGCCAGATTCAAACCCGCCCATGCGATGCGCCTGACTTGTCATAACAACTAAGCGCTCTTTGATGAAATTCTTGATCAATCCGGCGAAAGCGAAATGACCCAAATGATTAGTGCCCATCTGTAACTCAAAGCCATCTTTAGTTGATTTAAGTGGAGTTGCCATTACTCCGGCGTTGAGAATTACAACATCAAAACTTTCGGTGATAGTTGCGGCGGCCGTTCTAACGCTGGCTAGATCAGTTAAATCCAGTTGCAGGAAGCTGGCTCGTCCAATTTCGGAGATCGCGCGCTCCCCCTTTTGCGCACTCCGCGCCGTAATAGTCACATCTGCGCCGTGACGGGCCAACTCCATCGCCGAAGCTCGACCTAAGCCGCTGGTTCCACCGGTGATTAGGAAGCGCTTTCCTGCTAAATCTGGAATATCGGTGACATCCCAACCGGCGGGAATCGCGTACTGAGTGGTCATAACCTTCCGATCCATATCTACGTGGAGCTGAGGGGATTTGAACCCCTGACCCCTTGCATGCCATGCAAGTGCGCTACCAGCTGCGCCACAGCCCCGTCTTTTCTTAAGGGTCAGACCTTATCTCACTCAGTGCTCTCGTTGCCAAACAGCGGTTCTGGGATGGAGCCAGAGTTGTGTTCGACCAAGGTCCAGTTGCCGTAGAAATCCGGTTCTAGGATCGACCAAGAGGCATTCGAAAGTCCACCGAGCACTCCCCATTGAGTTACGGGGAGATTTAGCAATTTCCCCAAAATAGATCTGGCGGTACCGCCGTGGGTAACAATCACAATCAGTCCTGAGGCACCTTCTATCGCTCGGGAGATTGCTCGCACCCCGCGAATTGCAACTTCACTTCTTCGTTCACCCGTTTCACCAGCCGGTTCATCGCTCCCAGCCAGCCAACCCAAAAATCTAGAACTATCTGCCGCTCGATTCTCATGACCAGTCTGACCCTCCCAGTTGCCGCCATGGGTTTCCCGCAGCTCTGGGTCTGTTTCTATTTTGAGTCCAGTAACCGCAGAGAGCGCCGCAGCGGTCTCTTGAGCGCGAATTAAATCGCTGGCGACTATTTTGGTGGGATTCATTCCGGCCAGGATTTTCGCAGCGTGCGCTGCCTGCCAATGACCAACTCTATTTAGCGGGATATCAGAGTGACCTTGGAATCGGTTCTCGATATTCCAATCAGTTTGGCCATGACGCCATAGCAGAATTCGTGGCTTTGGATTTGAGCTCATTGATTAATGATCCGCTCGTTAGCGGGTCTCTTCAATGTTCATAGGAATTCGAGCGCAATCATTCCAAAGTCGATCGAGCATGTAATAGCCGCGAAGTTCTTCGGTTTGAATGTGAACTACGAGATCCGAGTAATCCAATAACAGCCATTGGCCCTTGCCCTCTTTGCGGACCGGCTTCTCGCCAAAAGCCGCCAATTTTTCAAAGACCGCTTCGGCGATGGCATCAACTTGGCGCTCATTTGCTCCGGTAGCAATTAGAAAAACTTCCGACAATAGAAGTTGTTCCGTCATATCCAAAGCGACAATGTCATACCCCAGCTTGTCGGCAATTGCCTGCGCTGCGATCTCGGTGATCTTCTTAACTTGCTCACTTGCTGCCATAGAGGCCTCGCTCTTTTATATAGGTTAAAACCGAATTGGAAATATATGGTGAAACATCCTCGCCATTTTCGAGGAGCGCTCGAACTTGCGTTGCGGAAATATCAATTGCGTCAATTTCAACTTCGGGAAACTTTGATTTTGCCTCGCCAGGGCGGCGAACAACTAAAATTTCGGCGATGGTTCGTAAATCCTTTGCTCGATGCCATTGATCAAAAGTTGCGGCGGCATCACTTCCCAGAATCAATGTGAATTTATCACCCGGGAAGAACGCCTTTAATTGGGAAACGGTTTCAATTGAGTAAGTTGGTCCAGAGCGCTGAATCTCGATATCCGTAAGAGCCACGACTTCTTGGAGTTCATTTGTAAGATCATCAAGCGCCCTACTGCACATTTCGAGTCGATCCATTCCATTTGCAATAGGTGGTTCCGCTCTTAACCATGGCTGCCCCGAAGGAATAACCAATATCTGATCAAAACGATTAGCAACTGCTTCCAAGATGTGAAGGTGGCCGCGATGAATTGGGTCGAAAGTGCCGCCGAGAATTCCTACCCGTCGCTGGCCTTTTGAGATCGTTTTAATCCCGGTCTAGTCGAAGAACGAAGTAGAGCAAGAGTGAGAGCGTGGCAAAGGCAAAAATGCCAAAGAAGATCGGAGGAGCAGGAAGTTTGCGAACAGCGCCCTCGGCAAGTGGGAGAAACGAATTAATCATGTGATGAGTTTAACCTGAGCCAGAAGGGCTGAACTACCTCAAAACCGCGGTTCAAGCCGGCGTTACGGCGCCCTCTTGCAGAAGTCGCACGAATTGCGCCTCAGTAAGAACCGTAACTCCAAGTTCCGCCGCCTTATCGGCTTTCGATCCAGGCGAATCGCCAACGACAACAAAATCAGTTTTCTTGGAGACCGAGGAAGAGCTCTTGCCGCCATGAGCCACAATTGCTTCTGCTACCCCATCACGAGTAAACCCTTCAAGCGAGCCAGTTACGACCAAGGTTAGCCCGGCCAATGTTTGGGGCACTTCAACTAGCGGCGCCTGATCCACTAGATCTACACCGGCCGCTGCCCATTTCGAAATAATGTTCTGATGCCAAGGCACACTAAACCAATCAACGACTGCTGCAGCGATAACCTCACCAACCCCAGAGACAGCTGCAAGTTCTTCGGTAGCTGCCAAAGTTATAGCTTCAACGGAACCAAAATGCTTGGCCAACGATTGCGCCGCGGTAGGTCCCACATGTCGAATTGAGAGCGCAACGAGAATTCGCCAAAGCGGTCGATGCTTTGCCGCTTCTAGTGCGGTCAAAAATTTTTCGGCATTAGCCCCTAGCAAGCCATCCTTCTTAACAAAGAAGGTAGAGCGCGAAAGATCGGCGGACGTTAACGAAAAAAGATCTGACTCATCTTGGACGATTTTGTCCGATAACAACGCGGCAGCAGCTTCAAATCCTAAAACATCGATATCCAACGCTGCGCGAGAGCCAATGTAGTAAATGCGCTCAATTAACTGCGCTGGGCATGATTGCGAATTTGGGCAGCGAATATCCACATCACCTTGGCTCATAGCTCGAAGTTGCGTCCCGCAATCTGGACAATGAGTTGGCATGACAAAAGCCTTTTCACTTCCATCACGCTCTGAAAGAACAGCTCCTAAAACTTCGGGAATTACATCACCAGCTTTTCGGATGACGATGGTGTCACCAATCAAAATTCCTTTGCGAATAACTTCCTCATTATTGTGCAACGTCGCGTTAGTAACTGTCGAACCCGCGACTCTTACCGGAGCCATAAATGCAAATGGTGTTACGCGACCAGTTCTACCAACGCTAACTTTGATATCCAAAAGTTTTGTGGTGACCTCTTCGGGTGGATACTTAAAAGCGATCGCCCATTTGGGGGCTCTCGATGTGAATCCCAGAGCTTCTTGAAGTGCGAACTCGTTTACCTTGATAACGATGCCATCTATTTCATGCTCTACATCGTGGCGATGCTTTAGGTAGTAATGAATAAAATCTAAAACTTCGGCACGAGATTTAACCACTTTTACGCGAGAACTTGTGGGAAGTCCCCAAGCGTTTAACTGCTCATAAGCGGCAGCTTGATCTGAAAAAGTGACCCCTTCGCAAACCCCAACACCGTGAACCACCATGCTCAGTGGCCTACTTGCGGTGACTTTAGGATCTTTTTGACGGAGCGAACCAGCGGCCGCATTGCGGGGATTTGCAAATCTAGCTTTACCCTCTTCTTCGAGCGCATCATTGAAGTCATTAAATGCTTGTAGCGGAAAAAAGACTTCACCGCGAACTTCAAGTCTGGTGGGCAAGTTTTTACCTATTAATTCGTGCGGAATCGCCGCGATTGTCTTTATGTTCAGCGTTACTTCTTCGCCAGTTACCCCATTGCCTCGGGTCAGCGCCCGAGTTAGCTTGCCGTTTTCATAGAGCAAATTAATGGCCAAACCATCGACTTTTACCTCGCAGAGCCAGGTGTTATTCGACTCCGTCTTTGAAATTCGATCGAACCAATTAGCAAGTTCCGATTCATCGAAGACATTATCCAGGCTCATCATCTTTTCGATGTGATCGTGTTGCTGAAAATCCGTCGCGAACCCGCCGCCGACCATCTCGGTAGGAGAATCACCAAGTTTGTAAAGCGGATTCTTATCCTCGAGCGCCTTGAGCTCGCGAAGTAACGAATCAAATTGGGCGTCAGAAATTGTCGGCTTATCCAAAACGTAATATTTAAATTGATGCTCTCTGATCGCTTCGGAAAGTTCTTGAATTCGATGGCGAATTTCTTGGCTCATTAACGAACTCACAATTTATTCGGTGGCGCTAACAGTGGCCGAGCCAACAACCCGATCGTCGTCGTAAATGACTAGACCTTGACCAGTTGCCAGTCCATATAGTGGCTGATCGAGTTCCACCACAATCGTTTGGCCATCATGGCGATAGCTGCATTCCATTGGCGCACCATGAGCTCTGACTTGGGCAAAACCACGATGGGTCAGAAGACTGGTAGGTATCGGACCACACCAAATAACGTTTTCACCCGTAATTTTGATGACGGCTAAAGCTTCATGATCGCCAACCACAACAGTATTGGTCTTTGGCTCAATTTTTAAAACATACCGAGGTTCGCCACCGGCAGCAGGAATGGTGATTCCCAGTCCGCGACGTTGTCCGATCGTGTAGGTGTAAGCCCCTTGATGTTCGCCTAATTTAATTCCAGCCTCGTCAACAATTGGACCGCTTTCGCTACCTAATCGATCGCGCAACCAGCCGGCATTATCGCCCGATGGAACAAAACAAATGTCGTGGCTATCTGGTTTATTAGCTACATAAAGTCCGCGGCTCTTAGCCTCTTTGCGAGTATCTGATTTAACGGTATCGCCCAAAGGAAAATGCGCGCCAGCCAGTTGTTCGGTGTTGAGCACTGCCAAGACATATGACTGATCTTTGGCAGGGTCTGCGGCTCGATACATGAGACGTCCCTGTGGGCTCTCTTTCATCTGGGCATAATGACCGGTAACTACGCCATCAAAGCCCAAAGCTCTGGCCCGATCAAGCACTGCAGCAAATTTGATTTTCTCGTTGCAACGCAGACATGGATTTGGCGTTCTGCCAATTGCATATTCGGCGATGAAGTTTTCTACGACACCTTGATGAAACTCTTCGGCCATATCCCAGATATAAAATGGAATTCCAATCACATCGGCGGCTCGACGCGCATCGTGAGAATCTTCGATCGTGCAACATCCGCGCGCACCGGATCGATACTTCTGCGGATTGCTGGAG
Organism: Actinomycetes bacterium; assembly: GCA_037135095.1. Taxonomy (GTDB): domain Bacteria; phylum Actinomycetota; class Actinomycetes; order Nanopelagicales; family Nanopelagicaceae; genus CAIMZW01. Next base: position 24,455 of record JBAXKZ010000004.1, read on the forward strand.
AGCGCTAAGTGCACTCCGACCACCTCGTGACCTAAATCAACGGCGCGAGCAGCCGCAACCGCGGAATCAACGCCACCGCTCATGGCGGCGATTAACTTCATGTTCGAGCCAATGCAGCTCGAGCTCGTTCAACAACAGCAGGAATCACACTGGCCAATTTAGCAATCTCCGCTGACGTATTAGTGATTCCCAGCGAAAAGCGCAGCGAGGAGCGGGCATCTCGTTCAGAGATCCCCATTGCTAACAGCACATGGCTGGGTCTGGGAACACCAGCACTGCAAGCCGAGCCAGTCGAAGTAGCGATTCCTTCGGCATCTAACAGCAAAAGCAGACCGTCGCTCTCGGTTCCTGGAAAGGTCAAGTTTACGATCCCGGGCAGTGAAGGAGATTGCGCACCATTGACTCGTATATCGGGAATCGCCATCGTCAATGAGGCGATCAATTCAGCCTTTAGCGCTCGGACTTTCTGATCGTTCGCGGCCATCGAACTTATTGCACCTTTTGCAGCGGCTGCAAACGAAACAATTGCAGGGGCATTCAGCGTGCCACTTCTTATGTCACGCTCCTGTCCGCCGCCATGAAGGATTGGCGTCACATCTAAGCCCCGGCGAAGAACTAGCGCGGCAACTCCAAGTGGTCCTCCAATTTTGTGAGCACTGATGGTCGCCGAAGTTAATCCAAGTTCCCCAAAATTAAATGGCACCTTTCCGAAACTTTGTACCGCATCTGAATGAACCGGAATTTCACCGGCGATTTTTACAATTTCTGCGATTGGTTGAATGGTCCCAATTTCATTGTTGGAATGCATAATGGCAATAACTGCGATCTCATCGCCCCGAGTTGCAACGACATCCGATAAGAAATTTAAATCTACAAAACCACTTGGCGAAATTGGAACCCGGATTATTTCGGCGCCTTCATGCTCCTCGAGCCATTCCACCGGATCTAAAATCGCATGATGTTCAAATTCAGAAATTACGATGACCTTCCGCCGCGGATCAAAATCTCGAGCTTTCCAGTAGAAGCCTTTTATAGCCAAGTTATTTGCTTCGGTACCCGAGCCAGTAAAAACAATTTCGCTAGGGGCGGCCCCAACCAACTGACCAATGAGTTCTCTGGCTTCTTCGACATCTTTGCGAACCGAACGACCAGGGGTGTGGAGGCTCGAGGCATTTCCGAGTTTACGCATCTGTTCAACCAAGGCGACGGCAGCGAGATCCGAAAGCGGCGTTGTCGCCGCATGATCGAAGTAGATACTCATGCCTTAAGTCTAAAGGTTTAAGCGAATTAAGCCTTTTTAGCCAGAATGGCAGCAGTTGCCTGAGGCAGAACGTTAAATAGATCGCCAACAACACCAAAATCAGCAATATCAAAGATTGGGGCATCGGGGTCCTTATTTATCGCCACGATTAGCTTACTGGTCTGCATTCCCGCTCGATGTTGAATCGCGCCTGAAATACCACAAGCCAGATACACCGAAGGGCTGACCGTCTTTCCGGTTTGGCCAACTTGATGAGAGTGCGGATACCAGCCGGCATCGGTGGCTGCTCTAGAGGCACCCACAGCGGCACCGAGAGCATCGGCAATGGCTTCAACCGCTCCGAAGTCGCCGTTTGTTCCGCGACCGCCGGAGACAATAATTTTTGCCTCCGTTAATTCAGGGCGGCCACCGCTTACTGTGGCGGCAAGTGAAAGAACTCGATCTCGAATGGCGTTTGCACCTAGTTCGCCTTCGGTGATGGAACTTTCAAGAACCGAGAAAGTCGAAGTAATTGCAACAACTTCAATCGAATTGGGTCGCATGGTAATAACTGCGCAAGCGGTATTGACCTTTGAATGAACCGTTGTTGAACCACCGAATACTGATTGCGTTGCAATTAAATTAGGATCTAAATCAATGGCATCGGTGATGATTCCAGATTTGGTACGAATTGATACTCGAGCCGCAATCTCTTTTCCGCGAGCCGTTGATGAAATTAACAATGCAAGCGGTGCTTCCGCGATGATCAATGTCGAGATCGCGCTGGCGCTAGCTGCAGCAGAGTACGAATTGAAATCAACACCTGAGAGGAAGCGAACTTCGTCGATCGAGTAATTAGTTAACTCTCTTTCTAAATCGGCATCTTTTGCATTTAGAACGATCGCTGTAACGGAGCCAATTTTCTTCCCAAAGGTTGCAAGCTCCCCTGTTGATTTAGCAATGTGACCGTTGGAGAGCTCCGCGAGAATAAATACCTTACTCATATCACTCTCTTCTCTGCCAGGAAGTCAGCTAAAGCAGTTCCAGCACTACCTTCATCAACCAGTTTTATTCCAGCCGAGCGCGGTGCTCGTGCTTGTGCATCTTCAACGGAACTCAAGGCTGCGGCGCTACCAACATCGGAAGTCGAAATTCCAAGATCGGCCAAACTCTTGACATCGATAGTTTTCTTCTTGGCCGCCATGATGCCTTTAAAAGATGGGTACCGGGGCTCGTTTATCTTTTCAATCACGCTGATGACTGCAGGAAGAGTCGCACTCATCTCTTCAATTCCAGAATCGGTAACGCGAGAAATCTTCGCAGTGGCGCTTGTGATATCAACACTGACAGCCCCTGCGAAAGTTAACTGCGAGATTTGAAGTCGCTCGGCCAACATCGCTGGGATGACACTCATGCGAGCATCGGTTGATTCAGTACCACAAAAAATTAAGTCGTAACCTCCGGCCGCGAGGACGTTAGCCAGTACCAATGAAGTCGCCAACGAATCAGAACCAGCCAGCGCTGGATCGGTGATCAAGATGGCATCGTCAGCTCCCATTGAAAGCCCCTTGCGGATCGATTCGCTCGCTCGATCTGGACCCATCGAAATCAAAGTGATCGAGTGAGCGCTGCCCTCGCCGGTTGCTCCGGTGGGTGAATTCGCCTCGACGAGAGCCAAGGCGGCTTCGATGGCATATTCATCCAAATCATTGAGGACGGCATCGACGCCAGCTCGATCTAAAACGCCTCCGGCCATCTTCTTCTCGGCCCACGAGTCAGGCACCTGCTTCACGCAAACCGCTAGCTTCATAATCTCTCCATTTGGCTTATGTTACTGACCAGTAACTAAAAAATCCAAGATCAAATAGCTGGGCGAGTCCGCCCAATTCTTCACCTCGCCGTAAGCAACACTTAACCTCAATACTAAGTTTAGGCTTTCTCGTCAACGCACTCTTCAACCATGAGAATCGGAATTGTCACCGAGTCATTCTTACCTCAGGTCAATGGCGTTACTAACTCCGTCCTTAGAATCCTAGAGTTTCTGGCTGAAGAAGGACACCAAGCGCTTGTGATCGCGCCGGAGAGCGCCGGCGGCCCAACCGAGTACTTCGGCCATCGGGTAAAGCGAATCCCATCACTCCCCCTTCAATCCATCTTGCCAATTGGTCTGCCAGTGGCGGTGCCAAGAAGGAAATTGGAATTTTTAATCGATGGTTTTGCCCCAGATATTTTGCATCTTGCCAGCCCCTTTGTTCTCGGCGGTTACAGCGCCCGAATAGCCAAGCGACTAAATATTCCAACGCTCTCGGTTTATCAAACCGATATCGCCGGTTTTGCTACCCACTATGGAATGACTATGGCTCACGCCGGTTTGCGAAAGATCGTAAGCAAGATTCACTCGAATACCAACCGCACTCTGGCACCTTCCTCTTCCGCTCAGAATGAACTGGTCTCTCAGGGCGTTCAAAATGTTCATCTATGGCGTCGAGGAGTAAACACCAAGTTATTTCATCCAGATAAGCGGGATGAAAATCTTTACCAACAATGGTTGAAGTTTCGTGAGATAGATGCAAAAAGTAATCGCGCAGAGAAGCTCGTTGTGGGTTACGTCGGAAGGTTGGCCAACGAGAAGCGGATCTCGGATCTTCAAATTTTGGACCGCGATCCGCTGATTCAATTGGTGATAACGGGTGAAGGTCCCGCGCGACCGAAATTGGAGCGAGAGTTACCAAATGCCATCTTTACCGGCTTCCAATCTGGCGAAGAACTTGCGCGGATTTATGCCAGCTTGGATCTGTTTATCCACCCAGGACCAAATGAAACTTTCTGCCAAGCAGTACAGGAAGCGCTCTCATCAGGAACACCATGCGTAGTGCCAAAGACCGGTGGACCTGCTGATCTGGTAACTCACGGAACAACTGGTTACATAATTGATACTTCAAATCCATTTGAACTGCAGAGCGCAGTAACGCACTTTAGGTTGCGTAATGACCGAGAGTTTGTCTCGGAAATCTCAAGAGACTCCGTCGTGGAAAGAACCTGGAATCGCGTTAATAATCAATTGATGATGCATTATCGATCAATTCTTGAACCAGCAAAACCAAAACTCACTTTGATAACTGGGAGCGCCGCATGAGAATTGTGCATGTTGCAAATTTTTACGGTCCAAATTCGGGGGGAATCAAAACTACCCTTCACGAACTTGGTAAGGGCTATCTGAAGAATGGCCATGAATTCATTTATCTGGTCCCAGGTACTCGTTATCGCACAGAAGATACTCAGTACGGGAAAAAGATATCGCTACCGAGCTACATTCTCCCTGGGAGCGGCGGCTATCAGCTAATTAAGAGCAATCGGTTTTTGAAAGCCGAGCTGGCACGATTGGCCCCAGATCGACTCGAGATTTCAGATCGATTCACTTTGATCTCTGTTGGCGGCTGGGCTAAGGAACGATCGATTCCAACTGTGGTTTTTTCCCACGAGACCCTCAGGGGTTTGGCCGATAGATTCCTACCAAATTATTTTCCTAAGCGGGCGATGGTCAACTGGCACAATCGAAAGTTGGCACGTGCCTTCGATCAAGTAATAGCAACAACTGAGTTCGCTGCCCAAGAATTCCGCGATATTGGTATCTCCAATTTAGCGAAGGTACCGCTCGGAGTTGATTTGCAGAATTTTCTTCCAAGCAATCGGTGCGACCTCATGAGGGAAGAACTTCTTAAAGGTGCAAAGTATCTGGTGGTGCACTGCAGTCGCCTCTCCCCAGAAAAAGAGCCTCAGCGCGCAATTGAGGCAGTTGAAGAATTGATCGCTCGCGGAGTTAGTGCACGTTTGATTGTTATCGGCACAGGGCCGATGTGGCATAAATTGCGACACCGGGCGGCAGGGTTACCAGTTGATTATTTAGGATACATCGCAGATCGAAAACGAGTTGCGACAATCCTAAGTTGTGCCGATGTAACAATGGCTCCAGGGCCACTGGAAACTTTCTGTCTTTCAGCCTTGGAGTCGCTCGCGAGTGGAACTCCCGTAATTGCTTCAAAGAGTAGTGCGGTTGGCGAATTCCTTCATTCCAGCGAGATCAATCCAGCAGGGGCGGTCGCAGATGACAATGGCGTGGCATTTGCCGACGCAATCGAACTCTTACTTAAGCAACCCAGAGCCCGAGAGAGCGCCCGACGAGCCGCCGAAGACTTACCTTGGGGAAATTCGGTTCAAGCAATGTTGGAACTGCATGGAATTGCAGAGCTCGGCCAGTTAGCGCCAACTGCGGCGACAAAGAGAAGATTGACAGCCGCTTAAATGAGTACCGACGTGGGAGTTCTTCATTTTTCGGTCATCGGAGATAGCGCCGCTTACGGAATCGGCGACCTAGATAACGAAGATAAACCACGGGGTTGGGCTTGGTATGTCGCCCAGAATTTCTTAGATCAATGTCGCTACCAGAACTATTCCCGACCTGGGGCGCAATCAGAGGAGGTTCTTCAAGTTCAACTTCCCAGAGCAATAGGCGATGAACCCGATATTTGCGCAGTGATTGTTGGTGGCAATGACCTGCTTCGGAATGGCTTCCACCCCGAAAAGCTCTACCAAAACCTATCAAGCACCTGTCAAGAGTTATTGAGCAGAGGTGCCGAAATTGTGATGGTCGAGTTGCATGACCCAAACCAGCTGCTCAGATTGCCAACCTTGCTCCGCCGGGTCTTGAAGCGACGAGTGGATGCAGTTAACGCCGTTTATCGGAAAATCGAGCGGGAATTCGATGTCATTATTATTTCGACACGATCTATCGTGGATGTTCATAACAAGAAGAATTGGCATATTGATCGAATGCACCCGGGACCACTTGGGCACCAAATCTTGGCCAGAGAGATTTGTCAGCAACTTCAACATCGCGGCTGGTCAGTCACCCTCCCCGAACTGATCGACCAACCACTAGAAGCTCGATCCAAGCGGCTGATTTGGCTCGTGAGAAATGGATTGCCCTGGTTTCTAAAACGGAGCCTCGATCTGCTCCCCGCCATGATTGCCCTAATGCTTCTGGAGGCTAGTTCAATTGCCTTAAACCAGATTAAACCTGCCTTGCCAAAGGAATTAATAAAGAGCGACTAAGGTGCAGGGGTGAAACCAGCCGACCCGCGCTATTTAGGCGCAACCCTGACTGAAGGGGGCGCGAATTTCGCTATCTGGGCCGCAGCGGCCGATGCCGTTGAAGTCTGTCTTTTTAATGAAGTTAATGGAAAAGTCATGGAGACCCGCTTTGCCCTGAGCCACCGCGACGGTCCGATTTTTCATGGCTACCTTGCTGGCGTACGTGCTGGTCAACGTTATGGCTTTCGGGTTTATGGACCTTGGCGACCAGAAGAAGGATGGCGCTTTAACTCCAACAAACTTCTAATTGATCCCTATGCCCATCAGTTATCTGGCGAATTGATCTACGCCCCAGAAATTTATGGCCACCGCGCGTTGGATAAATCAGGTATCGGAGATTTAACCATTCGCGATGACCGGGATGATGCTGCCTTCGTTCCGCTTTCGGTCGTTACTGGCCATCACCGAACTCAATTTCCGCGACTTAATACGCCCTGGGCGCGAACCATTATTTATGAAGCTCATGTTCGCGGACTTACTGAATTTAATCCAGCGATTGCCGAATCAGAGCGCGGTACCTATAAGGCGCTTGGGCACCCAAGCACTATCGCCTACCTCAAAGAGCTAGGGATCACTGCCCTTGAATTACTTCCCATTCATCACTTTGTAACCGAGCCAGGAATACAAAATCGCGGGCGCGAAAATTATTGGGGCTATAACGCATTAGCTTTTTCAGCACCCCACCGAGATTATGCCGCGACATCAGATCCAATCTCCGAACTCCGTGACGCGGTGGCCGCGCTTCATCATGCTGGAATTGAAGTTATTCTCGATGTGGTTTATAACCATACCGCCGAAGGTGGTCACGGAGGGCCAACGCTCTCATTTCGCGGAATTGATAGCAAAACTTTTTATCGCCGAGTTAAAGGCGATATCTATGACGACGTAACTGGGTGCGGAAACACGATCGATGCGCGGCGACCATTCGTAGTGCGCATGATCATTGACTCCCTTCACTGGTGGACTGAAGTTATCGGAGTTGATGGCTTCCGATTTGATCTGGCTTCGGCGTTGGCTCGTAACGAATATGGCATCGATACAACCGGACCACTCATATCGGCGATTGCCAGCGATCCAATTCTCCGTGAGCGAAAACTGATCGCCGAACCTTGGGATACCGCCGGTTATGCACTTGGGGACTTTCCGCACCCATGGCGCGAATGGAACGATCACTACCGCGATTCATTAAGGCAGTTTTGGCTAGGCGATCCAGCCCGTGGATTCAGCGAAGGCGTTGGGGATTTAGCTTCCAGATTAAGTGGCTCGCACGACATCTTCTATTTTCGTGGACCTACTTCCTCAATCAACTTCATCACAGCACATGATGGCTTCACGCTGCAAGATTTGGTGAGCTATCAAGAAAAACATAACGAACCAAATCAAGAGGGAAATCGAGATGGAAGCACTTCAAACCGCTCGTGGAACTTAGGCGAAGAAGGTTTGAGTAAGAACCCCTCAATTATTCAACTTAGGACTCGACTTCAAAAGTCCCTTCTGGCTTCGCTCTTTCTCTCATCTGGCGTGCCTATGATCAATATGGGCGATGAGGTCGGTCGAAGTCAAAACGGTTCCAATAACGCTTACTCCCTTCCCAGCAATGGCGATGTTTTAAGTCCACAGGCCTTTAATGGCGGCTGGGCACTTAATTGGACACCAAATGAAATTCAACAGGACTTATTGGCGGCAACCAAGAATTTGATTTCGATTCGAAAGCGCTACGTAGTCGATATCGTGCGAGAATTTTTTACCGGCCAATTGGACTTAGGAACAAGTAGAAAAGATTTGGCTTGGTTTCGACGCAATGGTGAAGAGATGAACGATGAGAATTGGCATCAGGGTGATCGCAGCTACTTGAGTATGTATGTTGAAGCATCGGCAAACCAAGCACTTTTAATTTTGTTGAATGCCTCGACCCATGAGAACACCTTTACCCTCCCAGCAAAAAAATGGGGCGCGCTCTATCGTTCAATTTTCGATTCGGCTCATATGACCTCAGAATTTGAACCCAGGATCGCGCAACCGCTCGACTCAACGGTTCTTGACGCTCACGGGGTACAAATTTGGTTGGTTAATCGAAGCTAATACTCGGTAGTAACCATTCCCCTCGCTTATCCTTTCGAAGTGCTAGCAATCGTGGCGCCTGGTCAGGGCTCTCAAACTCCAGGCTTTCTCCTACCTTGGTTGGAAGTTGGCGAAACAAGTCGACTCCTTGAAAAATGGTCTCAACTAATTAACCTCGATTTACATCATCTTGGAACTACAGCTGATGCTGATGAAATCAAAGAGACTTCAAATGCGCAGCCACTATTGGTAGCTGCCGGATTAATTGGTTTCGCCGCGCTCTTTCCATCAGGCCAAAGTTCGGTAACCGCAGTGGCTGGACATTCAGTTGGCGAAATAACCGTCGCCGCAATGGCTGGCGTAATCGATAATGAAAGTGCGATGAAATTAGTACGAACCAGGGGCGCAGCAATGTCCCAAGCTGCCACAGGTAGTAACTCTGGTATGGCCGCGGTGCTCGGCGGAGATCGTGACGTGGTTTTGGCGCACCTTGCCACTTTGAATTTAGTAGCAGCTAACGAAAACGGTGCTAGTCAGATTGTGGCAGCGGGCTCATTAGAGGCGATCGCAAAATTGCTCGAGAACGCTCCCGCAGGGTCGCGCGTTAGACCGCTGGCCGTCTCTGGCGCCTTCCACACCGCGGTTATGGCCCCTGCCGTGCCGGTTTTGTCCGCCTTGGCCGCAGAGATTCACCCCACTGATCCAAGAATTAAGGTTTTATCCAATAAAGATGGACACGTTGTATCCAGCGGTACGGAGATCGTTGCTCGAATCGTAGGACAAATCGCCGGACCAGTTCGCTGGGACCTTTGTATGACTACGCTCTCCGATATGGGTATTACTGGCGTACTAGAAGTTCCACCTGCAGGAACCCTTGTAGGACTCTTGAAACGCGCCACCCCCAGTATTGAAACCTTTGCCCTCAAGAACCCCGAAGATCTAGCCGCCGCCCAAGAATTTATTGCAAAACATGGAGCGAATTAATGTCTCTTCAATTTGAGAGTTCCATTCAAAATTCCCGCATTCTTTCAGTCGGTGCCTATCGTCCCGCTCGAATAGTTCCCAACTCTGAAATCGTCGATCGCATCGAATCCACTGACGAATGGATTCGCCAACGCACCGGAATTGAAACCAGACACATTGCCGGCCCCGATGAATCTTTGATCGATATGGCCGAAGCCGCCGCGAATATCGCACTGAAGCGCGCAGGAATAACGATGGATCAAGTTTCGGCCGTTATTTTTGCGACGATCACATATCCATACCAAGCACCAAGCGCAGCAACGGAGTTAATTGTTCGGCTGGGAAATCCAAAAGCTGCCGCCTTCGATATTTCGGCGGCTTGTGCCGGTTTTTGTTATGGCATCGCTTTGGCTAACGATTTAGTACGGAACAAGACTGCCAAATATGTCTTGGTAATCGGCGGCGAAAAACTTTCAGACTTTACCAATCCCGATGATCGCGCGACCGCCTTTATCTTCGCTGATGGCGCTGGGGCGATTGTGATTGGACCATCTGAAGGAGCTGGAATTGGTCCAACTGTTTGGGGTTCAGCGGCCGATTCGCGAGATGCGATTCAGATGCAACCATCCTGGATCGAATTCAAAGGATCCAAAACACGAGTTGATGCCACGTGGCCCGATATCTCCCAGCAAGGGCAAACGGTATTTCGTTGGGCCGTTTACGAAATGGCTCCAGTAGGTCTGCAAGCAATCGCAGCTGCGGGGCTAACCCCTGAAACGCTGGCTGCATTCATACCTCACCAAGCGAATGAACGAATCATTGACTCGTTGGCGCGATCTATGAAATTGCCCGATAGCGTGGTAATCGCTCGGGATATCAAAACCACGGGAAATACTTCTGCTGCTTCAATCCCGCTGGCCATGGATGCGTTGCTTACATCTAACCCGGAATTACATGGAAAAACCGCGCTTTTGATTGGATTTGGTGCTGGATTGGTCTACGCCGGACAAGTTGTAGAACTACCTCCGCTTACTAGCCAGTAGAAGCGAGTTTGGGTGGTTAAAATTCCCCAGACGAAATAAGAGTTTCCAAGATGACCTAATAGAAGATAAATAGCAGAAAGAGGAAAAGAATATGGCACTAACTCAAGAGGCAGTTTTAGAAGGAATCAAAGAGATCGTTGTTGAAGTTGCTGGCATTTCGGCCGATGACATCGCAATGGAGAAGAAGTTCACCGAAGATCTAGATGTCGATTCCCTAAGCATGGTTGAAGTTGTAGTTGCTGCCGAAGAGCGTTTTGGCGTCAAGATCCCTGATGAAGAAGTAACCAACATGGCAACCGTTGGCGATGCTGTTAACTTCATCGTCAACGCATCAAAGTAATTAGCCTCGGTTCAATTTAATGACTAGACGACGCGTAGTTGTAACGGGTCTCGGGGCCACAACTCCCCTGGGCGGGGATGTTCCAACTACTTGGGATGCACTCCTGGCTGGCAAGAGCGGTGTCCGTTCATTGGAAGATGAATGGGCAGCCGAAATGTCAGTTACCTTTGCCGCGCGCGTCGCTGTTGAACCAAGTGAAGTAATGGAACGCGTAGAAATGCGCCGCCTTGATCGTTCCGAGCAATTCGCACTAATCGCGGCTCGTGAAGCTTGGAAAGATGCGGGTACTCCCGAAGTAAATAAAGAGCGCCTAGGCGTCGTAGTCGCCTCCGGAATCGGTGGCGTCATAACTTTGCTCGATCAGTACGACATTTTGCGGACCAAAGGTGCTCGCTCAGTCAGTCCACACACTGTGCCGATGCTGATGCCTAATGGACCTTCAGCAAATGTTGGTCTAGAACTACAAGCCAAAGCTGGTGTGCATACCCCAGTAAGCGCCTGTGCATCTGGCGCCGAGGCGGTTGGTTATGCCATGGAGATGATCCGAAATAATCGTGCCGATATGGTGGTAACGGGTGGCGTTGAAGCTGCTATTCATGCCCTTCCGATGGCTGGCTTTGCATCTATGAAAGCACTGTCAACCCGAAATGATGAACCCGCAAAAGCATCTCGTCCTTATGACAAGAATCGCGATGGATTTGTTCTGGGTGAAGGTGGCGGCGTACTAGTTCTTGAAGAGCTCGAACACGCTTTAGCACGCGGCGCCAAGATTTATGCTGAGATCGTAGGTCAAGGACTAACTTCTGATGGCTATCACATTGCAGCACCCGATCCAGAAGGTAGCGGCGTTACCCGAGCCGTGAAATTTGCGCTCGAAGATAGTGGCGTCTCGCTTTCGGAGATTGTGCACTTAAATGCGCACGCAACTTCTACACCCGCTGGCGATGTTGCCGAGGCAAATGCCCTAAGCGCGGCACTTGGCGAACATATTTCCCACGTTGCAGTCTCTGCAACGAAATCAATGACCGGGCATTTGCTCGGCGGCGCTGGCGCTATTGAATCAATCTTCGTCGTATTAGCCCTCTACAACCGGATTGCCCCACCCACGATTAACATCGAAGAACTGGATGAGGCGGTCACGGTAGATGTAGTTCGCGACGTCGCACGCAAACTTCCAGACGGTCCGATTGCTGCGCTAAATGACTCGTTTGGCTTTGGTGGCCACAACGTCGTATTGGTTTTTAAGTCCTACCAATAGCCTTTTAGTTAGCTTTGAAATCCACCGAGACCGTTGCAGTAACGGTTTTCGCAATGGTGGTGGTGTCGTAGTAGCCACCCGAAGAGGTATCTACTGAATCCGGAGTAGTCACTTGAATCGGACCACTTCGAACCGCTAAGACAGCGCCAATTTTCCCACCAACAGAGTTTGTGATTGCCTCAGCGCGAATCTTGGCATCCTTCATAGCATCGCTGAGAAGCTGAGGTCGAAGGCTTGCCAAATTCGAAACGTAGAACGCTGGTCCATAATTATTAACGTTGATTCCAGTTTGCAATAACTTTCCGATTCCGTTTGATAGCGATTGCACCAACTTAACGTCCTTAGAGCGAACGATGACTTGTTGGTTTGCGCGGTAAGAAAGGATTCGACCAGTTGGGTTTCCATTGACATATTCATCATTCGTTGAAGTGCTTATCGCACCAACTTCAATGCCTGTGGTTGGGATTCCGCCAACAGTTAAATAATCTGACAACTGCGTGACCCCCGCTTCAACTTTCTTAACAGCCGAACTGGCGGTGGATGCAGTCTCTTGCGCATTCAAGGTCCAAACCGCATTATCAGCGGTCGCATTTACTCTGGCCGATCCAGTCACTGTGATTGCATTTCCAGCGCGAGCTGAGAGTCCACTGCCGACCAAACTAAGCCCGTATCCAATTCCAAGTGCTAAAACTAATGCGCCCGCAATTGTGCTCACAGACCTGAATTGCATAACTTTTTCTTTAATATTATTTTCGCTCATAGTTAGATACTAATGCGTTTATCTAATTCGGAGTCCAAAGTACCCAGGCGGTACCCCTCCAATTCTTTATCCCATGCAATTCCCAGTGTGACTTCCAAAGATTCGCGCAAACTTTCGTAGGAGCGGTGTGAATTCAGTGAAGTCATGATTCGATTCTCGTGAATCATGATGTCTCCTGTGGAGCCGGTCACAGCCTGATGCAAACCAAGGTCAGGTGTACATCGATACAAGACACCTTCGCCACCAGGAGTAGGAAACTCGCGGACTTCAAATCGCAGGTAATGCCAACTTTTTAGCGTGCTCGCTATTTTGGAGGCAACGGCAGAATTACTTCGCCATTGATACTCTGTTGCAACCGAGCCAGCGACCATCCGTTGTTGAGTCCATTCGAGTTCGATTGGGTAGCCAAATATTTGATTGAGTGACCATTGGATATGGCGAACCAACGCCCGAGGCGCGGAATAGATCCGAAGATCTCCTGAAAGTTCAGCGCTGGTAGCGGTGGCAGGCAGATTCATCGTGGAGCTCCTTCAAGGTGCAGTTAGCGGTGATGCGACCTTCCCCGGTCCATCAACACCTGCGCTGGCACTTATAAATCGAAGCCACGAATGCAAGGCAAATTCGCCGAAGCGAACTCCATGCATGTAATTCTCCCCCAAAGATGGAGGTTTTGGCTAGTGAGCGGGAAAAATGAGCGTGGATCCCAAGAAAGTTAGCCACAACTTTTTAGTGATTTACCTCCCACATGGCTATACTTTGGGCTAGTCCGACGCTTGGCAGTACCCGTTTCTCGCACACCCATCACTGGGAGCTTTGTTCGGTATCGCTGTACAGAAGAAGACCGGCGCTTGGGGAATGCCCAGGTGTCACACAAATACCGAAGGATAAAGCTCAATGGCAACAGGTACAGTTAAGTGGTTCAACTCTGAAAAAGGCTTTGGTTTCATTGCTGTAGATGGTGGCGGACAAGATGTTTTCGTTCACTACTCAGCTATTCAAGGCAACGGTTACAAGTCTCTCGAAGAGGGTCAAGCCGTAACTTTTGAAGTAGTTCAGGGTCCAAAGGGTCCTCAGGCTGACGCAGTTAATCCTGCCTAATCACCTTTAACAGTAAAAAAGCGAGCCAGTTCGCTGGCTCGCTTTTTTCATGCCCATAATCTTTAATAACTCGGAATCTTAGGTACGGTTCCGATCTTCTTCTCTAAGGCAGCAACTGACTTTGCCGGCGAGAGATCTTTACCAATCCGCCACGCATCCAAGAATTTCCACGGATATAACTCACCGCGTCGAACCCACCAAGTTCCTTTTGGGGTTGGCCAAGAAATTCCAAAATGTAAATGTGTTGCTAACCCTTTTGCATCACCACTATTTCCAACATAACCAATTACATCGCCCGCGCTGACGCGCAACCCGGGCACCATGCTCATTGGTATCTTTGATAAGTGCGAGCCGTAGTAGCGCACGCCATCATCACCAACGACAGAGATTGATAGTCCACCGCGATCGGCACCAAGGTTGGTCTTCCAAGTGAAGCGATCTATGCGGTTTACCTCATCTACAACGCCCGAAAACGGGGCGACAAATTTGCAGCCTTTTTGGGTCAAAATATCGGTAGCTGGATAGTTATGGTGATATCGCCCGTACCCAACTTTGCAGCCCGATATTGGAAATAGATATTTCGGAGCTGCATGGGCTGGAGTGATAGCCAAGAGTGCGCTCGTGCTCAAAAGTACCGAAAGAAGCATCGAGGTTCGTCTCATCATGTCGCTTAGCATAGACTCGCCCATCGGGGGCGGTAGCTCAGTTGGTTAGAGCCCGGAACTCATAATTCCGTCGTCGTCGGTTCGAGCCCGACTCGCCCCACTTTCAGTAAATGGCTATTCGGTTGGCGATCTAAAAGCCTTCATGATGGAAGCGGCTGCGCCAGATAACTCAGCCGGAATCACCCATATCTTGCTAGCTGTTCCGTTAGCAATCGCCGGTAGTTGCTCTAAATATTTGTAGGCCAATACCTTTTCATCGGGATTCGCGGCATGAATAGCGTTAAATACTTTGGCGATGGCAGTTGCTTCACCTTCGGCACGAATAACGGCGGCTTGCGCCTCGCCTTCGGCCCGAAGAATATCGGCTTGACGTGCTCCTTCGGCGCTCAGAATCTGGCTTTGCTTCTCACCCTCGGCAGTAAGAATTGCAGCACGCTTATCGCGGTCAGCGCGCATCTGCTTCTCCATAGACTCTTGGACACTTGGAGGTGGCTCAATCGCCTTAATTTCCACGCGATTGACGCGCACTCCCCATTTGCTTGTTGCTTCGTCTAAAACGCCACGTAGCACAGCGTTTATGTGATCTCTAGAAGTCAGCGCCTTCTCTAAATCAAGACCACCAACCGAGTTTCGAAGCGTAGTCACAACAAGCTGTTCGATTCCTTGGATGTAATTTTCGATTTCGTAGGTTGCAGACTTGGCATTGGTAACCTGAAAATAAATTACGGTATCGATATTTACAACTAAATTATCTTCAGTGATCACGGGTTGTGGCGGGAAAGAGACAACTTTCTCACGCAAATCGACCAGCGGTCGAAGTTTGTCGATTCCTGGGAAAATTAAATTGAGACCTGGTTCCAGGGTGCGGTGATATTTGCCCAATCGTTCCACGACGCCGGCATTGGCTTGAGGAATAATCTTGATCGCTAGCGCCACAATTACGATAGCAATGACCACCAGGATCGCGAATACCGCCGATGTATACATCAACTCTCCCTTATGACTCGTTCTTTCTAATTCACGGCGGCCACGATGGCCACCGCGCCTTCAATTCTTAAGACTGATACCGCAACTCCGGCTTCGATAACTCCCGAATCGCAATGAGCCGTCCAAATCTCATTCTTCAATTTTATCGAACCTGAATCTGAAGTTACTTTCTCAACTGTTACAGCGATCTTTGAAATTAGCGCTTCAATCCCAGTGTCATTAAGTGGCGTCTTCTGAAATATAAACTTAGAGGCAAAGGGGCGCAGCAGACCCAAGCTGATTACGGCAACCACAACTAAAACCAGCCACTGAGCAAAAGTGTCACCGAACAAAAGATTTGTAATTCCAGCGGCAAGCGCCGCTAAGGCAAAGGAGGCAAAAAGCAAAGCCGTGGTCAGTATTTCGACGAGTACACAGATGCCCGCCAGCGCGAACCACATCCAAGCCGACATGACGCCCCTCTGCTCTTTTATATGACGCTACCACTGTTTTCGAGGATTCGATAGGGAAGAACTGGTGAAGGTTCCTTGCAGCTCAGGCTTTTAAGGTACCTTCTATTTGTGGCCGAAACTGATTTCATGGATCTAAAAGCGAGTTGGAATAAGGTCTTGGACGATCTGCTCTCGATAAATCGAATTGCTTGGCTGGCTTTTTTTGATGCGAGACTTGTTGAATTAAAGGATAAGACCTTGGTGCTCAGTTTTGCCGATAGTCAGAAACTAAGTGGCGACCACGATTTTTCCCTCGCCCGCAATCCGAAACATCTTACGGAGCTAAAGACCAGTATTTTTAAAGTAACCGGAATAGTTTTAGAAATTGAAGAGCGATGAAACGATTTGGCCTCGTCCTTGTTTTGCTTCTTACCCTAATCACCGATCAATCCTTTGCTGTGACTCCGGCCAAGATCGTGGCCGCAGGGCCAGGTTCACTGATTCACGGCGTTGATATCAGTCGTTGGCAACACCCCGGTGGGAAGCCCATTGATTTTAAGAAGATGTATAAGGCTGGTATCAGATTTGCCATCATCAAAGGATCAGATTCCATCGATGCCGCGGATGCCACAGCATTTAAATATTTGAAGATCGATCGGGCAGCTGCCCAGGCAGTGGGAATTTATACTGGTTTCTACCAATATGTAACGCTGCCCGACAGCACGGATCCAACTTTCATCGCCACAGATGCCAAAGCTCAGGCGCAGAAGATGATTTGGCGGTTGGCTTCAATCGGCGGGTATACGACTCGCGATCTACCAGTCGCTTTGGATCTCGAGAACAATTGTGTTCGCAAAGATGCATCGGGGACATGTACCAAATTCATAAATCGGAAGTTTGTAACTATCTGGGCGCAGACTTGGCTTGATGAAGTGGCAAGTCGAACTGGGCGAAAACCTTTCATTTACTCGTATCCACAGTTCCTTGAGAATGCAATGGATCGATCGGTTGCGTTGGCACAATATCCACTCTGGGTCGCGCAATATAAATTGAATCCGGCAACCTCAGTGGAAAAAGTTGGATTGAAAGTTTCTGGTTGTTACGCACATTCATGGACCTTGGCTAATTGCACTACACAATGGCAATTCTGGCAGTACACCTCGTGCGGCATCGGATCAAAGTATGGAATTCCGACCGATCGGGTTGACCTAAATGTATTTTCCGGCTCATCGACCAGTTTCTACGCTCTTACAAGCGGGACCTGGCAACCGACACAGGTCGATTTTCTACCGAGCGATGAGCCGACAAATATGAAGATAGTTTCCGTGACGGCAACAAGTACCAAAGATCCCGCGCAGATAGTCGTGGATGTGTTGCGCCCTGATGGAACCCCAGTCGTTACTGGTACCGTGGATTTTCGCTCGCTAGATTCCGTAATCACCAGCGGTACCCAACGAGTCGTCCGTTCTGCGACTGGCCGTTGGACCGTATTTGCTTCAAAGTTAGTGGCCGGCCATTATTTAGGTTTAGTTGAATTTGTTGATCCAACTGGAGTCCATGCGGCAACAAGTCAACCAATCGAATTTGATATTGCGCCCGGTCCGACGCCTTCGCCAACCCCCAAGCCAACGGGATCACCTACGCCGAAGCCGACTCCTACGATCAAGCCGACCCCAACCTTAAAGCCAACCCCCACTCCAGTCGATGCCTGTAAAGGGCAGATCAGAAATTAAGAAACTTTCACTATTGAAATTAAAATGGCATTTTCTGGCGCCAAAATCGGTGGCCTGACCCCGATATTTGCTAGCGCAGCTCCACTAAGTTTCACGCCCTTAAGCCATGGCGGGTTCTTAATCTGAAGGGCGCGAGGTTTACCCACTTCATTTAATACCTTTACTTCATAAAGTGATTCTGGTTCGAGCCCTGGTAGTAGCGCCATTGCCGGAAAGGTGGATTCGTTCATCCGATGCTGAACATAGGCAAAGAGCGCCTCGCTCTTATCTTGGGCAACTACGCCATATAAAAAAGCGTTGGAATCTGGATGATCAACTCGAATGGAACGACCAGAGTGAAGTAGCCCTCGCTTTGCTTTATAGAGGGCGGCCCACTTCTTCAAAATTTCCAACTCTTCTGGATTTGCTTCAGTGACGTTCCATTCAATTCCAGCGTGACCGAAGATGGCATTTACAGCACGAAAGCTGATCTCATGTGTTCGCGCTGTTTGATGTCCATGCGTCGGGCCGATATGGGTTCCAAGCATTTCTGGTGGAATAACTAATCCGGTCCAACGTTGAATTGTTTGGCGCTCCAATGCATCGTTATTATCGCTGGTCCAGAATCGATCGACGAGATCGACGATACCCAAATCAACCCGGGCACCACCGGAGGCGCAACTTTCAATCTCCAACTTTGGGTGACGACGTTTTAATTCGGCGAAGAGGCGATAAATTGCCGCCGTTTGATTGTGAATGGCCGCCTGTCCCAAGTGTCCAGCATCGACCAAAGTTCGGTTGTGATCCCATTTGATGTAGGCAATGTTGTATTCGGAAAGAATTGCATCGACCTGGCCCAATATGTGGTCAAATGCACCTTTATGTGTTAAATCCAGCACTAACTGGTGGCGCTGTAGCGGCGGTACCCGATCAGCTTCATGCAGAATCCACTCCGGATGAGCGCGATAAAGATCAGAATCTGGATTTACCATTTCGCCTTCAAACCAAAGTCCGAACTCAATTCCCTTATCGTTAATATATTTAACGATCGAACTGAGCCCGTGTGGCCAAACTGCTGGGTCGACTACCCAGTCGCCAAGGCCCGCAAAATCATTTCGGCGATCGTGGAACCAGCCATCATCCAAAACCATGCGCTCTACGCCAATCTCCGCTGCTACATCAGTTATCTGGCGAATCGTTTCTTCATCATGGGCAAAATAAACCGCTTCCCAGACATTTAAAGTCAATGGTCGGGGTCTGATATTTGTTGGATGAGTTGCTCGAGCTCGAAGCCATGAGTGATAGTTGCTGCTAAGTCCGTCTAATCCCAGGTTGCTGTAATTTGCGATCACACCTGGCACTTGATAGCTCCCGCCCGGAGCCAGAATGATTTCGCCAGGCATCAATAGTTCACCGGCACCTATTGATTGGACGCCATCAGCTAATCGCTCAACGTGATGAACCGAGTTTCCACTCCAAGCCATGCTGAGCGCCCAGTTTTCGCCACTAGCAAAATTAGAATTTGGCGTCATTGCTATTTGAGCGATTGTGTAATCGTGCCCTGAGCGACCTTCACGTATTTCACGAGTTGTTAGACCAGCAACGATCGGGTGGCGTTGGGGGTGACGTTCATGAGACCAGCGGCCAGTGAAATCCATTACCTCTTTGGCGCGATCTGGAAGTGGAAGCCAATAAACAAATTGATCAACGGAATAATTAGCTGAGCCATGATTGGTAAGAATCGCATCAACCTTCAAAATGCCTTCAACGGTCAAGCGATATGAAAGTTCTAGCGATAGTTGCGCAGCTTCATCACTGAGTTGAGCCACAAGCACATTGCCCTGATGGGAATAGTCGACCAGCGAAAACTGGGTCGACCAGGCCTTTCCATTTCGATGGCCGGAGAGTGATGGATGGCCTTGAAAGCCCCGGGAGTATTCGCGAAGAACTCCTGGTGTTGGCGGGATATCCAAACTGCTGTGAGCAACTGAATTAGTCATGGCAGCGCTTAGGTCATCGGAAGAACCAAGGAGGAGCAAATCCTTGCCCCAATATAAAATTGATAGAACTTTTTCATGCACTTCAAAGACAACGGACGAATTATCCGACCGAAGTTGAATAACAGCGCGCTCACTCATGAACTTTCTCCCTCTTTTTGCCCAACAACCACCCGTGAGGTTACTAGGAAACTTTCCTTTCTAATTCTATTTTCACTAGAGTTCGGAAGGTAACCGTCACGAGTGGAGACTTAAGTGAAGTACTGGAATAGCCCCGAAACTACCGCCGTAAATCGCTTACCAATGCTAAATCTTGAGCATCAGGAGAGCCTCACCCTGGACGGCCAATGGCGCTTTCAACTGCTGCACTCCCCAGATGAAACCCCCACTGACAATTGGGATGAAATTCCGGTTCCTGGACTTTGGACCATGCAACCGGAATCTCCTACTTACTGGGACAAGCCGATTTACACCAACGTGCAGATGCCTTTTGAACAATTGCCCCCAGCAGTTCCAGCGCTGAACCCCACTGGAATTTACGAGCGAGAATTCGATCTGCCCGAAAGCTGGTACGGCAAACGAGTAGTTCTTCAGATCGGTGGCTTTGAATCGGTTGCAATTATTTCGGTTAATGGGATTGAGGTCGGCGTTGCCAAAGACTCTAGATTGGCGGCAGATTTCGATATTACGGATTATCTGATTGCCAGGGAGAACAACCTGCAAATCAAAATTGTTAAATGGTCAGATGCCTCATTTATCGAAGATCAAGATCAATGGTGGCATGGGGGAATCACCCGCTCTGTAAAGCTCTTCACGACTCCAGATGTTTTTCTTTCGCGCTTTTACGCAACTCCTGGGTTGGAAAAGGATGGAACCACAGGCACGCTAAATATCCGAGCCTTCTTGGGATCGATTAAGGATCAAGAACTAATTGGATGGAAATTCACCGCCTCATTAGCCGGAGTACCAAAGAAATCAGCGAACAAAGCATCAAAGGTTTTGACCAGCCACTTTCGACCAAACTGGACCGAAATTTCTGAGGAGCATCGACGCGTCGGCAGCAACTACTTTCATGGTGAATACTGGAGTGGAAAGATTCCAAGTGATGTCCTTTCAACTTTGAAGGAGTTAGAGCCGCCAACGATTGATTTCATTGGCTTCGACCTAACTTTCCCAAATATAAAATCTTGGTCTGCCGAAAGCCCCGTTTTATACTCGTTGACAATCGAATTGAGCAATCCATCCGGTGAAGTAGTTGAACGTTTTGTCCAGAAAATTGGGTTTAGAGATGTTCGGATCGTTGGCCATGATCTGCTGGTCAACGGCGCGCCGATCATTCTCTATGGAGTTAACCGCCACGATTTCCATCCAAAAACTGGTCGAGTACTTTCACGCCAAGATATGAAGAACGATTTGCTGGAGCTTAAGAAATTCAATTTCAATGCGGTTCGAACTTCGCACTATCCAAATGATCCGGCGTTAATTGAACTTTGCGATGAACTCGGTTTCTATGTAATTGGCGAAGCAAATATTGAGTCCCATGCATTTCAAGACAGTATTTGCAATGACCAACGCTATTTAACGGCCTTCGTAGATCGAATCGCTCGAATGGTAGAACGCGATATTCACCATCCCAGTGTGATCCTTTGGTCCCTAGGAAATGAATCCGGACATGGTCTTAACCATGAAGCTGCGGCGGCTTTCGTTCGAAAATTCGATGCCTCCAGGCCCCTTCATTATGAAGGCGCAATTCGTGGAAATTGGACAAAGGGACACTCAGTTACCGATGTTGTATGTCCTATGTATCCATCAATTGCCGCGATTGCTTCATACGCAAAATCTCCTCTCCTTGATCGCCCACTCATTATGTGCGAGTACTCGCACGCAATGGGAAATAGCAATGGCACCCTGGCGGAATACTGGGAGGCGATCCATGCCCTTCCTGGGCTTCAAGGCGGCTTTATTTGGGAGTTCTGGGATCATGGAATTGAACAACGCCTTGCGGATGGCAGCACTCGTTCCGCTTACGGTGGCGACTTCGGAGAAACAAAGCATGATGGCAACTTCTGTTGCGATGGGATGGTCTTTCCCGACCGCACACCAAAACCGGCGATGTCGGAATTCAAGGCAATCGCCGCCCCGCTGTCGTTCGCGGTTAGTTCAATATCAGCCGGAAAATTCACCGTCTTCAATAAGAACTTCTTCATCGACTCTTCAAATTATGCAATTCGATGGGATATTTCCTCAGACGGTGCGGTTGTAGATTCCGGCAAGGTCTCGGTTCCGCCCGTCGCAGCTCGAAAGAGCTCCAACTTCAGTATTAAATCCAAACACCTTAAACATATTGCAACTTTGGGTGATCGCTTCATCACCTTTACCGTGTTAAAGAAATCTTCCACCGAATGGGCACCAGCAAATGCCGAGATTGGTTGGGCGCAGTTTCCGCTGCCATCGAAATCATTGCCCAAGCAAAAGATCTCAAAGGTAAACCAACTCCGAGATATCATCGATGATGACGGCAATATTGTGCTGCCTTACGGCGTGATCGCACCAGCTCTAACGCTCTTCAGAGCTCCAACCGATAACGATCGCATCGGACACATGGCGACTAAGTGGTATCGCTGGGGTTTAGATAATCTCGCTCGTGATTTAATAAAAGTAACCCGTGGCGTTAAGGCCACAACCATAAAATTAACTTGGACCACCTCCGCGGGAATTGCCCTCAAACACTCCCAAGTAGTGGAGCAAGTAGTGAGCGGCATTCGAGTAACCGAGACATTAACCCTTCCCAAAATTCTCGATGATGTTGCCCGCGTCGGAACTGTCTTCGAGTTAGATGGGATTCTTACTAATTTGGAATTTTTTGGCGTTGGACCGCAAGAGAGTTATCCAGATCGAAAACTTGGAAAGGTCGCGCGCTGGAGCTCCACAGTTTGGGCGCAATATGTTCCCTACGTCCGGCCCCAAGAAAATGGCGGCCATAATGGCGTTCGTTGGCTCGCCCTTTCCGGTTCCGAAGGCGAGCGGGTCCGCATTCTCTTGGGAAAGCCTTCCCAAGTATCGGTCACCCCGCACCGCGCCTTAGATATCGCAGCCGCAACTCACGATGTGGAGCTTGCTTCTTCTGGCAATGTCGTGGTCACTCTAGATTCGGCACATCGAGGCGTCGGTACCGCTTCGTGCGGTCCAGATACGATCGCGAAATACTTGATAAAACCGGGAACTTTCACCTGGAGCTGGACATTCCTCGCGGAATAGTCAGCCAGAGATAGATACTCATCTGGGTCAAGGCGGATAAGATTTGCGTTCGTGACCCAGGAAAATATGTTGAAGTTGCCGTCAGGTGTCGTTCGCAGCGAACTAGTTATGGCCGATGGTCGCAAGATTCGTTACTACGATGCAACTGCACGAACCCGAAATGCCAAAGATTTACGCCCAGCCGACGATCAACCCGGTATCGGCGAAATGCGCTTGGACTTACTCACCAACGAATGGGTGGTTCTAGCTGCCCATCGACAAGGTCGAATTTTTTTACCACCGAAGGAGCTTTGCCCGCTCTGCCCAAGCAAGGGTGAATTGCTCTCTGAAATCCCAGATTCGGATTATGAAGTTGTTGTTTTTGATAATCGCTTTCCATCTCTTAAACGTCCTGAAGGCGATTGGCACCTCCCACCACTGGATGGAATAGCCACTGAGATTCCAGATTCGGCGGGCATCTGCGAAGTTGTCTGCTTCACCGCCGATCATGGAACTTCCTTTGGCGAGCTAACCACATCCCAAATCCGAACGGTTATGAGCGCTTGGCAAGATCGGACTCGCGAACTTTCCGAACTGCCCTTTATCCAGCAAGTCTTTCCTTTTGAAAACCGAGGCGAAGAGATCGGCGTGACCTTGGCACATCCACATGGTCAGATCTACGGCTACTCCTACATCACGCCTCGGACCGAAAAAATGTTGAAAGCTGCCACTGACTATTTTGCAAAATACAACCGGGTTTTGCTCGATGATTTGATAGCCCGCGAGCTGCAAGAAGAAATTCGGATCATTGCCCAAAATGAACATTGGATTGCATACGTTCCCTTCGCAGCACGCTACCCGTTTGAAATCCACATCACTCCAAAGGTAGGCGTGCCAGATTTAGCTGCTCTTTCTGAAACGGTCGCCGATGCCTTTCCCAAGATTGCCAAAGAAGTTCTTATACGACTCGACGGGGTTTTTGGAATTCCAATGGCCTATATCGCTGCCTGGCACCAAGCCCCCGTCCGCGTTGGTCGCGAGGTACTCAGATTGCACTGGCAGATAACTAGCGTTCGTAGAGCTCCTGGGAAATTGAAGTACTTGGCAGGTTCAGAGTCGGCAATGGGTGCCTTCATTATGGATATGAAACCCGAACAATCAGCGGCCCAACTAAGAGAAGTGAAAATCTAATGAAAGTTCTCGTCACCGGCGGTGCCGGATATGTAGGTGGATCTGCTACGGCGATGTTGTTGGACCAAGGGCACGAAGTAAATGTTCTAGATGACTGCAGCACCGGATATGCCGAGGCTGTCGATCCCAGAGCCACCTTCTTCCAGGAATCACTACTCAACGCCACCGCAGTAGCTACTTCACTCTCTGGTTGCGATGCGGTTCTTCATTTTGGGGCAAAATCATTGGTAGGTGAGTCAGTCTTAAAACCAGATATCTATTGGGAGACCAATGTATCTGGAACTCGAATTCTTCTTGATGCCATGCGTGCCGCCGCAATACCTACTTTGGTCTTCTCTTCGACGGCTGCAACTTATGGCGAACCAAAAGAGATCCCAATTACCGAAGCGGCGGTCACCGACCCAACCAACCCTTACGGCGCCTCTAAATTGGCGGTCGATTACATGATAAGTGCCCAAGCTAAGGCTTACGGCTTAGCGGCCATTAGCCTTCGATATTTCAACGTAGCAGGTGCCTTAAAATCTCAACGCGGCTGGCTGGCTGAGCGACATAATCCGGAGACACATTTAATTCCGAATGTCCTACGCGCAACCGCCGCTAACCCACTAAAAGTTTTTGGTGATGACTGGCCAACCAAAGATGGAACCTGCATTCGAGACTATGTGCACGTAGTCGATTTAATCGGCGCACATATAAGTGCGCTATCAGCCGCAATTGCTGGCAGCCACGAAATCATTAACTTGGGTAGCGGTGGCGGATATACCGTCATGGAGGTAATCGCAGCAGCTGAACGTGCGCTCGGCCGAGCAGTTCCATATGAAATGGCGCCTCGACGTGCAGGTGATCCGGCCGTACTTGTTGCCGATATCTCGAAGGCGGGAAAACTGCTCTCTTGGAAACCAGAACGGGATTTGCAAAGTATGGTCAGCGACGCGTTAGCCTCTGTTCAATGAGTGAGATTCAAAAGCGCTTTCAAGATTTATTTGGATCGGCGCCCGAAATTGTTGCACAAGCTCCGGGTCGAGTTAATTTAATTGGTGAGCACATAGATTACAGCGATGGTTTTGTACTCCCCTTCGCAATCAAAGATGTGACTACGGTTGCCATTTGCCGCAGAACAGATGGAGCTATCCGAATCGCATCGCTGCAACGTTCGCACGAAATATTTGAGTTCACGCTTCGAACACTGGCCCCGCTAACTGGTGAACCATGGACTCGATATCCGCTTGGAGTTGTTTGGGCGATCTCAGAACTTCAGGAGTTGGCTGGGTTAGATATTTTGGTGGATGGCCGGGTCCCTCTTGGCGCTGGTCTCTCTTCAAGCGCCGCTTTGGAATGTGCAATTGCAACAGCACTAAACGAGTTATTCGATTTGAAAATCGGGCTTGCAGATTTAGCCAGGCTAACCCAACGTGCCGAAAATGTTTTTGTGGGTGTGCCTTGCGGCATTATGGATCAATCCATTTCGCTGATGGGTCGTGCTGGCTCCGCGCTTTTGCTAGATTGTCGCGACCTCAGCAGTGAAAATATTCCATTCGATATTGCTCCAGAAAATCTAGAACTTCTAATTATTGATACCCAAGCTCACCATTCATTGGTCGACGGCGGTTATGCAGAACGTCGAGCATCGTGCGAGCAAGCTGTTGCTAAACTTGAAATCACATCACTCCGTGATATCTCGGTCTCAGAGCTAGTTGCGCGAGAGTCAGAATTAGATCCAATAACCTTCGTACGGGCTCGGCATGCGGTTACAGAAATGGCGCGCGTGCTTTCGGCGGTCAAAGCACTTAAAACCAGAAATTTTGTGGAGTTAGGTCAACTATTGAATGCTTCACACGCTTCGCTCCGCGATGATTACACCGTATCGTGCGTTGAACTTAATTGCGCCGTGGACACCGCACTAGCTGGAGGCGCACTGGGGGCGCGGATGGTAGGCGGGGGTTTTGGCGGCAGCGCAATTGCCTTAATTGCAAAGAGTGATGCGGCCGCGATTACTGAATCAATTACCCTTGCTTTCAAGAGCGCTGGCTTTAAAGCCCCTAGATTTTTTTCTTCGCTACCAAGTGCAGGTGCTCACGTTATAGAACAGGCGTTACCGAGATAACTTCTACGCCGCCAATTGCGCTCAGCACATCGAGTAAATCAGTTGGGTCAGATCCAGGTACGGCAACTGTAATGTCGTCAATGCCACGGCCCTCTTCGCTTCGAAGTACTACCAAGCTTCGGATATCACCGCCGGCGAAGCCAATTGCAGAAGCAACCGCACCAAGAGAGCCGGGGCGATCAGGAAGCGCGATTTGAACTTTAAAGAGTGCCATAGGAAGCAGGATACACGTGAGCCATTACAGGGTTGTTACAACCGCATGTCTAGTTGCGACTTAAACCTGGACGATCTTATTTCCCGAGATCGCAACTTTGATCGCCGGTAGCGGAGTCGGTGCTGGGCCAGCTACAACGGCTGCTGCTTGATTGGGATCGTATTGGGCGCCATGGCAGGGACACATTATTAAATGATCAGCTGGAGAGTAAGCCACGGTGCAACCTTGGTGCGTGCAGAGTGCAGAGTAAGCAAAGACTCCGGCCTTGGTCCGAAAGAGGATTGCAGGTCCGCCATCTTTTGCTTGAAAGTTCATGGTCGCGCCAACTGGGAAGGCGTTAAGTTGCACAATCGCGCTTCCAGCAACTGGTGCTGCAACCTTTTTCTTAAGTGCGCTGCCACCAAGCGAGGCGATAACTGCTGCAGCGCCGACTGCAAATAATTGCATTACTTGGCGACGATCGGCCAAATCGGGAATCACGCGTTGTCGAACTGCAACGCTTCGCCCCGAGGCCCGAACGCTCTTTTGATGAATCGAGAAGATCAGGGCAAGCCAAAGAATCAGGTAGGCGGTATCGCTACCGAGGAAATATGGTTTTACGCTCCAGGAAGAGGATAACCAGAGCATCGCCGACATCCCGGCGCCACCGACCGCAGCCAGGGTCAGGGCAATTCCACTGAGAACGGCAAATCCGATCGCAAATTCTGAGATCATCACAAACCAGCCAACCAGTGTGGCATGTTCGATCATGCGGCGAAGTAAAAAGGAGATTGGTGAGTGGCCAAGATAGCCAGTCAATTGGGCGCCGATGTAATGCGTTGAACCCTTGGAGAGGAAGCCGGGATCGGTGGCCTTATTCCAACCGGCGTAGACCCAAGTCAGGCCTAACCAAGCCCGCAGCAACGAAGTGGTCAAAGGTTGGTTCTTCCAGGACTTTGAAATGATCGATTGGGCCAACGGGTGCTCCCTCATTTTCGAGCTATATCTTCTAGTTGAAGTTAAAGCTCCCTGACTTGGACTCGAACCAAGAACCTGCCGATTAACAGTCGGCTGCTCTGCCAATTGAGCTATCAGGGATTATCTATCAGGCAGATGCGAACTCTAGCCCAAAGGGCGATCAAAGAAAAAACTAGGTTATCTCCCCCAGGGCCAACTCCTTTTGACTTCGACGAATCGCCTCTTTAGCGACCAATTCTGCGAAGGTAGCGTTATATTCCGCCTCATTTTCTATCGGATTTAGCCGCTGCAAATTGGATTTAATCTCGGCAATCGCCCTGGTTAGGGCGACTTCACGGAGGCGGGCAAAGATGCTCGTTATGTAGCGCTCCGAGACCTCTCTGTCGGTCCGAATCGGTTCGACCGTCAATTCTGTGATGAGGGCTCGAACCTCGGCGATCTCGGTCCGTTCCAATAAGTTTGGTATATCCATATCGGGAAGTTGATCGATCTGCTGGCGCAGCACCAGATAAGGGGTCCAAGTAAAAGCATTTGGCTCAAGCTCAGACCAAGCAGCGGCCATCGCGGGCATTTGGAGCCGGATCTTCAAAACTTCACGCTCTAGCGCTAAAACCGGATCGTTTAAATTCGCCGTCGGTTTAGCCAGTCCGCCACTTGGAGCGGCCGTTCCGACGCGTCGAATGGCGCTGGCAACAGTGTCGGTTTCTAGTCCCAACCAACCGGCAACTAGGCGCATATATTCGGGTCGCAATGAGGCATCCCGGATTTTTCCAATTAGTGGAACTACTTGGTTGAGTGCAGAGACTCGACCTTCGGCCGTTGAAATGTCATATTGGCTGATAACTGATTTCATGGCGAACTCAAAAAGCGGAACGCGGCGCGCTATGAGATCTCGAACCGCTTCATCACCTTTTGTTTGGCGAAGTTCACAAGGATCCATTCCGTTTGGCTCGACTGCAACAAAGGTTTGGGCGACGAACTTCTGATCATCATCAAAAGCGCGAAGTGCAGCTTTTTGTCCAGCCGCATCGCCATCGAAGGTGAAGATAACTTCACCACGAAAGGAATCATCATCCATCAATAATCGCCGGATTATTCGGATGTGCTCATCACCAAATGCAGTTCCGCAAGTTGCAACTGCGGTGGTTATACCTGCTAAATGGGCAGCCATCACATCGGTATAGCCTTCAACAATAACAACTTGTCGCTTCTTCGCGATCTCTTTCTTTGCTAGATCCAAGCCATAAAGAATCTGACTTTTCTTGTAGAGCGGAGTTTCGGCAGTGTTTAAATATTTGGGTCCTTGATCAACATCATCCCCCGCTAACTTTCGAGCGCCAAATCCGACAACATCGCCGGTAATATCTTTAATCGGCCAAACCAAGCGGTTGCGAAAACGATCTATTGGACCTTTTGTACCTTCTTTAGAGAGACCGGCAGTTGAAAGTTCAAGATCACTAAATCCTTGACCCCGTAAGGTTTTATAGAGGGCGTCCCATTCATCAGGTGCGTAACCCACGCCAAAAGTCTCCGCTGCCGCTTTATCAAAACCGCGTTTAGCGAGAAAGTCACGCCCAATCTGAGCCGGTCCTGGAAGCATTAGTGCCGCTCGGTAGAAAGCAACTGCGGCGGTGTTTGCCGCAACTAATCTAGAACGATTTACACCCGAAGTCGGCGCATTTCCAGTTCCGTCGTAACGCAAGGTGTAACCAATTCGTTCGGCCAATCGCTCAACCGTTTCGGTAAAAGTTAGATGCTCCAATTTCATTATGAAGGCAATAACGTCGCCGCCTTGCTGGCAACCAAAGCAGTGAAAGTATCCCTTGCTCGGAGTCACATGGAAGGATGGACTCTTCTCATCGTGAAATGGACAGAGACCTTTCTTCTGGCCGCCACCGGCATTTTTCAGCTGCACGTAGTCGCCAACGACCTCATCAATTGCGCTGTGATCTCGGACGTAAGTTACATCTTCGTCCCGAATTCTCCCCGACATATCGCTATCCTATTTGAGGTGGGAGTGAAGGGCATATGCGCCCGGATCGGTTAATGAGGCAACTTGATCGATCACAACTCTCATCCGCGCGGCATCGGTTGTGGCCAACTCCCAATCATCCAAAAAGAATGACTCGAGAGTTTTGGGGGCGTTCTTTAAAACCGCGGCAACTAATTCGTGAATAAGAGTTTGCTGATCGGAATAACGCTTCTGCGAAGTTTCGGCATTAATTACATAGAAGCCAGAAATTGCTTTTAAAATCGCAACTTCGACTCGTTGCTCGCGGGGAATAATTAAGTCGGCACTATATCTGGTGAGGTCGCCGTCGCCGTAGCGCTCTCTGGTAGCACGTTCGGCAGCTAGGGCAAAGCGACCAATCAATTGACTAGCTAAATCCTTTAAGCCAGCAAGGTGGCGGTGGCTGCCGTCATATTCAGTTGGCCAGCATGAGAGCGCCTGCAACTTGATTAACGCTTGGCCAGCCTCATCGGAGGAAATGTCTGAAAGGTATGAATTCTTCGCCACTGAAAATATTTCTGACAGATCGTTATTTAGATAATGTAGTTTTACTTGACCCGAAACAAGCGCATCCTCAAAATCATGAACCGAATAGGCAACATCATCCGACCAATCCATAATTTGAGCTTCGATCGCCGTCTTGCCCTCAGGCGCATCCAATCGCACCCAATTGAAGATATCTTGATCGTCATCGTAAACCCCAAATTTTTTGGAGTTAGTTGATCTTGGCCAGGGATATTTTGTGGCAGCGTCTAAGGAGGCGCGCGTTAAATTGAGTCCAACCGATCTGCCTTCTGGCGTTACGGTTTTTGCTTCAAGCCGAACCAGCAATCGAAAACTTTGCGCGTTTCCTTCAAAGCCGCCGCACTCTTGGGCAATCTGATTTAGGGCATCTTCGCCGTTGTGCCCAAAAGGTGGATGACCAATGTCGTGCGCCAGGCAGGCTCCCTCCATCAAATCTGGATCAGCGCCAAGGGACTCCCCCAGCTCTCGCCCAACCTGTGCACATTCAAGCGAGTGCGAAAGTCGAGTCCGAGGGAAATCTGCAGCCCAAGGGACGGCGACTTGAGTTTTGGCGGCTAATCGGCGCAAGGCAAAGGAGTGAATGATTCGCGCCCGATCGCGGGCGAACTCAGTTCGACCTGGTCGCTTGGCTGGTTCAAACATAAAGCGTTCGCGATCGAACTCGGAATACCCAGAACGTTCATGCGCTGCGCGAAGGACCATAGTTTCCTAAGTCTAATTCTTTAAATGATCGGATAGGTGAATACCAATACGGTCAGCGGTCTTATAGGCCAGATAAGCCCCGGTTTCGCGAATTAAATAGCGAATTCCGGTTCCAGTAAGCAACCCCGAGGTTGATTTTGCCGGTGCGCAACTAGCGCTCACCCCTAGATCCTGCGCCATCGCCATTGCTCGGTAGCAATGAAACGGATCGGTAACGATGATCGCGCTCTTCCATTTGTGAAGCTTCATGGTTGCAACATAGGCAACCGTGCTGCTCAAGGTATCTCTTCCAACCGGAATCTCGATCAAGCGCGCTTTGGGAACATTCTTGGCCATCAAAGAGCGGTAACTGCTCATTGCCTCAGTTGTAGCATCGCCAGGAGCACCACCGCCCACGGAAATTATTCGAGAGGCAGCTCCACTTTCATAGACCTGATAAGCCTGATCGATTCGTGATTGCAATACCGGAGTTGGCTTCCCGTTAAATTGCGCTGCACCTAAAACGATTATCACATCGCTCTTCTTTGGAGTTGCGGAATTTCCGGTAGCCCAAATTTGAAAGGCTACGAATAGCGGGATTATCACTATCAGAAGTAAAAGTGCCGAGATCGCTCTTCGCACTATCTTAAAGATAAACATAGTTAGCCACCGGAAACGGAATCGTCGATGGTGATCGTTGCAATCTCGTCGGGATCGTTCAACCAACCATCAGGAAGTGATACCGGACGACCGTGGCTCGTGCGACCTCGCGGGGCATCACCTATTGCCGCCGGATATTGCTGGTCTTCCAATTGGGAAAGCAAATAATCTAACTCGCTCATGCTTACGACCATGCCAAATCTGGAGCGAAGTTCACGCGGCACCGAAAATCCTTTTAAATACCAGGCCATATGTTTTCGCAGATCGCGCATCGCGCGGCCTTCACTCTCAAAGAAATCTACCAAAAGTTGACCGTGCCGAAAGATCAGTTCGCGAACTTGGAAGAGAGTTGGTTCGGATCTAGTGCTGCTTCCTTCGAAGGCTTGGACTAAATCAGCGAACAACCATGGCCGGCCCAAACAGCCACGACCAACAACAACGCCGGCGCAACCAGTTTCAGCCATCATTCGCGCGCCATCCTCGCCACTCCAAATATCGCCATTGCCCAAGACTGGTACCCCGGTTGGCTTCAAATGTTCAACCAAATTTGCGATGGCAGACCAATCGGCTTTGCCCTCGTACATTTGTGCTGCGGTTCGCGCGTGAAGGGCCACCCAAGCGACTCCTTGATTTGCGGCAGATTTTGCCGCTTCTAAATAGGTTAAGTGATCGGAATCAATTCCGATTCGCATTTTTACGGTAACCGGAACGCCATAGGGAGCTGCAGCTTTAACCGCAGAACCAACAATATTCTCAAATAGTTTTCGCTTGTATGGAAGCGCAGCGCCGCCACCACGTCTGGTCACTTTTGGAACTGGGCAACCAAAATTTAGATCTATATGGTCGGCCAGATTCTCTTTCATTAAGAGCGTTACTGCTAAACCCACTACTGTCGGGTCAACTGCATACAACTGGACCGAGCGCGGAGTTTCACCAACGCCTGGAGTAATCAGGCGCATCGTTTCTGGATGTCGCTCAATTAACGCTCTGGCGGTAACCATCTCGGAGACAAATAGCCCAGCACCTTGCTCTCGGCAGAGCGTGCGAAAGGCCGAATTAGTTATTCCAGCCATTGGCGCTAGCACCACAGGTGCGGAGAGAACCACTTCGTCATTTTCAAAGCCACCGTTTGAGATGGGAAGACGAAGTGGTTTAAAAGTAGGAGCTGTTAGCACCCCAACAACCGTGGTGCCAACCAGGCGGTTACCTGATCGATACTTATGCGCTCTTGCGCCATGGTGTCGCGATCGCGAATCGTCACGGCATTATCTTCGAGAGTTTCGAAGTCAATGGTGATGCAATATGGCGTACCAATTTCATCTTGGCGACGGTAACGGCGACCGATTGCTCCGGCATCATCAAAATCGACGCTCCAATTTTGGCGCAGCGCAGCTGCAAGATCCCGAGCCTTTGGCGATAGATCGGCATTTCTTGAAAGTGGAAGAACGGCAACCTTTATCGGAGCCAAACGATAATCCAACTTCATAACTGCGCGCTTTTCCATTTCGCCCTTGGCATTTGGCGCCTCATCTTCGGTATAGGCATCCATCATGAATGTCAGCGCGGCTCGGTCAACGCCCGCAGCGGGTTCAATGACAAATGGCACCCAACGTTCATTCTTTTCTTGATCAAACCACGATAAATCTTTCCCGGAAGCGGCGCTATGAGCTTTGAGGTCAAAATCAGTACGACTGGCAATGCCTTCGAGCTCGCCCCATTCGATTCCGTTAAATTCGAATCGATATTCGATATCAACGGTTCGCTTCGAATAGTGCGAGAGCTTCTCTTTCGGGTGCTCAAAAAGTCGAAGTCGATCTGGGTTGATACCTAAATTTTTGTACCAGTCCAAGCGAGTATCGATCCAGTATTGATGCCACTCTTCATCAGTTCCGGGCACAACGAAGAATTCCATCTCCATCTGTTCAAACTCTCTGGTACGAAAGATAAAGTTTCCAGGTGTAATTTCATTTCGAAACGATTTTCCGATTTGGCCAATTCCAAATGGTGGCTTTTTTCGCGAAGTGGTTGCTACATTTTCAAAGTTGATGAAAATTCCTTGCGCTGTCTCTGGTCGCAGATATGCCATGCCAGATTCATCTTCGACCGCACCCAAATAGGTCTTGAGCAGGCCATTGAATGGCTTAGGGGCGGTGAACTTTCCCTTATTGCCACAGTTAGGACAGTTGACTTCCTCCATAGAGGCTGGAGCTCGTCCATTCTTAGCTTCGAAAGCTTCTTGCAGATGATCGGCACGGTAGCGCTTGTGGCAAGCGGTGCACTCCGTTAATGGATCGGAAAAAGTTTCAACGTGACCCGAAGCTTCCCAAACTTCGCGAGACAAAATTACACACGAATCAATACCAACAACATCTTCGCGGCCTTGAACCATGGCGCGCCACCACTGACGTTTAACGTTGTTCTTTAGCTCCACACCCAAGGGGCCGTAATCCCATGCCGCTCGGAGACCACCGTAAATTTCCGAGGAGGGGTAAACAAAACCTCGTCGCTTTGCAAGGCTAACAATTGTCTCTAAACGATCTGCGGCCATTTTGTTCTCGCTTCCGGCTGGCTGTCGGCTTAATCCTTGCTGGTCGCAAGAACGGCAATTTTACTCGCTTGTAGGGTTTATATATGCACCGGGCTCATCGATCGCCCGAGCCAATAGTGGAATTGAGACCATCTTTACTTGATTATTGCTAAGCGCGCGCCGATAAGAGCCCACATCTTTCCAAATCGAGACCAAAGTCCAGAGACCCAGATCATCGGTGTTCTGACCGACTTCCCCCGATTTAAAGCCCTCACAATTAGCCAGGGCTTCCAGCGCGATCCCCGCAGCTGCTTGAAAAGAGGTGGCCTCGCTCTGTGGAATCTGAAATCGGGCAATTGCAAGCATGGGAGAAGGCTACCCAGCATAAGTTTGAAAATGACAACCATTTTCATTTCTGCTACCTTGAGCCATGATCGCAATCGCCCTTGCCGCAGTAACTGTGCTGGCAACCACCCTAGGTGGCGCGCTCGCCCTCAAGTCGAAAGATCGCTTCCACCTCGTTTTGGGCCTGGCCGCCGGTTTAATGCTCGGACTTGTCTCCTTCGACTTAATCCCCGAAATTTTTCGCAATGCCACCCTCCACGTTGGAAAGCTCCCTGCCGTAACGCTGGCATTTGTTGGTGGCTTCCTGACGCTGCACTTCTTCGAACAATTTGCTGGCTCGCACGAGCCGGTTGATTCCGATTACGACCATGACCACACCCACTACGGCAACATCGCCGGCGGCTTAGGTGCCTTAGCAATGGCTGGACATGTATTCCTGGACGGAATGGCTCTTGGTCTAGCCTTTCAAGTTAGTAACGCTTTTGGAATCGCCGTCTTTATCGCACTCATAGTCCATGCCTTTAGCGATGGCCTTAATACCGTGGCTATGCTGATCAAGAGTGGAAAATGGAACTCCGCAGTAAAAGCGTTGCTCGTGATTGATGCGATCGCGCGAATTAGTGGCGCCGCCTTGGGAAGCAGAATTTCCATCAGCAACTCTTGGCTAGCGATTTATTTGGCAGTCTTCTCGGGATTCATTATCTACATCGCCACTTCTCATATTTTGCCCGAAGCCCATTCTCGCCATCCATCACGAATGACGATGGTGGCAACGCTTATTGGCGTGCTAACCATGTTCTTGGTGGTCAACACTCTATGAGTAAATCTGAAACCAAAGTCCTCCATGCTCTTGAAAGAGTCGGTGGCTTTGCCAGCGCTCAAGAACTCCATTTAGTTCTAAAACGAAATCAAGAAGCAATCGGTTTGACTACCGTCTATCGAGCACTACAGAGTTTGGTAGCCGATAAGAGTGTTGATCTACTTCGACGTGAAGATGGTGAAGCGATATATCGCCTCTGCGGCGACGCTCACCACCATCACCTAGTTTGCAAGAACTGTGGCAAGACCGTTGAGATTGAAGGCGGCGTAATCGAGAAGTGGGCGCAGAAGTCCGGCGAAGAGCATGGTTTTCGCGAGATCGGTCATACCGCCGAGATCTTTGGAATTTGCAGCGACTGCTAATTAAGCCTTACCAAACCTGCGATCGCGTTCGGCATAAATCTCAATAGCCTTCCATAACGTCCGGCGGTCAACGTCTGGCCACAAAACATCCATAAATACCATTTCAGCATAAGCAGATTGCCACGGCAGAAAATTGCTAGTTCGCTGTTCACCCGATGAACGAAGAAACAAATCAACGTCGCGCATCTTTGGGCTATAAAGATGAGCTGCTAAAAGTTTTTCTGTAACTTGCTCTGGCTTGAGTTTTCGCTTGCTGATCTCAAGGGATATTGCCCGTACGGCATCCACAATTTCAGCTCGACCACCGTAATTAACGCACATATTCAGAGTTAACACTTTGTTGAATTTTGTCATTTCCTGCGCAATTTCTAGCTCTTTAATTACAGAACTCCAAAGTTTTTGGGCTCTGCCAACCCACTGGATTTTTACTCCCAATTCATTCATCTCATCCCGGCGGCGTCTAATGACATCGCGATTAAAGCCCATTAGGAACTTCACCTCTTCCGGGGAACGGCGCCAGTTCTCCGTGGAAAATGCGTAGGCGCTAATCTCCTTAACGCCGATCTCAATGGCGCCATGGACTACATCCAATAACGAAGCTTCCCCAGCTTCATGGCCAGCAGTTCTAGGTAAGCCGCGGGCTTTGGCCCAACGTCCATTGCCATCCATAACTATCGCAACATGCGCTGGAATTGCGGCGCTCGGCAATTTCGGCGGTTTCGCCCCAGATGGATGAGCGGTGGGGGCAACAACTTTTTTAGCCACGCTAGATTCTCTCAACCAGAGGCAGACTTCGTAAACCTCGCTCAAGATGCCACTGCAAATAAGCGGCAATCAAACCGGAAGCTTCCCGGCGATTTCGAAGTTCGCTTTGGATCGCACCATCCCAATCCCCGGTTTGCAGATCTGACATCAACTGAAGCGTTTCAACAAGTGGTGTAGCGGCCGCTGCCGGTTTGCAATCGGTGCAGACTGATCCGCCGCCAACGAGAGAAAAATATTTATGCGGTCCGGGTTTATCGCAGCGAGAGCAGTTGGTTAAAGAAGGTGCGTAACCGGCAACCGAAAGGGAGCGCAATAAATATGCATCTAGAATCAAAGAAGAATCGTAAGTGTTGTGGGCTAAAGCCTTTAAGGCACCCACTACTAACAAATACTGTTGTAACGCTGGTTCATGTTCTTGAGCTGTGAATCTCTCGGCCGCTTCCAGAATTGCAGATGCGATCGTCCAATTTTGATAGTCATTTGAAAGTGAGTCACCAAAATTTTCGATACTTTCGGCTTGGGTCACGATGTCGAAGGTCTTGCCCGTGTAGAGCTGCAGGTCGACATAGCTAGTTGGTTCTAGTCGCGCTCCGAATCTAGATTTAGTTCGGCGAACTCCTTTTGCGACGGCTCGCAGTCGACCATGATCCTTCGTGAAGAGCGTGATGATGCGATCGGCCTCGCCCAATTTCTGGGTGCGTAGGACGATCGCTTGATCACGATAAAGCGCCATGGTTTAAACGGTAACGGGCTAGATCGAGATTCGCTGGATATTGAAGGCTAGAAATCAACGAATCTGAATTTGCTGACGCAGACCGCGATTTACCGCCGAAATAACGGCTTTTAGCGAAGCCGTCGTGGTGCTTGGGTCGATCCCCACGCCCCAATAAACTCGATCTCCGACTTCGCACTCAAGATAGGCCGCCGCTTTTGCATCGCCACCAGCGCTGAGAGCATGCTCGTAGTAATCCAGAACACGAACCCGCATCGGTTCCAAATGAGAATTAAGAATGTCAATAAATGCTGCGATTGGACCATTGCCAGAAC
The DNA here is from genome assembly GCA_037135095.1 of Actinomycetes bacterium. Classification (GTDB taxonomy): domain Bacteria; phylum Actinomycetota; class Actinomycetes; order Nanopelagicales; family Nanopelagicaceae; genus CAIMZW01. Next base: position 61,607 of record JBAXKZ010000004.1, read on the forward strand.
CATTCAATGAATGGGGTTCGCCATCATCAGCCAATTCAACGCTTAGTTGAACATCCTCATCCAAATGCGAAGTTTGGGATAGCCCATTTAACCTAAAGCGTCCCCAGTTGTTGCGTTTGGCCGGCAGGTATTCATCTTCAAAGATCTGCCACAACGCGTCAGCAGAGACTTCGCCGCCTTCTTCGTCGGTCTTGGATTGAACGACCTGACTAAATTCAATTTGAAGTCGACGAGGCAGATCCAAATGATGTTCATTCTTCATCAAATATGCGACGCCGCCTTTACCTGACTGGCTATTTACGCGAATCACCGCTTCGTAAGAGCGACCAATATCTTTAGGGTCTATTGGCAGGTAAGGAACTGCCCACGCCTGACGATCAATCGTTACGCCCGCTGCTTTCGCATCTTTCTCAAGATGCTCAAGGCCTTTCTTGATAGCATCTTGATGCGAGCCAGAAAAAGCGGTGAAGACTAAATCGCCGCCGTATGGGTGGCGCTCTGGCACTCGAAGTTGGTTGGCGTATTCAACGGTGCGTCGAACCTCATCGATATTCGAAAAATCAATATGTGGATCAACGCCTTGGCTAAATAGGTTAAGTCCTAATGTAACTAGACAAACATTTCCCGTGCGTTCACCATTTCCAAAGAGCGTGCCTTCGATTCGATCTGCGCCAGCCATGTAACCAAGCTCGGCGGCCGCAACACCGGTGCCACGATCGTTATGGGGATGGAGACTAAGAACTAATGAATCGCGATAAGCCAAATTTCGATGCATCCATTCAATTGAATCGGCATACACATTTGGGGTTGCCATTTCAACAGTTGCAGGAAGATTTACGATGCTCTTCCAAGATGGCGTTGGCTTCCAGACGGCATTAACTGCATCGCATACTTCAACTGCGAATTCTAATTCGGTGCCGGTGTAAGACTCAGGTGAATACTCGAAAGAGACCAAAGTCCCCGGCACCGTATCCGTAAGTCGCAAACAAAGTTCAGCGCCATCGGTGGCGATTTTCTTAATTCCAGCCTTATCTAGTCCAAAGACAACGCGGCGTTGCAAAGTTGAGGTCGAGTTATAAAGGTGAACAACGGCATGTTTGGCACCTTTGATCGCCTCGTAAGTGCGACGAATTAAAGGTTCGCGAGCCTGGGTCAGAACCTGGATAACAACATCATCTGGAATCAAACCATCTTCAATAATCTTGCGAACGAAATCGAAATCGGTCTGACTAGCAGATGGAAAACCGACTTCAATCTCTTTGTAACCCATGCCTACTAATAGCTTAAACATCGCCATCTTGCGACTGGCATCCATTGGATCAATCAGCGCTTGATTACCGTCACGAAGGTCGACCGAACACCACTGCGGCGCTTTGGTAATTTGCTTTGTGGGCCAGGTTCGATCGGTTAAATCCACAGGGATAAATGGGGCATAACGATGGATCGGCATTGAACTCGGGATTTGCTTTGGAAAATTCATTTTTACTCCTTCAGTACTGTGCGGGGCTGGTTTGGGTTACCGGCATGACCAAACTCCGCGGGCGAGGTGACCGATTATTTGGCCCCGCCGCGGCAGCGAAGGAGGAGAGAAAAGCTGCGCACAGCGAAAGGGTAGCCCCTGGATTAGAGAACGGGCAAATAACGCGAAAGTTCGTAGGCGCTCACTTGTCGGCGATAGTCATCCCACTCGGAGCGCTTATTTCGAAGGACATACTCAAAAACGTCCTCGCCCAAGGTCTGTCGGACTAATTCGGAGCCCTCCATGGCGGTAATTGCTTCATCCAGACTGGATGGAAGCAACTCAGGGTTCTCAGCATCGGTCAATTCGTAACCGGCCTCGACGCCCTTAAGCCCTGCGGCAATAATCACGGCGAAGGCTAAATAAGGATTGCAGCCAGAATCTGGCGAGCGCACTTCGATCCGAGTCGAGTTCTCTTTCTTCGGTTTATATGCCGGAATCCGAACTAACGCGGCGCGATTGTTAGCCCCCCAGGTAACGGCGGCCGGTGCTTCATCGCCACCAGCTAAGCGCTTGTATGAATTAACCCATTGATTTGTGATCAGCGTGAATTCGCGGGCGTGCCTAAGAATTCCGGCGATAAAAGCTCGACCAGTTTTCGAAAGCTGATGAGGTGCGCCGGCTTCGTAAAAGGCATTCTCTTCGCCTTCAAAGAGTGAGATATGGGTATGCATTCCAGAGCCAGGATGATCGGTAAATGGCTTTGGCATAAAGGAAGCAAGGAAACCCTGATCCAGCGCAACTTCTTTTACGACATGTCTGAAAGTCATGATGTTATCGGCGGTGCTGAGCGCATCGGCGTAACGCAGATCAATTTCTTGCTGGCCAGGCGCCGCTTCATGATGGCTAAATTCCACCGAAACGCCCATCGCTTCCAGCATAGTGATCGCTTGGCGACGAAAATCGTGGCCCACCGCCGCAGGTGTCTGATCGAAATAGCCACCGAAGTCAACGGGTACTGGAGGTTGACCTGCTGGAGTAGCACCTTCGAAGAGAAAAAATTCTAGTTCTGGATGGGTGTAACAGGTATAGCCCATCTCGGCTGCCTTATTTAAAGTTCGCTTTAAAACATTTCGCGGATCCGCAAGTGAAGGCGTGCCATCTGGAAGAGCGATATCGCAGAACATTCTTGCCGCGCCTGGAGCTTCAGTCCGCCATGGAAGAACGGCAAATGAGGAAGCATCGGGCTTGGCCAACATATCCGATTCAGTCACACGAGCGAAACCTTGGATTGCCGAACCATCAAAACCAATTCCTTCTTCAAAAGCACCTTCGAGTTCCGCTGGGGCGATTGCCACAGATTTCAAGAATCCCAAGACATCGGTAAACCAAAGTCGGACAAATCGAATATTGCGCTCTTCAAGAGTGCGAAGAACAAACTCTTCCTGGCGTGAAATCTCGTCGCTCATGTCCCCATTCTGCCAAGGCTGCGTTACGGATATGTTAACCAGGCGGGTTATAGCCCGTGTGCGGTGGCCACTGCCTCGTAGAAAATCTTGCCTTCGTGAACATTTAGCCCAGCCCCAAGCGCGGGATCCATAGCTAAAGCCTTCTCCCAGCCATTATCGGCCAACGCCAACGCATAGCGAATGGTGGCATTTGCCAAGGCGTAGGTAGAAGTTGCCGGCACCGCTCCTGGCATATTGGCCACGCAGTAGTACAACGAATTATGAACCGCGAAGGTGGGATCGGTATGAGTAGTGGCGCGAGAGCCCTCGAAGCAACCACCCTGATCAATCGCCACATCTACTAAGACGCTGCCCGGTTTCATTTGAGCAACCAAAGCATCACTTACCAATTTTGGCGCTTTGGCACCAGGAACCAAGACCGCGCCGATAACTAAGTCGGCCGACAAAAGTTGATTTTCAATTTCATAAGCTGATGAAGCCAAAGTCCTAACTTGGCCAGCGAAGAGCGCGTCAATCTCGCCCAAGCGAGCAAGGTTCAAATCCAAAATCGTTACATCAGCGCGCATACCGTGAGCGATTGTCGCCGCCGCAACACCAACTACGCCACCGCCAAGTACAACAACCTTTGCAGGCTTGACTCCAGGAACGCCGCCAAGCAATACGCCGCGACCGCCCGCGTTCTTTTGCAGCGTTGCTGCGCCAACTTGAATCGACATTCGACCGGCAACTTCACTCATGGGTGCAAGCAAAGGCAGGTAACGATTTATCTCGACGGTCTCATAAGCAATTGCGGTAACGCCGCTCTTCATAATGGCATCGGTACATTCGCGAGAAGCGGCTAGGTGCAGATAGGTGAAGAGAATCTGCCCCTTTCGCATCCGGTGATATTCAGCTGCGATCGGTTCCTTCACTTTAATAATTAGATCGGCCCGCTGCCATAGCTCGTCTGCGGAGGCAACGATGCTCGCTCCGGCCTTTTCAAAATCCGCATCCGTGATGGCAGAGCCAAGCCCCGCATTACTTTCAACCAGAACCGTGTGACCGCGAGTGACGAAGGCATGGACTCCAGAAGGAGTTGCCGAAACTCGGAATTCATTGTTTTTGATCTCTTTTGGGACGCCAATAATCATAAGACGATGCTACTCGCCAAAAAGGCTGGCACAGATCTTTGGGTGGAGCTCAGCTCTCATTTGCGCGAAACTCTCAGGTGGCCAGCCAGCAGCAAAGACGCGGCGCAGCAATTTAGCCAATGGGTAGGCAAGATCCGCTTCAAAGGCTCGGTCCAAGGCGCGTTGCGCCAAAGTCCCATCGCCATTTTCGTAACAGACTGCTGCGTAAAGCGTGGCGACAGGTGCCAGATATTGCTTCGGCGCCATTCGCAAGAGCGAGAACCACATAGTCCCTAGCGCTTCGATATTTTCACTGGTGGTAATCCCCATCGCATAATCCCGTACTTGCAGGTCTTCAAGGCGAGCTAATACCAATGCGATCAAAGCCTTATTATCTGAGTAACCTTGCAGCTCAAAATCTTTCAGAAGTTCAATCGTTGCAACTGCAGCTTCACGCTGTTTGGCCCGAAGTTGCCCACCCTCATAATCCAAATCTGGTACCTGCTTTAAGAGTTTGTTCAACTGCGGATCGGGTTTGCGTTCAGAGAGGGCAGCTTTAAGCGAATCTAAATCTCGAAAGGGCAACCGTCTGCCAGCAGCAACTTGCTCGGCAGCTACTCTGGAACTCGAGATATCGGGCATGGCGTTTCCTTGTGGCGGACAACAATCTTTATCTTGGCATAGAAGGGAGCGCCAACGCTCCCCTTTGATCTCGAGCGACTCTCTAATCGAAATCCCTCTCATCTCCAAAGCCTCGGAGAGCGGTGCAATAATAAATTCAGCATCAGTGACGTTCGAGGGCAAGTACGAGACCAGCAGCGCGGCATCGCAAGAATCTTTGACCAAATGAGTAGCGAGCGCATCGATCTGATCAGGATCGGGATCGAGCGGGAAATCTACTCGCATCGCCATGCCAACGCTCTCTCCGGCAAGTGCAATAACTACCAACGAGTTTTCAGGATGGTATCCGATTAAAAATGGAACAGCTGCTAATAAATCATGAGGTGAAGTTAAAGTTGTCATGCGATAAGGGTTGCGACTTTAGGAAATTCTGATCCCTTGGTTAACAAGTTCTGTGGATTGAACCATCATGTGGCTACTGGTTGTAATAAGTTGGCGCCGGCAACACTTCAATGCTGCTCGATAAGTGTTGAACAATTGCATCTCCGATCACCGGATAACTTGAACCTTGAGCGCTCCAACTTCCAGCCCAGGAGATGGTGAGCGCTATTTGATACTCACCAGGTAATAGATACTTATGGGTGACTTCACCGGATGGATATCTACCTCCGGGCGATGAACTTTTCATCGTGCTGCCATCGCCAAAATCCCAATTAAAGGTTGGTCTAAGTGAAAGCCCTACTGATATTCCCAATACCTGTGCGATTGTTGAAAAATACGGATTTGTTGTTGTCCAAAAATAGATTGGGATCCCACTCAGGGCGCGAGCAGTTGGCTGGCTGTAGATCTGGCGCAGAGGAATCAACTGCGTCAATGTGTCAGAGAGCGAGACTGCGGCTACTACCTTGGGCGCGAATGACTTGGCCGCGCGCGGAACTGGAACCCATCTTCGTGGCGCCGCTTGAACCTGAGGTTTCTTGCTGGATTTTGGGCGTGGTGGTTGCGGTTTTGGAGCGACCCTGGGTTTTGGAGCGACCCTGGGTTTTGGCTTAGTCGTGGATCCAGGTGCATCTTGGGTCGCTTTGATTACAATTCCCCCGGCTTTGGGATCGGTGGTGACACTAATGCAGGTGCGTTTTACACACCCAGCTTCCACCGGCCCGCTCAAAGAGAGATTTAGAACGGTAATAAGCGCTAAGAAGATAGGGCTAAATCTCGCCAGTTTCATAGTTTTGGAAGGTACTCAAAGTCATCACAGTCCAATCTCAATCGGGCAACAATTGTGGAAAAACCAAGATCACATCCCGCTTTTGCATTTTTCATGACACGCTAGCGGTATGACTGCTCGGGACGGAGATGGTTGGGTCGACTGCCAATGCGGTAACCGACACTGGGGCCTTCACGGCTCCGCTGGAATGCTTCTAGTGCGCAATGGTTCGGTGCTTTTACAACATCGAGCTCCCTGGGTTCACAATGGCGACACCTGGGGAATTCCTGGTGGTGCGCGCGATTCGCACGAAACCGTTTTAGAAGCAGCGCTTCGCGAGGGCGCAGAAGAGATCGGGCTCAATGCCGAGTTCGTGACCCCACTTCAAGTTCACGACGATGATCATGGCGATTGGCGTTATGACACGGTGATTGCCAAAGCCGATGATCGCTTAATCGCCCACGAGATGAATGAAGAATCCCTGCAGGTCGAATGGGTTAAATACGATGATGTCACCAGTAAAAATCTGCACCCAAGTTTTGCGCACGCCTGGCCTAAATTAAAGGTCTTGCTCGCTGAACTCTTTATGTAGCCGCTTCAACGAATCTTTAATTACGGCGCCATCGCTGGTCCGCCAGAATGGCGGCATCGAGTTCAACAAAATTGAACCGTAACGTTTGGTGACAATTCTGGAATCAAGAATCGCTACCACGCCACGATCATCAACCGAGCGAATCAACCTTCCCGTTCCTTGAGCTAATAACAACGCCGCTCTGGGAAGGGAAACCTGCATAAAGCCACTGCCCCCCGATTCATCGGCTAGCGCCGCTCGCGCGCTCATAACTGGTTCATCCGGGCGCGGAAAGGGAATTCGATCTATCGCTACTAGCGTGCATGCAGGACCAGGAACGTCAATTCCTTGCCAGAGCGAAATTGTGCCAAGCAGTATTGAAGTTGGTTCTTTTGCAAATCTTTCAACCAAGGCTCCAACGCTGTCACCGCGTTTTTGCGTGATGATCGGAATTTTTAGTTCGGCTAATACGGAACGAAGATGGGCATCGGCAAGTTCAACGCCGCGCCAAGAAGAGAAGAGCGCCAAGGTGCGCCCACCGGCTGCTTCGATTAGCTCGCCAAGTTCAGTTAGCGCCTCTTTAGTTGGACCGTCGCGACCGGGCTCCGGCAAGTGCTTTGGCAGGTAGAGCATGCCCTGATTGGCGAAATCGAATGGAGATCCGACATCTAGCATCTGCACATTAGATGGATCAACTTCACCAGCAGAGGTGTCGAATGGCTTCTGGCCCTCTTCATTGCTGTTGGAAGACTCCGCAGCAAGAAATCCAATAGCGCGCGCGATCGAGTCAAAACTTTTGCCAACCGAAAGGGTGGCGCTGGTTGCAATTACTGGTGCTTGCGTCAAAAGATTTTCGCGCAAGACCGCAGAAACGGCGAGCGGGGCTAGATGCAACGTAGAGAAAGTTGGATCAAACCAAAGTACTTGCGTACTTCCAGGACGCAACATTTTCTGGGCAGTTTGCATAACTTCATTAGCAGCACCTTTGACTCGGATCCGTTCCGCCATGGAGTCTGGGTCCATTACATCGGAATCCTTATTTATTTCAGCAACTACGGCTTGTGAAGTTTCCTTCACTTTGCGAATCGGTGACTCTAATTGCGCCGGAAGATCTGCTAGGCGCCCGTTAAGTGAGGGATCAGAACGAAGATCGCCGGCAAAATCAGTAATCGCTTCAGCAAAAGCATCGGCCGCTTTTGCAAAGGCGTCGGAGACTTTCCCCGGCAAATGTTTCTTGGCCATCTTCGCGGCACGCTCGACTCGACCCGCTGACATTTCCTCAGTAACGGCCTGTGTGGTTCGATCCATAAATTCGTGGGCCTCATCCAAAATGATGGCGTCGCGTTCCGGCAGGATGGGATGGGAATCTACGATCTCAATTGCCAATAAGGTGTGATTAGTGACAACCACATCGGCCGCCCTGGCCCGCGCTTTAGCGTTGGCGGAAAAACACTGGCTGCCGAAGGCGCACTCATCGGCTCCCATACATTCGCGTCCCGAAACGGAATTTGCAAACCAGACGCGGCGATCAACTTCAGGAGCATCATCCCGGTCACCTGATGAGCCAGGCTTTTCAGCCCAAGCTCGTAATTTCTTGGCATCTTTTTCAAGTGCGCCGATCTCAAGAAGCAGTTCACTATCGGGATCAGAAATTTCACTATTCATTTTTTGCAGGCAAAGATAGTTACCGATGCCCTTGTAGACGGCAAAGGAAAGTTCTCGGCCAAGCTCTTTCTCGAGAGCTGGTTTGATTCGGGGCAGATCACGTTCCACTAGTTGACGTTGCAACGCCAAGGTGGCCGTGGCGACTAAAACTTTTTTGCCGTGGACCAGCGCAGGTACCAAATACGCTAGCGACTTACCGGTACCGGTTCCGGCTTGAACTAATAAATGGTGGCGATCGGCTAAGGCGTTAGCTACTGCTTCGGCCATTTCAATCTGACCTTCGCGAGGTTCGCCACCTATAGCTGCAACTGCGGCATCAAGCGCCGAACGAACTCTTGCTTGATAGTCACTCACCTTGCCACCTTATCGGCTTTCTTGGAGGCAAGTTATTTCGAAGCGGCTTGGTGTGGCTAAATCGAGCGCTAATTGGCAGTAATTATTGTTCCCTTGCCAACTACCACGATGCCACCTTCTGAAATGGTAAAGCGGGCGCGATCGCGTTCGTGATCTACACCTACCTGAGCGCCAGCCTCAACAATTACATTCTTATCCAGAATTGCATTGCGAATTACCGCCCCAGATCCAATTCGAACTGAGGGCATTAGCACTGAACCTTGAACAAGTGCATTGGGCGCTACTGTGACATCGAAAGAGGCAACGGTTCGCTCAACCCGACCGCCAGAGATAATGGAACCAGCGCCAACAATTGAATCTACGGCGGAGCCATTTTCGGAAAACTTAGCTGGCGGAAGTGATGGTGGATTTGTTAGTAGTGGCCATTCGCGATTGTATAAATTAAAGATTGGGTGGACTGAAACCAAATCCATGTGAGCTTCGTAATATGCATCGATGCTACCTACATCGCGCCAATATCCTTTATCGCGATCGGTCTCGCCAGGAACGTGATTGTTGGCAAAATCGTAGGCCCGCGCTAACCCTTGCGCAGTCATCATTGGAATAATATTGCCGCCCAAATCGTGACGACTTTCTAGATCTTCGGAATCAATAATTAGCGCTTCTTCCATGGCATCTCGTTTGAAGATGTAATTACCCATAGAGACCAGCGAGTAATCGGGGTTGCCAGGCATACCAGGCGGATCGGCTGGCTTTTCATGAAATGCTTTTATCGTGATGCCATCATCAGCTAATTCAATGACGCCAAACTCCGACGCTTCAGATCGTTTCACTCGAATTGCTGCGACCGTTATTCCAGCGCCAGTTTCGAGATGGAAGTCAAACATTTGAGATGGGTCCATGCGATATACGTGATCGGCGCCAAAGACCAATACGTGCTTTGGATTTTCATCCTGAATTAAATTAAAGTTTTGCAAGATGGCGTCGGCGCTGCCGGTGTACCAACGCGGTCCGAGACGTTGCTGCGCAGGAACGGGAGTGATGTAATTCCCGAGCAAGGTAGACATCCGCCAAGTCGTGGTTATATGGCGGTCGAGCGAGTGCGACTTGTATTGGGTAAGAACGGCGATCTTGCGAATATCGGCATTGACCAAATTGGAGAGAACGAAGTCAATTAGGCGGTAAGCCCCAGCAAAGGGCACGGCAGGCTTGGCTCTATCGGCGGTCAGTGGCATTAGACGCTTACCTTCGCCACCTGCGAGGACGATCCCAAGCGGGAGCTCTTGTCTGGCCATGCGGGAACGATACCCTTACTCCCGTTCGGGAAGAAGCAGTTTCGATGACAGGAAATTAAGAGGATTGAAATAATGCGCATCGGTTTAGTGACCAAGGAATGGCCACCACATATTTATGGCGGCGCCGGAGTCCATGCTCTTCAGCTCACACAAGCGCTTCGAGAGTCCATCACGGTTGATGTCCATTGCTTCGGCCAAGAGCGAGCCGATGCCACCGGATATCCGCTGCCAGAGAATTTCACTGGACTTAACCCCGCCCTACAGGCCTTTGTAACCGATATCGAAATTTCCCAAAAACTTGGAGAGGTTGACCTGGTTCATTCTCACACCTGGTACGCCAACCTGGCTGGACACTTCGCCGCCCTACTGCATGGAATTCCGCACGTCATAACGGCACATTCACTTGAACCTGATCGCCCCTGGAAAGCCGAGCAACTTGGTGGCGGCTATCGCCTCTCCTCATGGGCTGAGAAGACCGCCTACGAAGCGGCAGATGCAATCATCGCCGTTAGCAATGGAATGAAGATCGATATTCTAAAAGCCTACCCAGCGCTTAACCCGGCAAAGATTCACACCATTCTTAATGGTGTTGATACCGAAAAGTATTCACCTAGAACAGATCAAGGCGTGCTCGATCGAATCGGAGTTACAGGTCGATATGCCCTCTTTGTTGGGAGAATCACCAGGCAGAAAGGTTTAGCTCATCTGCTCCGGGCTTGGAGTTCAGTAGATCCCGAAATTGGATTAGTTATTGCTGCTGGCAGCCCAGATGAACCAGCGATCGGAGCCGAGATTTCTGCCCTCATTGCGCAACTACAAAGTGAAAGAAAAAATGTTTGGTGGCAAGAGAGCATGCTGCCGCAGCCGGAATTAAACGCCCTTCTCACCAGCGCCGACCTTTTCATTTGTCCCTCAGTTTATGAACCGCTGGGCATAGTTAATCTCGAAGCGATGGCCTGCCAAACTGCAGTTCTGGCATCACGCGTTGGTGGCATTCCTGAAGTAGTAACTCATGGCGTAACAGGTGAGTTAGTTGAATACAACGGCGAAGGTCCCGCATTTGAAACGGCGTTGGCGGAAAGCATCCAAAAATTGATGGCTAATCCCGAACTGCTTGCCGCCTATGGCTCTGCAGGCCGAAAGCGTGCCGTTGAAGAATTCGGTTGGCCGGCGATCGCCGATCAGACCCGCGAGCTCTATCAGAGCATAATTTCTAACTACAAGAAGTAGATAAATGTCGCGTCGTAACTTTTCCTTATTTCTTGCTGTCGGCTTTCTTTGGGGTATCCCCTATTTATTTATTCGAGTCGCCGTTGAGCATCTACCCGCAAGCATTATCGTCTTTTCGAGAGTTTTAATCGGTGCGCTGATCTTGATCCCAATCGCGCTTCGCCGCGGCACCCTTTCAGGGGCGCTCAAGAATTTGAAATATGTAATTCCTTATGCAATCGCTGAGATGGTTGGACCTTGGATCCTGATCACAACTGCCGAAAAGAAATTGACTTCCGGATTAGCCGGCCTGCTTGTCGCCACCGTTCCCATCTGGTCGACGATAATTTCCTCGATCAATGGTGATCGAACCGTCTGGCACCGCAAGCGATTATTTGGCTTGATTGTTGGATTTGCAGGCGTAGTGCTCGTGGTTGGGCTAGAAACTTTCTCGCGTAAGCAGAGCCTGCTTTCAATCGGAATGATCCTAGTCGCGGCAGTGGGCTACGCCTGGGCGGTAATCATGGTCACCAAGAAGATTCCGCAAGTAGATGGCATCGCAATCAATGGGGTTGCAATGGCGATTACGGCAATCTTCTATTTACCATTTGCGGTCGTTCAGTTACCAGCTCACTTCCCGCCGACAAACTCAATTTTTGCAGTCCTAGCGCTGGGTTTCTTCTCGACGGCGCTAGCTTTTATCGCCTTCTTTATTGTTATGAAAGAGATTGGACCTGCTCGCGCCTCTTTAGTCACTTATCTAAACACCGCGATCGCCGTGCTCCTAGGTGTGATAATTCTTGGTGAACCGTTAACTGTCGGAATCGTTGTTGGACTCCCGCTGGTCTTGGTTGGTTCGTATTTCGCTAGCCGAAAGAGTGCGCCTACTTCTCTGTGAAGCCCATTCGCGCCAGTGCCTTTGGGTCACGTTGCCACTCTTTGGAAATCTTCACATGTAATCCAAGGAAAATCTTGGCATCCAACAAACTCTCAATCGCTTGCCGAGATTTGATTCCGATCGCCTTTAATCGGGTTCCCTGAGGTCCAATGATGATTGATTTCTGGCTATCGCGTTCGACATGAATCGTCGCATGAATATCGAAGAAGTTTTTGCCTTCGCGTTGGGTCATCTCGTCAATGGTAATCATTACCGAATGCGGGAGCTCCTCATATAGGTCGGCGATGGCAACTTCACGAATAAGTTCGGTGATCATTAGCTCTTGAGCCTGATCAGTAGTTATATCTTCTGGATAAAGTGAAGGCGAAGGCGGCAACTGCTGCGATAGGAGTTGAAGCAAGAGTTCAGTTTGGTCTTGACCTTTGGCGGAGACTGGAATTATCTCAGTGACGTGCAGTCCAACCTTTGCGGTGAACTCCCCCACTGCTGCCAAATGGTTCATGAGCTGCTCGGGTTTAACGCGATCAATTTTGGTCACCGCGATAAAGACTTTTCGCTGATTTAAAACTTGCTTGGCGATAAATTCATCGCCTAAGCCGATCTCTTCATCGGCAGGTAAACAGATTAAAACCGCATCGACCGAATCCAAGTTCTCGGTCACCATGGCATTAAGTCGAGTACCTAGAAGAGTCTTCGGTTTTTGAACGCCGGGGGTGTCAACAACGATCATTTGAAAGTCTGGTCGGGAGATGATTCCCCTAATTGGGTTTCTGGTGGTGTTTGGATGTGCAGAGGTAATGACGATCTTTCGCCCTACCAACGCATTTACCAATGTGGACTTGCCGGTATTTGGACGCCCAATAATTGCGACAAAGCCAGCGCGGTGCGAATCTTGGGTCATGAGCTAAGTCTCTCACTCGCTGCCCAACGGATTGACCAATTCCATCACCTCCGATATCGATGTAACTAGTTCTGCGCTTCGCTCCGAGATCAAGCGATGGCAACCCTCACTAGTTGGCGAAGTAATTGGCCCCGGCACCGCCATGACTAGGCGCATTAACTCCGCAGCTTCGCGTGCAGTGCGTAATGAGCCACTGCGATAGGCGGCCTCAACGACGATTGTTCCCTTTGAAAGAGCAGCTATTAGGCGGTTTCGAGTAAGAAATCTGAAAGGTTCAGCACGCACGGATGGCATCACCTCGCTTATCAATAATCCAGTTTCTGCGATCTGGTTAAACAGGCGCTCATTTCCCGCAGGGTAGTTATGTTCAAAGCCACCAGCGAGGATTGCCACGGATTTGCCACCAGCGAGCAAAGTCGCTTGATGCGCAATCGAATCGATGCCATATGCCCCACCGCTAACTACCATCCAGTCACGATCGACAGCTCCAACTGCTAGATCCCCGGCGATGCGATTGCCATAAGGTGTGGGATTTCGGGTTCCAACGATTGCCAACGATCTCGCACTTTCACTTAACGCAGTTCGATCACCTTTAATTAGCAACGCCATTGGTGGTGCTGAAAGTTCATTTAGTTGTATTGGCCAATCTAGATCTGCCGGGGTAATCAATTGCGCCTGTGCCTGCAATATTTCTTGGACTCGTTCGATAGCACTCTTTGCCAAGATCCGAGCCCGGATATTTCCCAGCGCGTGGCAACCTTGGTCGTAGTAACTACCTAATATCCGCTCTAAAGTCTCTTCCGCCCCACGACTTTCGATTTCATCGCTCCAGAATGCCGAACCACCTTCAATGCTCGCGAAGAGTTGTAGCCGGGCCAGTTGCTCCGAATTCACGAAAACTGCCTTATAGAATTTCTTAGAGTCAGGGCGCTTTCAATATCGGTGCGATCAGGGAGTGAGTGTTCTCGATGGTCGGCGATGCTCCAAGCTAGCCTTAGAACTTTGTGAAAGCCACGGGCGCTGACTCTTTCAGCTTCAAGTTCTTCATGAAGAAGAACCATTGCCTTGCGCTCGGCGCGGAACTCTTCTCGCAAATATTTGGCCGGGATTTCAGCGTTTAGTTGCCAACCAAAATTTCTAAATCTAGTTCGAGAGCGTTCTCTGGCTTGGAGAACCCGTTCGCGCACAAGCTGGCTGGATTCACCGATCTCTGCCGCCATCATCTCGGTTCGGGATGGCGCTTCGACAAAGACCCGAATATCAATGCGATCCATCAAAGGCCCAGAGAGTCGTTGTAAGTAGCGGCGAATTTGGAGTGAAGTGCAAGTACAAGCCCGACCTTTACCGGAGTAACGACCACATGGGCATGGATTCGCGGCGAGTACCAAGATAAAGCGAGCCGGATAGGTAACACTTCCGAGTGCCCGTGTAATTGTGACCTCGCCCGATTCGAGTGGCAGTCGAAGCGAGTCCAGAACGCCAGGATTGCATTCTGGCGCCTCATCAATAAATAGCACACCCCGGTGTGCCAAGGATGCCGCTCCCGGTTTTATGTAATGCGACCCGCCACCAACCATGGCCGTTGCTGTAGTTGTGTGATGAGGTGCGATGAAGGGTGGCGTGCGGTTGAGTGCGCTTCCTGAGATTAAATGACCGGCAACACTTTGGATGGCGGTTATTTCAAGCGCCTCTTCAGGAGTAACCAGTGGCAGTATCGTCGGAATTCGTTCCGCCAACATGGTCTTGCCAGTACCTGGCGGTCCGATCAGTAATAAGTGATGTCCACCGATTGCTGCTATCTCTGTAGCCCAACGAGCCGAGGTCTGACCGATTATGTCGGAAAAGTCGAGGTTGCTTTCACTTCGCTGCCCAAAAGCAGTTTCGTTCGGTTCGGAGAGCGCGACTCCGTTGAGAAAGAATTCAATAAGTTCGCGCAATGAATCAACGGGCAGTAACTCCAAACCTTCCACCAGTTGAGCTTCAGCCAGATTCGATTTAGGGATAACAGCACGTTTGACTCCCAGTTTCTTTGCGGCAACCAGGGCTGGTAGCACTCCGCGGACACCCCGAACGCTGCCATCTAGTCCAAGCTCGCCGATAAATATTGTCTGCTCGGAGTAAGGGTCATTGAAAAGACCGCTGGCCTTCAAGAGGGCGATCGCGATCGGCAGATCGAAACTCGATCCACTCTTGGGTAGCCAGGCTGGTGAAAGTGAAACTGTTATCTTTCGATTGGGCCAAGATTGTCCACAATTTGTCATGGCTGATCGAACTCGTTCTTTCGATTCCGAAAGCGCAGCATCTGGAAGTCCCAAGAGGATATAACTGGGCAAACCGTCAGCAATATCTGCTTCAACTTCGATTAAGCGACCGGCTAGCCCCATCAAGGCCACAGTCTTAACTTGAGATAAGGCCAATTAAAGAACTGCCCGTCGATAATCCAAATTCATTTCGCCATTAGGTTGCAACAACACGGCAGCGCAATCAATTCGAAAATCTGATCCGAAACGAGAATGCGAGCTGAGCCATCCGAGGGCAAGTCTTTGGATTCGCGCTGCCTTTTTCGCCGTGATCGCTTCGAGCGGATCGCCAAACTTCGTGGAGCTCCTGGTTTTTACCTCAACAAAAATGATTAACCCGCTAGGCGCGGCAGCGATGAGATCTATTTCACCGCCGCGAATTCGCCAATTGCGATCCAATATTGTGCAGCCTTCGCTTTGAAGGTGACGCGCTACAAATTCCTCGCCGGTTGCACCGATTACTTGTCGATATGCCATAAGGCAGGAAGATTAGATTCCTGCTAGCTCAAGTAAAACAATTTATCTGCTTGGTGTGGACATTCTTACGCTGTTAAAAGTTTAGCGAACAACTTTCACAGTAAGTGAGAAACGATCATTTGGCGGCACGCAGCGAAGGGCTTCACCACAACTGGTTCGAGTTGCCATTATTTGAGTTGTGCCCACCTTTACAGTTTTGAATTTCCAAAGTTGAGTCCCGCATCCAGTTCCTGGAACGCCACAACCAGCTGGAGCTTTAGGGCCAGGCGCTACCGGTTTTAGAATTGGAGCGCCCGATGTCGCTAATGCGGCGCCGGATTTCATCGGTTGTAATTGCCAATACATACTGTGCAGCGTCAAAGTTATGGGTGTACCCAATTTAACGGTGACGACTTTATTTGCATAACTCTCGCTGAGCGCCTTGGTGGTAGCTGCATTTGCACCACTGAATGCGAACAAGACCAATGCCATACCTAGGGTTAGCGATACTCTTACTCGGGTCTTCGTTTTCATCGTTCTCCTTTGTTCGTAATATCTACGTCAGTAACGCTTTGACATTCGCGAACGATTTTCGATGTTGGATACTTGGGCCTAACTCTATAAGTGCTCGGCTGTGAGCAGCCGTGACATAACCTTTGTGTTTGCTGAGTCCATAACCGGGAAGGGTTTGATCAAGTTGCACCATGCGGCGATCGCGAAAGACTTTGGCCAAAATCGAGGCAGCGCCGATACTGATGCTGACCTGATCGCCTTTCCAAACTGCAAGCGTTGCCATATCAAGTCCTGCGATGGGATATCCGTCAGTCAGAACAAATTCCGGGATTCGATCTAGACCTTGCACAGCTCTGCGCATTCCTTCGAGATTGGCGCGGTGGAGGCCAAGATCGTCAATCTCCGCTACGGAAATTTCAAGTATGGAATATGAGAGTGCGCAGTTTGTTATTAGGTCAAAGAGCTCTTCACGCACTGACTCTTTCAGCAATTTAGAATCCTTGATGCCCGACCAAATGGAGCCAAGTGGATTCTCTAAAATAACAGCGGCCACGACTAACGGTCCGGCACAAGAACCTCTGCCGGCTTCATCAACTCCAGCAATTGATTTAAATCCTGATTCAATGAGATCCCGCTCGATGTGAATCATTTACCGTTATTTCTTTACAGCGACTTTCGAAAGATCATGACCGGAAGGCAAAAACTTTGCGTGATTAAAGGGCCAAACCACAAATTCCGAGCGCCCGACAACATCGCTGAGCGGAACCATGCCCTTGTGAATATCATCGGTATGAAAACGCGAATCCGCACTTGCGCCACGATGATCACCCATTACCCAGATGAATCCCTTGGGAACTGTCACATTGAAATTGCTTTCGCTTGGTTTATTGCCAGCGTAGATATAGGGCTCATTGACTGAGGTGCCATTTATTTGAAGTCGACCTTTAGCATCACAACAAACAACGTGATCGCCACCAACGCCAACAACGCGCTTGATTAAATATTGTTTAGCTGGATCGGGCAAAATTCCAACTGCCACCAATCCGCTCTTTACTACTTCTAGCGCCTTAGGGCCGGTCTCTGCAGGAGCTGCACCCAACCAATTTGCGGGATCATGAAAAACCACTACTTCGCCACGTTTAATATCGCTGAAGTAGCTGGCCAATTTATTCACAGCAATTCGATCCCCAATTTGCAGGGTGTTCTCCATAGATCCCGAAGGAATAAAGAAGAAATGAACCAAGAAGGTTTTTACCAATACTGAAACTACAAGTGCCGCAACAACGATGATTGGGAGTTCCCTAAGAAGAGAACCCTTCTTTGGTACGCCCATTAATTAACTAAAAGTTACGCTTGAGGAGCGGACTCGTTGGCGACTACTGCTTCTACTGGAGTTTCCACTACAGCTTCAACGGAAGTTTCGACAACTGCTTCGAC
>JBAXKZ010000005.1:0-70654 GCA_037135095.1 Actinomycetes bacterium
CGCATGGCGCATAGCTCGCCCGTGCAAGTTCCTGTGAATGAATATGGGTAGAACAAGATAACGACGTTCTTCTTTCCTTTGAAGGAAGAGAGCGTTACTACCTGGCCATGTTGATCCTTCAGCGAAAAATCTGGAGCGGCGGAGCCAATTTCAAGAGCCATTAACAAGCCTTTCGAGGAGCGAATTTAAGAGAAATCAAAGTTCTAGTGGGGCAATGTTATAGAAGCGGGCGAACTACTTCCGACCAGATTTTCGAGCAATCAGTCGCGTAGCGGTCCAGTCGGCCGATGCAGCAAAGGAACTGGTCTGAGATAGCCCAGCGGTCGGAGCCGCATCTTGGATATCGCTCGGCTCGACATGGTTCGGGCGCCCTAATTTGGGGGTCAGGAGCCAAATTGAACCAGCTTCCGCCAAAAAGGTCAGGCCATCAACAAGTTCATCTACTAGATCGCCATCGCCCTCGCGCCACCAAATGATGACGGCATCAACGACCTCGGAGGAGTCATAGTCCAGTAACTCGGTGCCAGTGCGGGCTTGAATGGCACTGCGAAGATCTTCGGCAGCATCGTTGTCGTAGCCAACCTCAAGGATAAGAAAGCCAGGCTCAATGCCCATGCGTTCAATAGCAGCGGCAGGTCCGGTTGGGGACGAGTTCAAACGCGGGCCTCCTTCACTCCCCTAGTCCACCCAACCTTTCCCCCTAGCGCAAGTACCTATGGCCATTTTCAGATAGATTTTGCTCAGGTGCTCACCGTGGAGCCGTCCGAAATGACCGAAGTACCCGTGCTGGGAAGAGCCAATATGGGAGAAAGATTGAGGCATGAGCACAAACTTTGAAGCGCCTAGCCATCTAATCGATCAACTGATCGATACCGACCCAACCGAGACTGTCGAATGGCAGCAATCTTTGGATGCCGTCCTAGAAAATGCTGGCCCAGTCCGCGCTCGATACTTGATGTTGAATCTGCTTAACCATGCTCAAGCCTTGAAATTAGGTGTCTCGGAACTTCGCGCAACGGATTACATCAATACCATCCCACCTAGCGCCGAACCAGAATTCCCTGGCGATGAAGCGATCGAGCAGCGGATCCGTCGCATTATGCGCTGGAATGCCGCCATCATGGTTCATCGGGCACAGCGTCCCGGTATTGGTGTTGGTGGTCACATCTCTTCTTATGCATCATCAGCTTCGCTTTACGAAGTTGGCTTTAACCACTTCTTCCGCGGTCAAGATCATCCTGGCGGCGGCGATCAGATTTTCTTCCAGGGTCACGCCAGTCCAGGAATGTATGCCCGGGCATTCATGGAAGGTCGTTTAACCGAACATCAGATGGATGGCTTTCGCCAAGAACTTTCCCACGAAGGTGGCGGACTCTCCTCTTATCCGCATCCACGACTAATGCCAGAGTTCTGGCAATTCCCAACTGTCTCCATGGGACTTGGTCCACTAAACGCAATTTATCAAGCGCGGTACAACCGCTACCTTCATGGGCGCGGCATCAAAGACACCAGCGATCAACATGTTTGGGCTTTCCTTGGCGATGGTGAAACCGATGAGCCGGAATCATTGGGCGCACTGAGTTTGGCTGGTCGTGAAGGTCTAGACAATTTAACTTTTGTGATCAACTGCAACCTGCAACGACTTGATGGTCCGGTTCGCGGAAATGGAAAGATCATCCAGGAATTGGAATCAATCTTCCGCGGCGCCGGTTGGAATGTAATCAAAGTGGTTTGGGGTCGCCAATGGGATCCACTTCTCGCAAAAGATCGCGAAGGTGCTCTGGTTGATCTAATGAACCGCACCACCGATGGTGATTTTCAAACCTTTAAAGCCGAGAGCGGTGATTATGTTCGGCAGAACTTCTTCGGAAGAGATCCTCGAACTGCTGCTCTGGTAGCCGATTGGAGCGATGACCAGATCTGGGCGCTTCGTCGCGGTGGCCACGATTATCGCAAGCTTTATGCTGCGTATAAGGCCGCCACCGAACGGAACGGTCGCCCAACTGTAATTTTGGCGAAGACCATTAAGGGCTGGACTTTAGGCTCTCACTTCGAAGGTCGAAACTCTACGCACCAAATGAAGAAGATGACGCACGAAGATCTATTGCAATTTCGCGATCGTCTTCATATTCCGATTGCTGATGAGCAGATGGATGCCAAGGTTCCACCGTATTTCCATCCTGGTCCAGAGTCTGCGGAATATAAGTACATGATGGCTCGCAGAGCTGAGCTTGGTGGGTCAGTTCCCTCTCGTCGCAAGATTTCAAAGCCGTTGGCGCAACCACCGGAGAGCGCTTATGAATCGGTAAAGCGCGGTTCTGGTCAACAAGAGATCGCCACCACTATGGCTTTCGTACGATTACTTAAAGATTTAATTAAAGACCCAGAAATCGGAAAGCGCTTCGTTCCAATCATTCCTGATGAGGCTCGAACTTTTGGAATGGATTCGCTCTTTCCGTCACTAAAGATCTATTCCCCACTGGGGCAGACCTACACCTCGGTCGACCGAGAATTAATGCTTTCCTACAAAGAGTCCACCTCCGGTGTAATTCTTCACGAAGGAATTAATGAAGCCGGGTCGGTGGCATCATTCACCGCAGTTGGATCATCGTATTCAACTCATGATGAACCAATGATTCCAATCTATATTTTCTATTCGATGTTTGGCTTCCAACGGACTGGCGATGCCTTTTGGGCAGCTTCAGATCAAATGGTTCGCGGCTTTGTTGTAGGCGCTACCGCAGGTCGCACAACTTTGAACGGTGAAGGCTTACAGCACGAAGACGGTCACTCCCACCTTCTCGCTTCAAGCAATCCTGCCGTTGTTGCTTATGATCCAGCCTTTGCCTACGAAGTCGGCCATATCGTTCGTGATGGTCTACGTCGGATGTACGGCGAAAATAGCGAGAATATTTATTACTACCTCACGGTTTACAACGAGCCATACCAACAGCCAGCCGAACCCGAGAACCTCGATGTAGCTGGGTTGCTAAAGGGCATCTATTTGTTCGCACCATCAACTGGGCGTAATAAGAAGAAGGCACAGATCTTGGCATCAGGCGTGGCACTTAATTGGGCCATTAAGGCGCAACAATTATTGGAATCCGATTGGGGCGTAAGTGCCAATGTTTGGTCGGTAACTTCCTGGAATGAGCTTCGCCGAAATGGTCTTGAGACCGATCGATACAACCTACTAAATCCAGATAACACCCAAAGCGCTTATGTAACAAAGAAATTGCGCGGCCAAGAAGGTCCAGTGATTGCCGTCAGCGACTTTATGCGGGCCGTTCAAGATCAGATTTCACCTTGGGTCGAGCAAGATTTCTACTCTTTAGGAACAGATGGTTTTGGACTTTCCGATACGCGCGGTGCACTGCGTCGCCACTTCAAAGTAGATGCCGAATCAATCGTACTTGCAACTTTGACTCGGTTGGTCGAGGCAGGCGAGTTAAAGCGAAAAGTTCTACAAGAGGCGATCGACCAATATTCAATCAATGATGTAAGCGCTGCCGATCCAGGAAATACCGAGGGCTCTGGATGATCGGGCGCTTTCCCATCACAGACATCGCACCAGTAATACATTTTGGTAGTGAGATAATTGGTGTGAAAGCAGTCCCGCACGAAAAAATTGCAGTATCGGCAGTTGTTACCCGAGAAGGGCATGATGCGCTTGGCGTTCATGCCCTTCTTTTTGATCCAACCGGCAAAGAGGTTGAGCGCGTGCCAATGCGCGAAGTTTGGCCCGGAACTGATCGCTATGAAGCACGATTAACGCCGCTTGATACCGGGAACTGGAGCTTCGCGATCGAAGCTTTTGATGATCCCTTTCATACCTGGGTTCACGACGCTGGCATTAAAATTCCGGCGGCCATTGATACTGAACTTAGTTGCACCATAGGAGAACTTCTTCTTACTGAAGCTTTAAGCAGCGACAAGAAAGCGCATGCTCTTCTAGCACCGGCCCTAAAAGCATTGGGAAACAAGAAGCTGCCACTTCATGAAAGATTTGATACCGCGACAACTGCGGATATTAAAGATTATTTTTTGCACAATCCAATCCGCCGTTTTGTCACAACTTCTAAGCAATTCCCAATTCGAGTCGAACCGACTCGGGCATTAGTTGGTGCTTGGTACGAGTTTTTTCCTCGAAGTGAAGGTGCGGTTCGAAATTCCGATGGCACCGTAACGCCGGGAACGTTTAAGAGCGCCATGAAGCGATTGCCGGCGGTTGCTGAAATGGGCTTCGATATTCTCTATCTACCGCCGATCCATCCAATTGGAATGAGTTTTCGCAAAGGCAAGAACAACACCCTTAATCCGATCGCTTCCGATCCGGGAGTACCTTGGGCTATCGGTGGTAAGGCTGGTGGCCACGATGCCATCAATCCAGAGCTCGGTACCACTGCAGATTTCGTGGCCTTTGTAGCAGCAGCAAAGAAACTCAATCTTGAAATTGCCTTGGATCTAGCGCTACAGGCCTCGCCTGATCATCCTTGGGTCACTTCGCACCCAGAATGGTTCACCACCCGGCCAGATGGCTCAATCGCATATGCCGAGAATCCGCCGAAAAAATACCAGGATATTTATCCCATCAACTTTGATAATGATTACGCCGGAATCGTCACTGAAGTTTTGCGGATCATTAACTTCTGGATTGCCCAAGGCATTCGCACTTTTCGCGTGGATAATCCACACACCAAACCAGTGCGCTTCTGGCAAGAAGTTATAGGTGCAATTAACGCCGATCGTCCTGATGTAATTTTTTTATCGGAGGCATTTACTCGCCCCGCCATGATGCACTCACTGGGTAAGGCTGGCTTTCAACAGTCTTACACCTACTTCACTTGGCGAACCAGCAAGAGCGAGCTAACCGAATACGGCACCGAAGTTGCTCACAATAGCTCGGCTTTCTTCCGCCCCAATTTTTGGGTGAACACTCCCGACATTTTGCCCTTCCACTTACAGAGTGGAAATCCAGCGGTCTTTGCCCAACGCGCAGTTTTGGCAGCCACGATCTCGCCATCCTGGGGAATGTATGCCGGTTTCGAACTCTTTGAACATATTCCAATTCGTGACGGCGCCGAGGAGTATCGCGATTCCGAAAAATATGAGATCAAGGTTCGAGATTGGGAAGGTGCTAAGAAAGCTGGGCTAACCCTGGCTCCCTTCGTAGCGAAACTCAATGAGATCCGCCGTGGTCACCCATCGCTGCAGCAACTTCGAAATCTTGAATTTCATCCAACCGATTCAGACCAGGTTCTCGCCTATTCCAAACGAGAGGGCAATGACCTTATCCTTGTGGTTGTAAATCTCGATCCAATTAGAACCCAAGAGACGACGGTGCACTGGAATATGTACGCCTTAGGACTGGCCCACGATCTCTTTGCCGTTAAAGATTTATTAGATGGTGTCCAGCACAACTGGTCGCCACATACCTTCGTGCGCTTAGATCCGGCCCGGCCGGTCGGTAAAATCGCCCACATTTGCCAGGTAATAATTTAATGGGACGCATCTCCAAACGATTTGGCAAAGATTCAGATCCTAAGCCCGAAACTGAGATCGTTGAATTACCAGCGGAATCAAACGCGCCCCAACCACCAGTCGGTTATTTAAATCCCCAGTCAACGTTGGGCGAGATCGATTTATATTTAATTGGTGAAGGTCGGCATGAACGCTTGTGGCAGGCGCTTGGTGCGCACGTTAGACGTTCATCCGATGGCGAATTAATAGGCACTGCTTTTTCGGTTTGGGCGCCAAATGCCCGTGCCGTTAGTTTGATCGGCGATCACAACTTCTGGGATCGCGGAACCAACGCCATGGTGCCACTTGGGAGCGCTGGAATCTGGGAGATCTTCATTCCCGGCATCGGCGCGGGCACTCGATATAAATTTGCCATTCAAAGTCAGGATTGGCGATGGATCGATCACGCTGATCCCATGGCCCGCGAAACTGAGATTCCACCATTGACTGCATCTGTTGTTGCAGAAGCTACTCACCAATGGGACGACGAGAAGTGGATGAACGCCAGAGCCAATTATCAGCCGTGGCAGGCACCAATTTCGATCTATGAAATGCATCTCGGTTCTTGGCGACCCGGGCTTTCATATCGCCAGTTGGCCGTAGATCTGACTGCCTACTTGTTAGAAGAAGGGTTCACCCACGTCGAGTTCTTGCCCGTTATGGAACACCCCTTCGGCGGCTCATGGGGTTACCAGGTCACCTCCTTCTTCGCACCTACTTCGCGCTTTGGCTCCCCCGACGATTTCCGCTTTCTGGTTGATGCTTTACATGCTGCCGGAATTGGCGTCCTTATGGATTGGGTCCCGGCGCACTTTCCAAAAGATGAGTGGGCCCTGGCTAAATTTGATGGTACCTCTTTGTATGAGCACGATGATCCCCGACTCGGTTATCACCCTGACTGGGGAACTTTGATCTTTAATTACGGCCGCAATGAGGTTCGCAACTTCCTCGTTGCCAGTGCGCTCTATTGGTTATTGGAATTTCATATTGATGGTATCCGAGTTGATGCCGTTGCCTCGATGCTCTACCTGGACTACTCCAGGAAAGCTGGCGAGTGGTTACCAAATAAATTTGGCGGCCGCGAAAACCTCGAAGCCGTGGCTTTTATGCAGGAAGTCACCGCAACCGCTTATCGCGAAGCTCCTGGCATCATGATGATTGCTGAAGAGTCCACCGCTTGGGGTGGAGTTACCAAACCGACCGCCGACAACGGCTTGGGCTTTGGTTTCAAATGGAACATGGGTTGGATGCACGACACTTTGGAATACATTCAACACGAGCCAATCCACCGAGCTTTTCACCACAACGAAATCACTTTTGCAATTCTCTATGCCTGGAGCGAGAACTTTTTATTGCCGCTCTCGCACGATGAGGTAGTACACGGAAAAGGATCGCTGATTGCCAAAATTCCGGGCGATCGTTGGCAAAAACTCGCAACACTTCGGGCGCTTTACGGATTTATGTGGGCTCATCCAGGCAAAAAGTTGCTATTTATGGGATGCGAATTTGCCCAAAATGATGAGTGGAGCGAGTCCAGGTCGTTGGATTGGCATCTAACGGATTTTGCTGAGCATCGGGGCATTCAATTGGCAGTGAAAGATATGAACCACAGTTATGTCGCTAACTCCCCGTTGTGGCAACGCGATGTCTCCGCCGAAGGTTTTAGTTGGCTAAAGAGTGATGACAGCGCTGGAAATACTTTGGCGTTCGCCCGCTGGGATGAAAACCGAGGCGCAATTATTTCGATTACAAACTTTTCCCCCGTACCTCAGGAGCGATACCTCCTCCCTATGCCAGCGGCGGGAAGATGGACTGAAATTCTGAACACTGATGATTTGAAGTATGGCGGCTCCGGTGTTATTAATTCCGAGGTTATTGCTTCGGCGGATCCGCTTCATGGCTATCCAGCTTCGGCCACTCTCAGACTTCCACCATTGGCAACAATCTGGTTGGCGCAGAAATAGTCGAAAGTTACGCCTTTTGAATTTCGGATCGTCCTAAATTCGCAACCAACGCAACAAAAATCAACATGACGCCCGGTACGACCAGCGCCCACATAACTGAAGTTACTTGGGCTATCCACGCAATTCCTATTTTTATAATAAAGATCAATACCGTATTTACTAGCCCCAATTGAGCCACAACAACGCTGCCCGGCAGGCTGGAGCGTCGACCTGCAATTCCAAAGAAAGTGGGTCCAAAATGCGAACATCCCAAACCTGCGAAAATGAAGGCTAACAGCGTAAAGGTGTATCCCAGCCCCTTATGGCTGTGGGAAAGCCAAGTACCGAAAGTAATCAGCACGATGAAACCAGCTCCGCCAATGAGTGGACCCCACCACATCCAAAACTTCTCCGGCTTTATCAAGAGCAATCGATGAATGGTAAAACGGCCAGAGATCATCGAAACCATAAAGGCGATATAGGCCAAAATACTGACCGCTTCACTCATGCCGATCTGTTCTTTTGCAAAAATTGTGGCCCAGTCATTACTTGCAAACTCAATCATCAAAGCGCAAACCAATCCAAAAGTAATGATCGGTTCAAATTTAAATGCAGCCAGAATCGAAGCGGGCGAGATCGTTAGCGTCGGATCTTTGATTCTATTTCCCTTTAGGAAATCGTTACGAAGATTTCGGACTGTTGCTTGGGTGGCTAGCCAAATAACAATCATCATTACATCAATGTGCCACGCCAGGGAAATTTGGGAGGTGATAAAGAAAGCCAGAATTGCCGTGCCCAGGGCCCCTGTACTCCAGAGACCGTGAAGTTGTGGGATTAGCACTAAGCCGGTTTGATCTTGTCGATGTAGTGCCTGCGCATTAATCGAAATGTGGTACATAGAAAGCGCAGCTCCCGCGACAATATTTATAACCAGAAAATACCAAGCGTTATGTAAATGAGGCATTGCCGCGACTGCCGAATACATAACGGTGGAACTCACTGCCAGAACCCTTTGAGGACCTAATCTGTGGACTATATGGCCGCCAAACATCAAACTAACCAAAGAACCTAAGCCACCTAAACTCAAAAGCGTCCCAAAAGTTCCATTTGGGATATTTAGATTTGCTTTTATTTCGGGATTTCGTGGGGCAATTGCCATGATCCCAAGCCCAAACAATAAGAATAGTAATTGCAGGTTTCTTCGTTCAACCTTGGACATATTATTCAATGAGGTTGCGCTCAAAATAGGGCACTGGCTAAAGCTTGACGCGCCTTGATCAGAATCGGATCTTCGGGATCTACTAAGGAAAAGAGCGCCAGCAGATGATCCTTGGCGATCTTCTTTTCTGTGGCATCGCTCTCTTTTATAAATGCAATTATGCGATCAAAAGCCAGTTGATTTTCGCCATGCATTACTTCTAGGTCAGCGGCCAAAAGGGCCAACTTCAAGCTCGAAGGTTGCGCCGCTGATTTCGCATAAATATCTTTAACATCCACACCCAGCGTGCGAATAAAGAGTTCAGTTTGAGCTAGTCCTAATTTGGCGAGCGGATCGAAGGGCGATCTAGCCAACCAAGCTTCATATGCTGCTTTAGCCGCGGTGAAATCGCCAGCTTCAAGGGCAGCCATTGCGATCTCTTCTTCTGGTTCGGCAATGGGCTCAGCAATTTCCGTGGGGATTGGCGCGGTGCCAATTCCGCGTTCGGCAGCTAGGGTTAAAACCTTTTCGATCACCAATCTAATTTGAGCTTCAGTTGGCACAGATTCAAAGAGCGGCACCAATTGCTCTTGAATGATCGCAATTGCCAGCGGAACAGCTTGGACTTGAAGAGCTTGCCCGACAGCTGCTTCGGCATCAACATTTACTGAACCAAATCGCCAAGGGGCTTGGCCAGTTGCAGCCTGGTCGGCGGTGTGGGCTGCTGCCATAAGTTGGAGGACTTGTTGCGATTGAGCGCTACGCGGTGACCAACAGACCAGAATTACAACTTCGCTGTTGGAAACAGCAAGAAAATCTTGCATCAAGTTTTCGGCTGTTACGGGAATACCGATGCCACCGGTTGGACTGCTCTTAGGTTGCGCCAACGCCGATAAATCCACGGCGCGAGCCAGGTTTTTCGGTAGTTGCGGCAAACTCATGGCGCTATCTTGCCAAAGTTATTGCTAGCCACCTAAACGAGTTGTGAATCCAAGGCCTCGGCCGAGTTAACTCCAGAATCCGTGCGGAAAGGCAGAATGGTTGCAACGTAATCGGCCACAGCCTTATCAGTGCCAACATCTCGACCAGCTTTTTCGCCCAGGTACCATCGATGTTCCAAGATTTCGTGGAACATTTGGGCGGGTTCAACTCGGCCGCGCAGCTCTGGCGGAATCAAATTAATTACGTAATCGAAGACTTCAGTTAGCCAGCGGCGAGCGCTCTCTTCGACCGGCGGCAACGGCTTCTTCTCACGCGATCGGAAGCGATCAAAAGAGGCGAGCAGTCGTTTTGCCTGAAGTTCCTCGGCATGGATTCCCAATATTTCAAAGAGGCGATTTTGATGATAGCCCGAAGCGACTAATTTTGGTTGAAATTTGAGGATCCCCATCGCGCCATCGATCTGAACTTCTACCTCTTCAACGGCAAAGCCCAAATCTTGGAGCGAGCGCATGGCTCGTTCTACTGCATGGCGGTCGGAAGGATCTAAAACCTGAGGTTCTTTGAGCATCTGCCACAATCGACGGTATCGCTTAATCACGGTGTCACTCGCCCGGACCGGATCCATGCCAGGATGAAGCAGACCTGCGCACGCCAAATCTTCTAGCTCCGCCGCAACATTGAAATGTGCGATCTCTAGATCGTGCTCTCGCTGCCCGTTGCTAAGGGATTGATGAAACTCTCCGGTTTCGGCATCTACCAGATAGGCCGAATATTCGTCGGCATCGCGGCGAAAAAGGGTATTTGAAAGGGAGCAATCACCCCACCAAAATCCGAGCAGATGTAGTCGCACTAGGAGAAGGGCGAGCGCATTAGTCATGTTGGTTATTTCATGGGCAGTTATGGAATCGCTAAGGATTACCCGATATGGCAATGAGAAGGGCAGGTACCTGGTGACAAGTGCGGCGGGAAGTTCCTCGCCGTTTTCATCTTTGCGGCCTTCGACGACCGCTACCGGCTCAACCGATGGGGCAAAGCGCACCGCGAGTTCACGCAAAATTGTGTACTCGCGGTTGGCGAATTCTGGAACGGTCTCTTTAACTGCATAAACTTCAGAATCCGGTGCGCTGGTGGCGTGGATTAATCGAACAATATGGCGAGAGATTCCTCGCATATCGGTCAGGGTCGGATCTTCTGGCCAATCCTCTAAGGGCGTGACCCAAGGCAGGAGCGAGCAGGCAGCGATATCTTCGCCTAGTCCTAAAATTCGTAGCCCCGTCATAGGAGAATTCTCCCCTACTTCTTCGCGCTCGCACCTTGATTCAGGTTAACTGTGGGTGAGAAATATGGCTCGATCGTGTTACATATCTCATCTTTGCCTCGCGAACACCGATAAAATGTAAATATGGCGCTGATTAAACCTGTGAAGAAACTGAAGCGATCTACACCGGCACCCGAAGATCTTGGTTCCTCGGGACAACCGCTCGACATTTCACATCCATTTTATTTTGGTTTCCTGGCAGCTGCGGGAGCGCTAGTTTCAATCACAATGCTGCGCGCGCTAGCGTCAGCCAGCCAAGTGTTTGTCCTGATTCTGTTGTCGCTCTTTCTCGCCGCCGGTCTTAACCCAGCTGTCGAATTGTTTCGAAGGTGGGGTCTCACCAGAACTTGGGCGGTCTCGGCCATCGTTGGGATTGTTCTGATCTTTGTAAGTCTCTTCGCCTGGGTCGTAATCCCACCAGTGGTCCATCAGGTAAATGCGCTGCTAGCAAATGCCCCGGATATCGTCTCCAATCTAAAACATAATTCTTTAATAAACCGGCTGAATGAAAATTATGGCGTAGTCGATTCGTTGCAAAAGAAAGTTTCCGAAACCATAAAGAATGGTCAATTTGTGGTCACCGCGTTTGGCGGCGTACTGGGAGTTGGTCGCGCTGTTGTTTCCGGGGCAATCGCAACATTGACGGTTTTAGTACTGACTTTGTATTTCCTTGCCTCACTGCCAAAGGTAACTACGGTTGTCTATCGGATGGTGCCAGCTAGCCGCAGAATTCGAGTCGCTCGACTATCCGATGCGATCATCTTCCGAGTTGGTGTTTTCGTGGGTGGGCAGGCAATTGTCTCGGTTATCGCTGGCATCTTCGCCTTGATCTTGGGTTACGCAATCGGAATCCCTTACGCAACCGCAATGGCCATGCTGGTCTTTATCTGTGGCTTGATTCCACTTATTGGTCATATATTGGGCGTAACGGTAATGACCTTGATCGCTTTTACTAAATCGCCAACCACCGCAATTATCGCTTTTGTCTTTTATGTCATCTACATCCAAATTGAAAATTACCTAATCATGCCCCGGATCATGAAACAAACACTTGCAGTGCCTGGATTGGTAACAATCTTGGCTGCCCTGCTTGGTACCAGTTTGTTGGGATTGATCGGTGCAATTATGGCAGTTCCAATTGCGGCAGCAATTTTGCTAATTCTAGATGAAGTCGTATATCCAAAAACTGATCAATCTTAATTACGAAATAACTTCTTCCCATTCGGTTGCAAGTGGCAATCGATCCGGCGCTAGAATATTTGTGATCTCTGAAAGTACTCGATAAACCGAAGGCTCTCCGACCCACAGATGCTTTGCATCATTGACTGCTATTAACTTCATCTGCTTAATTACTTCGAATCTTTCCCTCGCAGCCGTTGGTCTTAAGTAATCGTCAAATTCTGGAATTAGCGCAATTATTGGCCTGCCATCGGCAGCCCAATAATCTAAATCTGATTGTTCCGAAGTGCGCAGCGGCGGACTAAGTAAGATCAAACCAACCACTCGAGGATCGCGCGCATGTTTCAGGGCTAAGTCCGTTCCAAAGCTCCAACCCACAACCCAAAGAGTCTGCGCATTTAATTCATCAAAGGCAAAATTGATTGCTGCTTGGACATCGAACTTCTCCGCGCCGCCATTATCGAAAACGCCTTCACTGGTACCCGCTTCACTTGTTGTGCCGCGAGTATTAAAACGAAGAACTTCGATTCCGGCTAAGGCCGGTAGACGATTGGCCGCCTTACGAAAGATATGGCTATCCATCATGCCGCCCGCCGTAGGCAAGGGATGCAGGCAGAGAATGGTTCCGGTTCGATCGCCAAGCGGCGCTGCGACTTCGCCGATAAGTCTCAGTCCATCAGCGGTGGTTATTGAGATAGCGCGCCTATGAGCTGGTAAAACTGTGGCGGATCTAATGGGTAAAGACACATGGAAGAGTTTAGTCTTATGTCATGAGCTCAACTTTCATGACCCATAGCCCGATCACTGGCGAAGACCGCCACCAGTTTCCAAATTACTCATACGAAGAAGTTTTGCAAGTTGTAGCCAAAGCGAAATTGGCGACCACAGCTTGGCAGGCGCTAGGCACTTCCGGTAGAGGCGAAGTTCTCTTGGCCTGGTGTTCATTGATTACCAAGCGAATAGATGAGTTAGGTGCGCTGATCTCCGAAGAAACCGGCAAGCCGATTAGCGATGCCACTTTGGAGGCAACTTTGGC
The DNA here is from genome assembly GCA_037135095.1 of Actinomycetes bacterium. Classification (GTDB taxonomy): domain Bacteria; phylum Actinomycetota; class Actinomycetes; order Nanopelagicales; family Nanopelagicaceae; genus CAIMZW01. The sequence continues at coordinate 13,137 of JBAXKZ010000005.1, forward strand.
GGTTGCTCACTTAGCTTGGGCAGCGAAGAATGCAAAACGAGTATTGCGGACCCAGATTCGACCTTCGGGATTGTTGATGTTTAACATGAAGGCGACCGTAGAACGTTCCCCGGTTGGCGTCGTCGGCGTTATAGGTCCTTGGAACTATCCAATCTTCACTCCAATGGGATCAATCGCGTATTCCTTAGCGGCTGGAAATACTGTCGTCTTTAAACCCAGCGAATACACCCCTGGGGTCGGAATGTGGCTCAGTAATTCCTTTGCTGAAATCGCACCCTTTTCTAACATTTTTACTGCGGTAACGGGACTTCCCGAAACCGGAAAGGCACTCACCGAAAGTCCCGTGAACAAAATTGCTTTTACCGGCTCTACCAGAACTGCGAAGAAAGTTGCCGCATCCTGTGCGGAGCGCATGATTCCAGTTGTTCTTGAATGTGGTGGCAAAGATCCAGTAATCATCGCTGGCGATGCCGATCTCGATCGGGCTGCAGAATTCGTTCTCTGGTCAGCAATGTCGAATTCTGGACAAACCTGCATAGGAGCTGAACGCGTTTACGTCCTCGAAGACGTTGCCGATCGCTTTATCGAAAAAATCGTTGCGATGGCCAAAGAACTAAAGCCTGGAATCAATTACGGCCCGTCAACTATGCCATCTCAATTAAATGTTATTCAAAGCCATATAAATGATGCCGCAGCAAAGGGCGCAAAATTTGCCCTGGGTGGTGTTGATTCAGTTCAAGGGCCATACACAATGCCAACGATTATGCTCGATGTCCCAGAAGACTCAACTGCAATCACCGAAGAAACCTTTGGTCCGACTTTGGCTATTAATCGGGTCAGCAATATCGATGAAGCGATCACCCTGTCCAATGCCACTTCCTACGGACTCTCTGCTTCGGTTTGGTCAAAGGGCAGTGGCAACCGAATAGCATCCAAATTGCAGTGCGGGATGGTTTCGGTCAACTCTGTTATCGCATTTGCTGCAATAGCTTCACTACCGTTCGGCGGAATCAAAGATAGCGGCTACGGCCGAATCCATGGCCCCGAAGGTCTGCTCGAATTTACCTACGCGCGCACAGTTGTTAGCACGAGATTTAATATCCCCTTAGCCTTTACAACTTTCAAGCGAACCGCATTTGCTGACAAAATTATTAAGACTTTGACTAAATCACTTCATTCGAAGGTGGTTGGCTAAAATCTAGGAGCATTGCGGGTTCGCTCAGTTCGAGGTCGTCGCTGCGCGCGTTTGGTCCAACATGGGGTGTGCCAGTGTCGCCGGCTCTCAATGTCCTCCTCGAGCCAAGCAACAATATGCGGGGTGGCAGTTGGGATCAGTTGATCACAGCCCGGGCAGCGATAAGGTTTGGTAGAAGTTGAGCCGGTTATCTTGCGGACTCTATAAGTGCCTTCAGTATGTTCTTCAATGGTTTCGTGTGAGGTCGCGATATCGCGCTCTTCCGGCTTTGGACCGCGCTGCTTTGGGTGATTTCTTCGAGGGCTCACCCTCATATTCTCCCGCTTTCGCCCAATTTTCGCTTAATTGGGGTATTGGCAGGTGGCAAATATTCATCTTCCTAAGGCACTATGGCCCAATGCAGAATGCGATTGAAGTCCGAGGCCTGCGCAAGGTCTACCCAGATAAGAAAAATGGGCCAAAAATCGCGGTTGATGGAATTGACCTCAATGTGGAAACTGGCGAGATCTTCGCAATCTTGGGGCCAAATGGCGCCGGTAAAACCACTACCGTCGAAATCCTTGAAGGCTACCGAGACCGAGATGCTGGCGAAGTCAGCGTTTTGGGTTTCGATCCAGGAGATTTGAAAGGTCAAGATCGAACTTGGCGAAATCAGATCGGAATTGTTCTGCAATCCACCAGCGATGCCGAAGATCTTTCCGTCGCCGAAACTGTAAGCCATTTCGCTCATTACTATTCAAATCCGAAAGAGAGCGATGAAGTAATTGCCGCGGTTGGATTAACCGATAAAACAAATGCCCGGATCCGAACACTCTCTGGGGGTCAACGGCGCAGACTCGATGTCGCCCTCGGAATAGTGGGCGGGCCAAAGATCCTTTTCTTGGATGAGCCCACCACCGGATTTGATCCCGAAGCGCGCCGAACTTTTTGGGAGTTAATTAGAACTTTACAAACCGAAGGCACCACAATCTTGCTAACTACCCATTACCTGGATGAAGCCGAAGCGTTAGCCAATCGGGTTGCCGTCATAAATAACGGTCAAATATTGGAAGTCGCTACTCCTGCAAATCTCGGTGGACGTATGAATGCAAAAGCCAGAGTCGCTTGGATGGCCGATGGACGACGCCAAGAGATCTTCACCGACTCGCCAACAAAAGAGGTTGCCTTATTAGCGAAAAATTTTGCTGGTGAGATTCCAGAGCTAGTCGTATCCCGACCCAGCCTCGAGGAGATCTACTTGTCCATGATTGGCGAACAGGAGGTTTCATCGTGAAGCCCAGCGTGTTAAGAATTGGACTGCTCCGCGGTGGCTTAGAGATTAAACAATTTATGCGGCAGCGAGAATCTGTAGTCTTTACTTTGCTCTTCCCGGTTATGTTGCTCTTTATCTTTGGCTCGGTATTCAAAGACAATATCGCACCCGGAGTAACTTTCTCTCGCTATTTCGTTGCTGGAATGATCGCATCAGGATTAGTTAATACTGGATTTCAACAGTTGGCGATCACCATCCCGATGGAGCGCGATTCCGGAACTCTCAAACGGCTACGCGGCACTCCAATGTCACCAGTCTCCTACTTCATTGGAAAAGTTATTCTGGTAACCGTTTCAATGTTGGTCCAGGTTGCCATGCTCTTGGGTTTTGGTTTGGCATTCTTTGGGCTTCACCTTCCAAGTTCTGGCGAACGATGGCTCCGCTTTATTTGGCTGGTGGTGCTTGGAAGTATCTGCGCCACCGTTTTGGGAATCGCTTTCTCGAGCGTCCCAAAATCAGGTCGGGGGGCATCGGCGATCGTCTCCCCCATAGTCATTGTCCTGCAGTTCTTTAGTGGCGTCTTCTTCCTTTTCTCTAGTCTGCCAAAGTGGATGCAAGATTTTGCCGCGCTCTTCCCGCTTAAATGGCTGACTTTAGGAATGCGTTCGATTTTCTTGCCCGATAATTTTGCCATCAAAGAAGTTGCCCACTCTTGGGAGACCGGAAGAACTATCTTGGTTTTGGTAGCTTGGACAATTGCTGGAACTTTAATATCTATAAAGACTTTTAAATGGTCGGATCGTTGAAGTTCAAAACTAGTTTTGTATTAGGACTTTTCCTGCTATTTGGTGGACTTCCTAATTATGCTTCTGCGGCAAGTGCTACAGCTACTCCTAAACCCATTGCAAAACCTTCAGCCAAGCTAACGCCAGCGGCAAGCGCAAAGGCGACTTCAAAGCCCAGTGCAAAGAGCTCGGTTAAGAAGACCATTGCGCCTAAAAAAGCAGTTGTGAAAAAGGTGGCACCAAAGCGAATCGTGCGGCCGATGGCAAAACCAAGCCCAGCAAAATCACCTTTGGCAGCATGGCCACCCAAAGGTTATGTCTCTGCGGGTGGAATATATGCAAAAATTCCAACGGCAGTCGAGTTAACTGGAATCATCTCAGCACAAAAACTTCTTTTTAAAGCCTCCCAGAACTGCATCACTAACGCCTGCGGCGCGCTATTTGTTGCTTCAGTAGATGGCTGCATCTGGTGGGAGGTTGATTCATCAGTTTACGGACCGGGCGTATCGGACCCAACTAAAATTATTGAATATGGAACTTTGCGCACGACGGCAAAAGGCACAAAACCAAAGGAAAGTTCGGCGATCCTTATGGTCAGCAGCGAACCACTAGCGGTCGGAGTTACCGTTGGAAATATTGGGGCAAAGTGCTGGAGTAATCCGCCACCGGAAAAAGTGCCAAATAACACCTACATTCCAAATACCAATCGCTAGCGATTAGCTCCTGGAACCCAAAGTTCATCACCTTTGCCAAGGTTAGAAATTCGAGCTAGCACAAAAAGTAGATCAGATAGGCGATTCAAATATTTCGCTGTTAGTGGATTTACGCCACCACCGAAAGAATGAATCGCACTCCAAGTTCGACGCTCAGCTCTGCGGACGATAGTTCTTGCTACGTGCAAAAGCGCCGCTGCTGGAGTGCCGGATGGAAGAACGAAGGAGCGCAGCGGCTCCAACTTCTCGTTGTAAGAATCAATCTGTGATTCCAAATAGGTGATCTGCGATTCCAATACTCGAAGTGGCTCAATCTTTGGATCATCGACTACGGGGGTACATAGATCGGCACCAACATCGAAGAGGTCATTTTGAATTCTGATTAGCAATTTCACGATCTCACGATCCTTGATATCTCCAAGGGCCAATACGACGCCGATCGAAGAGTTAGCTTCATCAACCGTGGCATAAGCCTCAAGTCGTGGGTCGTTCTTGGAGGTGCGGCTCATATCCCCTAAGGAGGTGGTGCCGTCATCGCCTGTTTTCGTATAGATCCGTGTCAGATTTACCATGTGTGGAGCCTATTAGAGCAACTACGATGAGACCACTCAGGAAAAGGGGAATTATTTCTATGCCAGGTACTACGGCGCGCGATGCCTTCCGGATTGTCGGCGGGGCTCGGCTGGTGGGCGAGGTACACGTTTCTGGTGCCAAAAATTCGGCGCTGAAATTAATGGCTGCCTCGTTGTTGGCAGTTGGCAAGAGCACATTTTTAAATGTCCCCGATATCGCCGACGTCGAAATTATGTCGGAACTATTAATCCGTCTAGGTTGCAGTGTTGAGTACGATCGGGAAAGTTTGTCACTAACGATCGATGTTCCCGCTGAACCAGGTTTTCGCGCTGATTACGATCTAGTGCGAAAAATGCGCGCCTCCATAAATGTGCTGGGACCTCTGGTTACCCGAATTGGCCGAGCAGAGGTAGCGCTGCCGGGTGGCGATGCGATCGGCTCCCGCGGGCTTGATTTCCATATTAAGGGTTTGAAAGAGCTAGGTGCGCAGGCACATTCTGAACATGGATATGTAATTGCAACGGCTCCCAACGGCCTCACAGGTGCAAGCGTCTTATTAGATTTCCCCAGCGTAGGCGCCACCGAGAACATCATGACCGCCGCGGTCTTAGCCCATGGGGTAACAACTATAGATAACGCCGCTCGTGAACCAGATGTTGTGGACTTGGGTGAATTCTTAATTGCAATGGGTGCCAATATTGAAGGCCTCGGGACCCCGCTGATAACGATTACCGGGGTCCCTAAATTGCATCCCGCAGTTCACGCCACACTCTGTGACCGAATCGTGGCCGGAACTTGGGCTTTTGCTGCAGCCATTACACAGGGCGACATAACAATTATTGGTGGCCGAGCCGAACATTTAGAGTTGCCGCTAGATAAATTGGTAGCTGCCGGTGCGGTGGTTACTACTACGGCTAATGGCTTCCGGGTAAAGATGGACCGCAGGCCGAACGCCTTTGATATTGCGACCCTTCCCTATCCAGGATTTCCAACCGACCTGCAGCCAATGGCGATTTCGCTCAACGCCATTGCCGATGGCGATTCGATCGTGACTGAAAATGTCTTTGAAGGTCGATTTATGTTTGTGAACGAATTAAAACGCTTGGGCGCCAACATCCAAGTCGATGGCCACCATGCCGCTATCTCCGGAGTAACTCACCTATCGGGCGCGCCAGTAGTTGCTACCGATATCAGAGCAGGGGCTGGTTTAATTTTGGCGGCGTTAGTTAGTGAAGGTGAAACTATTGTTGAAGATGGCTTCCACATTGATCGTGGTTATCCAGGTTTTGCAAAAGCCCTCTGCTCGCTAGGAGCAGAGGTTTCTAGAATCTAGTTGGTGCGCTCGCCCAGAATTGAAACTCGATTCTTGGAGACTGAAATGAAGCCGCCATGGATTTCAAAATCCACTTTTTCACCAGTGGCACTCTTGATGGAAACGGTGCCATCTACTAGTACCCCGAGCAACGGTGCGTGATCTGGCAAAATTCCCAAATCGCCCTCAAGAGTTCGAGCTGAAACCATAGTGGCCTCACCCGACCAGACCCGCTTCTCTGGCGAAACTACTTCAACCGTTAAGTTGCTGGCCATTTGTATTAGGCCTTTGCCAATTCGGCAGCTCGGCGTTCTACATCTTCCAAGCCACCACACATAAAGAAGGCCTGCTCTGGAACGTGGTCATACTTTCCATCAGCCAAAGCTTCGAATGCTTCAATGGTTTCTGAAAGTGGTACGAAGGAACCTTCGATACCGGTGAAGACCTTTGCGACGAAGGTGTTCTGAGATAGGAAGCGCTGAATACGGCGAGCACGGCCCACCAAGATTCGGTCATCTTCAGAAAGTTCATCAATACCAAGAATGGCGATGATGTCCTGAAGATCCTTGTAGCGCTGCAGAATCTGCTTTACCCGGTTAGCAACACGGAAGTGGTGCTCGCCGATGTAGCGCGGATCCAAGATGCGAGAAGTGGAGTCCAGTGGATCCACAGCTGGGTAGATACCAAGCTCGGAGATTGGACGAGAAAGCACCGTGGTGGCATCTAAGTGCGCGAAAGTAGTGTGTGGCGCTGGGTCGGTGATGTCATCGGCAGGGACATAAATTGCCTGCATCGAAGTAATCGAGTGGCCACGGGTTGAAGTGATTCGCTCCTGGAGCTGACCCATTTCATCGGCAAGTGTTGGCTGATATCCAACGGCAGATGGCATACGTCCTAGCAGGGTTGAAACTTCAGAACCAGCTTGGGTAAAGCGGAAGATGTTATCGATGAAGAGAAGTACATCTTGCTTCTGAACATCGCGGAAGTACTCGGCCATCGTTAACGCAGAAAGCGCAACGCGAAGACGGGTCCCTGGTGGCTCATCCATCTGGCCGAAGACCAAGGCGGTCTTGTTGATAACGCCGGTTTCAGTCATTTCAAGAAAGAGGTCGTTACCTTCACGGGTTCGCTCACCGACGCCGGCGAATACTGAAACGCCACCGAAGTTCTCGGCTACGCGGTAGATCATCTCCTGGATCAGAACGGTCTTGCCGACACCGGCTCCGCCGAAGAGACCAATCTTTCCACCGCGAACATACGGTGTTAGGAGATCAATTACTTTGATACCGGTCTCAAACATTTCAGTCTTTGATTCCAACTGATCGAATGCCGGTGCGGTGCGGTGAATCGGCCAACGCTCTTTGATATCCAATGAGGAGGTCGGTACATCTAGGGATTCGCCCAAGGTATTGAAGACGTGACCTTTAGTGACATCGCCGACGGGCACGCTAATAGCCGAGCCGGTGTCAGAGACAGCAGAGCCACGAACCATGCCATCGGTAGGTTGCATCGAGATGGCGCGGACCAAGTTATCGCCAATGTGTTGCGCGACTTCTAGAGTCAACATGCGAACCTCGCCAGCGAGCTCCACATTGACGTGGAGGGCGTTGAAGATTGCTGGCATCGCGTCGGCTGGGAATTCAATATCCACAACCGGTCCGATAACGCGTGCTACGCGCCCAACTCCTGCAGCTCCTTGAGTTCCTTGAGACATCATTCGCTCCCTGCGCTAGCTGAGGCAAGCGCATCTGCGCCGCCCACGATTTCACTGATTTCTTGGGTAATTTCGGCCTGACGAGCAGCGTTCGCTAGTCGGGTCAAAGATTTAATTAGCTCATCAGCATTATCAGTTGCTGACTTCATGGCGCGACGACGAGCAGCATGCTCAGAAGCGGCCGACTGGAGCATCGCATTAAAGACGCGAGCTTCGACATAACGAGGGAGCAGCGCATTCAAAACATCCACTGGATTTGGCTCAAATTCATACATCGGCAATAGCCCGCTAGGCGCTTGCGTCTCAACAACTTCCAGCGGAAGCATGCGCTTCGCGGCTGGTGTTTGAGTCATCATCGACATGAATTCGGTATAAACGATATGTAGTTCATCAACGCCATGGCTTTGCGCATCGGAATCAGCCAAAAAAGCGCCGATCAGCGAATCTGAAATCTCTTTAGCATGCGCATAGGTTGGATTGTCAGAGAAACCAGTCCAAGAGTTAGCAATTGCGCGATTTCTAAAGCGATAAAAGTTAACGGCTTTTCGGCCAACCAAATACGCCTCGACGTTTAACCCGCGTTCTCTTAAAAGCGCGCTCAATTGATCGCCTTCTTTGATCGCAGCGTTGGAATAAGCGCCAGCCATACCTCGATCTGCAGTGATAATTAAAACTGCAGCCCGCTTTGGATTGCTGTGCGGTGTCGTCAAAGGATGATTAGTATTGGAAAACGATGCCACAGCGGTGACGGCACGAGTTAACTCCGTTGCATACGGCGATGAGGCTGCGACCCGTTGTTGCGCCTTGACGATCCGAGAAGCAGAGATTAACTCCATAGCTTTCGTGATCTTCTTGGTCGCTTTAACGGAGCGCATCCGTCGGCGATAAATACGAAGTTGAGCACCCATGAGTTACTTCTTCACCGCCGGAACCTGACGAGTAATGGTTTCGTTGCCTTCAGAATCGAGGGCATCGGCTGGAGCTTCATTTACTGGCGCAGCGCCGGTGGCGGCAAACTGACCTTTGAAGACGGTAATCGCTTCATCAAGGGAAGCAACGGTGTCATCGGTTAGTTCGCGAGTATTAGTAATAACATCGATGATGCCCGAACGCTCACGTGCTAAGAAGTCCAAGAACTCAGCTTCAAAGCGGCGGATATCGGCAACTGGAATTGAATCCATTTTGCCGGTGGTACCTGCCCAGATTGAAGCAACTTCTTGTGCGACTGAATAAGGTGAATATTGACCCTGTTTTAGCAGTTCAACCATTCGCGCACCGCGCTCTAGTTGTGCTTTTGAAGCAGCATCTAGGTCAGAACCGAAGGCGGCGAATGCTTCGAGCTCACGGTACTGAGCCAAGTCCAAACGAAGACGACCAGCGATCTTCTTCATTGCTTTGGTCTGTGCTGAACCACCAACGCGAGATACTGAAATACCTACGTTGATTGCCGGACGAACGCCAGCGTTGAACAAGTCAGTCTCTAGGAAGCACTGACCATCAGTAATTGAAATTACGTTGGTAGGAATGAAGGCCGAAACGTCATTTCCTTTGGTTTCAATGATTGGCAATCCAGTCATGGAGCCGCCGCCGAGCTCATCAGAGAGCTTTGCGCAACGTTCCAAAAGACGGGAGTGCAAGTAGAAAACATCGCCAGGGTAGGCCTCGCGACCTGGAGGGCGACGAAGTAATAACGAGACGGAGCGATAAGCCTCGGCTTGCTTTGAAAGATCATCAAACACAATTAGGACATGCTCGCCCTTGTACATCCAGTGCTGGCCAATCGCCGAACCGGTGTAAGGAGCTAAGTATTTGAAGCCAGCTGGATCTGAGGCTGGTGAAGCAACAATGGTTGTGTACTCCATAGCGCCAGCTTCTTCCAATGCGCCCTTAACAGAGGCAATGGTTGAACCCTTTTGACCAATAGCAACATAAATACATTTAACTTGCTTCTTGGGATCGCCCGACTTCCAGTTAGCTTTCTGGTTAATGATGGTGTCGATGGCGATTGCAGTCTTGCCAGTCTGACGGTCACCAATAATTAGCTGACGTTGTCCGCGACCAATGGCAGTCATGGCATCGATAGCTTTGATACCAGTCTGAAGTGGTTCCTTAACAGGTTGGCGCTCAACAACCGAAGGTGCCTGAAGTTCCAAAGCACGCGTGGCTTCGGCAACGATCTCGCCTTTACCATCAATTGGACGACCAAGTGGGTCCACGACGCGGCCAAGGAAGCCGTCGCCGACAGGAACAGAGAGGATCTCGCCAGTACGTCGAACAGAAGTACCTTCTTCGATGCCGGTGAATTCACCGAGGATAACTACACCGATTTCGCGCACGTCGAGGTTTAGCGCCAGACCTAAAGTTCCATTTTCGAACTTAAGCAGTTCGTTGGTCATCGTTGAAGGCAAGCCCTCAATACGTGCGATGCCATCGCCAGCTTCGGTAACAGTGCCGATCTCATCGCGAGCCGCAGCACCCGGATTGTAAGAGGCAACGTGCTTAGCAAGCGCGTCGCGAATCTCTTCGGGCCGGATCGTGAGTTCCGCCATCATCTTCTCCCTCTAACTAAGTGGATCTTTTGTTGAAAAATTAACCTACGAGCTCTCGGCTCGCCTCTGCTAACCGATTGACAATGGTGCCGTCGATAATTTCATCGGCAAATCGAATTGCGACGCCACCGATTACGGCAGCATCAATTTCAATATTTACGTGAACTGGCTGTCCGATTTGCTTGGTGAGCGCGTTTGTGAGCTTCTCACGCTGCGCTGGAGTCAACGCGATTGCAGTACGGACATGTGCGGTGATGCGATTTCGGCGAGCAGCCACGGCGTGCGAGTAGGCAGCAATCGCTTGCTCGATACTACGTCCGCGAAGACCAGCAACTAGCGCATTCAGTAACCGAACGGTCGAGGCGCTGAACTTGCCAGCAAATAGCGTGGCAACAAGAGCCTGCTTATGTTCTGAGTCATCGGCGCTGGAGTTAAGTGCCTGACGAAGATCGCCATTTGCGATTAATAATCTAGAGAGTTCAAAGATTTCATCCTGAACTCGATCTAACTCTAAGTTGTGATTAGCGGCTGAGCTTTCGGCTTCAACTGCAATCTGCTCAATGGCATCTGCAAGTTCTAGCGGAGATGACCATCGAAGAGAAACGGCAGCTATAACTAGTTCAAGCGCAACCGAACCAATGCCCTTACCGAAGAGATCGGTGATGAGTGCACTCTTAGCTGGAATATCTCTCGAAGGGTCAGTTAGCGCCCGGCGCAATCCGATTGACGAATTGAGGGTCGTTAGAACTCTAAAGAGATCAGCAGATGCGGTGGCACAGTCGGCTGCGGCGAGAGTTTTGATTTTCTCGTCGAGCGTTCCACGAAGGTTCGCCAAAGATTGACGACTGCTGCCACCCAGAATAATCATTACTTGCTCTTCTCCAAGTCATCCAAGAAGCGATCAACAATCCGAGATTGTCGAACCTGGTCATCTAAAGCTTCTCCGACAATTTTGGAGGCGAGCTCAGTTGCGAGCGCACCAACTTCATTGCGAAGGGAAGTAATCGCTTGTTGACGTTCTGCTTCGATCGAGGCATGAGCTGCTGCGGTGATCCGAGTAGCTTCTTCCTGCGCTTTGGCACGGAGATCATCGATGATGGCGGCGCCTTGGACGCGAGCCTCTTCGCGAATCTGTTGTGCTTCCCCGCGGGCTTCAGTTAGTTGAGCGGTGTACTGAACCAAGGCAGCTTGTGCCTCTCGTTGAGCGCGCTCAGCCTTTTCGATGCCACCCTGGATTGCTTCAGTGCGAGCCGCGAATGCCTTTTCAAACATCGGCACGACTTTGGCACGGAGCACCAAGAAGAGCGCGCTGAAGGCGATAAAGCCGACAATCAACTCTGCGACATGCGGAACCAGCGGATTAACAGTTGCCTCCGCGGCTACGGTTCTCAAACTCATCTGGTCAGAAACCTTAGATTAGAGAACGAACGCGAGTACGAGGCCGAAAAGCGCCAACGCTTCTGCCAAGGCGAAGCCAAGGAATGCGATTGGCTGCAAGACGCTACGTGCTTCTGGTTGACGTGCGACGCCGCTGATGTAAGCCGCGAAGATCATTCCAGTTGCAATTGCAGGTCCGATTGCAGATAGGCCATAACCGACCAGGTTTAGTGTGCCTTTCATCTTTGTTGCCTTTCCCTTATTTATGTAGTTACTAACTAGCGAAAGCTAATCAGATTCTCGTGCGTAAAACTGTGGTTAGTGCTCGTCAGACAATGCTCCAGCGATAAAGAGTGCTGTTAGCAAAGTAAAAATGTAGGCCTGTAGGCATTGGACCATGAACTCAAAGAAGGTCATTCCAATTCCGAAGGCGAAAGCAAATGGTGCGATTAGTTTCAAACCGATAACACCGCGAATCAAGTGATCGCCGCCCATGATGAAGACCAACAACAAAAGGTGGCCAGCGAACATATTGGCAAAGAGCCGAAGTGAGAGCGTTAGAGGTCGAACCAAAAAGAAGGTAGCGATTTCGATCGGGGTCAACAGAATGTAAACCGCTTTTGGAACGCCGGGCATGAAGGCAATTCCCTTTAGATACTTGCCAAGACCCTGCTTCTTAATTCCAACGGCATGGAAGATCACAAACGAGAAGACCGCTAAAACATACGGAAAGCTAACGTGCGACATCGAGGGAAATTGCAAAAAGGGCACGATGCCAAAGACGTTATTGGTAAGAATGAAAGTGAAGAGCGTGAAAAGGAAGGGGACAAAGCGCATGAACTCGTGGCCGATGATCTCTTCGCCAATATCGTTTCGAACGAAGGCGTAGATCGACTCTCCGGCGAATTGCAGCTTGCTTGGAACAACAAGAGCTTTGCGAGAAGAGGCAATGAAAAATGCGGAAATTACTAAAACTGAAAGTAGAACCAAAAAGACTGGCTTAGTTGAGTATGCGTTGTTGCCGATGATTGGGGGCAAATTGAAGTCGGCGGTGCTCGGTGGGACGAAACCGGCGCCACTGCCAGCCATCTGGAACAAGCTCACAAACACCCCTGGTCATCAAAATGAGAAATCGATGGGAATACGAACGAACCCTATTGGGAGTTGGGAAAAATCAACAAATTTAACCTCGCCTTAGCTGCTGTGAGATAAGACAAGGGGTTTACTTTCGGCCGAACCGAAGCCAGACCAAGTACATAGAGGCGCCACCGCCTAAAAGCAGGCCAATTAAAAGAAAGAAATGAGTCCCCAGCCAATGGTCGAGGGCGGCACCAATTCCACCCCAAATGATTAAACCAGAGAGGAGATACCCCATGATTGACCAGAGCGCACCTTCTTCGCCGCCTGTAGCCATCGAAACCTCCTACCGTTCTTAAGCTGAAAAGATAACTGCTGAGCGTTATTGCTTGGGTGGCAATGGTAACTGGAAACGGAGCCGCAGAAATGCCCGGATCTCCCCCGCCAGCCAGACGGCCGTGATCGTCAGCGCAGCGGCGGCAAAACTGGGGCGGTCTACCGCAGCCTTTGAAGTGGTCTTTGTGACCACCAAGAGAAATGCTCCAAGCAGGATCACTTTGGCAAAGTAAGAGAACATCGCCAGCGCCATTGTGGCCATCGGATCTAGTTCTCGGGTCAGGCGCGAAACCGCCAAATGCACCGAAAAGAAGAGAATTACCGTAAAGCCAGCTAAGAGCGCGCCCCAGAATCCTGGGCGGCCGCGGAAGAAGCTAGCCAGAACGATCCCGAGCAAGGCGACTACGGCAGCTGGAACCACTGCCCCTTTCCAGAGCGACTCCTCGCCAGCCTGAGTGCTTGGATCTTTCGAAGTTTTTGACATCGGGCTCCTAATTATTGAAGGTTATTTGAGCTCTGCAAGAGCGCGCTTCGGGTTCGGGCCGTGATCTGGGCGCGGCGCAAAACGATTAATGACAGCGCAAAAATGGCGCCTCCTGCAAGGAAACTAATCCAAAGTGGAGCAAAGGCTGCGATCACTGTCGGAAAGGCAAACATTGCAGTCCATAAGTAAAGGACCACTGTGGTTTGGCGCTGGGTGGAACCCAAATTCAAAATTCGGTGGTGCAGGTGTTCGCGATCAGCGGTAAATGGCGAGCGCCCGGCCCGGATCCGGCGGAAGATCGCTAAGACCAGATCCAGTAAGGGAATTGCCAAGACGGTGAAGGGCAGAAGTAACGGCAAGAGTTTGGAACTCGAACCCTGGTTCGTCAAGGCGTTGGCATCGATCTGACCCGTCAAGGTAATGGCCGCAGCTGAAAGTAAGAGACCCAATAACATCGCGCCGGAGTCACCCATAAAGATCTTCGCCGGGTGAAAATTATGGGGCAAGAACCCGATACACATGCCAACCACAACAGCTGTGACTAACGATGGTGCGCCAGCGCGTGAAAAGCCATTGACCACAGCTAATAAATAAGAGAAGCCAAAGAAGGCTAAGGCGCAAATCGCCACAATTCCGGTGGCTAAGCCATCTAGCCCATCCACAAAATTCACCGCGTTGATTACAACCATGACAAAAATTACGGTTAAGAGTTGCCCAATATTCGCTGGCAATGTCAAGATGCCATTTATCGGCAGCCAAAGAATTTGCACGCCGTGCAAGAGCAAGATGCCAGCTGCTAACGCTTGGCCCGCGAACTTGGTAATCGCATCTAAGTCATAGCGATCATCGAGCAAACCTAAAATCATGATGAAGGTTCCGGCCAGGAAAATTCCAGTGGCTTCGCGCCCAAAAGATTTTCCTACAAGTGGAAGATGACTGACAGTTAAAAAGGTGATTGCCATCGCAAGCCACATCGAAAGTCCGCCCCAGCGGGGCGTGATATCCGTATGAATATCGCGGGAACGCAGATTCATAAACGCTCCAGCAGACATCGCCACTTTTCGGATGGCAGGTGTCAGTAAGAAACAGAGCGTCGCGGCTAACGAGGCCGTTAAAAGGTACTCGCGCATAAAAAGTTATCTAGGGTAGACCGGGAATTTTGCAGTCAGGTCATGGACCTCACTGCGAATTGCTGAGGCCTTCGCTGGATCTTCGCCATCTTTAATCGCGCGCGCGATAAGTGATGCAATCTCGCGCATCTGGGGTACGCCCATTCCTTGGGTAGTCGTGGCCGCGGTTCCGACTCGGATTCCACTTGTGACGGCTGGAGTTTCTGGATCATATGGAATCGAATTCTTATTTAAAGTAATTCCCGAGTCCCCGCATCGTTGATCAGCAACTTTTCCGCTAACGCCAGTACTTCGGATATCGATCAGCGCCAAGTGGGTTTGCGTTCCACCTGATACTGCGCGCATGCCTTCTTCAACCAAGCCGGCGGCAAGGGCCTTAGCATTGGTGATTACGTTCTTGGCATACTCCTGATATGCAGGAGTGGCACATTCTTTTAAGGCAACTGCTTTTGCGGCAACCGCGCTCATGATTGGTCCACCTTGCATTCCAGGAAAGACCGCCTTGTCTATTGCGGGCGCGTGCTCTGCTTTAGAGACGATCATGCCACCACGAGGGCCACGTAAAACTTTGTGGGTAGTGAATGAGACAACATCGGCATATGGAACTGGTGACGGGATTGCCTTACCGGCAACTAAACCGATGAAGTGCGCGGCATCGACCCACATGATGGCGCCGACCTCATCGCAGATCGCACGAACTTTTTCGAAGTCGATCAAACTTGGGTATGCGGTTGCACCTGAGCAGATCATCTTTGGTTTGTGTTCCAAAGCGGTGTCACGAAGTTGGTCATAATCAATTAATTCATTATCTTGGCGAACACCGTAGGAAACGATATTGAACCACTTGCCAGAAAAGTTAACTTTGGCACCGTGGGTTAAGTGGCCACCGTGAGGAAGCGACATCGCAAGAACGGTATCTCCTGGTTTGGTGAAAGCTTGGTAGACCGCAACATTTGCGCTGGCACCCGAGTGCGGCTGCAAGTTGGCATGCTCGGCTCCGAAGAGCGCCTTTGCGCGTTCAATGCCAATTGTCTCGACCTTGTCGACCTCTTCACATCCGCCGTAATAACGCTTGCCTGGGTAACCTTCGGCATATTTATTTGAAAGCGTTGAGCCAAGCGCTGCAAGCACAGCCGGCGAGGTGAAGTTTTCGCTGGCGATTAATTGCAGATTGGTACGTTGACGTTCTAGTTCGCTCAGAAGTACCGCAGCGATATCTGGATCTTGGGAGGCAAGGGCCGCGAAATCAGGGCCGAAGAAGGGTTCTGTAGACATGGCCTAAGCCTATGCCGAGATGACTGAAATATTGGGCAGCACTTCTTGGAGCGCTTCCAGGGTGATCGCCCCGACGCGAAGAACTTCTAAGCCCAGATCAGTACCGATGCTGATTTGTTGCACGATCGTTGAAGCGGGGCCAGAGGTGAGCACACCCTCATCAAGATAATAAGAGATATCGGAGTACAAGGCCGAAATCTGCCCGATATCTAAGATTGGTGGGCGGCCGACAAGCGCAGCGCTTGCAACTGCTAGCGGTCCACTTTTTTCCAAAACTGCTCGAAAGAGTTCGCGATTTGGAATCCGAACTGCAAATTCGCCTAATTCGCCGGCATCTCCCAGATCCCAGCTCAATCCATAAGTTGGCGCCACATGCAAGGTAAGTAGCCCGGGCCAAAATTTCTTCGTTAATAAGGTGAGGTCCTCGGTTACGTTCTGAGCAATGCCATCAAGAGTTTCAAAACTACCGATCATCACCTGACAGGCGACACCGAAATCATCACCGCGGAGGGTGTGCAATCTGGAAACGGCATCACGATCAAAAGCATCGCAGGCATAGATGTAAGCGCTCTCGATCGCGGCCACAATAATTCCACCGCTTCGCAGCGATTCAACAACCTTTGCGATTTCAATTTCGAGCTTCTCGGGATCGCCAGCAAAATCTTTAAGTTCGATTACTTCGGCCATCTACCGGCTCCAATCCGCTCGCTTGTAATTTTAAAACTATTTTCTAACTGCGGTGGTAAATCTAGGACGTTCCGCCAAATCGTAATGGATTTTGACTTCAACAAAATCGGTCGATAGTTCGCTTCGGACCGATTCGACCTGGTCCTCGTGGTGCTCCATGGCAAAGAAGCCGCCGCTTTTGAGTAATCTGCTTGCGGCGCTAATGAATTGAATGGGGAGAGCCATTCCGTCGCTGCCGCCACGAAGGGCGATGGCCGGCTCGAAATTTGCGACCTCATAAGGCAACGATTCTAAATCTGGGATGTATGGCGGGTTGGCGACAACGACATCGCACTTAACCCCAATCAGAGCATCCACAACATCGGCTTGAATCGTGCGAATCGGAAGATCATATTTTGCGATATTTTTCTGGAGCCAAACCAGCGCTTCGGAAGATTTTTCGACCGCTATTACGTGAACTGCTTTTTTCCCAGCGACTTCCGATGCAATCGAAATTGCAATTGCTCCGCTTCCAGAACCTAGATCAACGATCGATACCGGATCGGCGAAGTGCTGAAGATGATGTAAAACTTCATCAACCAAGACTTCGGTCTCCGGGCGCGGGATCAACACACCTGGTCCAACGTCTAGCGTCAAATAGCGAAAAGACGCTTCGCCAGTTAAGTACTGAACCGGCTCGCCCGTTAAACGTTGAACAATTAATTCACGGAAGGCTTCTTCTATTCGCTGCGCCTCAGACTCATCAAGCGTGACTACCTTGGAGTGAAGTTCCATTCGGGAGATATTGAGAAGATGCGCAAGAAGAAGTTCCGCATCGACTCCTGAAATATTTGCCGCAGCTAATTCCGATTTTCCCCAGCGAAGGAGTTCACGAACCATGCTTTACCCGCTATTAATGCTCGGTTGAGGAGAGCTTGGCGGCCTTATCGGCTTCGAGCAGCGCCTCAATAACTGGGTCGAGATCGCCATTTAGAACGGCATCCAAGTTATTTGATTTGAAATTAACGCGGTGATCGCTCAAGCGATTTTCGGGAAAGTTATAGGTACGAATCCGCTCGCTGCGATCAACAGTTCGAACCTGGCTCTTACGCTCAATTGAGGCAATCCGATCTTGCTCCTCTTGAGCGGCAACCAACATTCGAGCGCGCAAAATTCGAAGCGCTGATTCCTTATTTTGAAGTTGGCTCTTTTCGTTCTGACAAGACACGACAATTCCGGTTGGAACGTGGGTAATTCGAACTGCTGAGTCGGTGGTGTTAACGCTCTGACCACCGGGGCCACTAGAGCGGAAGACATCGATTCGAAGATCATTCATGTTGATATCAACTTCAACTTCTTCAGCTTCCGGAAGTACTAAAACTCCAGCGGCAGAGGTGTGAATCCGACCTTGGGATTCTGTCTCTGGAACTCGCTGAACTCGGTGCACTCCGCCTTCAAATTTCAATTTCGCATATGGCGTTTTTCCCGGTTCGGCGGTGCCCTTAGATTTAACCGCCATGGAAATATCTTTATAGCCGCCTAAATCGCTCTCGGTCATGTCGATGATTTCGGTCTTCCAACCTTGCTTTTCGGCAAAACGCATATACATGCGAAGTAGATCGCCAGCAAAGAGTGCGGATTCGTCGCCGCCTGCCCCGGCTTTGATTTCAAGAATTACATCGCGGTCATCATTGGGATCGCGCGGCAGCAGTAGCTCTTCTAATTCATGTGCCGCTTGATCGCGCGTTGCTTCCAGCGCTGGAATCTCTTCGGCAAAATCTGGATCAGTCGCAGCCAACTCTTTACCTGCCGCTAAATCATCTTCGGCAGCGGTCCATTTCCGATAACCGCCGATAACGGGACCAAGGTGGGCGTAGCGCTTTCCCAGCTTTCGAGCCTTGCCTGGATCACTATGAATTGCAGGGTCGGCGAGTTCTTTCTCAAGCTCAATGTATTCCGCTACTAAATCGTTAACGGATGCAAAGCGATCGTTACTCATTGCCGACTCCTTTCACTTCGAGAATAAAAAAGAGACCGCGTCGCCCCAGAGTTAGTGGGGCGAACAACGGTCTCGGTAAAATCGCTACTTTGCGGCGTTGACCTTGCCAAAGCGCTCTTCGAACTTGGCGACGCGGCCACCAGTATCGAGAATACGTTGCTTACCGGTGTAGAACGGATGGCAAACGGAGCAAACTTCTACGTAGATCGAACCCGATGCCTTTGTTGAGCGAGTTACGAAAACTTCGCCACAACCACAGGTAACAGTGGTTTCATAATAATTTGGGTGAATATCGGCCTTCATGGTTTTCTCCTTAGTGGGGCTGGATCGGTTAGGTCCGGGAACCAGCGCGAGGGGTAAGTCTAGCCCCCGCCTGGGCAGGGGCGCCAAATGGTGAAATCAGCGGAAATTAGCCGTTCTTTGAGCCTGAACTGTCGGCAATTACCGTCTTTTGGATCTGCATTAGGAATTCGACGTTGGACTTGGTGCCCTTCATCTTCTCCAAAAGCAATTCGAGCGCTTGCTGTGGCTCGAGGGCATGAAGCACTCGGCGAAGACGCCAAACGATATTTAGCTCTTCGGTGCCCATCAGAATCTCTTCCTTACGGGTACCAGATGCATCAACATCGACCGCTGGGAAAATTCGCTTGTCTGCAAGTTTGCGATCAAGTTTAAGTTCCATATTTCCCGTGCCCTTGAACTCTTCGAAGATAACTTCATCCATCTTGGAGCCAGTCTCAACCAAAGCGGTTGCCAGAATGGTTAACGAACCACCATTCTCGATATTTCGAGCGGCGCCGAAGAACTTCTTTGGCGGATAGAGCGCGGCGGAATCAACACCACCAGAAAGGATTCGACCCGAGGCCGGGGCGGCGATGTTGTAAGCGCGACCCAATCGAGTGATGGAATCCAGCAGGACTACAACGTCGTGACCTAATTCAACCAAACGCTTTGCGCGCTCGATTGCTAGTTCAGCAACAGCGGTGTGATCATCAGCAGGACGATCGAAGGTAGAGGCAATAACCTCGCCCTTCACTGAACGCTGCATATCGGTAACTTCTTCTGGACGTTCATCAACTAGAACAACCATCAAGTGACATTCTGGATTGTTAGTAGTAATCGCATTAGCAATTGCCTGAAGGACCATGGTCTTTCCAGCCTTTGGTGGCGAAACAATTAGCCCGCGTTGCCCCTTTCCGATTGGTGCAATCAGATCGATAACGCGAGTAGTCAAAATACTTGGCTCGGTCTCAAGGCGCAGCCGATCTTGCGGATAGAGCGGAACTAGCTTTGAAAATTCGATGCGGTCGCGAGCGCTCTCTGGCTCCATACCATTTACGGTTTCGACTCGAACTAAGGCATTGAACTTCTCTTTGCGCTCACCTTCGCTCGGTTGACGAACTGAACCAGTAATTACATCGCCTTTACGAAGACCATAACGGCGCACTTGTTGTAGGGATACATAGACATCGTTGTTGGATGCTAGGTAACCGGCAGTTCGAATAAAGGCATAGTTCTCTAAAATATCCAGCAGGCCGCCAACTGGGACCAAGACATCATCTTCAGAGATCGTTATCTCGCGCTCATCGCGATTGCCGCGGTCGCGATGGCGATTGCGATCGTTGCGATCATCTCGGCCGCCACGATCATTGCGATCGTTACGGTCGTTGCGATCTCGTGGACCCCGGTCATTGCGGTCATTGCGGTCATTGCGGTCATTGCGATCACGCGGAGCGCGATCGTTACGGTCGTTACGATCACGAGCTGGGGCGTTGTCGCGACGATTATCTACTTCGTTGGAATCGGAATCTTGGGCGCCATCATCAGCGGCTTCATCACGGTTATCAGAGTTGCGAGGTTCTTCCCCGCCTTTGGCAGCTTTACGACGCTCTTGGCGCTCAGCGCGACGAGCTTCCCGCTCGTTTTTTGCCGCTTCCCGGTTGGCCGCTTGTAAATCGCCAATTGCTTGAACGAGGGCAGCTTTTGTGAGTTTGGCCGAACCTTCAATCCCCAATTGTCCCGCGACCTTTTTTAACTCAGGTAGCAGCATTGCGGAGAGGTCGCCGGTCTCTTTTCCAGGGCGAGTGGTTGTTTTATCAGTCATTTTCTTGTTTCAGTTTCATTTCTCTTATGGTTATTGGAGGGGTGTTACTAGTTCGAGAGCCGCAGCGCAGCCCAATGGAACTAGAGATATAGGTAAAATCTGAAGAATTTTTTAGGATTTTTGTCGACTCACGAAATAGCGTGATCTTCAGACCTCAGAAAGGTAGCACACGAAATCCCCCGATAGCAATTCCCGCGCCAAGTAGGTTATTGGACCCCGGTAGGCGAGATATTGACGGTAAGGGCGGCGAAGGAGTCTGGGGCGCTCTTCATGATTTCCGCGGCTTCTAGCTCACTGCCTATGTGTAAAACCAGAACCGCGGGTCCTGCGCCGGAGACGGTTGCCGCTACGCCAGCTGCACGCAATTTCCTGATTAATGCGAGGGATTTTGGCATTGCCTCGCCGCGATATTCCTGGTGGAGGAAATCTTGAGTTGCTGCGAAGAGCAGATCTGGGCGATCTGTTAGCGCATGTACCAAGAGCGCCGACCGTGCAACGTTGGCCGCTGCATCTCGGTGTGGGACCAATTCAGGTAATAACTTTCTCGCCTTTGTCGTGGCCAAATGAGTTTCTGGCAAGAAGAGAATCGCTTTAATGCGGGGGTCAACGGTAAGCGAAACACCGCGACCAAAATTCTTGCCGTGGCTCTCCTCCATCCACGCAATCGTGGCACCCCCATAAAAAGCGGCGGCAATGTTGTCGGGATGACCTTCGAGTTCTGTTCCGAGTGCAACTAAATCTTCATCGCTCATATATTGCTCGCCAGAAAGAACTAACGCTCGAGCTAGCGCTAAGCCACCAACAATCGCGCTAGCTGAAGAGCCTAAGCCGCGACCTTGCGGAATTGCATTGAGAGCTCTAAGTGCAAGGCCGCGGGGTTTACTTCCCATAAATTCAAAACCGTGCATCATGGATTTAATTACTAAGTTCTTTGCATCGCGCTTAATCTCATCGGCACCTTCGCCAGTTATATCTACATCGAAGATTGCTTCATCCAGAATTTGAGCGGCATATCTATCTCGGATATCTAGCGCCAAACAAAGAGAATCAAAGCCCGGACCAAGATTTGCACTGGAGGCCGGAACGCTAACCTGTGCCATCGTTGCCCGAAAGGTTAGGCGATTCATTGCTGCAGCCATTGTTAAGCCAATCCCATTGCAGCAGCAGCCCGATCGATATCAACTGGAATCAGAATTGGCGCACCGGCACCATCGATAACCCACTGGACATCTTTCAAACCGTTTCCGGTAACTGTGATAACAATCTTCTTGCCAGATGGCAACTTTCCTTCGGCTTTCTTTTTAATAAGTCCTGCGATGCCGGCAGCGCTCGATGGTTCAACAAAGACACCTTCTTTGGCGGCTACCAATCGATAGGCGCTCAAGATGTCCTCATCGGTCACGGAATCGATTAGGCCACCAGAGCTATCTCGGGCCGAAATTGCTTGCGCCCATGAAGCTGGATTTCCAATTCGAATTGCAGTTGCAATCGTTTCGGGGTTGGTCACAACATGATTTAACACAATCGGTGCCGAGCCGGCCGCTTGAAAGCCCCACATTTGCGGCAGCTGGGTAGCGATGCCATCGGCGAAGTACTCTTGGTAGCCCTTCCAATAAGCAGTGATATTCCCGGCGTTGCCAACTGGCAGGACGTGCAAATCAGGGGCATCGCCTAATAAATCCACTATTTCAAAGGCAGCAGTTTTTTGGCCCTCGATGCGATATGGGTTTACTGAGTTAACCAAGGCAACTGGATATTTAGTAGCCAAATCGCGCGCCAACGTTAAACAATCATCGAAGTTGCCATCAACCTGAATCAGTGTGGCGCCATGAGCTATAGCTTGCGCTAACTTTCCCATTGCAATTTTTCCTTGGGGAACCAATACAACTGGAGTCATGCCCGCTTTGGTGGCGTAGGCCGCGGCGCTTGCGCTGGTATTTCCGGTAGAGGCGCAGATAACGGCTTTTGCGCCTTCTTCAGCCGCCTTTGAAATCGCCATTGTCATACCGCGATCTTTGAAGGAGCCAGTTGGATTTGCACCTTCAACCTTTAACCAAACTTCGTTATCTAACATATCTGAGAGCACGCATGCCATAACTAATGGCGTGCCACCTTCGCGAAGTGTCACTACTGGGGTGGCATCTGTAACCGGCAACCGATCGCGATACTCATCGATGACTCCGAGCCATTGGCGAGAAAGCAGACGAGGTGAACTCATACCGGCACTCCTTCAACTCTGATAACGCTTAGAACATCTTTTACAACATGAAGTTTGGCCAATTGATCAACGGTTGAAGCCAGAGCCGCTTCCGTTGCAATATGTGTTAAGACAATCAATTCCGCATCGGCGCCACGACCATCTTGGCGAACCGTAAGAATTGAAACATCATTCATTGCGAAGGTAGCAGCAACCGAAGCGAGTACGCCTGGAACATCCATAACCTCTAGGCGAATCAGATAACGAGTTTTAGTGACACCCATTGGTGCAATATCCAGATCGGCATAATCGGTCTCGGTAGGTCCTAAGCTGCCTTCGATTCGATTTCGCGCAACCGCAACTAAATCGCCCAAGATTGCCGAGGCGGTCGGAACGCCACCGGCGCCGCGACCGTAGAACATCAATTCACCAGCTGACTGACATTGGACGAATACCGCATTAAAGGCTTCACGAACCGATGCCAATGGATGATTCTTTGGAATCATTGTTGGATGAACGCGCACCGTGATGGTCTCTTCATCGCTGCCATGAACTTCATTTGCTTCAGCAATCGCCAAAAGTTTGATGACAAAACCCATCTCTTTTGCGACTGCCACATCATCAGCAGTGACCTTTGAGATTCCTTCTCGATAAACATCTTCGTCAGTTACTTGGGTATGGAAGGCCAAGCCCGCCAAGATCGCCGCTTTAGCCGCAGCATCGAAACTTTCAATATCTGCGGTTGGATCGGCCTCTGCGTAACCAAGCAGTTGTGCCTCGTTTAGCGCATCTTCAAAGGAGGTGCCAGTCTCGTGCATCTTGGTAAGGATGTAGTTGGTGGTGCCATTGATAATTCCCATAACGCGCTCAACGCGATCGCCAACCAAAGATTCCGCGAGCGGACGAAGGATCGGAATAGCTCCTGCTACCGCTGCTTCATAGTAGAAATCGACATCGGCCTCATCGGAGGCGTGAAAAAGTTCCGCACCATGCTTTGCTAGTAGCGCTTTATTGGCAGTGACTACTGCTTTGCCATTTTTCATCGCCGTTAAAATTAATTGGTGCGCTGGCTCTATTCCGCCCATAACTTCAATCACCAAGTCAATATTTGGATCATTAACTATCGATTCGGAATCAGTTGTAAAAAGTTCAGCAGCTATTCCGGGTCTAGGGATCGAAAGATCCCTGACTGAAATCTTCACAATTTCCAAGCCAGCACCGGACCGGGCAGCCAAGTCATCTTGGTTAGCAACCATCAGGCGCGCAACTTCGGCACCAACAACGCCACAGCCGAGCATCCCTACTCGCAACAATTTTCGCTCGCGCTTCATCACAGGGCCATTCTTCTAGATTGAACGCTCTGGCTCAACAACATCGAGCCTCAGCAAGTCGTCTTGGGTTTCGCGGCGAAGAATTAAGCGGGCTTTGCCATTTTTTACGGCAACAACGGCAGGCCTTGGCAGCGCGTTGTAATTGCTAGCCATGCTGCGGTGGTAGGCACCGGTGGCGGGGATAGCCAACAAATCACCGGGACCAATATCTTCGGGCAATTCAATTTCGCGAATTACGATATCGCCAGTTTCGCAATGCTTACCCACGACTCGACTGGATGTTGTTGGACGTGAGGAAATTCGATTGGCGAGCAACGCGTAGTACTCGGCTCCGTAAAGCGCTGGGCGAATGTTGTCGCTCATGCCACCATCAACTGCGATGTAGCGACGAGTTAAGCCACCATCTAGTTCAACGCTTTTAGTGGTTCCAACTTCATAAAGAGTCGTTGTAGTTGGCCCAACGATGGCTCGCCCTGGCTCAATCGAGATATGGGGAACCTGCAAGTTGTGCTTCTCGCATTCGGCTTTAA
The DNA here is from genome assembly GCA_037135095.1 of Actinomycetes bacterium. GTDB lineage: Bacteria > Actinomycetota > Actinomycetes > Nanopelagicales > Nanopelagicaceae > CAIMZW01. Next base: position 37,736 of record JBAXKZ010000005.1, read on the forward strand.
CTACTTCAGCCAATTCGCTCATGACGCGCATAGGAACTTCGGATTCTTCCCCCGGAAGGTAAGCGATTCCGTAACCTCCACCCAGATCGAGTTCTGGAAGTTGGCGATCGAAATGATCTCGATATTTGGCAAGGAGATCGATTAAGCGCGAAGCCGCAATTGCAAAACCTTCGATACCAAAAATTTGCGAACCGATATGCGAATGCAATCCAAGTAGTCGTAGAGATGTAGCTTCTTCAACCGCTTCAATTGCTTTCCAGGCAGAGCCACTGGCTATCGAAAATCCAAACTTCACATCTTCATGGGCGGTAGAGATAAATTCATGAGTATGTGCCTCGATTCCCGCAGTGAGGCGCAGAAATACGTTCTGAGTTACGCCAGCCGATTTTGCCAGCCGCGCGACTCGCTCTATTTCTTGAAAAGAGTCAACCACGATAGAACGAACGCCAACTGAAATTGCCTGAGTAATTTCAGCTTCGGATTTATTATTTCCATGAACTTCTATTCGATCGACTGGAAATTTTGCAGCTAGCGCAATATTTAACTCGCCGGCAGAACAGACATCGATTCCAATTCCAATTTCAGCGATCCACTTTGCAACTTCAACGCTGATAAATGATTTCGCGGCGTAGAAAACCGATCCAGCTTGGCTTCCAAAACTGATCTCCAGTGCGCTCTTCCAGGCCAAGGCTCGCTCGCGAAAATCTAGCTCATCCAAAACAAATAACGGAGTACCGAATTCTTTTGCTAGAGCTGTTGCAGAGCAACCACCGATATTTAATTCCGCGCCGCTAAATGCAGAATGGGCGGAAAAGACTTCTGGCGCAAAATGCGGATCTGGATTGTTAGCCATGGCTACATCCGCTCCGGTGCGCTAACACCTAACAGCGATAACGCATTAGCCACAACCTGAGCCGTGGCCTGACAAAGATTTGCTCGAGCCGAATGAATTGCTTCAGCTGGTTCATCGCCCATGGGTAGTACCCGACAGTCGTTATAGAAGCGGTGGTAAACCCCTGCAAGTTCCTCAACGTATCGAGCAACGCGATGGGGTTCGCGAAGTTCCGCAGCGCCAGTTACGACTCGGGGAAATTCACCAAGCAAGCCAATGAGCTCGCGCTCGCGCGGATCAATCAAGAGTTCGTAATCGGCAGCAAAATCGGCGCCAAATTTGATACCTAACTCGGTGGCATTACGAAGGACGGCACATATCCGAGCATGCGCGTACTGCACGTAATAAACTGGATTTTCATTGGTGCGACTGCGAAGGACATCAACATCCATCACCATCGGAGTTTCAACGGGATAGCGAACCAAGGTGTAGCGGGCAGCATCAACGCCAACCTTTTCGACCAATTCTTCAAGGGTGATAATGGTTCCAGCGCGCTTAGAAAGTTTAAGTTCTTCGCCACCTTCCATGATCTTTACCATCTGTCCGATCAGAACATGAATGTTGTACTCCGGATCATCGCCGGCGCATGCCGCGATCGCCTTTAGTCGATTGACGTAGCCATGATGGTCGGCGCCCAACATATAGATGCAGATCTCAAATCCTCGTTCGCGCTTGCTGATGTAGTAAGCCGAGTCCGAGGCGAAATAAGCGAAGGTCCCGTCGGATTTGATCATCACGCGGTCTTTATCATCGCCGAAGTCGGTGGTACGAAGCCAAGTCGCGCCATCTAATTCGAAGGTGTGGCCTTGATCGCGCAGGCGTTGCATGCTGTGGTTGAAGAAATCATTTTCATAGAGGCTGCGCTCGGAAAACCAAATGTCAAAGTGGGTCCCAAAAGCATCCAAGACATCCTGCTGTTGTTTCAACTGCAATGCATATCCGGCATCGCGAAAGGCGGCGATCGATTCGGCTTCCGGCAAGAGCTCAAACTTTGGATGATCGGCAACTATGACCGCTGCCAGGTCGGCAATATATTCACCGTGGTAGCCATTCTCGGGCCGGGGCAAATTCATCGCCGCAGTGCGGATCGAAGCGCCGAAGAGTTCCATCTGATTGCCACGATCATTGACATAGAATTCTCGGGTAACTGAAGCGCCAGCAGCGCTCAATAGTCGGCCCAAAGAATCGCCGACAGCTGCCCAGCGGGTATGTCCTAAATGCAACGGCCCAGTTGGGTTAGCGCTGATAAATTCCAAGTTCACGCGAACCCCGCTCATGGCGGTGCCGGCTCCGAATTTCTCGCGATTGGTCAAAATGGTTTTCAATACTTCGCCTTGACTTGCAGTTGCCAACGTTAAGTTGATAAAACCTGGACCGGCTATCTCTACCGCGGAGAACTGCGGGAGATCGATTAAGCCGGCTCGAATCAATTCGGCGATCTCGCGCGGCGCCTTTCCGGATGGCTTTGCCAAGGCAAGGGCAATAGAAGTGGCATAGTCACCGTGATCGCGGTTTTTGGGGCGATCGAGCGTGATGGCTTGCGGGATCTCACATTGGAGAAAATCGCGCGAGCGCTCCAGGATCGCGACGATCGCCGCGCTAATTTGATCCTGAATTGAACTCATCTAGCCAAGGTTACCCGTTGGACACCTGCACATATTCCCTGTTTCCGTTATCGAATCGTTAACAAAAATGTCCGATATGTGGCATTGCTACTCGTGACCAAATGGCTCATTCAGACTACCTTTCGAAGGCTGACTCGAACGTATGGCCAAAAGCAGGTTTGGTCACGAGTCTGACACCTTCGAAAGGTAATACCAAATATGACCAAGCGACGTATTGCGCTTACTGCAGTTATTGCTGCTGCAGCTCTCGCACTAACAGGTTTCGCAAACACTTCTGCTAACGCAGCCGCAAAAGGCTTCGTCGGCGTAATCCTTCCTGATGCTGCATCATCAAACCGTTGGGAAACTGCAGATCGTCCCTTCTTGACCGCTGCTTTCAAAGCTGCTGGCGTAACCGCTGACATCCAGAATGCAAACGGCGATAAGACTGCTTTCCAGACAATTGCTGATCAAATGCTCACCAAGGGTGCAAAGGTTTTGATCATGGTGAACCTTGATTCTGCTTCTGCAAAGGCAGTACAGGACAAGGCAAAGGCTCAAGGCGTTCCAACAATCGACTATGACCGTCTAACACTTAATGGTTCTGAGTCTTACTACGTCTCCTTCGACAACACTGCAGTTGGTGTTCTCCAAGGTACCGGAATTGTTAACTGCCTCAAGGCAGCTAAGAAGACCAAGGCACGTATCGTCTACCTAAACGGTTCTCCAGACGATAACAACGCCACCTTGTTCAAGAAGGGCTATGACTCAGTCATCCGTCCATACATCACTTCAAAGGCATACACCCTCGTTGACGACACCGCCGTTCCTGGCTGGGACAACGTCAAGGGTGGAACCATCTTCGAGCAACAACTAACCAAGGCTGGCGGCAAGCTCGATGCAGTAGTTTCTGCAAACGAAGGCCTAGGACTTGCAGCAGTTGCAGTTCTTAAGAAGAACAAGCTAAACGGCAAGGTCTGCGTATCTGGACAAGATGCAACAGTTGATGGTCTTCGTGCCATCTTGACAGGTGACCTTTCAAACACCGTTTACAAGGCCATCAAGGCTGAAGCTAACGGCGCTGCTGCTCTTGCAGTTGCTCTCCTAAACGGTAAGAAGGCTGCAACAGCAACCGGCGTTACCAACAACGGAACCGTTAACGTTCCTTCAGTACTTCTAAAGCCAGTCGGAATTACCAAGGCAAATGTCAAGGTAGTTATCGCTGATGGTTTCCAGAAGCGTGCCGATGTCTGTAAGGGTATCGAAGCACTTTGCAAAGCTAACGGAATCTAATAACTAGAAACCATTAGTTCGCATTATTGGTGGGCGTCCAGTCCGAGTAATCGAACTGGACGCCCACTTTTTCAATTCCCGCAACAATTAACATTGTTGAAGCCGTTATAGGGCTAGATTTACCTCACCGCCGCAGAATCAGTGCGATTAAACGAAGGGCAAAAAGTGGCACAGCCAATCCTTTCTCTACGTTCGATAAATAAGTCATTCGGACCGGTCCACGTCTTACGCGATGTTCACCTTGATGTTTACCCAGGTGAAGTTACCGCGCTAGTTGGAGATAACGGCGCCGGCAAGAGCACGCTAATCAAGTGCATTGCTGGTATTTACACCCCCGATAGCGGGGAATACATTTTTGATGGCAATCAGGTAACGGTTCACGGACCGCGCGATGCCACCGCGCTAGGAATTGAAGTTGTGTACCAAGATTTAGCGCTCTGCGACAACCTCGACATCGTTCACAACATGTTCTTGGGACGCGAGCAGAAGAAAGGCGTGGTTCTCGACGAATCCGCCATGGAGGTAATGGCACGCAAAACTCTTGATGGTCTAAGCGTTAGAACTGTTAAATCGATTCGCCAAACGGTTTCTTCACTATCAGGTGGCCAACGTCAGACTGTCGCAATTGCTCGTGCCGTGCTTTGGAATAACAAGGTGGTAATCCTTGATGAACCAACAGCCGCGCTTGGAGTTTCACAGACCGAACAAGTACTTCATCTAGTTCGGCGGTTAGCCGACAGTGGAATCGGCGTCATTCTTATTAGTCACAACTTGAACGACGTTTTTGAAGTTGCCGACAATATCGCGGCGCTTTATTTGGGCCAGTTAGCGGCGCAAGTTCGCAAAGCCGATGTCACATCTAGCCAAGTTATTGAATTGATCACCACCGGCAAGTCAGCCGGAATCTCACCTGTAGGAGCGAACCAATGAGCACTGAAACTGAAGTAGCAGCAAGCCCGCTAAAAGGCGCTGCCGGTGATTACTGGGCTCGAATTAAATCTGGTGACATCGGAGCACTGCCGGCGGTTCTCGGATTAGTAGTCCTCTGTGCCGTCTTTAGCATAATGCAATCGGCCTTCCTCACACCCGGAAACTTCGCGAACCTTTTAACCCAAGCTGCTGCGGTCATTGTTATTGCAATGGGCTTGGTCTTCGTTCTTCTGCTTGGCGAGATCGATCTATCTGCGGGTTATGCCTCTGGTGTTTGTGGCGCAGTGCTTGTTATCTTGGTAACCAATCACAGCGTTGCATGGTGGATCGCACTTCCAGTTAGCATCTTGGCTGGCATTGCTTTGGGTCTGTTTATCGGCTGGCTTGTTGCATTCTTAGGAATTCCCTCCTTCGTTGTAACGCTTGCTACCTTCTTGGCCTTCCAAGGTTTGCTTCTTCTGCTAGCTGGTGAAGGCGGAACAATCCGCATGGAAGACCCAACTGTTCTTTCTATCGAGAACAGCAATATGACACCAGTAATCAGTTGGATTTTCTTCGCCGCCTGTGCCGGTCTTTATATTGCCAGTGGACTTCGCAGAGCAGCAGCGCGTCGTAAGGTCGGTCTAAAAGTTGAGCTCATGCAACTTTGGACCCTTAAGACCGTTGGCCTTTTGGGCATAATGGGAGTTGCGGTTTATGCGTTGAACTTAGAGCGCAGCAACAACCCGCAATTGGTCAGCCTCAAAGGAATTCCCTTCGTCGTTCCAGTGATTCTCTTCTTACTTGTTATCGGAACCTTTGTATTGAACCGCACGGCATTTGGTCGCCACTTGTACGCAGTTGGTGGCAACGCTGAAGCTGCACGTCGTTCCGGTATCAACGTGAAATGGGTCAAGATCTCGGCTTTCGTAATCTGTTCTGGCATGTCGGCGATTGCCGGCTTGATCTTCGCCTCTCGCCAGAATTCGATCTCGCCTACAACAGGTGGAAGTTCAACACTTCTCTATGCCGTTGGCGCCGCAGTTATTGGTGGCACCAGCCTTTTTGGCGGCAAGGGAAAGATGCGCGATGCGATCTTGGGTGGCTTGGTTGTAGCTGTAATTGATAACGGAATGGGCTTGTTAGGTTACGCCGCCGGTATCAAGTACATCGTCACTGGCCTAGTCCTTCTCGTTTCAGCCAGTGTCGATGCAATCTCTCGTAAAGGTAGTGGGAGCTAAATCCCCACACCCATCAGGTGCTCGAGCGCTAGTTGATCTAGCGCTTCGTAGCCATATCCGCGCTCGCCGGCTAGATCGACATCGAAGGATTCGTCTGCCAAATCTTTCCAGCTCTCCCCCGCTGCCATGGTTGGAATTTCTAGTTGATCGATTCGTGAATCTTTCATCGAAGCTATAACTCGTGGATCGCTGCGGAAAGCCAGCGCCCGCTCCTTCAAAAGTAAATAGGTACGCATATTTGCGGTGGCTGATGCCCAAACACCCTTGTCATCTTCGGTACGAGCTGGCTTGTAATCGAAGTGCTTAGGGCCGGCGTACTTATAACGTTCGAGCAGATCAACCAAGAAGAAGGCGGACTTTAGATCGCCATGACCAAAGACCAAATCTTGATCGTACTTTGGGCCATGCTGACCATTTAGATCGATATGGAATAACTTCTTGTGAAATAGCGCCTGGGCAATTCCGTGAACGAAGTTAAGGCCAGCCATTTGTTCGTGGCCAACTTCTGGATTTACGCCCACCATTTCTGGGTGAGCTAGCGAATTAATAAAGGCGAGCGCATGACCGATGGTTGGCAAGAAGATATCGCCCCGTGGCTCATTTGGCTTTGGCTCGATTGCAAATTTAATGTCATAACCCTTATCGATTACATACTGTCCAAGCACATTGAAACCTTCGCGATAGCGCTCTAGCGCCACATAGGCATCCTTCGCGCCATCAGATTCGGCACCTTCGCGCCCACCCCAACAAACATAAATCTGAGCCCCCAGTTCGGCGGCCAGGTCGATGTTTCGCATCACCTTGCGAAGCGCGAAGCGACGGATATCGCGATCATTTGAAGTCAGTGCCCCGTCCTTAAATACTGGATGAGAGAAAAGGTTGGTTGTGGCCATTGGAATCTTCATGCCGGTTTCAGCCAGCGCCTTCTTAAAACGAGCGATATGCCCAGCCCGCGCTGTTTCGTCGGAGCCAAATGGAATCAGGTCATCGTCATGAAAGGTCACGCCATATGCCCCGCGAGCTGCTAGCTCATTAACGCTGCGAACCGGGTCCAGCGGGCCACGAGTGGCATCGCCGAAGGGATCTCGGGCTTGCCAGCCAACGGTCCAGAGACCGAAGGTAAATTTATCTGCTGGGGTGGGATTTAGTGACATCTTTCAGGCTCCTTGAATCGCAATATCGGGTGAATCTCAAACTCTCATTTGGAGTAGAACGGAACTTACCTTAGCCTTCTCCTATCTCCAGCGGGAGTGGTGAAATGGCAGACACGCAGGTCTTAGGAACCTGTGTCTTCGGACGTGCGGGTTCAAGTCCCGCCTCCCGCACAATGCTCAAAATTAAGGTTGCCACTCGGGCCCTCACTGCCTCAATCCTGGCCTCAATCCTGGCCACAATCTTGCTCGGCGGTGTGCTTTTTCATGCGCCAGTTGCAACCGCTATGGGAAGCGGCGACAAATACTCGGATCTGCAAACGGGTGTTACCTACGTTCTCTATAAACCATCCAATACCTTGAAATTGAAAGCCCTGAATTTTGAAGTTCGTGCCTGTCGATTGCATCCTGGCAAGGAGCAATACCTGCTTGCTGGCTTTGGTGGAATGGATCAAGGAATCGCCCTGGTTGAGACGGCCGCTGCTTACAATTGCACCGGAATCGACCACCCGAAATCTCTCGGAACTGTTTACATAAACGGTATCAAGGCAAAGCTTGGAATTTACTGCTCCGGCGTTAATTGCACCGCGTCTAAATTCTCAAAGTACGGCGGCGAAATCACCTTCATCGCACCGGCAACTAAATTATTAAAGGCAACCTATATCCGAGTCGGTACTCAAGGCGGTTTTACCCAAACCCAATTAATTGCTTTCGCTAGGGGATTGAAACCTCTTGCTTAGTTTTATCTCATCAAGAAGCACGATCGAGCAATAAACTCCCGACATGGCAAAACCATCACCGGCGAAGGTAAAGATGCTGGCATCTCAAGCAAAAAAAGCAGCTGCCGCTAATCGGGCTGAAAAGAAAGCGATACTTGAAGCAACGGAAAAATCCACAGTCGCCCCGCAAGATGACTACTTCGAACAAGATGGCAATTGGCGGGAAATTGGATTAGCAGCACCAGCCAGGCGCGCATTAATCGATGAGGGCTTCTATCAATTGAGCGATTTACGTAAAGTTTCCTTAGCCGCCATAAGAGAACTTCATGGCATGGGGCCAAATGCCATTCGGGTCTTGGTCGCTGAAATGAAAAAACAGGATCTATCTTTTCGAAGTTAAAGCAAGAAAAGTTAGCCCCTACAAATAGCTATTTGTGAGCTGCCGCGAATCCCAACAAAAGGTCGCGCTTGATATCCGAGATATATTCCAATCCGATGCTGAGCCGAACCATTCCCGGCGTAATCCCAGCAGCGATTTGTTCTTCCGGATTGAGTTGCGAATGGGTGGTCGAAGCAGGATGAATCACCAAGGAACGAACGTCGCCGATATTTGCCACATGGCTGAAGAGTTCTAGCCCTTCAACAAATTTCTGACCAGCCGCAGAGCCGCCCGAAATTTCAAATGACATAACTGCACCCGCGCCCTTTGGCGCATATTTCAGCGCCTGGGCATGCCACTTCGATGACGGCAATCCAGCGTAGGAGACATGGTCAACGCCCGGTTGAACTTCAAGCCACTCGGCAATCGCTTGGGCATTTTCTATATGTCGTTGCATACGAAGGCTAAGTGTTTCTAAACCTTGAGCAAGCAGCCAAGCATTAAATGGCGAGACCGAGGCACCGATATCGCGCAAAAGTTGTAGCCGGGCTTTAAATATATAGGCCAAGTTTGCCCCAAAGCTTGAACCAACGCCGAGGGTTTTTGCATAGACCAAGCCGTTGTAACTTGGATCAGGTTCATTAAAGCCTGGAAACTTTGCGGGATTTGCCGCGAAATCAAAGTTGCCTGAATCTACGATGGCACCGACCATTGCGCTGCCGTGACCTGATAGAAACTTAGTAGCCGAATGTGTGACGATGTCGGCACCGTATTCGATTGGCTTGGTTATATATGGCGTTGCAATTGTGTTATCAACGATCCATGGAACGCCAGCTTCGTGGGCAATCTTTCCGATGCCTTCGATATCCAGCACAGCACCGAGTGGATTAGAAATTCCTTCGCCAAAGAAAGCTTTGGTATTTGGACGAACCGCTGCTCGCCAAGCGTCAAGATTGCTGGCATCCTCGACAAAGGTAAATCGCAACCCAAACTTAGGAAGGGTGTAATTAAATAGGTTATACGTTCCGCCGTAAACATTGCGGCTAACGACGACATGGTCACCGGCTTCGGCAACATTCATGATCGCATAAGCAGTTGCCGCCATTCCAGTCGCAACTAATAACGAAGCGACGCCACCTTCAAGAACGGTCAGTCGCTGTTCGACCGCATCCTGCGTTGGATTGTTAATGCGTGTGTAGACATTTCCCGCTTCAGCTATTCCGAAAAGATTTGCGGCGTGTTGAGTGTCTCGAAATTGATAGGCAGTGGTTTGGTAAATCGGAAGAGATCGCGAACCAGTTACTGGATCGGCAGTCTGCCCGGAATGAATTTGCTGGGTATCGAAGGACCAATCTTCTCTATTAACCATGCCTGCAACTCTTTCGCACCTGCAACTCAAATTCAATAGCGCCGGAGCAATTTAAGGATTTGGGTGGAATAGAGCGAAACCGAAGTCGCTCGTTATTTTGTCGAGGCGGCAATCCCCGACTTGACTAGAGCGGCCGAGAATTTAGACCTGGCATCGGTTACGGCTGATTGAAAAATCCCAGTTGCTGTGATTAGCGAGCTTCTAAATTGAGTTCGCGCAGCTGCAATGGCTTTTTTATCAGTACCTGCAGAGAGAATAGCCTGATCGCGATTTGCCTTTGCATCGGCGACCATCAAGCCAAAAGCGGATTTAGCAGCAAGGAGCTCAGAGGCTAAAGACTTTTTAGCTGCCGCCAGAGCGAGCTTCTGATCTGGCGTTAAACCAGAATAATGGGTCCCAGAAATTTTGCTCCCGGGCGATTGGCTAGGACTTGCAAATGAAGTTGGAGCTGCTAACGCAATAGAACTTACACCGATACTTGAAAATGAAAGCGCGAAAGCGACTACTAGAGCCAGCCGTGCGCTTCGCTCATTCATTTTTACCCGGTTTTTCTCGCGATGCCTTCGAACAAGGAAATGACAGAATTTTCGCAGAATCAGTATCCCACTTTTTGAAGTTAACCCCTATACCCTCGCCTTCATGAAAGTGAGAGAGCTTCGTGTGAACCTGCTGAATAGCGGGGTCCTCGCTTTTTTGGCAACGCTGGTAGTGGTGCTTGCCACGCCGGCGCTGCACTCGCCTGCCGCAGCCGTCACTGCAAAGATTGACCTTGGAAAACTGGTCGAACTGCGAATTCCAAGCCCGGAAGCGGATTATCCAATTCGAAGCGTTTTTGTTTGGACACCCGCACTTTTAAATGTAAACCCAAATTCACTCCCTGTCGTTTACATGCTGCATGGTTGGTCTGGTTCTCCCGCTGGAATCATCAGCGCTGTTCAAAAGCCCCTTGCGCAAGCTTTCGCAAATGGTGCGAAACCATTCATTGCCGTTTTCCCCGACGGGAATGCGAAGACGCACCCGGATTCAGAGTGGGCGGATTCATCCGATAAGAAAGCAATGGTTGAAACTTGGTTAACCACCAAAGTAATTCCGAAAGTTGAATCGGGACGAATTAGAAGTGCCAGCGAACGAGCAATTATGGGATTTTCTATGGGAGGGTACGGTGCTGCGATAATTGCACTGCATCATCCCGATTTATTTAGCCAGATAGTTTCGATCTCGGGATATTTTGTAACTGATGACTTGACCGAAGCTTTTGCTAGCACTGCAAAAGTCGCCTACCAATCTCCAGCAAACTATTTAAAAAGAGCTCCGAGCTTTCGTTGGTATCTGGCGGAAGGAAAGGAGGACTACACCGTTCCGATTCGGGGCCAAGCTGCAAGTTGGAGCAAGAAATTGGCAAGCGTCAAAGCCAGTGTGTCGTTAACCATGGCAGCCGGAGGGCATAGTTTCGTAGTTGTAAGCAATCAAATGGTTCCAATGACCAAATGGTTGAAATGGCTGAAGGTTACTTCGCCAACGCCGATTCCGAACCCGACTTCATCTGCGAATCCGACGCCGAGCCCCTCGTCGTCAAGCGCGCAACCGATTCCTTCTCCGTCGCTACTTGCTCCTGGTATTCCGCAATCGACTTCTTCTTAGCTGCTGCACTCCAACCTAAGATTGGAGCGATTATCTTTGCAACATCTGCAGCAACGGAAAGGCCATGATCGGCAGTCTCGAATGAAATCCTGGTGCGACGCGCTATTACATCGGCCACGCTCAAGGCGCCTTCATGCGAGGCGGCGAAATGAATTTCGGCTCGGAGGTAGGGCAACTCATTGTTTAGCGGTTCGCGCAAACTTGGGTCGGCAACCATCAACTCTTCAAGCTCAGAGATTTCAGAGCCATAGCGATCGAGTAGGTGAATTACTTGGGCTTTGGTTAACTTCATCTCTGCGGCAATTAAGTCAGCCCGATTTACTAAGGTTTGATAGCCAGTAGCACCAAGGATTGGAAGTTCTTTTGTTACAGAGTCGGGAACGATTCGGCGCAAGTCAGGTGCGGCATGATCCACGGCATCTTCAGCCATGACTCGGTAGGTGGTGTACTTGCCACCAGCGATGCTGACAAAACCTTGAACTGGGTGATCGACTATATGCTCGCGGGAAAGTTTCGTTGTTGATGAAATGCTATTTTTTGAAACCAGCGGGCGAAGACCGGCGTAAACCCCAAGAACATCACTTGGTTTCAACATTGGATTCAAGACCTTATTTGCTTGCGCCAAGATGTAATCCACATCTTCTCTGGTTGCCAACGGTTGATTGCGATCGCCAGTGAATTCCGTATCAGTAGTTCCGACGATCCACTTATCTCCCCAAGGGATAATAAATAGAACGGAGACTGCTGTTTTTAAAATGATTCCGGATTTTGATTTGATCGCTGATTTTGGAACAACAATATGAGTTCCCTTTGACATCCGGACTTGATAACCGGGAGTAATACCAAATTTTTCGTGAAGTAAATCGCTCCAGACTCCGCCTGCCATAATTGTCACCGCGGCAGAGACATCGATTGTTTCGCCAGTGGTTCGATCTAAAACTTTGGCGCCGATGACGCGTTTACCAAGTCGGAGCAAACTTTCGACTCGAGCTTGGGTAACAATGGTGGCACCGTATTCGGCAGCGGTTCGGGCAATCATCATCGTATGGCGAGCATCATCAACTTGGGCATCAAAATATTGGATGCCGCCAGTAACGATATCCAATCGAAGCGCCGGTGCTACTTCGTGAATCCCTTTTTGGCTCATGTGTTTGTGATTTGGGAGCGCACGTTGAAATCCGCGCAGCGCATCGTAAAGAGCTAATCCAGCACCTACATAAGTACGCTCTTTTACTTTCTCGTGAAGTGGATACAGGAATGCAACTGGCTTAACCAAATGCGGAGCTTGCGTAGTCACCATTAATTCGCGCTCTTGCAGTGCTTCGCGCACTAATTTGAAATCGTATTGCTCTAAATATCGAAGGCCACCGTGAATTAATTTGCTGGAGCGCGATGAAGTTCCAGAAGCCAAGTCGCTTGATTCGACCAGTGCGACCTTCAAACCGCGTGAGGCGGCATCAAGCGCGATTCCAGAGCCCGTGACTCCGCCACCGATCACTAAAACATCAAATTTTTCACCTTTTAACGCTGCAATCGCGACGCCTCTTTGGGCGGGGTTAAGTGCTGACTTCGCTGTGGTCATGCTCTTAGGATACGGGTTATGCGCTACATAGGTTCGCTAGATCAGGGCACGACCAGCACACGTTTCATTGTTTTTGATGAGGTTGGCGCCATCGTCAGCCAACATCAATTAGAGCACCGTCAGATCTTGCCCCGGGCCGGTTGGGTCGAACATGATGCCAGCGAAATTTGGCACGCCACCCAAGAAGTAATTCGGGTTGCCCTAGAACGAGCCAACATTTCAGGCGCCGATTTGGCAGCGGTTGGCATTACTAATCAGCGCGAAACTACTCTGGCTTGGGATCGCGAGAGCGGTATGCCGCTGCACAATGCCATTGTTTGGCAGGACACCAGGACGCAAGCTTTTCTGACCGATCTATCTCCGGAACTCCAAAGTGTGATCCGGTATAAAACTGGATTGACCATCGCCCCGTACTTTTCAGGGAGCAAGATCAATTGGTTGCTCAATAATTGTCCCGAAGTTGAACAAGCGGTGAATTCTGGGCGCGCATTGGTCGGCACAATAGATAGTTGGCTCGCTTGGAAATTGACTGGCGGTCACAATGGCGGACTTCACATCACCGATGTCACCAACGCCAGTCGAACGCTCTTGATGGATTTGGCGACGCTGCAGTGGGATCAAGAACTTTTAGACATTTTTGGGATTCCGAATTCAATTCTGCCTGCGATAAAAAGCTCCTCTGAAATCTATGGCTATACCGATGCCGCCGGTCCATTTGGTGCCGAGGTCGCGCTGGCTGGCATATTGGGCGATCAACAATCGGCGATGGTCGGACAACTTTGTTTGGAGCCAGGCGATTCCAAGACCACCTATGGAACCGGAAATTTCACCCTACAAAATACTGGCCAGCAGATTGTTCGCTCCAGCCACGGGCTACTGACCACGGTTTGCTACAAATTCGGGGATCAACCAGCACGTTATGCGATCGAAGGCTCGGTCGCGGTAACCGGATCGGCAATTCAATGGTTGCGAGATCAGCTTGGGATTATTTCCCATGCCTCTGAAGTGGAAGCGCTCGCCGAATCGGTCAGCGATAACGGCGGGGTCTATTTCGTCCCAGCTTTCTCGGGGTTATTTGCGCCGCATTGGCGAAGCGATGCTCGAGGTGCAATTGTGGGATTGACCCGAGCGGCGACCAAGGCTCACCTCGCCCGAGCCGCACTGGAAGCGATCTGTTACCAAACTCGAGATGTTCTAGATGCTATGGCCCAAGAGACTGGCCTTCAGCTCACCCAAATGCGGGTAGATGGCGGGATCACCGCCAACTCCTTATGTATGCAATTGCAAGCGAACATCATGGGAATCGACATTATCCGTCCGGTAATAAGCGAAACCACGGCGCTAGGCGCCGCCTATGCCGCTGGCCTGGCCGTAGGTTATTGGTCGGGCACTGATGAACTGCGCGGACAGTGGCAGGTCGCAAAGCGTTGGCAGGCCGAACCGGCCCATCCACTGCGCGATGTTGGCTACCAGAATTGGCAAAAAGCGCTGACTCGAACCTTAGATTGGGCGTAACCGCCACTTTCTCTATCCCCTGAAATCACCTTAGAATCCCATCAGCGCTCGGAGCTGCCGAGCTAGCTTGGCTTCACGGTTGGGATGGAAAAATGGGTGAGAAGAGCTTTCTCTCTTGGGTTGGTTTTAAAGGCGAAGATGCAAATGCCGCCGCCCCGACCGAAAATGCCTTGGAACGAATTCGCAACCTCGAGGCGCAATTAGCCGATTTACGGTCCCGGCGCGATATCACCAGCTTGACCAAGGAAGAGTTCGAAATCTTGGCAACGGAAACCGCCATGACCATAATCAAATCCGCCCAGGCCCGCGAAGCAAAGGCAGCGACACTGGCACAAAAAGTTTTAGGCGATAGTACAAAGAGCGCTGCCGATAACTTAGCTGCAGCTGAAACTAAAGCTCGCCAGATTTTGGCTGGCGCCGAAGCACGAGGCCGAAAATATTTGGATGCCGCCGAAGCCGAAGCTGAGTCTGTCAAGAGCGAAGCCGAACGCGAAGCCGAAGAGCTAATCAGCACCAAAAAGCGCGAAGCGCTGACCGTAACCGCCGCCGCGAAGCGCGAAGCCGAAAAACTGGTTGCCGAAGCAACCGGGGAGATCGCCGATTACCGCACCTGGCTGAACTCGGCAATTACCGAAACCGAACGCCTCTATCGAATTCAGACCCAATCCTTGCAAGCGGCCGAGCAGGCGATTACCCAATCGCGCGCTCGCCTTGGTGGCGCCTTCGATAAATTGACTGCGCTCCAAGCCGATATCGGTGCCAACATTGATTCCACCAACCGTCCACAGGTAAAGAGTTTTGTGCATGCGGCAGAATTATCGGCAGAAGTAGCGAAAATTGATGAGCAAGTCAGCGTTCCTGAAGTTCCCTTTAAAAAGCCGGTGGCCAAGCGAAGCACCAAACGTTCTTCAACCACCAAGACAACTTCTACTCGATCGGCTTCAAGCAAGAGCGCGAAGCGAACCACCGCAAAACGTAAGTGACTCCCGCGGCCACTAAGAGCCGATACATAGCGCCGATCGATGGCCTTCGTGCCATCGCCGTTGCTGCGGTAGTTCTCTATCACCTTGGCGTTGCATGGATCCCCGGCGGCTTTCTCGGCGTCGATCTCTTCTTTGTAATCTCAGGCTATGTAATAACCAGATTAATTTTAGATTCCATCGACAGTTCTAGCGCACTTGATCTAAGACAGTTTTATGCCAGCCGGGCGAAACGGCTATTGCCCGGACTTCTTTTTTTAATCTTCGGTGCAATTCTTATCAGCGCATTTTGGGCGCAAGAGGCGATGCGCCGGCTGCTTTCCGATATTCCTTATGTCCTGACGGGCACCAATAACTGGCGATTAGTGGCGGCCCATCAGGACTATTTCCAAACTATTGGGCGACCACCATTGCTTCAACACACTTGGTCGTTGGCGGTCGAAGCACAGTTCTACCTGGTTTGGCCGCTTATTTTGATTGGAATTCTGCGTTACTTTGGGAAGCGAAATATTGCCAAGGTTGCACTACTGATCGCCGCCTTTTCCGGAACTGCGCTCTTTCTTTTCTCACTTCGCGTCGACTCCTCTAGCGCCGGAAGAGTAAGTCATATTTATTTCGGAACTGATACGCATAGCCTGGGGCTTTTCCTTGGTGCTGCGCTTGCTGTTAGCTGGGTGCCGCAAAATTTGAGTTCTGGCATCAGTCAGCGTGCGCAAGATTTCGTAGATGGCATCGGAGTCTTTGGTCTGTTGGGGTTGCTAAGTACTTTTCTCTTTGTCACCGAATCCAATCCAACTTTGTATAAGTTGGCCTTTCCATTAGCCGGGATATTTGGTTGCGCCACAATCACTTCCTTAGTCCACCCCTCATCTCGCTTCGCGCCACTAATGAGTGCACGTTGGCTAATTTGGATTGGTGAGCGATCATATGGAATCTATTTATGGCACTGGGTAATTTTCCAAGTCACCAGACCTTCTGTTGATCTAGCTGGTTCGGCGCTGGCTTTAAATTGCGCCCGTATCCTGCTAGTTCTAGCGCTGGCCGATATATCTATGCGTTGGATTGAAATCCCAATCCGTCGTGGCTTGCTACAAAATTGGTTTCGCGGCATGAAATATCGAACCCAAAAAATAAAAAATCAACAACGATTACTTGTGGCCAGCGCAGCCACAACCGTTATCGTTGTCGCAACCGTTGCAAGCGCCATCGGAGTATCACAAGGTGACGTGAGTGCCAAGAAATTAACTGCCGCACTTAAAGCACAGAGTGAAGCTTCTCCAACTCCAACATCAACAAATCCTAAATCGGTAGTCATCGAACCAAAAGGACTTTGGGTCACGGGTGACTCTGTAATCCTCGGAATTCGAAGCAAGTTAGAATCGCATTCACATATTGCGCTAATTAACGCACGGGTAGGTCGCCAAATTCAGGAATTGACCACCGTCGTGGCCGCAGATCGAATCCACGTTCCTGGCGCAACTGTAATTTTAGATCTGGGAAATAATAATCATTTAACAACTGAATCGGTGGTTGCCTTATTCGAATTACTAAAAGATCAGCCGCGAATCATTTTGGTAGATACTGCGGTTCCGCGGCCATGGCGAGCGGATAACAATCGAATCATCAAAGAGGTTATAAAACGCTATCCCCAGACCCAGTTAATTGAGTGGGAGGTAATCTCTGCTGGTCATCCAGAATTTTTTGCCCCCGATGGCGTCCATTTATCGGATGCAGGTAGCGATGTTTATGTGGCCGCGATCTTAGAAAAATTGGGCCAGAAGTAGTTTCACTCCTGACCCAAATTCAAACCCAACTTCGCTGTTTTAACTAATGAACTGCCTATGCAAATTGACCTGGCAAACCAAATACTTTGCCAGCTACCGTCTGACTATCAGAGAAGACGGTTGAGATTCGGAATGAGCACCAGCCGGTTGAACCGGACTTGGTGATATCCATGGAAAGTTGAGTAGCTGGAACTGTTGAGATCAATTTCCAGGCGCCACCATTGCTTGCGATCTCTACGTTGTAGTTGGTCAAACCATCAGTCATTGCTGGAGCCTGCCAGAAAATTGTGGCTCCTTTTGCGGTGTAGTGAGCGACGATCCCAACCGGTGCTTCGTGTGCGCCGCCAGTGGCTACTGCACTTTCAGAGGGGGTGGCCTCTGACATGGATGGGGTTGCTGATGCATCTGTTGACATTGAAGCCGAGGCGCTTGTTGAAGGAGTTGGCGATGCGGAAGCATCAGCCTTTTTGGTTGTTGAAGAGCTGCGCGCGACTACGATTAAGGCCAAAATCACAATGCCTGCGATCACTGCTACGACAACGCGGTTAGAGGAGGTTGACTTCTTTGGTGCCGCTGCCGTTGCCACTGGAGTTGGCATTGGTGCCGGAGCGGTTGAGATTACAGTTGTTGCTTTGGCTGGTACTTCTGCAGTTCCAGGAACCGGCGGAATAACAAAGCTTTCGATGCCGGCGCTTGCGGCGCGGGACTTGGGTGCTGATTTCCTAGCGGTGGCTTTTTTCGTTGCGGATTTTTTGACGGTTGCTTTCTTGGCAACGGCCTTCTTCGCAGCGCTCTTTTTTACCACGGACTTTTTAGCCGGAGCCTTTTTAGCCGGAGCCTTTTTGGCTGGAGCCTTTTTAGCAACGGCCTTCTTTGCAGCCGCCTTCTTTACTGGAGCTTTCTTGGTAGCGGCCTTTTTAACAGTGGCCTTTTTTGCGGGAGCCTTCTTGGCCACCGGCCTCTTTGCGCTCTTCTTTGCAACTGCCACTTTTAACTCCTTGAACTCGTCGGTCGTGAAACCAGTCTAACGATGGATGTTGCGGTAAATACTGGGCTTAGGTTACCTCAGCGGTTAGAGCAATTTGGTTAAATCTTCGGTAATTGCCCGAAGTGCTTGGCCCCGATGGCTAATTCGGTCCTTTTCGCCAGCGCCAAATTCCCCAAGTGTCAGGCCAAAACCTACGGGTTGGAAGATTGGGTCATAGCCAAACCCGGCGGCACCTCGTGGTTCGGAGACAATCACGCCTTTTAATTGACCAGTTCTTATGACTTCGGTGCCATCGGGTAAGTGAAGCGCCACGGCACACTGAAAATGCGCGCCTCGCTGCGTGATTGGGATCTGTTCAAGCTGCTGCAGGACTTTAGCGACATTGGCGCGATCATCTCCGTGCCCTCCAGCCCAGCGTGCCGAATATATCCCCGGGTCACCATTTAACGCATCGATACAAAGCCCACTGTCATCGGCTAGCGCTGGCAGATTGGAGAAGGCGCTAACTTCTCGGGCTTTGAGCAAAGCATTCGCCTCAAAGCTATCGCCAGTCTCCTCGACATCAGGCAAATTGGGAAAATCGTTTAGCCCTAAGACCTGAACGCCTGACACATGTTCGGCCAGTAGTCGCTCGAACTCCTTAATCTTCCCGGGATTTCGGGTAGCCAAAACAACCTGTCTCACCTTTGAAAACTTACTCGGCGAGAGCGGCGTTTTGGAGTGCGGTTAATTGTGCGCAACCTGCGGTTCCGAGATCTAACAATTGGTTTAACAAGGTTCGATCGAAAGGCTTGCCCTCAGCGGTTCCTTGCACTTCAACAAAATTTCCATCGCCGGTGCAGACAATATTCATATCGGTTTCAGCGGTGACATCTTCTTCGTAGCAGAGATCCAACATCGGTACGCCACCAATAATTCCAACGCTTACCGCCGCAACCGATTGGATCAACGGTTTTCTCGAAGGCAGAATTAGGCCTTTTCCTTTTGCCCAGTTGATGGCATCTGCCAATGCAACATAGGCACCAGTGATAGCCGCAGTTCGAGTGCCACCATCAGCTTGCAGGACATCGCAATCAATAACAATGGTGTTCTCGCCAAGAGCTTGCATATCAACTACCGATCGCAGTGAGCGACCGACCAAGCGCGAGATCTCTTGGGTACGACCACCTAATTTTCCTTTAACGCTTTCGCGATCTGAACGAGTATGTGTGGCTCGGGGCAACATGGCATATTCGGAAGTTACCCATCCTTTACCGCTGCCGTGCAACCATCGCGGCACTCCAGCGGTGAATGAGGCAACGCATAGCACGCGAGTGTTTCCAAATTCAACCAATACTGAGCCTTCAGCGTTATTTAACCAAGAGCGAGTAAAACTGATTGGTCGAAGCTGATCCGCGGCTCGTCCATCGATACGTTTCTCTGACAAGTTAATTCTCCTCGGTTTCGTTAGATCTTTGAATTTACGGTAACAACTTCTGGACCCAGAAAACGCCGAGCCAAAGTACTGAAACTTTCAGTGTCGCCCGTGGCCACAAATTTATATTCTGGTTTTTGATTTCCGCGAAGTAAGTTCTCTTCGACTAAGACTCGATAAAGATCCTTCGCAGTCTCTTCAGCACTCGAAACCAAGGTGACCTCATTGCCCATTACATAAGAGATCACACCGGTAAGTAATGGGTAATGGGTGCAACCTAAAACCAAGGTATCAACTTTTTCTGCGAGCATTGGAGCTAGATAGGATTTCGCAATTTCAGTGATCGCCGCTCCCGAAGTTTCCCCACGCTCTACATATTCCACAAATAGCGGGCAGGCGGTGGAAGAAATTTCAAGTTGTGGCGCCGCGGCGAAGGCATCCAGATAAGCACCAGATTCGATCGTGGCATTAGTGCCGATCACGCCGATCTTTCCCGAGCGAGTAGCTGAAACTGCGCGCCGAACTGCCGGCTGAATAACTTCAATCACTGGCACGGAATAACGTTCTCTGGCATCGCGGAGCATTGCCGCGCTGGCAGTATTGCAAGCAATAACTAAAGCTTTTACGCCAGCCGCTACCAACTCATCGAGAATCTCTAAGGCAAAAGAGCGAACTTCAGCGAGGGATCTGGGGCCATAGGGACCACGAGCAGTGTCACCGACATAGAGGATTGATTCATGGGGCAACTGATCAATAATCGCTCGAGCTACCGTTAAGCCTCCGACGCCAGAATCAAAGACCCCAATTGGTGAATCGGGTCCTACTTTTACAGGGCTTTTGGCAGCTGAACTCACCCCCGAACTCTACCCGCTAGCGTTTAGTTCGCGGTAAGCAGGCCTAATAGTTGTTCTTGCAACCACCCTAACCAGTAGTAAACGGCGTACATCGGTTTTTGCGAGTCCTCGTCCGGCAAAAGCTCAAAGGTCTCGAAGCTATTGGCGTCAACTTCTAATCGAACCCCGAGCGCCAACCGAAGATCGTTCAGAGCTTTTAGCCAAAGTTCAGAATCCAAATTGAGAATCGTTCCGCCATCGGATTTCTTATCCACGATTAAAGTTAGCTCTTCACGAATAACGCGTAAGGTGCGTTGTTTTGCGCCACGCAATTGTGGTTCGGTGTAGCGACGAAAATCCGATGCTGCTTCTGGATCGGAGTAGGCACTGGGTAACAGGCGCTTCAAAACTGGATCCTCTGGTGTTTCAATCTCTTTTGGCATTGATAACAATTGAGCCAAAGGATCGGAATTATCAAAGTGATGGAAGAAGTCACCCTCTCCTAGTAGCTCTAATAATTGTTCGGCTAAATTGATCAAGATCTCGGCTTCGTTCTGAGTTAAAGCGAGTGAATAATTATTTCCGGTGCGAGAAAACTGCGACATCAGAGTTGATCATCTCGTTGCAATGTGGCCCATAGGCCATGTTCATGAAGTTGCTGAACATCGCGTTCCATCTCTTCGCGGGAACCTGAACTGACTACGGCGCGACCTTCGGTGTGCACTTTCATCATAAGTTCGTGGGCTTTTTCTGTGGAGAAGCCAAAGATTTTAATAAAGACAAAAGTCACATAACTCATCAGGTTTACCGGATCGTCCCAAACAATTGTAATCCAAGGTTTGTCAAAGAAGGCTTCAATGCTGACCTCTTCTTTGCTCGCTGTTTTAACCATGGTTGATTTTGGCACAAATTCCCAAGCGAGCCACTGTCAACGAACCAGCACAGTGAAATATGGGCCGCTCGCTGCTGCCAACTTTTGTGTTGCTACGGTGGCGAGCCGAAGTTTTACCAGGCCTGGCGTATCAAGATGCAGGATTACCGCAAAGAGACCATTCTCATCGGTTACCGCTGGACTCGATTCGGCGCCTTCTAAATTAACCGTTACACCAGGGATCTTTGGTTGAATTTCTCCGGTTATCAAATACGCGTTGCCAGACCTTATCGATGATGGTGGCGACCAAGAGATGAGCGGCTTGATTGCAACATCTGTAACCGGGGATTGACTTGCCAATCGATCCCATGAGCCATCCGAGCTCATGCGAACCGAAGTGATTTCACCTAATACTAATGATGTACTTAGCGATCCATCGGCCGCAGTAACCCCCGTGAAAATGGTGCGCCAATCACCCAGACTATTCTTGATCTCAAGTTTGGCGGCCAACCCTGCTACTGGTTTGGTATCAGGCAAAGTGAAGCTTCCGGTAACTGAAATTGCATCGCCGATTAGCGCAGAATTTGGTCCCGCAGTTACCGAACTTAAGATGGTGTCGGGCGCAATTGATTTTGCAACATCGCGAATTGCGCTGATTGCCGTGGGATCTTCCATTCCAATCGTCCAAGCGGCAACGCCACCTAATCGGTATTTAGCAACCAAACCAGCACGAACTGAATACCCCTGAGCATCTTGATACCAAGCAGTTCTGGTGGCAGTGCAAGAAGTTGCTTGCCCCAATGAGGTAACACCGTTGTAAACCTTTTGATAGGTAAAAGTAGTCTCGGCAAATTTCGGAGTGTACGTAGGAAGAACACCATAATTTGCAGCAAGAGTTGCAGCATCCCGCATTACAAATGTCGCGGCCTTTGCCTGGGGCGTGATTGCAGCAGCTACATCAACGGGACAAGTTCCTGAAACTGCCGTGATCCAATCTCGACCATAACCTGCGATTCCTACATAAACCTCCGATGCTGGTACAACTGAGACGGCATATTGAACTGCGCTCTCGGCCCAAGTGATGGGGCCGATCGGACCAGGACTGCTTGTTGAGTAGTCATAGGTCATGATTTTTAATCGGTCGATTGACCGCGCAATAGCAGCCCAGGCATAAACGTAATAGCCCTTCTTTCCTGTTGCTGGATCGAAGAGAACTGGAGTGGTTACTGAAAGCAATTTTCCATTTGCGTGCAAACTGGCCGAAAGATCGCTTATAAATTGAATCCAATTTGGCATGGTGCTAGCCCAAGAAGCGGTGCCATCAACGAAAGCGAAATTTTCGAAATCCAAATCGATGCCGTCAAAATTATTGCTCATTACCAATGTTGTAATTGTGGCAACTACTTGAGCTCGGGTGGCAGCGTTTGCAATCAGGCCGGCTAGGACTCCCTTATCGGTACCATCCGTTACGGTAGGAATTATTGAGAACTTCATACTTTGCAAAGTCTGCAGCGGAACTGACATTGGAACGCTGGGATTTGCTGGGGTATATAGATCGGTGATCTTTGTAGCGCTTTTGAGGGTGTACCAAAATGGATTAACTTCTTGAATCAGATCCGAATTTGAAACCACATCCGGCAGCGAAGTTTTCATTGAATAATAAGGAAGCCAACCCGAGAAGATCTTTCGCGGCGGATTATCGGCTTGAGCAATTGGCGCTATTTGAAGTGAGAGCGCAGAAACGAGAGCAATGGCGCCAGCCAATAAGGATTGAAAGCGGCGCGGAGAGTTCATGATTTTTAGGGTAACGCCTCAAGCCTAGAAAGGCCTGACATTAGGAGTTATTCCTTCTTTAATCCTTCGTAAATGCTCTTGCAGGTGGGGCAAATCGGGAATTTTTCTGGATCGCGGCTGGGGACCCACTTTTTGCCACAGAGCGCTTTCACTGGTTTGCCCGTGACCGCTGACTCCACAATCTTCTCTTTGCGAACATAATGCGCAAAGCGTTCGTGATCACCGTTTTCATTGGAAAGCAGCTCTTCTTCGATTAGCAGGTCGGAGAACTTCTCCTCAGTAATTTGGCCAGGCCCCGGTTTGCGCGTGAAGATGCCCATATCAATAGCCTACTAGAAGGTGCATCTGCCACACTTGCCCAATGAAAGATCTCCTTCGTACCGAAGATCTCAGCCGAGCCGATGTTGATCTGCTCCTAGACACCGCTGCCGATTTTGCCAAGAACCCGCTGCGCTCAACTGATGCGCTGGCGCATCGCACCGTTGCAATTTATATGACCAAACCTTCCACCAGAACTCGGTTGGCATCGGAAACTGCCGTGGCCCATTTGGGTGGCACGCCTATCTTTATTCGCGGTGATGAACTTCAAATCGGACGAGGCGAAACGATTGCAGATACCGCGCGCGTAATCAGTGGTTTTGCGAGCGCGATGATCGTTCGCACCTTTGCACAAGCTGATGTCGATGAACTTGGTCGTCATGCAACTATTCCGATTATTAATGGGCTGACCGATTCCGATCACCCCACACAACTTTTGGCTGATTGGCTTACGATCCGAGAGGTTTTCGGATCAGATGTCTCCGGGCGCAAGTTCACCTACATCGGTGATGGCAACAACATGGCACACGCCTGGTTAACTATGGGAGCGATCTTAGGAGCCCACGTTGTGGCTGCTACCCCCAATGGAGATTGGGCGCCAGATCCTGAGGCTGTGGCCTTGGCCCAGCGAATCGCTGCCAAAACTGGTGGCAAAATTGAAGTGCTCCATGATCCAGAAGCTGCGGCTAAAGGCTCGAGCGTGCTCTATACCGATGTTTGGATGTCTATGGGCGATCCAGAATCCGAGCGAATGGCCAAATTGAAGGCGCTGTCGCCTTTCAAGGTAACCCCGGAATTAATGGCGCTCGCTGCCTCGGACGGCATCTTCATGCACTGCCTGCCCGCTCACCGCGGCGAGGAGGTCAGCGCTGAGGTCATCGACGGTCCCCGCTCCTATATCTGGCGCGAGGCCTACCATCGCCGAACCACGATCCAAGCAATTTTGTACCACCTAACCCGAGGCGACCTTCAAGGGTCAGCACTACTAAGTTAGTGAAATTCGCCAGTTTGCCCGCTATTTAGAGGCAATTCACACCTAGGTTGGCAGAAATTGAGGTCCCGCCCCTATACCGTTGCCGCATGTTGATTGCTGTAGCTAAAGAGATCCGGCCGGGCGAGAAGCGTGTCGCCCTAGTTCCGGACATTATTTCAAAACTTACTCGAGCAGGTCTAGAAGTTGTTATCGAAGCTGGCGCCGGACTTTCAGCGCAATTCTCCGATGAACAATTTGCGCAAGCTGGCGCCACCATCAAAACTGGCGATGTTCTCGCCAACGCTGATGTTGTTGCCTCAGTCTCGCCCCTGACTCCGGATCAGATGCGCACTTTGAAAAAAGGCGCCATCACTATCTCCTTCCTATCCCCTACAACAGCCGTCGATTCGATCGATGCCGCAGCTGGCGCTGGCGTAACGGCGATCTCATTGGAACTTGTACCGCGAATCTCGCGCGCACAATCCATGGATGCGCTTACTTCGCAAGCGCTTTGTGCCGGCTATCGCGCAACTCTCGTTGCCGCGGAACTTTCGCCTCGCTTCTTTCCACTTCTCATGACTGCAGCTGGAACGGTTACTCCGGCTCAGGTTGTAGTCCTTGGAGCTGGAGTCGCTGGTCTGCAGGCAATTGCAACGGCAAAGCGTTTAGGAGCTGTTGTTAGCGCGTATGACGTTCGACCATCATCTGCTGACGAAGTTAAATCAATGGGTGCCAAATTCATTAGCCTTGAATTAGAAGCACTCGAAGGAAGTGGCGGTTACGCCCGAGAGATGACCGAAGATCGTGCGGCAAAACAACGCGAACTTTTGACGCCTTATATTGCAAATGCCGACGTCCTTATTACTACTGCAGCCGTGCCTGGTCGCCCAGCACCACGATTGGTAACCGCCGAAATGGTTGCCGCCATGAAGCCGGGCGCAGTAATCGTCGATCTCGCTGCTGAAACCGGTGGCAACGTTGAAGGATCAGTTGCGGGTGAAATCACCATGACCGCAAATGGCGTCAGCCAATGGGGCGGAAAAGATGTCCCTAGCCAATTGCCATACCACGCTTCGATGCTCTTCTCTCGAAACGTTGTAAACCTATTGCTCTTGATGACTAAATCAGTCGATGGCAAGCCAACCGGTGAGGTCATTCCTGATTTCGCTGATGAAATTATTGATGCGGCAACGCTCACTATGAATGGCGCTCGTAGAACGCCGGAAGGAAAGAAGTAACCATGACAACAGCTTCAACGGTCGCCGCAATGGCTCCAATGGCAGTTCTCACCATCTTCCTTCTCGCGATCTTTGTGGGATTCGAAGTGGTATCTAAGGTCTCCACGACCTTGCACACTCCTTTAATGTCCGGCGCAAATGCGATCCACGGAATTATTCTTGTAGGCGCAATCATTGTTGCCGATAATGCAACTAGCGGCCTCGAGACCACGCTTTCAATCGTGGCGGTTGTCCTTGCAACTATCAACATGGTTGGTGGCTTTGTTGTCACTGACCGAATGTTGGAGATGTTTAAGGGCAAGCCAAAGACTCCTAAGGCATCTAAGGAGGTCGCAAAGTGAATCAAAACATTTACGATCTCTTAGGTTTAGCATCCGCCGTCTGCTTTATCTTGGCTCTGAAAGGGCTCTCAACTCCAAAGACCGCTCGTCGCGGTAACTTGATTGGTGCCGCTGGCGCCACAATCGCCACGATCGTCGTTTTCTTTGCACCTAAAGCTGCCGGCGAGTCCCACCACAACACCATCTTGATCTTGGCAGCAATTGCCTTCGGTGTTTTGGTTGGCGTTCCAGCTGCACGCAAGATTCAAATGACTCAAATGCCACAACTTGTTGCACTGTTCAACGGTGTTGGTGGTGGCGCAGCTGCGCTTGTAGCAACTGTTGAATATCTAAACTTGAGCAAAGATGGCAAGCCATCTGCCGCGAACTTAGTTGCAACGGTCTTCACCGTAATCGTCGGATGTACCTCGTTCTCTGGTTCGGTCATTACCTTCATGAAGCTTCAAGAGCTCATGACTACTCGCCCCGTTGTATTCCCTGGTGGTCGCTTCGTAATCGCAGCTACTCTCGCTGGAGTTCTGGGTACTGGTGGTTGGGTAATTGCATCCGGTGGAAATACGCCACTGCTTGTCATGGGTGGACTCGCTCTGCTCTTCGGTATTTTGTTCGTGCTGCCTGTTGGTGGCGCCGACGTCCCAATCGTTATCTCGCTGTTGAACGCCTTCACGGGTCTCACGGTTGCTGCTAGCGGTTACGTACTTCAATCAACCCTTTTGATCGTTGCCGGTACATTGGTTGGCGCATCAGGAACAATCTTGACCCGCTTGATGGCAGCGGCAATGGGCCGTTCCCTCTTTGGAACGCTCTTCGGTGCCTTCACTGCTAAGCCACAAGAAGTATCTGCTGCGGGTGAGGCTCGATCCGTTAAATCTGGTTCACCAGATGACGTTGCAATCTTGCTTAACTATGCCCAGCGCGTGGTTATCGTTCCGGGCTTTGGTTTGGCTGTTGCGCAAGCTCAGCACACCGTTCGCGAACTTGCGGATCTGTTGGCGGCAAAGGGCGTCGATGTTGCTTATGGCATTCACCCAGTTGCCGGTCGTATGCCGGGACACATGAACGTACTCTTGGCTGAAGCCAGTGTGCCTTACGAGCAATTGGTTGAGATGGATGAGGTCAACCCGACCTTCCCACAGACCGACGTCGTTCTCGTAGTCGGAGCAAACGATGTTGTTAACCCAGCGGCAAAGACCACGCCTGGTTGCCCAATTTATGGCATGCCAATCTTGGATGTTGCCGAAGCTGGAAACGTCATCTTCCTAAAGCGCTCAATGCGTCCAGGTTTTGCCGGTATCGAAAATGAACTGCTCTACGATCCAAAGACCACCTTGTTGTTCGGTGACGCTAAGGATTCATTGACCAAAGTAGTTAGCGCACTAAAGGCGCTCTAATTCCAAACTTAAAAACCCCGCTGATTAATCGGCGGGGTTTTTTCATGCTCAGATATTTCTAATTTTTGCCGCGAACAAGTTGCGGTTGCCATTTAACTTCTTGGCCCAGGACTTTGGCGGCATATAACGGCCATCGCGGATTGCGAAGGAATTCACGAGCCATCATCACGGCATCAGCTTCGCCGGAAGAGATGATCGCTTCAGCTTGCAGGGGGTCGGTGATCATCCCGACGGCAGAGGTAGTGACTCCGCCTTGGGCTTTGATTGCTTCGGAAAAGTGAACTTGGTAGCCAGGTCCCGGAGTGATCTTTGCGTTGTGAACGTTGCCACCGCTTGAGGTGTCGATGAGATCGGCTCCAAGTGCTATTAGCTCAGGGGCTACCTTCACCGAGTCCTCGATCGTCCAACCACCTTCGGTCCAGTCCGAGGCCGAGATTCGGACGAATAACGGCATTGAAACCGGCATGACGGCGCGAGTTGCGGCGACTATCTCTTTTAGGAAGCGAGTTCGGTTTTCGTAAGAGCCACCATATTCGTCGGTGCGAGTATTCGAAAGTGGTGAATAAAACTCATGCAACAAATAGCCATGTGCGGCGTGAATTTCTAAGACATCAAAGCCAGCTGCGATGGCGCGGGTTGCAGCCGTTGCCCAGGAGGAAACCAATTCTTTGATTTCGGCAACCGTTAATTCATGCGGAGTTGCATAGCCTTCAAAGGCGATGGCAGATGGCGCGACTGGAGTCCAACCACCTTCAGCTTCGGTGGCCATCAAGTGGTCAGAACCTGGATTTGTAGTGCCGGCTTTACGACCGGCGTGGGCTAGTTGAATGCCGATCTTTGTACCCATGGCGTGCGCAAAATCTGTAATTACTTTCCAGGCCTTAACTTGTTCATCGTTATATAGTCCGGGGCAACCTATAGAGATTCGACCTTCAGCAACGACACCTGTCGCTTCGGCGAGGATCAAACCCGATCCTCCAGTAGCGAATGAACCTAGGTGAACTTGGTGCCAGGCGCCGACGATGCCATCTTTTGCAGAGTACTGGCACATTGGGCTTACCCAAGCGCGGTTGGAAAATTCGGTACCGCGTATTGTGATTGGATCAAAAAGATGTACGGTCAAGGGAAGCCTTTCTAGGATTCTTAGTGCGAAGTTTGTGAGTGTGATGGAGCAAGCAATCTCACTTCATCTAGGTGCTGGCGCTGCTTTCGATTAGCTTTCTTGGAGATCAGTAGGTGCTCCGTGCACATCCAAGATATTTGCTGGTGCAGTTGGTTCTGCAGCCGCATGCCCAGCTGGAATGGTTCCAAGCTTTCCTTTTTGGAAATCTTCGAAAGCTTGTAGAACTTCAGCTTTAGTGTTCATTACGAACGGCCCCATCCAAGCAACGCTTTCGCGAATCGGTTCCCCACCGAGAATCAGAACGTCCATCTCTGGTGAGCGCGACTCTTGGGTTTGATCGGCGCGCATAACAAGAACGCCGCCATCGACCATCACGGAAAGTTGACCCGTATGTACTGGCTGGCGATCTTCGCCAACGGTTCCACGGCCAGCCAAGGTGTAAACCAAGGCGTTGTAGTCGGGGTTCCAAGGCAATCGGAGTTCAGCGCCTGGTTGCAAGGTTGCGTGAACCAAAGTGATTGGAGTTTGGGTTGAGCCTGGACCTTGATGACCAGCAACTTCACCTGCGATGACTCGAATAAGTGCGCCGCCATCGAATGAAGAGAGAAGTACGACATCGCTTGCTCGAAGATCTTGATAAGCCGGCTTTGACCATTTCTTTGCGGCTGGCAGGTTCACCCAAAGTTGAAAGCCATGAAAGAGACCACCGCTCATTACGAGATGCTCGGGTGGCGTTTCGATATGCAAAATTCCAGCACCTGCGGTCATCCATTGCGTATCGCCATTGGTGATTGTTCCGCCGCCGCCATGATTATCTTTGTGATCGAAGATACCATCGATTATGTAAGTAACGGTTTCGAAACCACGATGTGGGTGCCATGGAGTGCCCTTTGGTTCGCCCGGGGCGTATTCAACTTCGCCCATTTGATCCAGGTGAATAAAGGGATCGAGTTCTTCAATAGGTACGCCGGCAAAAGCTCGACGAACTGGGAAGCCCTCACCTTCGTAACCCTGAGGCGCGGTTGTAATTTTTTTAACGCGGCGAGCGCGAGCAGTTGGGTCGGCAACGACGCGGGGCAGGACGGTAATGTCGCTGACGGTTACTGCAGGCATGTGCTTCCTCTTTCATTCAGATGAGCCGAACGAGTAGTTGAACTTTCAACTACTCAGAGTATAGAACCTTCTTGGGGGAATTTCTATTCCAGGGGCGAGCTGCTGCGGTTCGCCATGACCCGGCGGCGCTAATTCTCGAGCCACTCGTCACTTCGAGCCACCCACAAGCGAAATTCAAGGAGACCTTCCCAAGATCTGCGCTATCCACAACCCATTCCACCAATTTCCTAGAATTGTCGGCGCCGCCTTCGAGGATATTCCCATGTTGCAAAACGTAGCCAAGGATCCTAGACATTCACGGCCCAATTCCGAGCCATCGTCAATTTCCGGTGCAACTGCCCTTTCCGAACTGCCCAGCCCTGCTCAGACATCGGAGAAATTTGTCCTCTCCCTTTTGAATCGAAGGGCAGGAATCGAGGTCTTAAATCACCTTGTTGCCATCGACCCAGCAGATTTAAATCGGACTGGGCGCGTCGATTACCTGAGCGCGCTAGAGAAGCAGAGCGCCTGGCTCAACGAGCTTTTGCAGCGAGCGATCGTTGCGGTTGCAGGCGATGAGCCCACTAAAGCAGAAAATCTTTGGACCGGCGTTGACGAAGCCGAACGCGAGGAAGTTGCAGCGGCTCTTCGCCTCTCTGGAAATACGGCACAATCACGAATCGATGTCGCACGAACCTTGGTTAATAGTCTTCCCAACACCTGTTCGGCGCTGGCCTCTGGTGAAATCTCAAGCGCGCACGCCACTGTCATCGCTCGCGAAAGCGCCACCGCCATCGACAAGGGAATCAATCCAATTTTGATTGAGCAGATCGAGCTCGAAGCGTTAGCTCATTCCGAATTTCACACACCAGCCCAAGTTGCCAACAAAGTTAGGACCTTACTTGCTCAGGTCGCGCCTGCCGCATTCGAGGAGGCGGTCGAATATGCCCGCGATTGTCGTCGAGTCAATCTCTACCCCGAGGCAGATGGAATGGCAACTTTAGTTGCTTTGCTGCCGGCCCCTGATGCGCAAACCATTATGTTGGCCATTGATAAATTGGCGCGAAGGTTTCAAGAAGCCGATCGATCAACAATCGGAAGGTTCGAGAACGGTTCGCATTCTTCTCGTGGCGCAACAGCTGCTCAATCCGTTGAGGTCCCATCAGTATCTGGTGCTGATGCTGGTGCTGGTGCTGAACCAGAGATCGATCACCCGGCCGCAATGAAAACAATCGATGCCTACCGTGCTGATGCCCTAACTCTCTTTGCCACCAACTACCTGGCCACCAGCGAAGACGATTCATTAAATCATCGGCGCCCAGTCACTCTTAACCTCACAATGGATCTGCCAACCGCACTTGGCTTGGCAGAAAACCCGGGTCAGCTCGCAGGATTCGGGCCAATCCCTGCCTCGGTCGCGCGAGAACTTGCCGCCGATGCAAAGTGGCGCCGTTTTATTACCGAACCAGTAACTGGTGCGCTGCTTGATTACGGTCGGCTCATCTACGAACCACCACAACCGTTAGTTGATTTTCTCCTTGCTCGCGATCGCACCTGTCGCTTCCCGGGTTGTCGCCAACCCGGACGGCTGGCCGACATTGATCATGCCGATCCATGGGAAGCGGGCGGAAGTACCAATCTTGAAAATCTCGGATTACTTTGTCGACGGCATCATCGACTTAAGACTCACGGTGGCTGGAAGTTGGAAAGCTTCGCTGATGGCTCCTGCGAATGGCTCTCTCCCGTTGGCAAGAAATACCAAGTACCGGCTCGGCCGATTTCAGAAACCGTTTAGGGTTTGGACTCGGCCACTCTTCGAAACCGTTTAAGGTTTGGGTATGGAGAGTTTGGCTTTAGTGGTCGGAATTATTTTTCTAGTTGCCTTAACCGCCGGTCCATTTGCCCTCGGGATTTCCTTTATCCCTGTTGGAAAATACTTCCCTAAACTCGCCAAGCGAATCCTGGTCTCCCTATTTAGCGTTGCCGCCAGCATGAGTGGAGCTCTCTTGATCGTCTCTAAAGTGGCCATGCCCGCGCGAATTCTTGGGCTAGTTGGATTGAGCTGCGCCAGCTTGGCGATCTCCAGAACCTTTCGCCCGGCAAAACCTGAAGAAACATCCCCGAGCGAGCAATAAGAATTTCTAATGGCGCGGCCAATACCCACGCACTGACTTCTCGTCGGCGCGGCCAATTCCTAAGCACTGCCTTCTTACCAAAAAAAAAGAACCGCCCCATCGGAGGCGGTTCTTTCGGTAAGAGTTTCTAACTATTAGGCAACTTCGGCATTGCGGATCGCTGAGATGTCGAACTCGAGGCTGATCTTCTCGCCGAGCATAACTCCGCCAGTCTCTAGAGCAGCATTGAAGTTGACACCGAAGTCAGTGCGATCGATTGAAGATGAACCTTCGAAACCGATTCGGTTATTGCCGTAAGGGTCAACTGCATCGCCGGTGAAATCAAGATCGATGGTTATTGATTTTGAGATTCCCTTGATCGTCAGATCGCCGGTTACCTTGTAGGTGTTTCCACCAGCTGATGCAAAAGCAGTTGAGACGAAAGTGATCGTTGGGAATTCTTCCATTGCGAAGAAGTCATTGCTTCGTAGGTGAGCATCACGATCGTTGTTGCCAGTGTCAATGCTGGTCGATTGAATGGTCAATTCGAGCTTGGAATTTGAAGGGGTTTCGATATCTAGAAAACCGGTTCCAGCGAAATCCTTGAATGAGCCGCGGACCTTGGCAACCATCACGTGGCGAATGCCAAAGTTGATGCTGCTGTGGGCGGCGTCTACGGTGTAGTGGCCGGTTAAAGATGCTGTTGCTGTTGTCATCTGTCTTACTCCTTGGTTAGTTGTCTGACCGCAAAAAGTCATTTAGTTGAATTCTCAACCACTTTACTATAACAATGTTGAAAGTTCAACTATTCCCAAATCCAGCCATATCTAGTGAATCCCGCATGAACAACTGCTGTGACAACAGAAGAATCCGCAAGTTGATTGCAAATGCAGGTGGTTGCCTATGCAGGCTCGCCCCATCGCGGATCAAGCAGCGTGAAATCACAAATGCAGGTGGTTGCCTATGCAGGCTCGCCCCATCGCGGATCAAGCAGCGTGAAATCACAAATGCAGGTGGTTGCCTATGCAGGTATAAGTTTTCGCGAGTGTCGGTTCTGGCTAGCGAAGATGCAAGTGTTTAAGCCCATTTGGAGCAACGGCAATACTTAAAATTCTAAAGAGGCGACTGCGTTGGCCCTTAGGTTTTGGATAGCCAAGAATTGGCTCTGCATGTGTGTAGACGATATTTTCGTTCATTTTTATTCCCTCTGGCACATTCGGTGCACCAACTAAAGGGTTCTCTTTTGCTTCGCGAAAGACAAATCAAAAACGCCAAAAATACAGGTGTCAGCACTCTTAGACGAATCTCACATCATGAAAGTTTGGCGCCTTAGCGCTCAACTCCCTTGAACTATTTCGAAAAACTGCGTG
>JBAXKZ010000006.1:0-57183 GCA_037135095.1 Actinomycetes bacterium
GTTCCGGCGAGGGATAGTTAATTATCCGTAATCGACGGGTTGCTCTCCTGGGACGTTTGTGTCTTGATAAAGGGAGAAGTAAATGGCAGAGATTACGATCAACGGCAACCTACGGACCGAATTTGGCAAGGGTGCCTCACGCCGCGATCGTCGCGCCGGCTTAGTCCCAGCAGTTATCTATGGACACGGTGAGACTCCTACCCACGTTTCACTTCCAGCTCGCGAGCTAATCGCAGCCCTCAAGCAATCTAACGTCCTTCTCGACGTGGTTGTTGGTGGCAAGACCGAACTCACTTTGCCTAAGTCCGTCACCAAGAATCCACTAACTAGCCAGCTTGAGCACATCGACTTAGTTCTAGTTCGTCGTGGTGAGCGTGTGACTGTTGAAGTTCCAGTTCACACAACTGGTGAGCATGATCGTGATGGCATCTTGGAGCATGTAAACAATGTGATCACCGTAGAAGCTGAAGCAACCAGCATTCCATCATTCTTAACTTTGGATCTGACGGGCATGAAGGCTGGACTTTCACTTTATGCAGCTGACGTCCCACTGCCAGCAGGAACTACCTTGGTCTCTGATCCACATATGCCTGTTGTTCACTTATCAGAGCGCGCTACACCTTCTGACGATACAGCTGTCGCTGCAACTCCAGCCGAGACTCCTGCCGCCGAAGCTCCGAAAGCCTAATTTCATAAGTTAGATTTCACGCATGAGCGAACGCTGGTTACTTATCGGATTAGGAAATCCGGGGGACCAGTATTCAAATACGCGTCACAATATTGGCCAGATGGTTATTAACTATCTGGCCAATGGTGTCAAATTTTCGCCACACAAATCTCGTATGGAGATTGCAGATATTCGAATTGGTGCCATCCCATTAGTTCTTGCCAAATCTCGAGGCTACATGAATGAAAGTGGAGCGCCAGCTCGAGCGCTGGCAGACTTTTATAAGATTGAACCGGGGCGAATTATTGCGATTCACGATGAGCTTGATATCCCCTTCAACACGATTCGGTTGAAATTAGGTGGTGGCGATAATGGCCACAACGGTTTAAAGAGTTTAACTAGCCACTTCAACACTGCTGATTATTTCCGTTTGCGAATGGGGATCGGGCGCCCCGCCGGTCCACAAGATCCGGCAGATTATGTCTTGAAACCATTTGCCAGTGCCGAGAAGAAAGTACTGGAAGATTTTATTTCTAGAGGTGCCCAAGCCGTCGAACACTTAATCGAAAAAGGTCTAGAGATTACGCAGCAAGAATTTAATAAGTAATCAGCCGGTATTTCGAAGTCCAGCTGCAACTCCATTAATCGTTAAGAGCAGCGCACGTCGAACCAGAGGATCGGTCTGATCGCCATTTTTGCGAACGTGCTCAAGCAGCGAAATCTGGAGTAGGTGGAGTGGAGCCAGATACTGGTCTCTGATTGCAAGCGTGCGAGCCAAAATCGGTTGATTGCCCAGTAGTTCTGCTTTGTGCGTGACCAATAAAATTTCGCGCTTTGTGAGTTCGAATTCCGCCTCGATGGTGTCCAAGAAATGATGAAGTTCCGGTTCCACCAATTTTTCAACGTACTTGCGTGCCATAACTAGATCGGTTTTGGTAAGCGTCATTTCGACATTGCTGATGAAGGTCCGAAAGAAGTGCCACTCTTTTAACATATGTGAAACGACTTCGCTTTGCCCTGCTTCGCGGGCAGCTTTTAACCCGGAACCCACGCCAAACCAGCCCGGAACAATCTGTCGTGATTGCGTCCAGCCAAATACCCAAGGAATCGCCCGAAGACCACCAAGACCACCACTGGCATCGGCCCGGCGGGCTGGGCGAGAACCAAGGAATAGATCGCCCAATTGTTCGACAGGAGTGGAAGCGTAGAAATAAGCTGGCAGATCGGGATGATCAACTAGGGATCGATATTGTTTGAATGAGTTATCGCTGATCAGGTCCATGCAGTTGTTCCAGTTGGCTAAATCGGCTGGGCTCTGACGAGGCGCACGATTTAATACGGTGGCTTCAAGGGCCGCTGCCATCATGAGTTCAACGTTTTCTCGGGCTAGTGCCGGAAGTGCATATTTGTCACTAATAACTTCGCCTTGCTCGGTCATCTTTACTTGACCATCGATTGAGCCCCAAGGCAATGCAATCAACGCATCATAAGTTGGTCCGCCACCGCGACCGACGGAACCACCTCGGCCGTGGAAGAAGCGAAGCGTGATGCCGTGTTTTATTGCTACATCTCGCAATTTCCGTTGGGCTTTGTGAATCTCCCATTGTGAGGTCGCGATACCGGCATCCTTATTACCATCGGAATAGCCCAGCATTACTTCTTGGGTATCACCGCGCATCGAAACAATCTTTCGATATTGAGCGTTGCTCAAGAGC
The DNA here is from genome assembly GCA_037135095.1 of Actinomycetes bacterium. GTDB lineage: Bacteria > Actinomycetota > Actinomycetes > Nanopelagicales > Nanopelagicaceae > CAIMZW01. The sequence goes on from JBAXKZ010000006.1 coordinate 2,383, forward strand.
GTATCCAAAATTTCACCAGCGGCGCGAAGTTCAGCAACGGTCTCCAGCAACGGGGCAAAGCCAATCATTGCAAAGGCGCTATCTTCATCCAGGTTGATTAAGCCAGCAATCTTTGCCAAAGTAACTGGAGCCAAAACATCGATGTGGCTCTTAGTCATGGCAATTATGTAAGTTTCGATTACTTCTGGGCCAAATTTATTAATTAGATCCTTAACGGCGCCAAAGGTATCTAGCAATCGCTGAGCAGCCGGGTCAATATGGCCGATTGCAAAAAGTTGATTCTTGGAATTTAGTTGCTCGTTAATTTTTGCTTCGCGATCGTTATAGCCTTCGCCGAATATTTGTGAGAGCGCATGGTGGTGGGCATCGGAATGTTCCCGAATATCCATGGTCGCGTGGGTGATACCAAAGCTAGAGACCGTACGAATAACGCGCTCTAGAAGCCCGGTAGCGATAATTTCACCCTTGTGATTAATGAGCGAGGTGTACATCAGATTTAGATCAGCCAATAGTTCAGCGGTATCTTTGTAATCTCGGTGATCAATATGTGGGGTGCCGGCGGCATGGCGGCGCTGGGTCAGAATCAACCGATGGCGGATCGCAGTGGCTTTTAATCGGTATGGCTCTTCTACATTTTGGCGGCGATATCGTTCCTCAATTTCTGGTAAAGCCACCAAGTCACTGGCTACAGATGCCTCCAACTCTTTGGAAGCGCCAGCAATTCTGGAGGAAATTGATAGCGCCTGACGTAATTCATCCATAGAGCTCAACATGACTCGAATGAAGTGGCCAGTCTGTAAGACAATGGCTTGCGAAGTTACTTCTGGCGTGATGTGTGGATTTCCGTCGCGGTCCCCACCGATCCAGGTTCCATAACTTAATGGGCGTGACGTCGGAGATACGGTTACGCCGATTCGACGTAACTCTCGCGCAAAATCATCGAGCACTTCTGGAATGGTGCTTCTAAATAAATCATCCAAGTAATACAGAGCGTTGGTGGCTTCATCAAGTGGCTCCGGTCGACCCAGACGAAGTTCATCGGTTTGCCAAAGTAGATCGATAGCTTCTGCCAATCTACGTTCGCGCGTGGTCCCAACTGGTTGATCCAATAGTTCGGCGATCGTAGTCATTTTGCTTAACACCGAACGGCGCGCAGCTTCAGTCGGGTGAGCGGTAAAGACTGGGCGAACCGAGAAGTGATTGATCCAACCTTGAATATCTTCTTTGGTGAATTCATTGGTTTGAATTTGAACGTCAATAATGTGATCCACGGCTTTTGAAAGCCATGAGCCGCCAGCGGCACGCTGCGATGCCAAGACTCGAGCACGGTGTACTTGTTCTGCAACATTGGCCAGGTTGAAGTAAGTGCTGAAAGCTCGAACAAGTTGGACGCTTTCAGTGATTGAAATTCGATCGAGGACGCTCTGACCCTTTCCGTCGCGCACCGCGAGTCGAACTTCTTCGACTAAATCCAAGAGCGCTTGATTCTCTTGGCGGACCAGGCTGGCGCCAAGCAGATCACCCAAGCGTCGGACATCACTTCGAAGGTCAGCATTGTCCTGAGGGTCAACCTCAGCAATATCGGTCTTGTCGCTCACTGGGTGAACATTACAGATTCCGCGTTAGGCTTAGGACGTTACCTGACCCCCATATCCAGCGGATGTGGGGCTTATTGCGTTGTTGGTGAGGAGGGAAAATGTCGCTACTTAACGCTTTCTCACACCTTGAGATCGAGCCGCTCCAGAACGGTTCCGCAACGTTAATCGCGGGTGAATCGGCCCAAGGCTTGCTGTTGGCGCTTCGGTCAAAATCGAATTCATTGTTGGTAGTAACAACTTCATCGCGCCGGGCTGATGAGCTGGCCGATGAACTTCGGGCCTATCTCGGCGCTGATTCGGTTGCGGAATTTCCACCGTGGGAGACCCTGCCCCACGAAAAATTAAGTCCTAAGAGCGACACCATCGCAGCTCGTTTTCACACCCTTCGCCTTATTAATGGGATGGAATCAACTGTGCTGCCAAAGGTGGTTGTCACCTCGATCCGAGCGCTCCTGCAGCCAATCGTGGCTGATCTGTTGGCGGAAGAGTTGCTTCACTTGGAATTGGAAATTGAAATATCACTCACGCTATTAGTTGAGAAACTCAATTATTTTGGCTACACCAGAACTGATTTAGTGGAACGTCGCGGTGACTTTGCAGTTCGCGGCGGAATCGTCGATCTATTCCCGCCAGATAAAGAACATCCGATCCGGGTCGAGTTCTTCGGTGACGAGATTGAAGAGCTGCGCTATTTCACCGTGGCCGATCAGCGTACTTTTAAACCAGTTAGTGGTGCGATCACAATTTATCCCTGCCGCGAACTTCTGTTATCTGAAACGGTGAAAGCCCGAGCAAAATATGTGGCGGCTGAATTTCCACAATTGGCCGAAATGTGCGAAAAACTTTCCGAGGGCATTCCGGTTGATGGAATGGAATCGCTCTCCTCGCTCTTAAAGCCACAAATGAATTCCTTGCTGGAGTTCATTCCAGCCGGGTTCGAACTTTTTCTAATTGATACTCCAAGAATTACCTCGCGCGCGATTGACCTGCGCGAAACTAACAAAGAGTTTTTAGAAGCATCCTGGTCCAATGCGGCTATGGGTGGCGCAGCTCCAATTAACGTTACCGATCATTTGGAATCTGGTGGTTACTACACCATGACGGAGTTGCGCGGGCGGGCAGACCGGAAGGCGCTGCCATGGCGCGCGCTAGATTTTTATCTTTCAGATGAAGACGAAGGTCAAGAGATTTCCACACTTGAACCAATTCCAGTCTATGGTGGCAAGTTTGATTCGGCGCTTGCAGATATTCAAGGCTGGCTTGCTGAAGGTTATCAGGTCATTTTCACCGCATCAGGCCCTGGAATTCTGCAACGCTATGAAGACTTGTTTCGTGAAGCCGATATTGCAGCCCGCCTAATTAATCGTGTTGACTCTCAACTCACAAGAGATGCGATCTATTTAACCGCGACTCAAATTGAACATGGTTATTTTTCACCCGAATTCAAAGTGGTACTGATTACGGAGAAAGATATTTCCGGACAACGCTCTTCCAACAAGGATCAAGCTCGAATGCCATCGCGGCGTAAGAAGGCGATCGATCCAATTGAACTCAAACCTGGCGATTACGTCGTTCACGAACAACATGGCGTTGGTCGCTATATCGAACTCGTCCAGCGCGTAGTTGGTACGGTATCTCGGGAGTATGTAGTCATTGAGTATGCCGCTTCTAAACGAGGTCAGCCGGCAGATCGACTCTTTGTACCTACGGATACTTTGGAGCAAGTAACCAGATATGTTGGAGGCGAAGCCCCAGCGGTTCATCGAATTGGTGGCGCCGATTGGCAGAACGCGAAGCGCCGGGCTCGAAAGGCCGTTAAGCAAATTGCCGCCGAATTGATTCAACTCTATGCCGCTCGAATGAGTGCGCCGGGCTTTGCTTTTTCACCTGATACCCCGTGGCAGCGCGAACTCGAAGCTGCCTTCCCTTATGTCGAAACTACAGATCAATTAGCAACTATCGAAGAAGTTAAGCGCGATATGGAGCGCTCTCATCCCATGGACCGAGTCGTATGTGGTGATGTCGGCTACGGTAAAACTGAGATAGCAATTCGCGCGGCATTTAAAGCAGTACAAGATGGCAAGCAAGTTGCGGTCTTGGTACCGACGACGCTTCTGGTACAACAACATTTGACGACTTTTGAAGGACGCTACGCCGGCTTCCCAATTAAAGTTGCCGGACTATCTCGCTTTAACACCGCCAAAGAAGGTAAAGAGATACTTAAGAAACTCGAAGATGGCTCCCTGGACGTTGTAATCGGCACGCATCGATTGCTCTCAAAAGATGTGCAATTTCGCGATCTTGGTTTAGTAATTGTCGATGAAGAACAACGATTTGGTGTTGAGCACAAAGAAGAACTTAAGAAAGCTAGAACCAATGTGGATGTGCTTTCAATGTCGGCAACGCCAATTCCTAGAACACTTGAAATGGCGATCACGGGAATTCGCGAAATGTCCAACATTACGACGCCACCAGAGGAACGTCACCCGGTTTTAACCTATGTGGGCTTCTATGATGAGAAGCAAGTTACGGCGGCGATTCATCGCGAATTATTGCGGGACGGTCAGATCTTCTTTATTCACAACCGAGTCGAATCAATTGATGCCGTTGTAATCCGATTGAAGGAATTGGTACCACAAGCTCGAATTCGAATCGCACATGGTCAGATGGCAGAGCGTGAACTTGAAGAAGTGATTTTGGGATTTTGGCAGCGCCAGTTTGATGTCTTGGTCTGCACCACAATTATCGAGAGTGGCATCGATATTCCAAACGCCAACACCTTGATCGTCGATCGCGCCGACATTTTCGGACTTTCACAATTGCATCAGCTACGTGGCCGAGTAGGCCGCGGTCGGGAACGGGCTTATGCCTACTTCCTTTATCCAGCAGATAAACCACTTACGGAAGTGGCACACGATCGATTGCGGACAATTGCCACGAATACCGATCTAGGTTCCGGCATGCAGGTGGCGCTCAAAGATCTGGAGATTCGTGGTGCGGGAAATTTGTTAGGCGGCGAACAATCTGGACATATCGCAGAGGTCGGTTTCGACCTTTATATACGAATGGTTGGGGAAGCGATGGAAGAATTTAAAATCGGCTATGTCGACGAAGCGCCGCGAATTAAAGATTGCAAAGTTGAGCTTCCAGTCACGGCGCATCTGCCGGTCGAGTATGTGCCGTCAGAACGGCTTCGGTTGGATATTTATCGCCGAATGGCCGATGCCCACACTGAGCTCATGCTTACGGCAATCCGAGAAGAATTGGTGGATCGTTTCGGCGATCTGCCGGAGGCGGCCGAGAACTTGATGGCCGTGGCCAAACTGCGCACTCTGGCTAAATCCCACGGTTTGACGGAAGTAGTACTGCAAGGAAAGTTTTTGCGCCTTACGCCGTTATTGCTCCCAGAATCGGGGCTATTGCGGCTACAGCGGATCTATCCAGGTTCGATCATCAAGGCGGCGGCATCAACCGTGCTTGTGGCGCGCTCCACCATCCCAAATTGGATAGGTGAGGCCGAAATAGGGGATACTTCAGCCCTGCCGTGGGCGTTGGAGGTTATTCACTCCATCGTTTCGCCGGTTAAAGCCAAAGGGTAAGTTTTAACGAGATGGAGTCTTAAGTGAAGCGGATTGTCGCGCTGGTTAGTGCCGGATTATTGCTCGTTTTGACTGGTTGCTCCCAGGTAAATTCAGCAGCCACCGTTGGTAGCGATGCCATCTCAATTGCAACCGTTCAAAAGAGCGTCGATGCCATTTTGGCCGAACGCGCTAAGGTCGACACAACTGGAATGACGCTAGAGACCGGGGATGTCCTGGCCCGTAGCGAGCTTCGCTTCCATTTAATCTCATTGCTCTTGGCAGATGTCGCTGCCGAAAAGAAATTGACGGTAACCGCCAGCGAAATTGCCGCACGCCGTGCCTCAATTCTCTCTCAGGTAGGTGGCGAAGCTGGTTTACCTAAGGCTTTGGTAGGCGCTGGAATTGCTGCCCCAGATTTCAATATGTACCTAAATAGCGTGCTCTATTCTGAGGCGCTGACCAAGCTTGCAGAAAGCCAAGGTGCTACAAAGGCAACTGCAGGCACTGCGATCCAGGCCATGGTCGTTAGCACTGCTGGTCGCTTAAAAGTTACGGTCAATCCCCGCTATGGCAAATGGGATCCAATACAGGCAAATATCGTCGCCGCTGATGCAACAAAGGGTGCGGTAACTACTAAGTAAGTTTCATATTGCATAAGGGAGAGTTTGTGGCTGATTCGCAGTTGATCCGACTCCGCGAGGTAATGGATCGACTGCGCTCTCCCGGTGGCTGTCTTTGGGATGCCGAGCAAACTCACGAAACTTTGCTTAAATATTTGCTTGAAGAGTCTTACGAATATATTGAAGCGGTTGAAGATGGCGATCGAATCGCAATGCAAGAAGAGCTTGGCGATTTGCTGTTGCAAGTTTATTTTCATTCTCGCATGGCCGAAGAAGATCCAGTTGCGCCATTCTCAATTGATGATGTCGCTGCGACCGTTGCCGATAAATTAATTCGCCGCCACCCGCATGTCTTCGGCGATGTAAAGGTTTCTTCTAGCGCCGAAGTATTAGAAAACTGGGAGGCGTTAAAAGCACAAGAGAAGGGGCGAACCTCGGCAACTGAAGGCGTTCCACTAGGCCAGCCAGCGCTAGCGCTCGCTTCAAAGTTGCTTTATCGAACTGAGAAATTTAACTACAAAATTCCGGTTGAACATCCAGTGAAACTCTTGGAAACCACCACCGAGGAAGAGCTGGGTACCTTAATATTTGGTCTGTTGGACCAAGCCGTAGCGCAAGGTTTGGATGCCGAAGCCGCCCTTCGAGCCGCTACCAAGCAGTACATCAAGGCAATTCACGAATATGAAGCAGAACAACCCAGGGCAACGACGCCTTAATCGACCGACCCGTTAGAATCGTCCCACCTAATACATCTGGAGATATCTGTGGCCCTTATTGAAGCAGTCCATGCGCGTGAAATCCTTGACTCTCGAGGAAACCCAACTGTTGAAGTAGAAGTTGTTCTTGAAGATGGTTCCAATGCTCGCGCCGCAGTTCCAAGCGGTGCCTCAACTGGCGCATTCGAAGCCGTTGAACTTCGCGATGGCGGCAAGCGCTATCTAGGTAAGGGCGTTGAGAAGGCCGTTGAATTTGTAAATGATGAGATTGCAGCCGCTGTAATTGGGTATGACGCTCAAGACCAACGCTTGGTTGATCAGGAAATGTTGGATCTCGATGGCACAGCAAATAAAGGCCGAATGGGTGCGAACTCAATTCTCGGTGTTTCACTTGCCGTTGCCCGCGCCGCAGCCGAAAGTGCTGACCTATCTTTCTTCCGATACATCGGTGGCCCAACGGCACACACCTTGCCAGTTCCAATGATGAACATCCTCAACGGAGGCGCACACGCAGATACCAACGTTGATATCCAAGAATTTATGGTTGCTCCAATTGGCGCCGAATCTTTCAAAGAGTCACTGCGTTGGGGCGCAGAGATTTACCACAGCCTTAAGTCGGTTCTAAAGAAGCGTGGTTTAGCAACAAGCATCGGTGACGAAGGTGGCTTTGCCCCAAACCTCGAATCTAACCGCGCTGCTTTGGATCTAATCCTGGAGGCAATCGAAGTTGCTGGCTTCAAACCAGGCACTGATATTGGATTGGCAATGGATGTTGCGGCAACTGAATTTCACAAAGATGGCAAGTACTCCTTCGAAGGATCACTTCGCACCTCTGATGAAATGATCGCTTACTACGCCGAACTCGTGAAGGCTTACCCACTTGTTTCGATCGAAGATCCGTTGGATGAAGATGACTGGGCTGGCTGGGCGAAGATGACAGAACAACTGGGCTCATCGGTTCAGATCGTTGGCGATGACTTATTCGTTACCAATCCGGTTCGATTGGCAAAGGGGATTGAGCTTAAAACCGCAAATGCACTTTTGGTCAAGGTAAATCAAATCGGTACCCTCACGGAGACCCTTGACGCAGTCGCGCTTGCTCACCGCAATTCCTATCGAACCATGATGAGCCATCGCTCCGGCGAAACTGAAGACACAACCATTGCTGACCTCGCGGTTGCATTGGAATGTGGTCAGATCAAGACCGGTGCACCTGCTCGCTCCGAACGCGTTGCAAAGTACAACCAATTACTTCGTATCGAAGAAGAGTTAAGCGATTCCGCACTTTATGCCGGGCGCGCAGCTTTCCCACGATTCCACGGTTAATCAAGCACCTATAACTATGGCAACGTCGCCGAAATCCTCCTCGCCCCTTAATAGAAGTAATTCTCTTATTAAGAGCAGGGGGATTTCCGGTCGGGTATTGGCCTTTACCGCAGTGCTTTTTGTACTGGCAATTACCTTGGCGCCACCGTTGCAACGCTATTTTGTCCAGCGCGCCCAGATCAATGCTCTGCAGGCGCAAGTCAATGACAGTAAGTCGGCGCTCGAGCAAGCCACTCGAGACCTAGCGCTTTGGAATGATCCTAAGTATGTTGCATCTCAGGCTCGAAGTCGCTTGCACTTTGTCTTTCCTGGAGAACGTCAATACATCGTGCTGGGTGCACCAGCCACTGCTGATAAACCCGCAGAACCTGCCGCGGCAGTTGCCGAGCAAATTCCAACCGGCTTGCCTTGGTATTCCAAATTGATTGCCTCCATTACTAGTTCGAATGTAAATCATTAAGGCAGGCATGAGCGAAAAACCAACACCAGAAGATTTAATTGCAATCGAACGTCAATTGGGACGCACCCCCAGAGATGTACATGCGATCGCCCATCGCTGCCCCTGCGGCAAGCCCGATGTGGTCGAAACGCCACCGCGCCTTTCAGATGGCACCCCGTTTCCAACTTTTTATTATGCAACCTGCACTCGGTTGACGGGTGCAATTTCAACTTTAGAGACTACTGGCATGATGGCTGAAATGACCGCGAGGTTAGCGACGGACATGGAACTCGCCGGTCAGTATTATGCCGCTCACGAGGATTACCAAGCTGCGAGAGCTGCCCTCGGAATTGTGGTCCCTGAAGTTGAGGGCATTACTGCTGGCGGTATGCCAGATCGCGTTAAATGTTTGCATTCGCTAATCGCGCATTCGCTGGCTGCTGGTCCTGGTGTTAACCCATTAGGCGATGAGGCGTTGGCAGCTCTGCCTAAATGGTGGTTGGCAGATCCTTGTTCCTTGGATGTTGAATGAGTCGCGTTGCCGCCATCGATTGCGGAACTAATTCACTTCGATTATTGATTGCTGATATAACTGATGGAAATTTTCACGAGATAGATCGCCAGATGAACGTAGTTCGTTTGGGTCAAGGCGTGGATCGCACCAAAGCTTTCGACCCCGAAGCAATTGCCCGAACCCTTAAGGTGACCGCCGAATATGCCGCGCTGATTCGAGCCAAAGGGGTAGAGAAGATTCGCTTCTGCGCTACCAGCGCCACCCGGGACGCAACTAATCGCGCCCTCTTTATTGAAGGCGTCCGTGAAATTTTGGGGATCGAACCAGAAGTCATTCCAGGGTCGGAAGAGGCGGCGCTCTCCTTTACCGGAGCCACAAAATCCCTTCCAGAACGCGATGGGCCGTTCTTGGTAGTAGATATCGGTGGCGGATCTACAGAATTCGTTTTCGGTACCAGTCGCGTCGAATCAGCAAAGAGCGTAAATATCGGTTGCGTCCGCATGAAAGAACGCCATCTAAAGTCCCAGCCGCCAACCCCCGAGCAATTGGAATTAGCAAGATTCGATATCAATGCCGCAATTGCTGATGCCGCTTCAATTGTTCCCATAACCGCTTCTCGTACCTTGATCGCTGTAGCTGGCACGGCCACCACTGTGGCTGCAGCCGCGCTGGGCCTTGCGGAATATGACCGTTATGCCATACACCTTTCACGAATACCGGCACAAGCAGTTCACGAAGTCGCGGCAATGTTTGCTGGTATGAACCCTGATGAAATTGCGGCGCTGGGATACATGCACCCAGGTCGGGTTGATGTAATCACTTCTGGCTCACTTGTACTTTCGGAAATCATGAACGCGACTGGAGCGAAGGAATTTGTTGCCTCCGAGACCGACATTCTCGATGGAATGGCATGGTCGCTTGTCTAGTCCCAATGCTCGCACACTTAATAAGATAACAACTTTATCTGAACTCGATCTTGCCGTAATCAAATGTGGCGCTTGCCCCCGACTCGTTTCCTGGCGTGAAGAAGTAGCTCAAGTAAAACGAAAGTCTTATGAAACGCAAACTTATTGGGGAAAGCCAGTATCTGGGTTCGGTCCAGCCGATGCGACCATGCTGATCTTAGGACTAGCTCCCGGTGCTCATGGTGCCAATAGAACCGGTCGCGTATTTACTGGTGATCGTTCAGGGGATTGGCTCTATGGTTCGCTGCATCGATTGGGGTTAGCGAAGTTGTCCACCAGTGATTCAAAGGATGATGGTCAAGAACTCTTCGGTGTTCGAATTACCTGCGCGGTTCACTGTGCACCACCAGATAACAAACCAGAACCGGAAGAGAAAGCGACCTGCGCCCCATGGCTTAATAAGGAAATCACTTTGTTAATGCCAACGATTAAAAGTTTTCTAGTACTTGGAAACTTTGCTTGGACTGGCTTATTTGCCACGCTGGCGGAGTTAGATTTTATAATTCCGAAGCCGCGCCCCAAATTTGGTCACGGTGCTAGAGCCGAAGTGATTGGACCCGATGGCAGGAAACGGTTGATTGTTGGCAGCTACCACCCGAGCCAACAAAATACTTTCACCGGCAAATTAACCGAAGCGATGTTGGATAACGCCATTAAGGTAAGTGTCGATTTTCGTTAAACCGGAATTTGTTAGGCGACCTGCCCTTGCACAATTGTTTCAGCAATTGCGGAATTGATTTCATCAAAAGATGAAAGCCATGAATAACCGCATTCGCCACACATGGTCATGGGACCAAATTCTTCATTAGTGACGATTTCTAATTCCACGGAACGACATACGAAACAAGTTGGAAAATCAATAAAATTTGACATGGCAACTCCCCTTCGGTTTCGGTGGAACTCGTAAACGGGGAAGCAGGTAAATTATTGACCTGCAGAACCGATGGGTCAGTGTGAAGAAGATGAACAGCGGATTACGATTTGGCAACATTTGAACCTAGTTGAGTCGGCAAAAGAACAGAAAGTGCGCTAGAACGCCCGGTTTCAGGCTAAATTCAGCCCATGATTGTTGATGTCGCGCTCTACCAAAATGGGGTAAGAGTCTCTGGGCCATCAGATATTTCAGACTTGGTGGAGATTGCTGAGAAAGAGGGCGGTTTTGTCTGGCTCGGATTGGCTCAGCCCTCGCAAGCCGAATTCGACATGGTTGTGGGTGAACTTAATTTCCATCCACTGGCCGTTGAAGATGCCATCAATGCAAATCAGCGCCCCAAGATTGAAGATTACGAAGGGCTCACATTCTTCGTTCTGAAAACCGTGTTCTTTGATCAAAAAGAACAAGAGATAACCACGGGCGAGCTAATGTGTTTCATAAGTGACCATTTCATTGTCATCGTTCGCCACGGTGAAGGTCACCCATTGGTTACGGTTCGTCACGACTTGGAGCAAAAACCCGAACTCCTAAAACTTGGACCATTTGCGGTATTGCACGCGGTCGCCGACCGTGTGATCGATGGCTATACAGGCATTGCTACCTCATTGGAGCTCGAAGTTGTTGGAGTCGAAAACAAAGTGTTCAGTGGTAAGCGACAGACATTTTCGCAAGAGATTTATTTTCTAAAGCGCGAGATCATCGAATTCAAACATGCCATCGAACCTTTGATCATTCCGATTAGCAAGCTGGCCACGGATCTGGTTGCCGCAGTTCCCGAGAAAATGAAACCGTTCTTTCGCGATACTTCAGATCACTTGATTCAAGCTTGTGAGCAAGCATCTGGATTAGATTCATTGATCACTTCAGTTCTTCAGGCCGACTTGGCTCATATTCAAGTCCAGCAAAATATCGATGTGCGCCGAATATCAGCTTGGGTTGCGCTGGCATCTGGCCCAACGATGATCGCTGGAATCTATGGGATGAACTTTCACCATATGCCCGAGCTAAGCACAAAGTATGGCTACTTCGTAGTCATCGGAGTGATGATCTCCCTTACGGGATTCTTAGTTAGGTCATTTCGAAAGTCTGGCTGGCTCTAATCATTCGTACTTGCGGGTGAATTCACCAGAGCCCGATACGCCTAGTACACTCTGAAATTCACCTGCGCCCCCGTAGTCCAATGGCAGAGACAGAGGACTTAAAATCCTTCCAGTGTCGGTTCGAGTCCGACCGGGGGCACGCTTATTTAGTACATCACCAACCCGCCAGAGATATTTAGGTCCTCGCCGGTCGTGCCGCTTGAGCGATCCGAGGCAAAGAATAAAACTCCTTGAGCAACATCTTCGGCGGATACAAATTGGCCGGTAGGTGCTATCTCAAGCCACTTTGCGGCAACGTCTTCGGCGCTGGTTTGATCGTGTTTGGCAACATTTGCCATTACGCTATCTAAACGGGGACCTGCAACATAACCAGGCGAGATCAGATTGACGCGTACTCCAAGCCTTCCAAGTTCTAACGCCAAAGTTCTCATCATTCCCACCATCCCAAGTTTGGAGGCGGCATAGACGCTTCGATTTAGTAGCGGGCGCTTTCCAGTTACCGAACCGATAAAGATGATCGAACCGGATTTGCGCGAAATCATTGAAGGGATAATTGCCTTGGAAAGTAAAAACGGGCCTTTTAGATTGGTATCGATGCATTCATCCCAGTCAGCTTCAGATAACTCCCAAAGCGGGTCCGCCTTCCCGGCGATGCCGCTGTTATTTACCAAAATATCAATCCGTCCAAAAGCGGCTAAAGATTGTTTAACTGCGGCATCGATGCTTTCACCATCAAGTAGATCCAATTGGCAAATCAAAGGTTCGGGACCAACCCGCAATTCTCGGATTAGATCGGCAGTCTCTTTCAAAGCCTCGGTATCTCTACCCGCCAAGATCAGTTGCGCTCCTTCGTGTGCCAAAGCCAGACTCGAAGATCGGCCGATACCTCTTCCAGCGCCAGTAACCAGTGCGACTCGGTTCAGTAATTCGTTCACTTTGGTCCTAACCACTAATGGAAAAGTTGTGAGGCCAGCCTAATTGGCGCTAACCCAAGCGGACAATGGGCTGAGCCACCTACTATTCATTAATGAGCTCTTCGAAAGAATTGAACTCTCGCCTACGGAGCTTTGCTGTGGCCACTCACTTTGGTCCGACGGTTCTGGTGGTCACGGTCTCTTACTTACTGGCTCTTACTCAATATTCGGCAATCGGTTCGCTAGAAGTAGCAACTGCGATTTTGGCCGGGCAATGTGTTGTTGGGTGGAGCAATGACCTCATTGATTTTCCGCTAGATGCCGCAGCAGCACGCCAAAATAAGCCCTTGGTCACCGGGAATATAGCGTCATCGGAATTAAAGAGAGCTATAACAGGCGCACTCCTACTCTGCTTAGTGCTTTCCTACATTGGTCCGCTGGGATTGAAAGGAACCGCCGTCCATGCCTTGGGTTTACTAAGCGCGACGCTTTATAACCTGAAATTAAAAAATACTTGGCTCTCAGTTCTTCCCTACATTTTCTCTTTCGGCGGCCTGCCTTGGGCTATTTATTTAAGTGCCGGAAAGCGACCTTCGTTCTGGCTGGTTTTTGGGTTTATCCTTTTCGCCTCCTCGTTTCATTTCCTCAATGTAGTTAAAGATTTGGAATGGGATTTGCGTCAAGGAGTAAATGGCCTGCCTCAGCGGCTCGGGAAAATTCGATCAATTTCGATAGCGGTCTTACTAATTCTTGGTGGAATAGTTGTAACTATTTTTAACTGGCGAGTTTTAACGGGAAATTAACACAATAGGATTTTGAGCCCTTAAAGGAGTAACAATGCATTGGACTTCGCTCGTAACGATTTGCGATTTGATTGCCACATTTGCCTTTGCGGCGGTTGGAGCAAGAGTCGCTGCGTCTAAAGGCATGGACATTGGTGGAATCTCCCTCATCGCAGCGGTTTCATCCTTGGCAGGCGGAACTTTAAGAAATCTATTTTTGTTGAAATCACCATCTTGGATTTTGAATCCTTGGTTGCTCTCCTCGGTTCTGCTAGCAATAATATTCACGATTATTCGCGGCAGCTCCGAACCAGTAGGTCGATTGATCGTCTCACTCGATACCTTTGGTTTGGCAGTTGCAACAGTTTCGAGCACTGAGTTCGCGTTGCGGCTCAATTGTGGCCCCGTGATTGCTACGGTATTGGGGCTTGTGGGTGGAGTTACAGGTGGATTGCTCCGCGATATTTTGGCTCAAGTTGAGCCAGTGCTTCTTCACCGGGAAACTATTGCAACTTCTTGCTTGGCTGGCGCCGCTGTTTTTGTGAGCCTAAATGAATTGCATATCAATCGGCTAATTCCCGTTCTACTGGGGGGAGTAGTGGTGGTTCTGATCCGAGAACTTTCAATCTACTTCCATTGGAACCTGCCCAAGATTTCGCGGGAGTAGATGTAGCCCCTTAGAGCGAGATTATTAGGCGAATTCTCAGCAATTCACGCTCAAGTTGTTCACCTTGGGTCGGTAATTCGGAGGTCTAGGAATTACTTGCGCCTTAGACTTGTTATGTAGGTCAAACCCGAAGATCCTCTTCGGATTTTGAAAAAGGAGAAGCAATGCAAAGTTCCAACCCAGTCTTTAGCCGGGTAGTTAATCCCCGACGTGGGTATGCAGCTATGGGTAGTTCTGATGTGGCAGTAATTCCAACCCAGACGGTCGAGGAGATCTACAGCGCTCCTGCCGCCTCGTCATTGCGCACTGGTCGGATGACCATCGATGACGTTGTAACTCGTACCGGAATGCTTTTTGCAATCTTGGTCGCCACCGGTGGCGCCGCTTGGTACCTGAACCTGGGAACCCCAGTTCTTTTCGTTGGCATGCTTGGAGCTTTTGCGCTCGGCATGGTCAACACTTTCAGTAAGAGGATTCGTCCGCCACTAGTGATTGCTTATGCAGCGCTAGAAGGTTTGGCGCTCGGAGTTTTGAGCCATGTATACGAGACCGTTTATCCCGGCATCGTTTCGCAGGCACTTCTTGGAACCGTTGCCGCCTTTACAGGTGTATTGATCATGTACAAATCTGGTCGAGTTCGGGTAACTCCAAAGTTCACTCGCGTGATGATGGGTGCCATTGTTGGTTACATGATCTTGGGTGTTGGCAGCATGATCGCTTCATTTGCCGGCGTTGGTCAGGGCTATGGTTTCTATGGCGTTCACGGCTTGGGTCTATTGCTCGCTGTTGGTGGCGTAGCTCTTGCCAGCTTCTTCTTGATCTTGGATTTTGATCAGGTCGATAAGATGATCAAGGCAGGTGTACCTCATGAAGAATCATGGCGTGCTGGCTTTGGTTTGATGGTCACGGTGGTTTGGCTATATCTTGAAATCTTGCGACTTATTTCGATCCTTCGTCGGGATTAATTCTCGATCGAAATTTATCGGCGGCTCTGCTTCGGCAGGGCCGCTTTTTTATTGCATGTTATTTAATATGACTCTTACGAGTCTCCTTTAAAGTGGAGCCTAAGACGATGGCGATTGAGAAGACGATCGCCGATGCGATAAATGCCGCGCGGTAAGAAATTAGATCTGCTAAATAACCCAAAACAATTGGTCCCACGATCATGCCGGCATCACCAGCCATCTGCCAGATTGCAATTACTTGCCCACCCTTGCCACCAAAAAGATCACCGACAACGCTGGCCGGAGCTGTTCCCATAAATGCGCCACCTAGGCCAAAGAGAATCATGGCGGCGAAGTAGAGCCAAGGATGGTTAGCCAGAATTAGCGCGCCTAAAGCGCTCATGAGTAACGACGTTCCGATCAAAATGGCAAATCTTCGCCCCTTGTGATCTGAAATTTTGCCGGCATAAATCAACAGTGCACCTTGCGCTAGCGCGGAGACGGTAAAACCCAAGCCAACGATGGTGGTTGTGGAGTGCAGATTCTCTTTTACGAAGAGCGGCAGGATCGAATTTCGAAGGCCAAAAAGCACCCAGTTAGTTACGAATGCCAACACCAAGGTGACTCGATATGGATAGACCTTTAGGGCGTCGCGAATTGAAATTCGATCATTGGGGTCTTGGACGCTGGCAACTTTTGAACCTAGGCGTTTTTCATTTAGGAAGAAGTAGGCAACGAAAGAGGCCATAAGTAAGGTAACGGCATAAACGAAGAAGGGGGCGCGAAGAGAAATTGCGCTGAGAATGCCGCCAAATGCTGGTCCTGCAATGCCGCCCAGCAGGAAGCCGCTGTTATAAAAGGATTGTCCTTGGGCTCGTTGATCATCAGAGACCGAGCGCATTAATAGCGCACCTGCCGAAACTGAAAACATCGATGAGCCAAGTCCACCAGCGGCACGAAAGGATAAGAGTTGCCAATAATTTTGCGCTAATCCAGCGGCCAGCGAAGAGAGGGAGACCATCAAAAGCCCGACTGCTAAAGTCTTTCGTTCGCCGAAGCGGTCAACTAATCGTCCCGAGATTAAACCAGAACCAAAGCGCGCCATTGCAAATGAGGAAATTACCAATCCAATCGCAGTTTTGTTCACGCCAAAAGAGCGAGCAAAGATCGGGATGGCTGGAACAATTAACCCGTAGCCAACCGCGACAAAAAAACCAACTACCGAAAGGACTAATACCTCTCTCGGCAGTTGGTTACTTTTTAACTTTTTATTAGGCAAGCGCCTCGCCCGCAGCTTCTTCTTTAGCAGCATGATGTGCAGCACCGGTTCGCAATGGTGTCTCACGCAAGAAGAGCGCCAAAATAAATCCAACTGCAGTGATTGGTGCGGCAGTTAGAAATACAATATGGAATGACTGAACAAATGAGTGCAACACAGTGCTTTGAAGTTGTGGTGAGAAAGTCTTCAAGACTGAAGTGTTGTTCTGAAGGGCAGCGAATTTGCTGGGGTCAGCACCGGCCATGGCCGCTGGATTGCTAGCCGCTAACTGCGCCACGTTAATTGGCAAGTAGTGAGCCAATCGGTTGGCATAAACGGTACCGAAGACTGCAACACCTATGGTGCTACCGATTGAGCGGAAGAAGGTATTGGCGCTAGTTGCAACGCCCATATCTTTAAAGTCGACGGCATTCTGAAGCGCGATAACAATGGTCTGCATCGAAAGGCCCAGTCCCGCACCGATCGCGATGGCATAGATTGAAAGTTGCCAGAATGGCGTGTTCTCTTTCAAGGTCGAAAGTGCCAGGATGCCCAAGGTCATGATTGCCAGACCCATGATTGGGAAGCGCTTGTAATGGCCGTGTTTGCTAATTAATTTACCGCTGGTGATTGACATCGAAACGATGCCCAACATAAATGGAATCAATTTCAAGCCCGCAACCGTTGCGGAGTTACCTTTAACAACCTGTAAGTAGAGCGGCAACATAACAATGGCGCCGAACATGCCGGCACCGATAACAACGCCTAGGGCGGAGGTTAAGGAGAAGGTGTGGTTTTTAAATAGTTCCAACGGCAGAATTGGTTCTGTAGCTCTAGTCTCTTGATAAAGAAATGCGAGAATCAAAACCAAGGCAATTGCGAATGCGGTAATTGTCTTCGGGCTAGTCCATCCGTAGTTGCTCAACTTCACTCCAGCTTTAACCAAGCCATCGGCGCCCTTAGGAGCATGTTCTGGGCCGTAGACCGAGAAAGCAAGAAGCAATGAGGAGACTCCTGAGACCATAAGGAGCGCGCCCAAGTAATCGATCTTGTGTTCGCGCTTTACCTTTGGAATGTGAAGAGAGGCAGTCGTAATAACTAGCGCAGCGATTCCGAAAGGCAGGTTGATGTAGAAAATCCAACGCCAGCCAACCACGCCAAAGATGTGAGCTCGGTCAGAGAAGAAGCCACCAAGTAGTGGTCCGGCAACCGAGGAGAGACCCCAGACGGCACCGAAGTAGCCCTGGTATTTTCCACGTTCGCGCGGCGAGACGATATCTCCGATGATTACGAAGGTCAGTGCCATGAGGCCACCAGCGCCAAGGCCTTGGATGGCACGGAAAATAATTAGCTGAGTCATGCTCTGGGCAGCGCCAGCGGCAAAGGATCCGATCAAAAAGGTGATGATCGCGAATTGGAAGACCGGGCGACGGCCGTATAAGTCGGAGATCTTGCCGTAGAGCGGGGTCGAGGCAGTTGATGTGAGCAGATAGGCGGTCACGACCCAGGTGTAGTGGGTCAAACCATTGAAATCCTCAACGATGCGCTTGAGCGCCGTTGAGACGATGGTTTGATCCAGCGCCGCAAGCAACATGCCAACCATAAGTCCGCTGAGAACGGCCATGATTTCTTTATGGGTTAGTTGTTTTGTGGTTCCCGGTGTGGCTTTTTTGGCTTCTGCAGACATTAGTGTCCTTCTCTTTGAGAATCAGTGGTTCGGAATTCAAATAGCAATTGGTTCAACCTCAGGTTCGAAACAAATGGAACCGTTGAACTTTCAACCATTATCTTACTACCTTGGGGCAACCTGCTCAGCCTGAATCTTATTCCCTCGGAGATTTCACCTTAAGTTCGCTAAGGTAAGTATGTGAAGAGCGTCATAGCGGAGAACCTCACTAAGACCTATCGAAATGGTGAGGTAAAAGCGCTGGCTGGCCTCAGCCTAGATGTAGAAGAAGGCACTGTCCTTGCGGTCCTTGGACCCAATGGAGCAGGCAAAACTACCCTCGTTCGAATCTTGGCCACATTGTTAACTCCAGATACTGGGCGCGCCAGCGTTGGTGGGATCGATGTCGTAAAGGAACCAGATGCGGTTCGCCAAATTATTGGGCTTTCGGGGCAGTACGCCGCGCTTGATGAAACGCTCACTGGTTGGGATAACTTAACGATGTTCGGGCGGCTCTATCACTTGAGCGGGAGCGCCTCAAAGAAACGAGCCGAAGAATTACTGGAACGTTTTTCATTGACCGAAGCGGCGAAGCGTCCAATCAGAACTTATTCCGGCGGTATGCGTCGTCGGTTGGACTTGGCGGCTTCTTTGATTATTAAGCCTAAAGTTCTATTTCTCGACGAACCAACGACCGGTTTAGACCCACGCGGTCGCCAGGAGATGTGGGGCGTAATTGATGAGCTAGTAAAAGGTGGCGTCACCTTGTTATTGACCACGCAATATCTAGAAGAGGCTGATCACTTAGCAGATGACATAGCCGTAATCGATCACGGCACTGTAATCGCGCGCGGAACTTCTGATGTTTTAAAGAGCCAGGTGGGTGGCGAACGGTTAGAGCTCGTTGTCGAAAGTCATAATTTGTTGGCCGCTGTAGAACTCGTAAAAAGTGCGCTTGCAGTAGAACCATCGGTCGATGAAGGGATGCGTCGAATCACGGTGCCGGTTTCTGAAAGCAGCGCCGCACTAGTAAAGGTCCTTCGCTTATTAGACGAAGCCAAGATTCACCCGCTCGATATCGCGCTAAAACGACCTTCACTAGATGATGTCTTCATTTCACTAACGGGACATGTCGCCGAAGAGGCTGCTATTGAAGTCGTGAAGAAGGGGCGCAAATGATCCAGACAATTGGAGATTGTTTAGTAATAACTAAACGCCAACTACTGCAACTGATTCGAGTCCCAGAAGTCATTATTTTTGCCACGATTCAACCAGCAATGTTCGTGCTGTTATTTCGCTACGTCTTTGGTGGCGCCATAAGTTCTGGCGTCCAAGGTGGCTATGTTCAACTACTTATGCCTGGGATCTTCGTTCAAACCGTTGCATTTACCTTGGCCGGAACCGCAGTGGGCTTGGCCGAAGATATGCAAAAAGGATTGATTGATCGATTTAGGTCGCTGCCGATCGCTCGTTCAGCCGTAGTAATTGGTCGAACAATTGGCGATTCAACTCAAAATATCGTGACGTTGGTGGTTATGGCTTTGGTTGGATTTGCCGTGGGTTGGCGCCCAAGTTCGGGATTCTTCAAAGTATTTCTGGCATTTCTATTTCTTCTGGCTTTCGGTTTTTCAATGTCTTGGATTGGCGTTTTAATTGGACTCTCGGTTCGCGAGGCTCGAGTCGCCCAAAACTTGGTCTTTATCTCCGTCTTTCCACTGACCTTCTTATCTAATGCCTTTGCACCAACTACCGGTATGCCAAGAGTGCTGCAATATTTTGCTGAGTGGAATCCCGTTTCAACAATGGTCGCAGCTTGTCGCCAACTTTTTGGAACACCAAATCATTTTGGTGCCACGGCAAATTCTTGGCCAAGTCAGAATCCGTTGTGGATGTCCTTGATTTACATGGCGTTAATCGTTGGAATCTTTTTACCGCTCAGCGTTCGAAAGTATAAGAACGCCAGTTCTAAATAAATAGAAGTAAAAACTAAACGTAGAGCTGGGCCTCGAGCACCGCAACCGAAATAGTTTTGCCATTTGGCGCGTTGTAGGTGACGGTATCGCCAATCTTGGCGCCCAGCACCGCCTTTCCTAGAGGTGATTTTTCACTGTAAACATCAACATCGCCGGAAGAGATTTCGCGGGAGCCAAGCAGGAATTTAACTTCATCGCCCATCATGTCGACCGTGACCAACATTCCAAGGCCAACAACCCCAGATTCACCGGCGGGGGGCGTACCAATGTGGGCATTTTCTAGCATGTGTTTTAGCTGGCGAATTCGAGCTTCGATTTTTCCTTGCTCGTCCTTTGCCGCGTGATAGCCGCCGTTCTCTTTCAGATCACCTTCGGAGCGAGCCGCTTCAATCTTTTTAATGATGTCGGCGCGACGCGGACCTTCAAGATCTACCAACTCTGCTTGAAGTCGGTCAGCGGCCTCTTGGGTCAACCAGGTCTGCGTAGGTGTGCTCATAAGGGCAGAGGTTACTAGTTATCCCAGGCTGGCTAGTTGCCAGTTCGACAACTATCGATTCCAGCGTTTACGGCCAAGAGCCGGGTCGGGATTCGAACGGTTCGGGTTACCGCCACTGAGCCTGCCGGAATAAGGTCGGTGAGCTCACCTACGACATTGGCCTGGAAATCGCGGGCGACTAACTGGCATTGGTGGGCGAGCCCGCTGTTACGAAAATTTAGGCTGTATCTAATCTCCATCGAACTCTTATCAATCGCAGCAAAAGAGATGAGGGTGCTGCGAATTTCGGGCTTGGAGTAATGATTAGCGCTCCAAATCAGCCAACCGCCGCCGCTTAAACCAACTACCAATGCTGGCACCACCCAAGGTGCCCAGCGCTTAGTGCGAAGGCCGTAACGCTCCCGCAGAAAGGGATCGGTGAATTCATTTTGGCTCACAATAGGAAAGTCTAGGCGTTTGGCCAGCGAGCTCGTTAGGTTCTTGCCCAGAGAAAGAGGGCTGGGAAAAGGGAGATAATAAGAACATGTTGGTTCAAGCAGCTTCTGGCCAGACCTCGGTTGATGTTGGGGTTGCAGGCTCAGTCACGATGATCGTATTAACGATGGCTACCGCACTTTTGTTATGGAATTTCTATCGCCGCTATAAGCGAATGCAAAATCGAAACGATGAACAGTAGTCGCCTGCGACTACTCGCCATTTTCTTAGCCACGCTAATTGTCGCGGGCGGATTTACCTCCTTAGGAATTTGGCAGTTGCACCGGGCGCAGGAAGTTGCGCGACTTGGTCGACCAGTAGCTGACGCGGCCGCCGTCGAATTAGCTGCCGTTGCAACCCCAGGGGAGAATTTGAGGGCGGTCGGAATAAATCGAATCGTTCATCTGACCGGGAAATATCTTCAAAGTTTTGCCGCCCCAAATCAACAACTTCATTTAGTCTCTGCGCCAAAAAAGATTTCGGTCGCTAGCCTGAATGTCGGGCTTTTAATCTTGGATCCATCCGGAAGTTCACCTGGTTCCGGGACCAGCGCAATTTTGATAGCTCGTGGAATGGGGGGCGCCGAAAAGCTCCCAGAAGGGAGTATCTCGATCGTGGGTCGGCTCTACCCCCACCAAAATGGCGATCATGCCGCTGGCGACAGCCAGACTCTGAGTCGAATCGATCCAGCTCTTGTAGCCGGTATCAGTGGTTTGGATCTTTACGATGGCTTTGTGCAGGTAATTTCGGAGAAAATTGGCGCCACCGAAATTAACTTTCCCCGCGTTGCGAGCCCCCGCTTAAAAAGTTCTGCGCCGGGTTACTACTGGCAACACATTTCCTACGTCTTCGTATGGTGGTTCTTGGCGGGGCTAGTACTTATTGCTCCGTTCTGGTCTCGCAGGTCGAATCGTCTTAGTTCTACTTTAACCTCGGAGATATAAGGTGTGGTCATGACTCAAGCCCCTAGTAAATCCCTCACCAGCGCGATGATTCGCTTTCGCATTATGGCCATCTGGTCCGGCGTTATGTCGATTCTCCTTTGGTTTGTTCAAGTTCCGATTCACGTTTTTTCCCATAACACCACTTTGCAAGGGAATTTAGTTTGGATCGCCTTAATCCACGGTTACACCTACCCGCTCTATGTTTTGGCTGCCTTCCAATACTGTCTAAAAGCGCGCAAGAGTTTTCCAACCACAATCATTTTTATCTTGGCGGGAACACTTCCAATCGCATCCTTCGTGGCGGAGCGCCGAGCAGTTCGAGATTACAACGCCCTAACCAAATAATTAGAAATTAGTTATGACTTCACTCGTTAAACGCTTCATCAAACCGGCGGTAAAGAGCGTGCTCTACCCACTTTATGAGCGTCGGTTACTTCGCCAACTTGATTTCGCACAGACTCCACATCACGTCGGAGTGATCTTGGATGGCAATCGACGATGGTCGAAAGCAAATCCAGCCGAAGATGGCGATACCTCATCGGCCCGTGGCCACAAGGCTGGCAGCGAGAAAATCATTGACCTCTTGAATTGGTGCGAAGAAGCCCAAGTGCAGGTGGTGACTTTATGGTTGTTATCCAATCAGAATCTAAACCGTCCGCCAGAAGAGTTGGTCCCATTGCTTCGGATCATCGGCGATGCGGTTAACGATTTGGCGGCCAAACGGCGCTGGGAGATTCGACCCGTGGGTTCACTGGAACTGCTACCCGTTGAATTGCAGGAGCAACTGGCCATTGTGTCGGCGGCGACTAAAGGAATTAAAGGGATCGTTGTAAATGTGGCGGTTGGTTATGGTGGCCGCTCCGAGATTGCCGATGCCGTTAAGAATTTAATTATTGAGGGGTCTCAAGCCGGCAAAACCCCAGTTGAAATTGCCGCAACGATCTCGGTTGATGAGATTGGACGCCATCTCTATACGGCAGGGCTACCTGATCCAGAATTGGTAATCCGAACTTCAGGGGAACAGCGCCTTGGCGGCTTCTTACTTTGGCAGTCAGCTCATTCCGAGTTCTATTTCTGCGAGGCTTATTGGCCAGATTTTCGGCGCGTGGATTTCTTGAGAGCGCTTAGGGCCTATGCGCAGCGTCATCGTCGATTCGGCATATAGCCGAATAAGACCGAAGAACTAGTCGATTCGGCATATGAGGGTTTAACCAAAATTAACTTTGCGGGTGCGCGTGTCGCCGTGTGAGTTGGGTGGGCCAGTTCTACCGTTTATTCATCGCTTCCCACCGAGTACAACTGCACAGATTGCGAGTCCCACCACTTGGCAAAAAGCCAAAATAAGGGTCGTAAGACCTATGTGTTGGATACCAGCGTCCTCTTGGCCGATCCTGCCGCACTGCGGCGCTTCGCCGAACATGAGGTCATAATCCCAATCACGGTGATCGGTGAACTAGAGACCAAACGCGACCACCCCGAGCTCGGCTACTTTGCCCGCGCCGCCCTTCGCGCCCTTGATGACCTTCGAATTACCCATGGCCGCCTGGATGAAGCGATTGAAATTAATGACATTGGCGGAACGGTGAAGGTTGAACTCAACCACTCCGACCCTTCTTCGCTACCCACCGGCTTCCTTCGAGATGGCTCCAATGATTCCCGGATTCTTTCAATTGCCCGAAATTTAATGGCGGAATCGCGTTCCGTGATTCTCGTGACCAAAGATCTCCCACTTCGAGTAAAGGCCTCATCGGTTGGGGTGGAGTCCGAGGAGTACCGGGCTGAGTTGGCTCTCACCAGCGGCTGGACCGGAATGGTTGAGGTGGATGTTGGTGGCTCAGTTATCGATGCGCTCTATGAGAACGATCGGGTCCATCATGAACTTGGCAGCCAATATCCCTGCCATACCGGCATTGTTCTTCACTCCGAAAAAGGCAGCGCCCTAGCTCGGGTCACCTCAGATAAATCGATTCAACTAGTTCGCGGTGATCGCTCCGCTTTTGGCTTGCACGGCCGCAGCGCCGAGCAACGAGTCGCGTTGGATCTCCTGCTCGACAACGAAATCGGGATCGTCAGCCTCGGTGGCCGGGCGGGAACGGGCAAGAGCGCGCTGGCCTTGTGCGCCGGACTCGAAGCAGTTCTAGAAAAACGCCACCATAAGAAGGTTGTTATCTTCCGTCCGCTCTATGCCGTTGGCGGCCAAGAGCTTGGCTACCTGCCTGGGTCGGAAAATGAAAAAATGTCGCCTTGGGCGCAAGCGGTCTTTGACACCTTGGGCGCCCTTGTAAGCCAACATGTCATCGATGAGATTGTGGAGCGCGGTCTGATTGAAGTTTTGCCGCTAACCCACATCCGCGGGCGCTCACTTCATGATTCTTTCGTCATAGTTGACGAGGCCCAGTCCCTAGAACGCGGGGTGTTACTGACCGTACTCTCACGTATCGGGCAAGGCTCCCGGGTAATTTTGACTCACGACATCGCCCAAAGAGATAACTTGCGCGTCGGTCGGCATGATGGTGTTGCAGCCGTTGTGGAGTCGCTGAAAGGCCACCCGCTCTTCGCTCATGTCACCTTGACCCGTTCCGAGCGCTCGCCGATCGCCGCGTTGGTCACCGAAATGCTGGAAGAGCCAATCAACTTTATGGCCTAATCAGGCTAAAAAATGGCTTCAGGCGACATAACGGATATATCGGACTTAGACTGGGCTGACCTGTACTTTTAATTTCTCACTTTTCTGTGAATTTAATCTAATTTGGCTCCTACGCGGGGAATAATTTGCCCGCCGTTCACCTGGCTGTCACTCTTAAACCCTTCCCCCCAACCTTCCACCCTCAAAAAGGGTCGATCAGCGTTGTGGGTTAGGAACTGGTTTTACCGATTTGGTAGCCCCAGTCCGAGATTGAATTAATAGAAGACGAGGAGGTGCATCGATGTTCCGATTCCTACACGCTCGAAAGAGCTACATGGCAGTTGGCGCGGCCTTATTGGTCTGGATGCTCTCGGCAGTTGATACCACTTTTGCTCAAGTCACCCTGGAACGACTGGTTACCTTGCCTGATGCTGGGGCGACGCCAGATGGGGTTCCAACAACCGCCCCGGTTATTCCGGTCGCTCCCACTCTTCCAGCAGTTTCCTCGAACCCAATCTTGATCGACTTCTCTGGCGTTGCTTCGGTAAGTGCCAAGTCGATTGCCTTGGTCTCGTTAGTAGCTCGCCAAGTTGAATTGGCTAAGACACCAGCAGGTGCAAAGCAAGTTGCCAAAGTTTTAGTCGCAGAGAAATATAAATGGAACCTCCATCAAGTTGGTTGCTTAACCGCGCTGTGGAATAGCGAGAGTCATTGGAACTTCCAAGCTCGAAATAAACGAACTGGAGCTCACGGTATTCCGCAGGCGTTACCAGCTTCTAAGATGGAGAGCGTTGGCATGGATTGGCGTACCAATCCAGTTACCCAAATTAAGTGGGGTTTGAATTACATCAAGGTTCGCTATGGCACGCCATGTGGCGCGCTCGCTAAGAAGAATTGGTCTGGCTACTACTAAGCCGCTGAAATCAAATTCTTAAATCAGGCCGGTCTCATTCCGATTGAGATCGGCTTTGATGTTTCGGCAAAGAAATCATTGCCTTTATCGTCCACCACAATAAATGCAGGGAAGTCTTCAACTTCGATTCGAAAGACCGCTTCCATCCCAAGCTCTGGGTAGGCCAAGACCTCAACCTTTTTGATGCAATCTTGGGCCAACCTGGCAGCCGGTCCACCAATCGAGCCTAAATAGAAGCCGCCATGGGTATTGCAAGCTTCGGTAACCGCTTTAGAGCGATTGCCTTTCGCAAGCATCACCATCGAGCCGCCAGCTGCTTGGAATTGATCAACATATGAATCCATCCGACCCGCGGTAGTCGGACCGAACGAGCCAGAGGCATAGCCCGCCGGAGTCTTGGCTGGGCCGGCGTAGTAAATAGCGTGGTTCTTTAGGTAATCAGGCATCGGCTCACCAGCATCCAGAAGCGCCTTGATCTTGGCATGAGCTAAATCGCGACCGACCACCAAGGTGCCGCTGAGGGAGAGTCGGGTTTTGATTGGATACTTTGACAGCGTGGCTAATACATCGGCCATAGGTTGATTGAGATCAATTTTTACGACGTCATCGTCCAGGTGTTCATCAGTGGTCTCAGGTAGGAAGTGGGCCGGGTCGGTCTCTAATTTCTCAATAAAGACGCCAGCTTTGGTGATCTTGCCTTTAGCTTGGCGGTCGGCAGAGCAGGAGACTGCGATTGCAATGGGAAGTGAAGCCCCATGGCGAGGCAGGCGAACAACTCGAACATCGTGACAGAAATACTTTCCGCCAAACTGTGCGCCGATTCCCAAAGTGCGAGTTAACTCCAAGACTTTTGCTTCTAATTCCAGATCTCGAAACCCATGTCCGGTTGTGGCGCTGCCTGAAGTAGGAAGGGCATCCAAGTAATGGGTGCTGGCTAGCTTTGCCGTCTTCATAGTGTGTTCCGCTGAAGTACCGCCAATGACAATTGCCAAGTGATATGGCGGGCAGGCTGCGGTTCCCAACGAACGCAATTTTTCATCTAACCAATTCATGAAAGAGGTGGGATTAAGAATCGCCTTAGTCTCTTGGTAGAGATAGGACTTGTTGGCGCTACCGCCGCCCTTTGCGATGAAGAGAAAGTTGTATTCATCGGGATGTTCATTATCGGAATAGATTTCTATTTGAGCTGGCAAGTTATTACCGGTGTTCTTTTCATCCCAAGTGGTTGTAGGAGCCATTTGGGAATAACGTAAATTTAAATTTGTGAAGGCGTCATAAACCCCGCGGGCAATTGATTCTTCATCTTTAGCTGAAGTTAAAGTGCGTTGACCTTTCTTTCCCATGATCAGTGCGGTGCCAGTGTCTTGACACATTGGCAGAACCCCGCCAGCAGCAATATTGGCATTCTTCAATAAATCAAGCGCCACAAATCGGTCGTTGGGTGAAGCTTCAGCATCCGAGAGAATTGAGGCTAATTGGGTCAAGTGTTCGGCGCGCAAATAATGCGAGATATCGTGAATTGCAACCGAAGTTAGATTTTCGATTGCAGAAGGCTCGACCTTCAGAAATTCCATACCCTCGGCGATAAAGGTTGATACGCCTTCGGTACTGAGTAAGCGATACTCAGTTCTATCAGGGCCGATCGGCAATAAGTCGCTGTAACTAAATTCTGGCATTTTAGTTTTCCTCAAGTGTTGGACGGGCTGCCGTTAACTTTGCCTTTGCGCCATCGAGCCACTCTTGGCAGATCTTGGCTAGCGCCTCGCCTCGCTCCCAGAGCGCTAATGACTCTTCGAGTGTGGCCTGGCCACCTTCTAATTGGGATACGACTTCGGCGAGTTCATCTCGCGCTGCTTCATAAGAGATCTTTTTCTCGGCCATTTTCGTAATCTACTCCGCCGCAGCCGCGAGCTCACCCGTTGCCAGACGTAATCTAAGTCGCTCCCCGGAGCTGACCTGATCAGCGGCCCGGACCAAGGAGCCATCACTTTTCGAGACGACGGCGTAGCCGCGATCCAACGTGGCTTGGGGCGAGAGCGTCCGCACTTGGGTGGCTAGATTGGCAACTTCTTCGCGGCCCAGGGCAATTAGATTCCAGGTGCTGCGAAAATTGCGGTCCAGAAAAGTTGCAATCTGCTCGGCTCGAAGATCCACCATAGTCATCGGGTTTCGAAGCACTGGGCGATCGACTAACTGCGCGATCCGCGAGCTCTCAAAATCAATTTTTGAAGTTATGGTGCGCCAAGCCCGATTTTGAAGTTGGGAGATTTTATGAAGCTCTTCGGCCATATCTGGGACTACTCGCTTGCCGGCATCGGTTGGCGTAGATGCGCGCCAATCGGCAACGAGATCTAGCAATGGTGCATCCTTTTCATGGCCTATGGCGCTGACGATCGGGGTATTGGCGGCTGCAACTAACCGGACCAGGCCTTCATCAGAGAATGGAAGCAAATCTTCAAAGGAGCCGCCGCCACGGGTGATGATGATTACTTCAACATCGGGGTTGGCATCTAGCTCTTTTAACGCAGCGCTAACTTCGCTGACGGCCGCCGCACCTTGGACCGCAACTTCGCGAATTTCGAAGCGGACCGCCGGCCAGCGACGCTTAGCATTTTCAACCACATCTTTTTCGGCATCGCTATTGCGACCGCAAATCAAACCAACAGCCTTTGGGAGAAAAGGGAGTTCTTTTTTAAGGTCGACGCTAAAGAGGCCTTCGGCAGCCAAGACCGATTTAAGGTGTTCCAAACGCGCCAATAATTCACCGACGCCAACTTGGCGAATCTCTTTAACGCTAAGTGAGAGCGAGCCGCTCTTGGCATACCAAGAAACTTTTGAATGCATTACGACTCGGGCATTGGGAGGCAGCGGTTGCACCGCGCTCAATACCGATTTATGGCACATGATTGAAAGGCTCATATCGGCACTGACATCGCGCAGCCGCATAAAGACCATCGCTGCGCCGGGACGAACCGTTACCTCCGAGAGTTCACCTTCAACCCAGATCGGCCCCAGCTTGCTCAAATATTCCCCGATTGCCTCAGAGATCACCCGGACCGGGACCGGAGATTCACTTGAAGTGTCGAGCATGGATCGATCCTAATAGGATTACCAACATGGCTAAAAGAGTTCTACTTGCCGCGCCCAGAGGCTATTGTGCTGGCGTCGATCGCGCCGTAGTTACGGTGGAGAAGTCGCTCGAGCTATATGGCGCTCCGGTTTATGTGCGAAAGCAGATCGTTCACAACAAACATGTAGTCGCAACGCTAGAGGCTCGCGGAGCCATCTTTGTCGATGAGACCGATGAAGTCCCTGAGGGCTCCATCGTTGTCTTCTCAGCCCATGGCGTCTCACCCGCAGTTCATGCCGATGCCGCTACCCGCGGGCTAAAGACCATTGATGCCACCTGCCCTTTGGTTACAAAGGTGCATCACGAGGTAAAGCGCTTTGCTTCTGAAGATTTAGATATTTTGCTGATTGGCCATGCCGGCCACGAAGAGGTCGAAGGCACCGCTGGTGAAGCCCCTTCAAATGTAATTGTTGTTGATGGCCTAGATCATATTGCTGAGATTCAAGTTCGGGATGAGAACAAGGTGGCCTGGTTATCGCAAACTACATTGAGCGTTGACGAGACCTTGGCGACGGTCGCTGCCCTTCGCCAACGCTTTCCAAATTTGATGGATCCGCCGAGTGATGACATTTGTTATGCCACTCAAAATCGGCAAGTGGCGATCAAACAGATTGCGCCACAATCGGATTTAGTTTTGGTAGTTGGTTCGACAAACTCTTCGAATTCGGTTCGCTTGGTTGAAGTTTCACTGGAGTACGGGGCGAAGGCGGCTTACTTGGTTGACTTTGCTGCCGAGGTAGATGAAGAGTGGTTAGTGGGCGTTGAAACAATCGGCGTGACTAGCGGCGCTTCGGTACCAGAAATTTTAGTGACCGATTTGCTTCTTTGGTTAGCAGAGCGCGGCTATGGTGAAGTTGAGACCGTTACGGCGATGGAAGAGCATTTACTTTTTTCGATACCGCCAGAGTTACGTAAGGACCTGCGAACCGCTGGACTTTAGATTTCGCTCTTTCGCTCTTTGCGAATAATTGCTAGATGAAGGACCCATCCTGCTGCTGCGCCGAAGGCAAGAAATGGCGCGACGCCAGCAAGGCTGGTAACCAGATCCAATCCGATCTTTGTTACATGTAGACCGGTACCACCAATGGTGATCATTAAGATAATGGTTGAGATCAGAAATGCAATTGGTGGATTGACCACTGCTGCAAAAGATGTTCCGGTGCGACCTAAGTAGAGTGCGCCGGCGAAGGCGACCAAGATCGCAATTCCGGTAATTAAACCGACCTTGGTAAATTTATATTCAATCGCTTCCGCCAGAAAGATTATTAGGAATTGCAAGATCACGACCCCAGGCATGGTGAGCCCTGGGCCTTTGATTGGCCGCGCTGGAAGCTTTAATTCAGTCATCTTGCTTCTCATTATCCTCTAGATCGCTATCTTCGATTTCAATATCCGCACCTTCGATTTCGGCACGAACTTTGATGATCCGAAGTTCGTCATCTACCCCTTCAATTGCCTTTATCTTGGTGGCGGAAGGGACTCCAAGTTTGATCATTTTTCGAGCTGGGCGGAGCATATTCTCCTCGGCGCTTTGAACTAAGTCGTTATATGCCCGCTCTGAAGATTTAATACTGTCACCCAACTTCGAGATTCGGTTGTGAACTCGGCCAATCCGCTTTAGTAGCTCGCCGGCTAAATCTTTGATCGCAGCTGCGTTGTGAGCCATATCCGACTGGCTAAAGACAAAGGCGACGGTCCGAAGCAGCGCCATCATGGTCGTGGGGGTCGCGATCGTGACCCCCTTTTCAAAGGCCTTGTGTAGCAATTGCGGATCGACCTCGAGCGCCTCAGAGAGGATGGATTCGAAGGGAGCGAAGAGAACTACATAGTCAGGTGAGTTTGAACTTTCAGAGTAGCCTCGTTTTGCCAAGGCGCTTACATGTCCAAGTAAATCCTTGGCATGTAATTGCATGAGTTCTTTGCGACGATCAGGATCTTTCTCGGCAATTGCATCTAAGAAACGATCAAAAGGGAATTTGGAGTCGATAAAGATTTCGCTGCCACCAGGAATTGCAATCTTGATATCTGGTTTGGAGATTTCGGCATCTGTTTTGCGGTAATCCTGTTTGAAGAAATGAACCCCTTCGATTAAGCCGGAGCCCTCTAAGAGCATTTCGAGTTGGGTCTCTCCATATTTACCGCGAGTTTGAGAATTGGAGAGCGCGCCAGCGAGTTTGGTAGTTTCGCGGAGCAAGGTTTCATTACCGGTTCGCATGTTCTCCATTTGAGTGCGGATTCCGGCTTCGGCGCTGGCTCGCTTTACTTCAGCTTCTTGGGCCTGAGTATTTAATGCGACCATATTTTGTTGAACCGATTTCAACGCCTCATCTAACCGGGTGTTCTGGCTTTGCTCAGCACGCAAAGTATCTAATTGTGAGGTGAGCAGGGAAACCTTGGTCTCTTCGGCGCTGCGCTTTGCGGTTTCGGCGGCGAGTGCAGCCGCGGTGCTGGCAAGTTCGGCAGCCTTCCCAGATGAGCGCAGGCGAGTGATCAGCACGCCGAGCACGGCTCCTAGCAGCAAGCCGATGGCCAGACCCACGATTAAGCCGGTATTTGAGCCAGTTGAAGTATTCATGGCACTATCGTGGCAGGAAGCAGTGACAATCACGCGTAGGCTCTACTCCTCGTGAGCCTATCTATCGGAATTGTCGGTCTGCCTAACGTTGGCAAGTCCACCCTTTTTAATGCCCTGACCAAAAACAATGTCTTAGCCGCCAACTACCCCTTCGCCACCATCGAGCCAAATGTTGGCATTGTTGCCGTTCCAGATCCCCGCCTAAATCAATTGGCCAGGATCTTTGGCTCCGAAAAGATTCTGCCGGCGCCGGTCTCCTTCGTGGATATTGCCGGCATCGTAAAGGGCGCCTCCGAAGGCGCTGGTCTTGGAAATAAGTTCCTTGCAAATATTCGCGAGACCGATGCCATCTGTCAGGTAATCCGAGTCTTTGCCGATGGCGACGTCGTTCACGTTGATGGATTGGTGGATCCAGCAGCCGATATCGAAACAATTACCACCGAACTTTGCTTGGCCGATCTACAAACGATCGAAAAAGCGTTACCGCGGTTAGAGAAAGAGATCCGACTCAATAAGGATCGCGCCGCAATGATTGAAGTTGTCAAAGAGGCACAGGCCCTTTTAAATGAGGGAAAACTTTTGCATGGCTCCAAAGTTGATTTGGCGGCAATCGCTGAGCTGCAATTAATGACTGCCAAACCTTTTCTTTATGTCTTTAATGTTGATGCTGCTGAATTGAATGACGGTCCATTGCGAAGTGATCTCCAAAAATTAGTTGCCCCATCTGAAGCAATTTTCTTAGATGCTAAAACTGAAGCCGAACTTGCAGAATTGGAAGAGGCCGATGCGCTCGAACTTCTTCAATCCATTGGGTTAGAAGAGCCTGGTTTAACCACACTTGCCCGAGTCGGTTTTAAAACGCTGGGGTTACAAACTTATTTAACTGCAGGACCCAAAGAAGCGCGGGCCTGGACAATTCATAAGGGCGACACGGCACCAATCGCTGCTGGTGTCATTCACTCTGATTTTCAAAAAGGATTCATTAAAGCTGAAATCGTTGCCTTTGAAGACCTCATTGCTGCGGGCTCGATGACTGAAGCCAAACATCGCGGCAAGGTCCGCATGGAAGGCAAGGAATATGTAATGGCCGATGGCGATGTCGTGGAGTTCCGCTTCAACGTATAGCTTTTAGCCTGGGATTCAGGCGCGAATTGGGTTAAAACAGGGGCTTTAAGTTAAACTCAGCGCGCAATCTGGACCAGTTGTCCGTCCAGCATCGAAATAGTGGAATTTAGGGTCAATGTCTAACATCGAATTCGCTCAACCAAAAAATCCGAACCTTACCGGGGAGTTAAAGAAGCGCAACGAGCTGCGAAACGTAGCCATCATTGCGCACGTTGACCACGGCAAGACCACTTTGGTCGATGCCATGCTTTGGCAATCTGGCGCATTTGCTGCCTACAAAGAGCAGGGCGATAGCAAGGACCGAGTCATGGACTCGATGGATCTTGAACGTGAAAAGGGAATTACCATTCTGGCCAAGAACACCGCAGTAAAGCGCGGCGCCCAGATAGTAAACATTATTGATACCCCGGGTCACGCTGACTTCGGCGGCGAAGTAGAGCGTGGCCTTGAAATGGTTGATGGCGTTATTCTTTTGGTGGATGCCTCCGAAGGTCCACTTCCACAAACTCGTTTCGTGTTGCGTAAAGCGCTGCAAAAGAATCTGCCGGTTATTTTGGTAATCAACAAGGTGGATCGTCCGGATTCGCGAATTGCTGAAGTTGTAGATGAAACTTATGAACTCTTCTTGGATCTTGATGCAAATGAACGACAGATCGAATTTCCCATTGTTTATGCCTCGGCTAAAGCTGGGCGGGCATCACTTGCTCGGCCAGGTAACGGCGAAATGCCAGATCACGAGAACCTAGATATTCTCTTTGACACAATTTTTAACACTATTCCAGCACCGACTTATCACGAGGGTGCACCATTGCAAGCTCACGTAACAAACTTGGACTCCTCTCCATACTTAGGCCGACTTGCACTTTGTCGCGTTCGCGAAGGTGTAATTAAAAAGGGCCAGATGGCGCTTTGGATGAAGACCGACGGAACGACTGAGCGGGTAAAGATTTCGGAACTACTGATTACTGAAGGTCTTGAGCGCGTCCCTGCGTTAGAAGCTGGCCCCGGCGACATCATCGCCGTCGCTGGAATTGAGACGATCACTTTGGGCGAAACCTTGGCTGATCCAGAAGTTGC
Source organism: Actinomycetes bacterium (assembly GCA_037135095.1). Lineage (GTDB taxonomy): Bacteria > Actinomycetota > Actinomycetes > Nanopelagicales > Nanopelagicaceae > CAIMZW01. The sequence continues at coordinate 35,740 of JBAXKZ010000006.1, forward strand.
TTTTGCGCTGCCACTAATCACCGTCGATGAGCCCAGTATTTCCATGACCGTTGGTATCAACACTTCACCATTAGCTGGACAGAGCGGCTCCAAGCTAACGGCCCGTTTGGTGAAGAACCGATTGGATGCCGAACTTGTAGGTAACGTTTCACTTCGCGTTTTAAATACCGATCGCCCAGATACCTGGGAGGTTCAGGGTCGTGGAGAATTGCAGCTTGCAGTTTTAGTTGAAATTATGCGCCGCGAAGGTTTTGAATTGACAGTTGGTAAGCCTCAGGTTGTTACCAAGATTGTCGATGGCAAACTTCACGAGCCAATGGAGCGTTTGACCATCGATGCACCAGAAGATTACTTGGGTGTTATTACCCAGCTAATGGCCCTTCGCAAGGGTCGCATGGAGCAGATGGTTAATCACGGCACTGGTTGGATTCGCTTGGATTACAAGGTTCCATCACGTGGTCTAATTGGTTTCCGTACCGAATTCCTGACTGAAACCCGCGGAACTGGTCTTTTGCACCACGTTTTCGATGGCTACGAAGCTTGGCACGGCGAGATTCGCACCCGACAATCTGGCTCTTTGGTTTCAGATCGTCGCGGCGTTGTTACCTCCTACGCTCTCTTTACTCTGCAAGAGCGCGGCAGCATCTTCGTTGAAGTTGGTGCCGAGGTTTATGAAGGCATGGTTGTTGGCGAGAATGCTCGGCCAGAAGATATGGATGTAAATGCGGTTCGCGAAAAGAAGCTAACCAATATGCGTTCTGCTGGCGCCGATGAACTCGAGCGTTTAATTCCGCCAAAGATCCTAAACATGGAGCAGGCACTGGAATATTGTCGCGAAGACGAGTGCATCGAAGTCACCCCTTCGTTGGTTCGCGTCCGAAAAGTTGTTTTCGATCAGAATGAGCGCGCTCGCTCAGCGGCTCGCACCAAGAAGGCGAACTTGAACGCCTAGCCTTCCCGTTTTTCAAAGGAGCCTCGTTGCGTTTTCCGACGCCAGCGGGGCTTTTTTATGGAGTTTGCCGATTTGTCACCGGCTTTGGGTTAGATAGGGGCTATGGCAGCCGCAACTTCTAATCCCAACCAGATTAGGTTGTTGCGCCGCCCTAGCGCGGGTCCGAGGCCACAACTTTCACCAGCTCAGCTCGAAATCGTTGCCGCTCGAAAGGAGCGGCTCCTGGTTCTCGCAGGCCCAGGTACCGGAAAGAGTTCAACTCTGGTCGCGGCTGCGATTGCTCGAATCGCTGCGGGCGACAAGCCAGATTCGCTATTAATCCTTACCTATGGCCGAGAGCAAGCTTCATTACTTCGTGATCAAATCGTTCAGGGTGCCGCTAGCTCTTCCTTTGAACCAATCGCCCGGACTTTTCACTCTTTGGCTTTTTCAATTATCAATGACCGCCAAGATATGGATGCGCCCCGCTATGTTTTAGTTTCTGGCGCCGAACAAGATTCCTTTATCAGAGAACTTTTGGCTACCGAAGAGCTTTCACAAAGTTTGACTTGGCACTCTGATCTTAAATTGGCGCTCACAACAAAGGGCTTCGCAAAAGAGCTTAGAGATTTAATCCTGCGAGCCACGGAACGGAATTACTCGCCCCAAGATTTGGCCGACAAAGGTCGGGAGCTAAATGAGCCTTACTGGGTTGGCGTGGCACATTTTTGGAATGAATATGAACGAATTTTGGCGCTGCGATATGGCACCGTCTCCGACACAGCGCTACGAATTGATCCCAGCGCGGTAATTACTAAGGCGATTGAACTTCTGCGTATCGATCCGGAATTGCGAAAGCGTTACCAAAATCGATTTAGCGCCATCATGATCGATGAGTTTCAAGAGAGCGATGCCGCACAACGCGAACTTCTACATCTGCTTGCCGGTGATGATCTAATTATTTTCGCCGATCCTGATTCAGCAGTCGGCAGCTTTCGCGGCGCCGATCCCGAAGGTGCGATTGATTTTGCGCTTGCGATTTCGACACGAACCATTCTTTTACCAACAGTCCATCGAAGTACGGTGGCCATTACCGAACTCGGCTTAGCGGTCGCCAACCACTTCAGAGGTAATTCGCTAACTCGCTCCCGAAGCGCGGGTAACTATCTAGGAGTAGATCGCGGCATCAGTACCGCTCGTTCGGAGAATGCCAGCGAGGCCGCGCATTACATCGCTCAAACTTTCCGTAGCGCTCACCTTCGCGAGGGGCTGCCATGGTCAGAAATGGCGGTCATAGTTCGATCTCCCGGAGTTCAAGTTTCGGCTCTGGTTAGGGCATTTTCCATTGTTGGAATTCCAGTTGCCGTCAGTTCAGATGCGTTTGCGCTTGCTGAAAATTCGGCAATCAAACCATTCTTGCAAATTCTCGAGATCGTACTTGGCCGAGTAAAGCTAGAAATTAGAAATTGGCCAGTGATTGAAGAGCTGCTCTTCTCGCAACTCTGTGGCGCAGATGCCATTTCATTGCGCCAACTTCGACTTCAATTGGTTCGACATCGCAGCCCTGGTGATTCACGAACTGTTACCGAGATGATGTTAGGGGTTCTAACGGAACCGATCCCCGACCTACCTGAGGGTTACGGTGAAGCCCTGCTGAAGTTACGCGCGCTAATCGAAGCCGGTCGCAAAGCGCATAAATCAACACCGGTATTTGGAGATTTACTGTGGGCGCTATGGAGTACCGCCACTGATTACGATGGTAAAAAATTAGCTGATAGTTGGCGCGATCAGGCATTGGCAGGCGGCGCCCGTGGCGCAAGCGCAGACCACAACCTTGATTCAATGATGGAACTCTTCGAAGCTGCTCGCCGATTTAGCGAACGATTACCCCAAAGTTCGCCTGCCGCTTTTCTTGATCAATTACTCGGTGAAAAAATCTTGGGCGATACCATTACAGCCAAAGGCGTCCGCGAAGATATTGTCGAAATTCTGACGGTCCACTCGGCCAAAGGTCGCCAGTGGGATTTGGTCGCACTTGCTGGAATGCAAGAAGGCACCTGGCCCAATCTGCGCCAACGCGGATCGCTATTGGGCAGCGAACGATTAGTTGAGGCTGCGCGCAGCGGGCTAACGGCCCGAGATCAAATTAGCGCCGCTTCGGCCAACGCTCTGGTTGAAGATGAGCGCCGTTTGCTCCACGTAGCAGTTACTCGGGCGCGCAGCGGAGTTCTGATTTCCGCCTGGCAAGAAGAAGATTCCGAGCCTTCGCAATACTTCGAAGAGCTCGATGAATTTATTCGCGGTGATGCGCCGCTTGATGAAAGTTTTGCCACCGTTACTAGGTCCTTAACCTCGACCGCGCTCGTCGCCGAACTTCGCCGGGAACTTCAAAGCAATTCCGTCGACGCACCTTTTGCCGCTTCACTTTTGAAGACTTTGGGGGAGCATGGAGTTGCATCGGCCCGCCCAAGCAATTGGTTAGGTGTCGCGGCGATAACTTCCACCGAACCGGTCGTCGCACCATCTGCTTCAATTTGGGTTTCGCCCAGTAATTTACAATCCTTTTCCGAATGTGGCGTGAAATGGTTCTTAGAAAAAAGTGGCGGTCGCGATGGCGATTCAACCGCTCAACTTCTGGGTTCTGCTATTCACGCACTTGCAGCTCAATTAGCTTCGGAGCCCGCACTTGCCATTACTTTACTGAGCGAGCGATTGAAAAACGCCTGGGCGTTAATTGCCGAAAGCACAGGCTGGGTAGGCGATCAAGAATTTCGCAGCGCCGCAGAAAAGTTGCAGAAGTTCTATTCCTGGCACCACGAAATTTCCAAAAGTCGAACGCTGCTAGGTGCAGAAAAAGAATTTGAAGTTCACCTGGGTCGGGTCATCCTTCGCGGAAGCGTGGATCGAATCGAACTCACCGCTGATGGCCAAATCTTTATCGCTGATTTAAAGACGGGCGCACCGGATGTTTCAAAATCAGAGGCGTTGGAACATCGCCAACTAAGCGGTTATCAATTGGCAGTTCTCGAAGGTGGCTTCACCAATTTACACCCCAGCTCTGAAAGTGCCGGCGCCGAATTGGTCTACTTGGGTGGCACTACAAAGAGCGCTTCGATTCGCAGTCAAGCAACGCCTGATCACGAGCAACTCAAGACAGAGGTAATTGCCGCTGCCGAAGGTATGAGTGGCGCCAACTTTGCTGCCGTAATCAATAAACGTTGTCGCAACTGCGGCGTGAAAGCTAGTTGTCCGATTCAATCCCACGGTAAGTCGGTGATTGAGCCATGAACAAATATCAATATAGCGCCACTGAAATCTTTCAACGCCTGCAACATTATGAAATCGCGCAATATGGCAGTTCGAAGATACATCTTCCAACCGATGAGCAAATCGCCATTATCGAAGCCGACCCAACTATTCCTTCGGTAGTTATTGCCGGTGCCGGCTCGGGCAAAACCGAGACTATGGGTGCTCGAGTCCTATGGTTAGTAGCCAATGGGATCGTTCGACCCGATCAAATTTTAGGTCTGACCTTTACCCGCAAAGCCGCGGGCGAGCTCGCCCTTCGAATCAGGCGCCGACTTCGCTTACTTCAAGCCAGCGGACTGCTGCCAAAGACCGAAACCGGAACCGCGTTAGACCTATCGGTAACAGTCTCGACTTATCACTCTTATGCCGGTCGGGTATTGAGCGAACATGCGATTCGACTGGGAATTGATGCCGGTAGCGATCCCATCGGTGAAGCTGCGTTGTGGCAAGTCACCAATAACATTGTCAGCAATTTTGAAAGCAGCGAATTTGAACTGAACCACTCGGTGGCGACAATTGTTGATCATGTAACCAGCCTCAGCGGCGAACTCGGCGAACACCACGTCACTTCCGCTGAGCTTAAAGAATTTCTCCAACAGCGCTTGGATGAGTACGCCACGATCTCCTCCGCGAAATCCAATCAAGTAGTTCAAAAAGCAATCGACACAATAAAAGAGCGGCTGACAATTTTGCCTATGGTGGAAGCGCTGGAAGCGCATCGACAGCTAACAGGCAACCTCTCCTTCAACGATCAGATGAATTTAGCGGCTCAACTTGTTACTGAGTTTGGCGATATCGGTGCCCAAGAGCGAACCAAATTTCAGATCGTTCTCTTGGACGAGTACCAAGATACCTCTTACAGTCAGGTTCGTTTTCTCTCTCACCTTTTTAGCCAAGGCCATCCCGTCATGGCGGTGGGTGATCCCAATCAAGCAATTTATGGGTGGCGCAGCGCCAGTCCCGAGACGCTAGAAAGTTTTCCGAAACATTTTCCAGCAACTGGAGAACAAGTTGTGCCGCGCTACAAATTATTAACTACATGGCGCAACGATCTACAGATTCTTACCTTAGCTAATCGGATTATCGATGAGATCGCCCTTCGCCAAGCAAAAGTCGCACAAGTTGACCGCCTGCAACTGCGGCCAGGCGCCGGTCCAGGTTTTCTATCCAGCGCTCTCCTCGAGGATGCGACTTCGGAGGCAAAGTATTTAGCAACTGAAATCGCCAAGCTTTGGAACGATCCGGCTCGCATCGCTCTCGCCGAGAAAGATCGCAGCACTTTTGCAATTTTAATCCGCAGCCGCAGCCAAATCCCGGAACTTGAAGAAGCGCTGCGCGATCTGCAGATTCCGGTGGATGTCGTCGGACTGGGTGGTTTGATCCATGTTCCAGAGATCGCCGACATCATCGCTTTGCTTCGAGTAATTACTTTCGCCGATGCCGGTAGTTCCCTAATTCGACTGTTAACCGGGCCGCGCTTAGCTCTAGGCGCCAAGGATCTTGCCGCCTTGGGCTCATTTGCGCGCGCTTTAGGAGGCGAAGAAGGGCGAAGCCGCACCTCTTCACTTGAAGATCTGTTGGCAGGTGGTGATTCCGAAGCTATGGAGGCCGAGGATTATCCACTCGGTTCGATTATCACCGCGCTAGAAAACTTGGCCCAGGCACCTACAGGCGAATTTTCAGTTCTTGGTTTAGCCAGACTGCAAGAATTTGCCCATCAACTTCGAACTTTTAGGCGCGAAGTTAGTGGATCAGTTACTGATGCGATCACCGCCGCCGAGCACTTCTTGGCCCTTGATGTTGAAACTTTGGTCCGCTCTGGTTGGAAGGTGGGCCGGCGCCAACTCGATAAATTTATGGATGAAGGCGCAAAGTTTGCGAGAAATGGTGGCAGCCTCTCCGCCTTTCTGCAGTGGTTGAAAGTTGCCGATTCGGAGGAAGGTGGCCTAAAACCTACGACGGTTGAAGTCAGTCACGCCGCCGTTCAAATATTAACTATTCATCACGCCAAGGGAGCCGAATGGGATGTCGTCGCAGTTCCTGGATTGGCTGAGGGAAATTTTCCAAATAGCGGTAAGAAATCTGATATTTGGACGCGCAATTCGGGTTCACTGCCAGTCGCACTGCGGGGCGATCGCGAACAATTAATAGATTTTGATTTCCCAGTAGGCGGACCAACTGCAACCGAAGTCAGCAAGAGTCTCGAACTGTATGCAAAACGTTGGGCCGATAAACATCTCGAGGAAGAACTTCGCTTGGCTTACGTCGCTTTCACCAGAGCGCGCGCCAAACTTTTTGTAACAACCTCCTGGTTTCGTACCGGTATTGGCGTGGTCGCTCCAAGTCAGCTATTTCAATGGGTGAGCGAAGTTGATCGCGCCATAAATCCAAGCGCATCAGTTATTGCGGCGCCGGAACCAACGGGTGAAAATCCTTCAATCGCAAATCCAAAGCGCGGCACCTGGCCGCGGAAAAATAAGCAAAGCGAAATTGTCGCGAAAAGTGCCGAAATTGTAACGAGTGCAACCGCTTTGGATATCGATGCTCAACTATCAAGTTCAGTTGCGTCAATAACCCCAACGCAGCGCTCATATTTAGCAGATGCCCAAGCGTTGATCGCTGAAATTGCTCGCCGGAGGTCGGCACCAGTTGTTTACCTGCCTTCAAAACTTTCAGTTTCGACGCTAATAAGCGTTCGGGAAAATCCGGCGGAATTAGCGCTGAGTATCCGCCGCCCAATGCCCAATCACATTGATAAATATGCTCGCCAGGGCACCGCATTTCATAATTGGATTGAGCGCCGTTTCACCACCCCACTGCTGTTAGATGACGAGGATCTGGATCCAACAACAATTTTTCGAGCAGATGAGATTCCGCTAAAAGAGTTGCAACAGAAATGGTTAGCCAGCGTTTGGGCGGACCGAACACCAATTGCCGTTGAGGTTCCATTTGAGACTTTGATCGCCGGTACGGTTCTTCGCGGCCGAATTGATGCCGTTTACAAATTTGAAAACCAATACGAAATCGTGGACTGGAAGACTGGTCGCGAAAAATCTGGCGACGATCTTACGGTGGCGGCAATTCAGTTAGCGATGTATCGCTTGGCATATTCCAAACTCCATCAGATTCCTTTGTCCAACGTTGGTGCCAGCTTCTATTATGTCGGCAGCGATCAAATCGTTAAGCCGGCCGATCTCTTATCCGAAGCCGAGTTAATCGCGATTATTGGCGATATCGAGCAAGGATAGAAAGATTATTGCTACTCGGTAATCTCCACTGAAATTGGCAAGTGATCGCTCAGGTTTAGTTTTTCGCCACTCTTACTTTGTGGCGCTCCTAGCTCTAGCGCTCGAAATTGAGAATTCGAAATTGAATCTGAAAGTAGATAATCAAATTGAACCTTCGCTCCCCACGCTGGGTAGGTGAGTTTTGTGTTTAAAGATTTCCACTTTGAAACTCGAGTTGGAATATTAAAAGGCAAATTTAAATCACCCATCAGGATTTTCTTGCCCGGTAACTCTGAAAGCCAGCGTTGGATTTTCCTTAATTGATAAATATTTACCAGCGGTACGAAGGATAGATGCGTGACTGCAACAGTAAAGCCATTCGCTAACTCCGCTGCGATTGCGACTCGAGGTTCATCTTTTACGTAAATCAAGCGAACCCCCTTCTCTGAAGGGAAAGCCAGTGGCAAGCCGATCCGCGATTTCCCAAGTTCCAGGTGGTGCCAGCTCCGGACTGGAATCTTTGAGATCAGCCCAATTCCATATGATGGCGAACTATCAAAAGCCGGTAAGTGATTGCTTTCAATTCTGGGTTCATCCTTCGCTAGCGCGCGCCACTGCTCGCCCGGGGTTCCAATTACCGTTCGGGCGTAAGCCCAATCGCTGGCTCCCATAGCTGTTGCGATGGCTTCGACTTGGGAATGAGAACCAGAGCGGGGTTGATTCTTATCCACCTCTTGAAGCCCGACTACATCAACGGCGAGTAGACCGGCGGCCGCCAACAAGAGTTCGCGTTGGTCCGGGCTACTTGGGTTGGCACCCGATTGACCAGGCAGGGAGAGGAGCTGGCCGTGGAGCAGATTCCAAGAGGTGACCTTCATAAAGGCAGGCTAGTAGGGTCGCCTTGTGATTTCAGCAGATAGCGCCCCGTTAGAACTTCCCTTGGCTCGGGCAGCCATCGATCGGGCTGGCCATCTTCGGCTAGACGAAGAAGAACTCTCCCGTCTGTGGGAGCGGGCACAGATCCTGCATTTTGCTTCTGGAAAATTTCGGACAATTTCAACCGACCACCCTCGCTCTAAAGAGGCCGATGGCACGCCGCAAAGTTCCAAGCTTTCGAGCCGACTGGAACTCTTAACTGCCAACAAAGTTGAAGAGTTGATTCGCTCAGCAGAATTTTCCGCAGGGGAGCGCTTCTTTCTCGGCATTGCCGATGAGGTGCCATATTTTGGCTGGTGCGGGGAGGCAATCGATATTGAACAATTTGAGCAGTACCAAACTTTGCGAGAGTTGGGTGCAGATCTTTCCGATATCGAAATCGGGCTGGCAGTCCACGCACAAGCATTGGCTAACTGGCATCATAAACATCCTCGTTGCCCATTGTGTGGCGAGATAACAAAATCAATGCAAGGTGGTTCTATCCGGCGTTGTATTGCCGACGGTTCCGACCATTACCCGCGCACTGATGCCGCAATCATTGTTTTGATAAAAGATGCGCGCGATCGGATCTTGTTGGGGCGGCAGAAAGTTTGGCCACAATTTCGCTTCTCCACATTTGCGGGTTTCGTTGAACCTGGCGAATCCTTTGAACAGTGCGTTGTGCGCGAAGTTGCTGAAGAGGCAGGGGTCGAAGTAACAAATATTCGTTACTTGGGATCGCAACCTTGGCCATTTCCAGCTTCGCTAATGATTGCCTTTGAAGCGCTCGCGGCAAATCCGGAAGCGGCGCGTCCAGATGGTGAAGAGATCGAGGAAGTTGCGTGGTTTACTCGGGCGCAGTTGCGCAGCGCGATTCATCGACAAGAGCTTCTATTACCTCCCAAGATCAGCGTTGCCAGGCAGATGATTTCAGCTTGGTATGGCCCAGATGCAGCTCGGGATTTATCTTGTGGCGAGACTTGGCGTTCTTAGTGAATGAGTACTCGCAATGGCGTTGAATCTCGAAGAAATTTTGGCTGGACTAGATCCTGATCAACAGGAGGTAGTTAAAAGTATCCGCGGTCCGGTTTGCGTTATTGCTGGGGCGGGAACCGGAAAGACGCGAGTTATCACGCATCGAATCGCATATGCAGTAGCCGCAGGGGTTACCGACCCGACGAAAACCTTGGCGCTCACCTTTACTGCTCGCGCTGCCGGCGAAATGCGGGCCCGCCTTCGCACACTTGGAATTCCGACTGCTGCCGCTCGAACTTTTCACTCGGCGGCCCTAAAGCAATTGATGTACTTCTGGCCTTACTCTTTTGGCGGCAGTTTCCCCTCATTATTGACGATGAAATCGGGATTTATTGGCGAAGCGCTTTCGCGATCTGATATTTCTTTAGCCCCACAAGGAAGCACCCTGCGCGATATTGCAAGCGAAATTGAATGGGCAAAAGTTTTAGAAATTGCACCGGATGAATATGTCGAAGCGGCGCTAGGCGCCGGCCGAGTTGTGCGGCTTCCAACAAATCGCGGCGACAAAGCACATTTGGAATATGTATCTAAGATCTACGATGCTTATGAAACGCTAAAGCGACAGGAACGAACCATCGATTTCGAAGATGTTCTCTTGTTGACCGTTGGAATGTTGGAAGAGGATCGCGATGTCCGAGAGCGAATTCGCGATCAGTATCGATACTTCACTGTTGATGAATATCAAGATGTCTCTCCACTTCAACAACGACTTCTCAATCTTTGGCTCGGAAACCGAGAAGAGATTTGTGTTGTAGGAGATGCTGCTCAAACCATTTACTCTTTTGCTGGTGCAACATCGGGCTTTCTGCTCAATTTTCCAAATCGATTTCCCCAAGCCAAAGTAATTCGATTGAGCCGCGGCTATCGATCCACGCCGGAAATTATTAATTCTGCAAATGCCATTCTGCGCCAAGGTAATCTCCATAATGAAAGCGGTCTTGAACTTTCATCAGTTAATGATCATGGCGTTAAGCCCGCGGTAAAAGGCTTCGATGCTACGCCGGCGGAAATCACCGATGTAGTTTCACAGATTCGCCAACTGTTAGATCGTCCGGCTGCGATCGTCGCCAAAGATGGCGAACGCACCAGAGAGAAGATTGAGATCGCAATTTTGGCGCGAACTAATGCGCAATTGACGGGCTTTGAACAAGCGTTGGCGCAACATCGAATTGATACCCAACTAAAAAGTGCCGAGCGGTTCTTCGAACGGGTTGATGTTAGAGATGCCATGAAGGTAGTTAGAAGTGCCTCGGTGCTGCCCAGCGAAGATGGTGATTGGTATCTGGATCTGGTCTCGGTACTTCGCCCTTTTGGGGAGACCGATTACGTCAACGCTTTTCTGCGATTAGCTCGTGAGATGAAGGCCGATGGCGCAACTTCGCTTCGAACCTTCCTGCGCGAACTCGAAGATCGAGCGGAGCAAAATAATCCCCCCACTTTGCCAGGCATCGTCTTGGCAACTCTGCACTCAGCAAAGGGCCTGGAATGGGATCATGTTTTCTTGGTAGGCGTAAATGATGGTGTTTTGCCGATGGGTGAGGACATTAATGAGGAGCGGCGCCTCTTCTACGTGGGTTTAACGAGAGCAAAAAGTCAGGTTCACCTTTCGTATGCCGGCACTCCCAGCCCCTTTTTAGCAGCGCTCGCATAACTTGCAACTTTCAATTTAATTAGGTTGCATCCCCAGCCCACAATCAATTACCCTGCTCACTCGTACTCATTTCGGGTACCGGTAGCGAAGGGAACGGCCAGATGTTGAATTCAACTCATATGGGCGCTACTTCTGCTGCCATCATTTCGACACCGTCATGGCATCAACTCGCGACTGCATTTGGCGCTGGTTTTGCACCGTCAGCCGTTCGCTCACAGAAGTGGTTTACCGCTCCTGCGGCCAACAAATTTGCCACCTATGCCAATTACACAAAGTATGGAAAACGCGGAACTTGGAGTTCTATCGGATAACCCGATATCAAGCCAAGAGGCCGCAAATCCATAACTGGATTTAGCGGTCTTTTTTATTTTCTAGCACCAGCTTTATCCCAAGATCACCAGAAGAAAGAAACGGCAACTAGACGAAGAAAGATGGAGGTGAGGACAATGACTGTTCTCTTTAGCGAACTGCTAGTTCCAGGCTGGGCCGAAGGCGGCACCATGATCGGAATGCGCGAAGTCACTGCGCCAACTGATAATTCCACCGGCTTGAATTTGCCCTGCCATAGCGCTGATCCGGAAACCTTCTTCGCCGAAACACCAGCGCTGATCGCCTTTGCTAAATCGCTCTGTGCTGAATGTCCCGTGCGCGCCCAATGTCTAGAAGGAGCGCTATCGCGTTCTGAGCCTTGCGGGGTTTGGGGTGGTGAGCTCTTCGATGAGGGTCGTCCGATCATTGCAAAGCGACAACCAGGACGACCACGTTTGCAACGGGAAGATGTGGAACTTGCTGGCTAGGTGCTAAACGTTGGCAGTTTCAAAGTTGGCTTCATCTAGGGAAACCAGCGTAGGGAACCAAGAACGGGCTTCATCCCGGAATCTTCCTTCAGCCTCGAGCTGACAGAAGATTCCGGTGGTGCCCAAAGTAACTCGATGGATTAAGACATACTCGGGTGGCAGATTTAATTGGAAACCAATCTTGGCAGTTGGATTCCTGGGATCACCAACGCGTGAACTTTGATCGCGAAGCCACTGTCTGGAGTAGCGGAAAGTTTCGGTCCGAAGTGGCTCAACTAGCGGCACCAAGTAATCCAGGACCAGCTGAGGATCAACATCTACATCTGGCAGGATAAAACCATCAGCTTTGAAACCGTCGTAAAGCGCCGTGGCATTTCCTTCAAGTGCGTTCTTGAGCAATGTTTTCATTGGCTCTGGAAAACCATTAGGCAAGCGGTTAACGGCACCAAAATCTAAGACGCCGAGTCTGCCATCATCCAATAAGCGAAAGTTTCCCGGGTGTGGATCGGCATGCAATAAGCCGGCTCGATCCGGAGATGTGAAGTGAAAGCGCGCCAATTTCATTCCAGCGTTATTGCGTTGAGCTCTAGTTCCCTTCGCAATGATTTTTGAAAGTGGAGTTCCTGCCATCCACTCGCTAACGATTACCTTGTCAGAAGCCATAATCAATTTAGGAATCGCGATATCTGGATCGCCTTCGTAAACCTCGGAGTACCTCTGTTGCGCTTCGGCTTCGAAGCGATAATCAGTCTCTTCAATAATTCGGGCGCGAAGTTCTTCAAGGATTGGCTTCATTTCTAGCCCTGGCATGAAGAGCCCAAAGATTTTTGCGAACCGTTGAATTTGATTTAAGTCGGAGATTAGCGCTTCGGCGGCGCCAGGATATTGAATCTTTACCGCGACATCGCGGCCATCTTTCCATTTTGCGCGGTGAACTTGGCCGATGGATGCCGATGCTGCGGGCTTATCGTTGAACTCGGCAAAGTGATCCCGCCAATCTTCACCCAGCTCTTTTGCTAGGACGCTGTGAACGACTCGGGCTGGAAGTGGTGGGGCTGATTCTTGCAATTTAGTTAAGGTCTCGCGGTAGGGCTTTGCAATCTCTTCAGGTAGCGCTGCTTCAAAAACCGAGAGAGCTTGGCCAAATTTCATGGCACCGCCTTTGAGCTCACCAAGTACTTTAAATACTTGCTCCGCAGTCTTCTCTTGGATCTCGCCAAAGACCATGGCACCAGATTGACCAACTAACTGGCGGCCAAATCCAACTGCGCTTCTTCCGGCTAATGAAAGTGGAAGTGAAGCCAACTTTGAAGTTCGCTTTGTCGTGCTACGGGGGATCTGATCGGCCATTGGGTTATTGTCATATAACTTCCAAACATCCGCAGAGTGAATGTGGTTGCCAGTAACTGTGTTCTAAATTACTTGGGCTAAAGAGGTTGATTAATAATGACTTCCCGAATAATTCACTTTTTCTAGTATCGGCAAATTCACAGATATAGCAAGTAGCCGCCCCAGCTATTAGCGCGACCGCGGCGGCTGGAAGTTCTGGTTCGCCCGTTAAAGCAGCGGTGGTTTCAATCTGATTTTGAAGTTGGTTGCCTTGGTATTTATGAAGGGCAACGCAGCGCAAACAAGGCGTTATTCCGGGGATAACCAAGGGGCCAATTTCAACGCGTGCCGGTTCGATTTGAGAAATTTGTAAGTGAGCCTCACCGTCGCTGAGCCAGCGCTGAATGTAATCTGGTTGCGCTCTTTCGGTACTGATTATCAAACTTGGCTTAGAACGAATTTCAGCAACTAATTGCCCGGGAAGTCGGGAATTCATTCGGATTTGATTCAGGAGTTCTTTCTTGACTACTCCGATATCGCTAACTCGAGTGACTAAGCCGCAGATATCGCTGGGGGTTACTTCATGTCTGGATTGCCTTAGAGCTTTTTTCGGCAGCTGCTCGCGCCCGCCTGGTAACAATTGCACGGTAGCGAAGCCGCTGGCATGAAGAAGAGAAAATAAGGTGATCGCCAAGCGATTCTCGCCAAAGATTAAGATCGGAAAGTCGGCTCTGGCTAGCACTGTTCGTGCGCCGGTAACTCCTTCGGCGCCCGGCACCTGTCGCCATGCGGCCAATTCAAATTCTGGCCGCGCTCGCTCAGTTAAGTGAATATGGCTTTGGCTGAGCTCTTGCTTCGAAACCTTCCCTGCTTTCTCCGCCTTCCCAACGCTGGGCGCGTTGTGCGAGCTCTGCGGCGAAGGTTGAAGCTCCAATAAATTTGCCGCCACTAAATTTTTGATTAAGTGCTCAAGCCCGGCCGGGTCTAGTAGCCCGAGAGCTGATATTGCCGTAATCGAATTCTTTCCATCGAAGTACGAGAGAAGTGCGCGGGCGCCAGGGAGTGTAAGCAGAAGGCCGCCAGCTGAAGTCCCCACGAAGAGTTGCGCGCTATTTGTTGGATCGGGCAGGAAGAAAACCCCACTTTTGAATTTGGGGCAGAGATTTTCCAGATTGGACATAGGCGCAGAATTTCGCAATTGAGAGGGTAATTAATTTGGACTAGGAGTTGCTGTGGAAACTCGCCATCAGATTAAGCAGAGAGCGCATGCACTTTTGCTGGGAAAATATAAAACGCCCCAGGTGAAACACCTGAGGCGCTCTACTACTACGAGTTCTAGTGAGTTATGCCTTGCCCAAAATACGATTGACCTTCGTGCCACATACTGGGCAGATGCCCTGTGCCATACGACGACCAGAATCAGAGACTTTTACGTGTCCTTCGAAGGACCGCTTCTCCTTGCACTTTACGCAGTAGGCCTCACCTTTATATTCCTCAGCCATGTTGACCCTCCAATCGCCACACTCTCAATGGATCGGGAGCCTCCCGCATTGAGCGTGCGTACCCGCTCACCCTACCCCTGTTTACGCTCAATCAGGGGGATTTCAAGGTTTCCCGCCTCGTAGCCATCCAGGTAGGCCTCGGCTTGGGCCAGCTCGGGGAATCGGGACAAATAGGTGTAAAACTCCTTTGAGTGGTTGGGAACTCGAAGATGAATCAGCTCGTGGAAGAGGACGCAGCGCAAAACATAGGCCGGGGCGCTAGCAAGACGGTCCGATATCCGAATTGTCCGATCTACTGTGGTACATGAGCCCCAACGATCGCGCATAGCTCGCCAGGTAAGGCTGCTGGGGCGCTCGTGGAACTCCGGGAGCAGGTCGGTCAGTAGTTCGATCGCCATCTGCTCTAGCGCAGCCTCGGTGCGCCGCTGCTTGGATTCTCGGGTTAAGACCAGAGCGATCATTTCGGGGATCAGGCTCGCCTCATCGCGTTTTGAGGTTCGCGCCGGCAGATGGATCTCGATCAGGCCATTGCGGCGAAAGGCGCTGATGCTGCGCTTGCGGCGCGGGCTTCGGATCACCTTGTGAGGCGGCAATGTATCGAGATCAACTTTAGGGTTTTCGCCTGAGCTTGAGTCTTTCGGGGTATTTTTTTTGGGAACCAAGGGGGTGGCGTTGCCGGGTATATCCGAGCGCCGCGCTGATGGGTTAGTTGCTGGCGGTTTAGTTGTTGGAGTTAACACGGGGCGCAAGATATCGAGGAAGAGCTCGCTTTGAAAAAAGTTCTCCACCGACATTTAAAGTTATCCCCTACTTCTCCACAACTTTATCAACAGCGTGCGGCAGATAATCGAAAATTAATGGTATCCCGCTGGCAAAATAATGCATGTGACGCTCCGAGAATGAGGAGCAGCTTTTTTAGGGCTACGCCTCTTCCCGCGTTGTAACGAAATCAAATTGTCAACTGACTTCTTGTGAGATAGATAATCTGATTAATATTTTGTCCATGCGCTCGTGGCTAGTTGATAAAGCGCAGTTCATGTCATAGGTTTACGCCACGAAGTCCTCGGATAACCGTTCATTGTCTGCAAGGGGAAGGCAGATAAAGAATCGTGCGCCCGGGGGCTTCGCTTTTTTATGCCCAGGCTAACTAATTTGTAGTAATTGCTAATTTGTAGCGCGGTTAAATTAAACCCGAAAGATCATCTGGCACCGTGGTGCTCGTCAGGAACTTTTCAACATCACCCAAGTCGGCCGAGGTAGGCAGTAGCGCAGGGTCTTCCCAGCGAGAATCGCGCACTTCAACGCTTCGAAGCTCCAGAACTTGACCCCAAAAAGTGGCGCACTCGCGCATCATTCGCGGTGACACTTCCAGTCCTAATAGCGTGGCAAAAAGTTGTTGCGTTGGCGAGCTCGCAGCTCTACGCCTTCGGAGAGTTTCATTCAGCGCTGGTAGCGATGGAATCCGATCGGTTGCAGTTGAAGTTACAAGATGATCAATCCAACCTTCGATCAACGCCAAAATCATTTCTAGTTTTGCCAGCGCCGCATCTTGCGCTGGGGATTGTTCCGGCGTGAATAAACCTTGGCTGATTGCCGAAGAGATAGATTCTGGATTATTGATATCTAATTCGCCAGAGTTAACTGCGCTTTCGGCTTGTTCTTGTATCGAATTTAGATCAACGCGAATCCCTTTTCCATACGCAGCAAAGGCATCATAAATATATTGCGAAAGCCATGGGGCATGAGTAAATAGTCGTGCCGCCACCGCTTCGCGCAAGGCTAAGTAAATGCGAATTTCATCTTCTGGGATATCCAGTCCTTCGCCCCAAGCTTTAACATTTTGCGGAATCAGATGAGTCTCAATTTTCTCGTACAGGGGAATAGCCACATCGTGTGAACCGGTAACGCTAGTTGCAAGCAGGCCGATCGATTGCCCTAATTGGGTGGCGATCATCGAGCCCATGAAGGAGCGAAGTAAAAGCCCAATACCTTGAAGCATTTCAGGTGTGGTCTCAACTCCTTTGGGAACACCAAACTCACTGCCAAATTGGGCGCCAGAATCAGTGATGACGCTGGTCAGCGCCGCTGCCATTCCTTCGGCCAGCGGTTCGACTAAGCGTTGCCATCCAGCCAGAGATGAGTCGAGCCAATCGCGACGGCTCGAGGCGGGTTGCGAAGTTTGAGTAAGGGTTGGGAAGAAAGTGGCGCCATCTAGCCAGATATTTGCGATGTTAAGCGCTTCGATAATTTTCTGAGAATCTGCCGTGCTAACAAATTCCTCATTCTGTGTTGCAATAAATTTTCGAGCAATTTCTCGAATTGTCTCGGCAGAAATTAGCGGATTGTTGCCAGTGCCAGCGGCGAAGAGAGTTTGTGGGGAGATGCCAAAGTTAGCGAACTGTTGAAATAGCGCATCAAAATTGGGTTGCCCCGCTCTGGAGTTATCCGCACCCTCGTTCTCTTCATCCCCATCATTTGGGACGAAGCCAAAGTTTCCGCTCATCTCACTACCTCTCGAAAAGAACGAGACCTCCTAGGTCAGTACTCCTAACATAACCACCGAAGGTGGGAAAAACTTCCCAAAATTAAGGTGAAATGCCAGTTTGCGAACTTTGGCTAGGCTTAGCCCATGAACCTCGCCGCCACCTCATCCACCGCCTTCTCGGCGCTGATCTGGTGGGCAGTTCCAATTGTTGCGGTTTTAGGTGCACTCTCTTATGTCCTCTGGGTTTCACGCTTTCAAGATAAATTCGATAACCAAACCAATCGCTCGGTTTCTAAGTTTCAAGATTTTCAGGAGAGTTTTAGAGATACCAAAAGTGTGATCGCGGATGGGTCAATCGATAGGTCGATTGATGAGCCGACCGGCGAGAGTAAGTAAACTCAAAGCTCCATGATCTTCAATCGGAGAGTTCCATTTTTCGCCGGCGTTGTCATGGTTGTTGCACTTCTGCTCTCGCTCTTTGCGCCATTACCATTCGTAATAATTAAGCCTGGCCCAGCGCAAAATGTCCTCGGGTCAAATATCCAAATTGCGCACGCTAAAACTTTTAACCATCCTGGCAAGCTCTTCTCGACCTCAGTTCTAGTCTCTAACCCAGATTCGAAAATGTTTGGCCCAGAGTTAATCTTCAATTGGGTCGTCGGGGATTCGGTCGTTCTGCCCCGAGCGGCGCTCTATCCAAAAGCCGAGAGTTCGGCGACAGCCAAATCTGTAGGGGCAAAAGAGATGAGCGCCTCGGAAGAGTCGGCGACGATCGCCGCCTTGGCGCAACTTAAGCGCTCAAATCCCGAAATTGCCGCCGGTGTTACAGGAGCCGATATCAAGATTGCCCTGAAAGAGACGGGTGGGCCAAGCGCTGGGTTGATCTTCGCGCTCGGGCTGCTTGCCAAATTAACCCCGACTGATTTTATTAAGGGCCGAAGCATCGCGGGGACGGGGACGATCGATAATTTCGGCGCTGTGGGGCCAATTGGTGGAATTGATCAGAAATTGATTGGAGCGCGGCGGGCTGGTGCTGAGCTTTTCTTGGCGCCGGAAGCAAATTGTCGCGATATCACCCGGACTCCGGCCGGACTTAAAGTCGTCCCGGTAGCGAGTTTGAGCCAGGCGCTAAGCGTCCTGACGATGAATAACTCTGCCAACTTTCCAAGCTGCCACCGCTAGTTATTGAAAACCGTTTGGCGCTGCAAAAGCTTCGCATTTTTAACTCGGTAAGCCCACCTTTTCCCCATCTGGGTAGAGTAAGAACATGAGTTCATTTCAATTTCCAGAAAATCCCTTCTCCCGTGGCCGAGCAGCTAGTGGTGCCGGATCTGGAAAACGCCGGGGACCGCTGCCGTTAACAATTCTTACCTTGGTGGTCTTGGCCATTATCTTGGTGGCGCTTAGTGGCTTCTATGCCGACCTGCTCTGGTTCCGATCAGTTGGATTCACAAGTGTCTGGCGCAAGGTGCTCTTTACAAAGGGCGAACTCTTTATTGGCTTCGGATTGATTACCTCTTTGCTTATTACTTCGAACGTCGTGATCGCATATCGAAATCGTCCAATTTATGTCCCACTTACAATCGAAGCCGACAATCTGGAACGTTACCGCGCCCAACTTGAACCACTACGTCGATATGCCGTGATTGCGATCGCTTTCGTCCTCTTCTATTTTGCTGGCAGCTCGGGCAGCAGGCTTTGGGAATCTTGGTTGCAGTTTAAGAACTCCACACCATTTGGAACTAAGGATCACCAATTTGGGTTAGATATTTCATTTTTTGCCTTTAAGTTGCCGTTCTGGCAAGCGCTAATCGGTTGGGGAATTTCCACAATTGTGATTTCGATTATTGCGGCATCTGTTGTTCATTACCTTTATGGCGGCATTCGCCCACAGGTGCACGAAGATCGCACAACCGTAGCGGCGCGAGTTCAACTCTCAGTTTTGCTGGGTGTCCTTGTTTTATTGAAGGCCGTTGCTTATTGGTTCGATCGCTATGCGTTAGCGCTAAAAGAGGGCAAGTTAATTACTGGTTTGGCCTACACCGATGTCAATGCCGTTCTACCAGCGAAAGCAATTCTTGCCGGGATCGCGCTAATTTGCGCCTTGCTTTTCTTCGCCAACATTGTTCGCCGCTCTTGGATTCTTCCAACAGCAGGCGTGACTTTGATGGTTGTCTCCTCCGTTTTGATTGCCGGTGTCTATCCAGCCGTCATCCAACAATTCCAGGTTAAGCCAAGCGAATCGTCAAAGGAGGCGCCATATATCCAGCAGAATATCAATGCTACTCGCGCCGCTTATGGCGTTTCAGCTGCAAAGGTTGTGGACTACCAAGCGACAAGCACAGCGACCGCGGGCCAGCTAACCAATGATGCCGCCACAATTTCTAATATTCGTTTAATTGATCCAAATGTGGTCTCGGCTACCTTCCGCCAACTACAGCAGATCAAGCCGTATTACACCTTCCCAGATTCTCTGGATGTAGATCGCTACACAATCGGCGGCCAACAGCGCGACACCATTGTCTCGGTTCGCGAACTAAACATCACCGGTAATCCCAGTCGAAACTGGATTAATGACCACTTGGTTTACACCCACGGCTTTGGTTTTGTTGCAGCCGCAGGAAATACCGTTGATGCCGATGGCAAGCCAAGTTTTGTAGTTGGAAATATTCCACCAACAAATGGTTTGGGGAAATTTGAACCACGGATTTACTTCGGCGAGAACGTGCCAGATTATTCGATTATTGGTGGAAGTAAGACCGCTACACCGACTGAGCTGGACTATCCAGATGACAATTCGTCAAACGGTCAGAAGAACTACACCTATACCGGTAAGGGTGGGGTGCCAATGGGCAACTTGCTTACCCGACTACTTTTCGCCATTAAATATCAAGATCAGAAAATTATTCTCTCTAACTTGATTAACTCGGATTCAAAGATTCTCTTTGAACGAAACCCTCGTGATCGAGTTGCGAAAGTTGCACCTTGGTTGACCTTGGATGGCAATCCATATCCTGCGATCGTGAATGGCAAAATCCTCTGGATCGTCGACGGTTACACCACATCTGCTGGTTATCCATATTCGAAGAAGACCAACCTAAATGGCGCCACAACTGATGCGCTGACCAATAGCTCAACATCGGTAACTGCCTTGGATAACAAGACCGTTAACTACATTCGCAACTCAGTAAAGGCGACGGTTGATGCCTACGACGGCACCGTAACGCTCTATCAATGGGACACCTCCGACCCAGTCTTGAAGACTTGGAGCAAGTCCTTCCCAGGTACGGTCCAACCAAAGAGTGCGATTTCGCCAGCGCTCTTGGCCCACATTCGTTACCCCGAAGATTTGTTTAGCGTCCAACGCGACATCTTGGGTACCTATCACGTCGAAACTGCGAGCGCTTTTTATGGCGGCCAAGATTTCTGGCGCGTGCCTAGCGATCCATCATCTCTGGGCGCCAATGCCGGTAATCAACCTCCGTATTACTTGACCTTGCAAATTCCTACCGAAAAGAAAGCGGCTTTCTCGTTAACAACCTCCTTTGTTCCTAGAGGAGGTCGCCAAAACTTAACCGCCTTCGCGGTAGTTAATTCTGATGCTGGTCCCGAATATGGCAAGATCACAATTTTGCAGTTGCCACGATCGACCAATATTTCAGGTCCATCGCAGGTGGCGTCAAACTTTGAGGCGAAGCCGCAAGTTGCTCAAGCGCTCTCGCTCTTGCGCCAAGGTGGCTCTGATGTAGTTCTGGGTAACCTATTGACCCTTCCAGTAGGTGGCGGTCTCTTATATGTTCAGCCGGTTTATGTACGTGCTACCTCTAACTCGGCCTCCTTCCCACTGCTTCAAAAAGTCTTGGTCTCTTTTGGTGATCAGATTGGATTTGATGACAGCTTGAAGGCGGCTCTTGATCAGGTCTTTGGCGGCAATTCCGGAACAACTGGAACTAATACATCGACCGGGACCACGACAACCGGTACCACTACTGGCATCAGCCAGAGCCTAAAGGCCGCGCTAGCTAGCGCCCAGAGCGCATTAACCGATTCGCAGGCTGCACTTAAAGCTGGCGATTTCACCGCTTATGGCAAGGCTCAGGATCGGCTCAAGGCGGCGATCGCAGCTGCTATTACTGCTCAAAAGAACGGCAAGTAAGGCTGCACCTTCGGACGTTTTGGGTTATCTCGCCAGATCGCCTAAGATTGGGACTTCCGACGCGGGGTGGAGCAGCTCGGTAGCTCGCTGGGCTCATAACCCAGAGG
>JBAXKZ010000007.1:0-53659 GCA_037135095.1 Actinomycetes bacterium
ATGGCCCTGCCGCCTGGAATGGGTGGCAATTCATCAGGCGGGGGCCGATCTGGCCAGACTCCGCCCAAAAAGAAGTCCAAATCAGGAAATCCGGCCAAGCGGGCGGCCGAAGGCGGCTAATTTGGGTTTGACCCGCTGGGGTGGCAAGATTGGCACCCTGCTCTAGGGCCCTCTACCCCTAAGCAACAATGTCCAACATGGTTAGTTAGAACTTCGACGCTCCCACTGTCGCAAGGACTCAACTATCCGAATAACTCAAGGAGAACGCCTTCGTGGCTGTAAAAATTAAATTAATGCGTCTTGGAAAAATTCGCACCCCGCACTACCGAATCGTTATTGCTGATTCCCGCACCGCACGAAACGGTCGCGCCATCGAAGAGATCGGTCGCTACTCACCAGGGTCAGAGCCATCGCTTATTGAGGTCAACACTGAGCGCGCTCAGTACTGGCTTGGTGTCGGCGCTCAGCCAACTGAAGCTGTAGAGGTTTTACTAAAGATCACCGGCGATTGGCAAAAAGCCAAAGGTCTACCTGGCACCGAAGGCACACTTCGCGTTGCCGCAGAAAAGCCACACAAGCGTTTAGCTTACGAGGCAGCCGTCAAAGAAGCCATGGATGAGCCAAAAGAGGGCGCCACGACCATGAAGAAGAAGGCCGCTGACAAACTCGCTGCCAAGAACGCACCGGCAGTTGAAGAGGTAGTCGTTGAAGCAGTTGTTGAAGCTCCAGCCGAAACAGTTGTTGAAGCAGTTGTAGAAACAGTTGTTGAAGCTCCAGCCGAAACTGTTGTTGAAGCAGTTGCCGTTGCAGAAAGTGCAGCTGAATAAGAATGATCGATGAGGCACTAGAACACCTCGTCAAAGGGATTGTGGACAACCCTGGCGATGTAGTCATCACTGAGAAGACACATCGTCGTGGGACCACCCTTGAAGTTCGGGTTCATCCAGATGACATTGGCAAAGTGATCGGCCGCAATGGTCGCACTGCGCGTGCCTTGAGGACCGTTGTCAGCGCGATCGCTGGTCGCTCAATAAGAGTCGATCTAATCGAGGCTGACGAGGCTCGTTAATAGTGCTTTTGGTCGTTGGCCGAATTGGCCGAGCCCATGGAGTTCTTGGCGAAGCCACAATAGAAGTTCGTACCGATCTGCCGGAAGAGCGTTTTGAGATCGGGTCAGTCTTAGTAGCTGATCCGGTCGAACGCGGCCCATTAACAGTTAAATCAGCACGGGTTCACAATGGCACTTTGCTCCTTGGTTTTATTGGAGTTTCTGATCGCAACGATGTCGAAAAACTTCGCGACACGGTACTTCTCGCTGAGGTCGATATCTCAGAAGGCGCCATTGACGAAGATGATTTTCATGTTTTACAACTGATCGATTGCATCGTTGTAACGCAAACCAATGAACGAATCGGAATTGTTACAGATGTAATTCCATTACCTGGCCAGGATTTGTTGGCCGTAGCCACCGACACTGGTGAGGTCCTAATTCCTTTTGTTCGTGAAATTGTTCCGACTGTCGATGTGCTGAATAAATTGATTACCGTCATTCCACCTCCAGGATTACTCGATGATAAATAGCGAAACGATTAAGAATCGGATTGATATTATTTCAATTTTTCCGGAATACCTTGCTCCGCTTGAGCTTTCGTTAATTGGAAAAGCGCGTGAGGCGGAACTCTTGGAAATCGTCGTAACTGATTTACGCGATTTCACTGCTGATATTCATCGGACGGTAGATGACACGCCGTATGGTGGTGGCGCGGGTATGGTGATGATGCCAACGATCTGGGGCGAGGCGATCGATCACATCGCAGCCAACTCTGAAGCCCAAATTCACGACTTGGTTATTCTGACACCCGCTGGCGAACTATTCACTCAGGCCAAAGCCCAAGAAATGAGTACCTGTGCACAGGTAATTTTTGCGTGTGGCCGCTACGAAGGCATCGATCAACGAGTAACTGATCATTACCGCTCCCGGTCAGAGTTTCGAGTACATGAAGTTTCAATCGGTGATTATGTACTTAATGGCGGCGAGGCGGCAGCCCTGGTCATGATCGAAGCGATTGTTCGGTTGATTCCAGGCGTAATAGGTAACCCCGCCTCCCTTGAAGAGGAGTCACATACAATCGCGCAGGATGATCTGCCCGAGGCGCTATTGGAGTACCCCACTTATACCAAGCCACCACTTTGGCGAGAACTTGCGGTTCCCGAAGTACTTACTTCAGGCAATCATGGCCTGATTCAAAAATGGCGGCGCGAGATGGCGCTGGCACGTACGCGACGAGTCCGAGGGCTAACTCGCGAGTAGCCCCCTTCGGTGGGGTAGCGTTCCTCCTCTAAAGATCGATCAATTCTTTAACTTGAGACTGAAAGTAAGGTACTTAGCCAATGGCACAACCGAGCGAATCCGTGCAATCTCGACTTATTCGAGATTTGGAA
The DNA here is from genome assembly GCA_037135095.1 of Actinomycetes bacterium. Classification (GTDB taxonomy): domain Bacteria; phylum Actinomycetota; class Actinomycetes; order Nanopelagicales; family Nanopelagicaceae; genus CAIMZW01. The sequence continues at coordinate 2,443 of JBAXKZ010000007.1, forward strand.
CCGGTCGTTGCCGTGGAATTAGATCGCCATCTGCGCACTACTAAGGATTGGTACCCACACGAGTATGTGCCCTGGAGTGAGGGGCGCACTTTCGCTGGACCACTAAATGGCGATGCCTGGGAAGCTAAAGATTCTAAATTAACTTCAATCGCGCAAGATTCTTTAGTTTTGAATTTAATGACTGAAGATAATTTGCCTAGTTATCACACTGAAATTGCACTTTCGATGGGAAGTGACGGCGCTTGGGGCAACTGGTTGAATCGTTGGACCGCCGAAGAGGCGCGCCATAGCATCGTGATGCGCGATTATTTGATGGCTACTCGCGGCGTTGATCCTAAAGAACTTGAAGATCTGCGCATGGCTCACATGCAAGTTGGCTACGAGACTCCCTATGTAAATGACATGCTGCACACCGTCGCTTACGTTACCTTTCAAGAACTTGCTACCAGAATTTCCCACCGTAATACTGGGAAAATTTCTGAAGACGCAATTTGCGAGGGCATGTTGGCCCGAGTTGCCTTGGATGAAAACTTACATATGCTGTTTTATCGCAATCTTTTGGGTGCGGCGTTAGAACTTGAACCAAATGCTGCGATGCGGGCGATCACCGATGTCGTCACTAATTTTCAAATGCCAGGGGCAGGAATGCCTGGTTGGGGGCGCAAGTCGGTTCAAATCGCGCTAGCTGGAATTTATGATCTTCAGTTGCATCTAGATGACGTGGTTCAACCGGTTCTTCGCGCCTGGGATATCTTCAATTTAGAGACCCTCTCCGGCGACGGTGCCGCGGCCCGCGATGAATTAGGTGTCTGGCTGGAAGCCGCCGCCACCGATGTTGCAACCTTCACGCAGAAGCGAGATGCCCATTTTGACCGATTGCTGGCCCGCGGTCAGAACCCAATTCGCCTACAACCCTGACTATTCGGGGCTATGCCCCAATTGTCGGGCTCAAGGTTTGGGGCTACCCCGCTCCTCCAGGGGAATAATCTCGACACGCCGATGGTTAATTAGGCAGAACATGGGCGCATAGTGAATTATCCGCCCGTCGCAAGTTTTTGTTCAATCCGAACATTTACTCGAAGTAATCTAGCCCCGGCTGATTACAGAATTAGTTAGAAGGAGGTGCCATGGCTACCGATTACGACACCCCGAGAAAAACGGATGAAGAGTTACATGAAGAGTCGCTTGAAGAGCTCAAAGCTCGACGAGCTGATGCCCAATCTGGCCAAGTTGATATCGATGAAGAAGATGCTGCCGAGAATATTGAACTTCCAGGAGCCGATCTTTCAGGTGAAGAATTAACTGTTCGAGTTGTTCCAAAACAGAGCGATGAATTTACTTGTTCTCGCTGCTTCTTGGTTCATCACGTTACTCAGTTAGCAAAAGGCGAAGGCGCTAAAGCGGTCTGCAAAGATTGCGAATAATTTTTAATCTTTAGCCAGAGCCGCCGATAGTTTGGTGGCGTTTCGGGAACTTATTAACCAGTATGGCGTTCGGTCTCGAGGATCAGAAAGCGAAATCCTGAGACCAGAATTTGCCCAAAATCGCAGCGCCAAATAGGCGGCAGGATCAAGGTTGGGACCTCGCGCCTGCTGTAACTCTTTTGCCCGAAGCTCTGCGATCTCGTCTAAGTACTTACGCTCGATTTTTGCTCGCCCTACAAAGAGCCACTCAGGCGTTACGGAGATCTTTAGCGCGCTTGCCCGCTCAAAAATAATAAGCAAGAGAAGTTGCGCGAGCGAAATTACGATTGAGCTTTTGATTCCGAGCGCTGCCCAAACTGCCAATGATAGCGACGACGCCAAGAAGGCGAGAAATAACCATAACCAGAGCGGCCATCTGAGAATCTCCCGATATTCCATAGCGCTAAGTTACGGCATTTCGTTAAGGGCATTACCCTTAGAGCCATGAGTCGGATTCCGAGCACTGTGGCCCCATCGGGCTCAACTATCCCTGAACGACACGCTAAAGCGCCGCTTCCAGGTTCAAAGATCCCTTCCCATTTCGGCCACTGTTTTGGTTGTGGCGACTTACATCCAACGGGGTTACATCTCGTGGCGCATGCTGGCGCGGGACAGAATCTCACTGCAGTTTTCACGGTTACCGAAAATCATCAGGGGGCGCCAGGGTTGGCACATGGTGGATTGCTCTCGTTAGCTTTTGATGAAGCGCTCGGTAAATTGATGTGGCTTATTCGCTCTCCAGCCGTGACTGCCAGACTTGAAACCGATTTTATTTTGCCCGTACCAATGGGATCAACGCTGCATATCAGTGCTGAAATCACTGGACAGGTAAATCGAAAGGTCTATACCGCTGCTATTGGCCGATTAAATTCCTCGGATGGTCCTATTGCAGTTCGCGCTGCCGCTCTATTTGTAATTGTTCCGATGAAACATTTCATGGAGAATGCACCGAAAGAATATATAGCCCATGTTACGGCGCATCCGGAACTTCTGGCCTTTGTCGATCCTGATTTTGAGATCAACCCTTGAGCGTCGAGGTATTAATCACGCGTTTAGATGAGTCGATAGCGCTTCCCTTCTACGCAAAACCTGGCGATGCCGGTGCTGACTTGACCTCGAGAATTGAAATTACTTTGCAACCGGGGGAGCGCGCCTTGGTCCCCACCGGAATTGCGATTGCGCTCCCAGATGGTTACGCCGCCTTCGTGCATCCACGCTCGGGATTAGCAATCAAGCACGGCGTCTCTATGGTTAATACTCCCGGAACCGTGGATGCTGGGTTTCGAGGTGAACTTCAAGTAATTCTTATAAACCATGATCGCAATGATGCAATAACTTTTCACAAAGGCGATCGAATCGCACAATTGGTAATTCAAAAAGTTGAGCGCGCGCAATTTGTTGAAGTCGAAGTTTTACCGGGATCGCATCGTGGCGATGGCGGCTTTGGATCCACGGGGGCAAATTAATGAGCTATGACGGCCATCAAGAAGATAAGGCAAAGATAGTAAATGCTTTAGGCGGAACTCGTGGCTTGATTGATTCCGGTCTTCCTTCGCTCCTCTTTCTAGTAGTTTTCAACATAGCGCACAATGTAAATACGGCGGCCATAGCGGCGCTAATACTTTCAGCCTTGTTGACACTGATGCGGTTGGTGCGGCGCGAAACTTTGCAGCATGCCATCTCGGGAATTGTTGGGATCGCCATCTGTGCATTGCTTTCTAGACACACCGGAAAGGCGGCGGATTTCTACCTCCCAGGTTTGATAACAAATGCGGTTTATAGCGTTCTGTACGCGATCATGAATTTAATTGGGTGGCCACTCTTGGGTCTTAGTTTGGGACCACTGTTAGGCGAGAACTTGCAATGGCGCAAGAACCCACCGAGAAAGAGAGCATATGTTCGCGCTGGCTGGCTTTGGGTGGCCTTGTTCCTGGCTCGGTTGGCCGTTCAATATCCGCTCTATCGCGCCGGAAATCTAAATCTATTAGGTACCGCTAGGTTAGTAATGGGCTACCCATTATTTATCGCGGCTGGTTGGGGAACTTGGTTAATTTTACGAAAAGTTCCAACGGTCAAAGCAACAAACTAACTATCGATAAAGCATTTCTTTATGAGGGATTCTGCTTCCGAGGTTGCAACGAAAAGCAGTTCATCGCCAGCGGCAAACATGTCGTGTTGGTGAGGCGAAATAACGCGGCCATCGCGAACAATGGCGGCAAGCGAAGCTCCTTCTGGAAGTTTGATCTCGTTGACTGTTTTGCCATTGCAGGCAGCACCATCAGGTAAGGTAATTTCAACCAGGTTTGCTTCACCGCGGCGCAGCGAGAAGAGTCGAACCACATCGCCAACACTTACGGCTTCTTCAACCAGCGCAGAAATAATTCTCGGAGTCGACACGGCAACATCAACGCCCCAGGAATTATCGAAAAGCCATTCATTCTTAGGATGATTTACCCGTGCTACGACGCGGGGAACTCCATACTCGCTCTTAGCCAACAGCGAGGCAACCAAATTTACTTTGTCATCGCCCGTTGCAGCGATCATCACCTGACAGGTATCAAGTTTGGCGTTATCCAGTGCCGTGATTTCACATGCATCGGCCATTAACCATTCGGCGTCAGGGACGCTCTCCATCTTTAACGCTTTTGGATCTCGGTCAATCAACAAGACATGATGGCCATTTTCCAAAAGCTCACGAGCGATGGCCCGCCCCACATTTCCCGCTCCGGCAATTGCAATTCGCATTTAGTGATCCTCTGGTGATTTAGCTAGTGCAAGTTCGACGAGCGCCAGGTCACTTTCGGCGACGAGTACGTGAACTAAGTCGCCTTCTTGAAGAACGGTGTGCTCATTTGGGATTAGGCCCTCGCCGAGACGAGTTATGAATGCCACCCGAGCGGGTGTTGAAGTCTCGATTAGATGCGCGGGATTTCCGAACCAATCTGAATGCACGTGAACTTCGCAGAGCGCAATGGTTCCGCTGGCATCTCGCCATTCAGAGCGCGAACCTTCTGGTGCCAATCGACGCATAATTTGATCGGTAGTCCAAAGCACTGTGGCAACGGTTGGAATGCCCAGACGCTGATAGATCTCGGCGCGAGCTGGGTCATAGATTCGGGCAACGACGTTCGCAACGCCGTAAGTCTCTCGGGCAACTCGAGCTGCCAGAATATTTGAGTTATCGCCATTGGAAACCGCGGCAAAGGCATCGGCTTGTTCAATTCCAGCTTCGAGCAAGGTATCGCGATCGAAACCGACCCCAGCTACGGTACGACCGTTGAAATCGGCTCCCAATCGGCGAAAGGCTTCACGATTTTGGTCGATAACGGCGACGGTATGGCCCGCAGCTTCAAGATCTTTAGCAAGACCCGAGCCGACTCGGCCGCAACCCATGATGACTACGTGCACGGGAGAGAACTTACACCCTTAGGCTCTTCCCTATGGAACCGAAAAGCCCAAATGCCACCGAAACCCCACCAAGTGAAGATCGCCTCGCGGTCGGCCAGATCGTGGAAGTCGAGATTGGCGCTGTTGCTCACGGTGGCCATTTTGTCGCCCGCTACAACGGTCAGGTAATTTTTGTTCGCCATGGCATCACGGGTGAGTTAGCAAAGGTCGAAATTACCTCAGTTGCTGCAAAAATTGCCCATGGCGATGCCGTTGAAATCTTGACCCCCTCTTCACACCGCGTTGTGGCGCCATGCCAATTTTCTGGCCCCGGTGGCTGCGGCGGCTGCGATTTTCAACATATCGAAATTGGCTACCAACGCGAACTCAAATCACAGATTATTGAAGAGCAGTTTTCCAGATTGGCTAAGCAGGAATTGGAAGTTGAAGTTGTTGGCGTTGAACCGGCACATGGGCTCCGTTGGCGAACTCGGATGGATTTCTCGATTTCCGAATCTGGCCATTTGGGTCTCTTCTCCTCGCGCAGTAATGAAGTAACTGAGATTGACGATTGCTTGATTGCAGTTGAGGATATTGATATTCCGCTACTTGCGAAACGAAAATGGAGCGGTGACCAACGAATTGAAGTTGCAGCTTCTAGCCTCGGGGAGGTAAATGTATTTCGGGGTGGGCGCAATATTTCTGGTCCGACCCGGCTAACTGAAACCGCCAATGGTCACGATTTCTTGATCTCGCCTCAATCCTTTTGGCAGAGCCATGTGATGGCGCCAAGCACTCTTATGACGGCGGCGATGGAGGCTCTGGAACTTCAATACGGTGACCATGTTTGCGATCTTTACGCGGGCGTTGGCCTCTTTACCGCCGAAATTGCCCGCCAGGTCGGAGATTCTGGCAAAGTCCATTTAATTGAATCTGATCGTCGAGCTGTTGACGATGCAATAAGAATCTTTGCCGCGAAAAAGAATGTGGAAGTTCATAGAGGCGGAGTTGAACAACGCCTCCCTCCGATCAAGCGGGTAGATGTTATTTTGCTAGATCCACCTCGCACAGGTGCCGGCGAGATGGTGATCACTTCGATCATCAGACATAAACCCCGTCGGATTGTCTATATCTCGTGCGATCCCGCTTCATTGGCTCGAGATAGCAAATTCCTGCTTGAAGCTGGGTATGTCATTGACCACATAGTGGGATTTGATCTCTTTCCGATGACCGGCCACGTCGAAACAGTCGTGAAATTTAGCCTGTCAAAGTAACTCACACTAAGATAAGGGTGTTCCTAAGCGGAAAACTGAGAAATTTTATCGAGAGTGGATGAAATAACAGATGAGTAAGAATTCCTTTAACGCCAAGTCAACGATATCTGCAGCCGGGCAAGATTATGAGATTTTTGATATCACCGGATTAGATGGCGCAGCAACGCTGCCCTTTAGTTTGAAGGTACTTCTAGAGAATTTATTACGCACCGAAGATGGTGCCAATATCACCGCTGAGCAGATCAGCGCGCTTGCCGGATGGAATCCTGATTCCGAGCCCGACACCGAGATTCAATTCACGCCAGCACGAGTAATCATGCAGGACTTCACTGGCGTTCCGTGCATCGTGGACTTGGCAACAATGCGAGAAGCAATTGCTGAACTCGGTGGCGACCCAGCAAAGGTCAATCCTTTGGCGCCGGCGGAATTAGTAATCGATCACTCAGTGATCGCAGATATGTTCGGAACTACTGACTCTTTTGAACAAAACACCGACATTGAATACCAGCGAAACCGAGAGCGTTATCGCTTCCTTCGTTGGGGACAAGGTGCCTTTGATGAGTTCAAAGTTGTCCCACCCGGAACTGGAATTGTTCACCAAGTAAATATCGAATTCCTGGCTCGTGTTGTTATGACCCGAACTGTCAACGGCGCTTTACGCGCTTACCCGGATACCGTCGTCGGAACTGATTCGCATACGACCATGGTTAATGGTCTGGGCGTGCTTGGTTGGGGCGTTGGTGGGATTGAAGCCGAGGCGGCACTTCTAGGTCAGCCAGTATCCATGCTGATTCCTAGAGTTGTTGGATTCAAATTAAACGGCGAAATGCCGATCGGTACTACCGCTACCGATCTGGTCCTGACTATCACCGAGAAGCTTCGCAAACACGGAGTGGTCGGCAAGTTCGTTGAATTCTATGGCCCAGGAGTCACAGCTTTGCCTATGGCTAACCGAGCGACCATCGGAAATATGTCACCAGAATATGGATCAACTTGCGCCATCTTTCCAATCGATGAAGAAACTCTTCGCTATCTAACGCTCACGGGACGAACTGCAGCTGAAATTGAATTGGTTGAAAAATATTCCAAACGAAATGGCCTTTGGCACAATCCAAATCATGAACCGCGTTTTTCCGAGAAGTTGGAACTAGATCTATCAACTGTTGTTCCTTCCATCTCTGGTCCAAAACGTCCACAAGATCGGATCGCTCTGGATCAGGCCAAATCCGCTTACGAGAAAATAGTTCCTAGTTATTTCTCCGAAAAGACCAAGGGCGAACCGATAGCAATCTCGGTCAACGGCAAGACCACTTCGGTCCAAAATGGTGCTGTAGTGATTGCCTCTATCACTTCATGCACTAACACATCGAATCCGTCGGTAATGATTGGCGCCGCATTGCTAGCAAAGAAGGCGGTTGAAAAAGGGCTTCAGAGCAAGCCCTGGGTCAAGACAACTCTGGCTCCCGGATCTAAAGTAGTAACAGATTATTACGATCGGGCTGGATTAACTCCCTACATGGAGAAGCTTGGTTTCAACTTAGTTGGTTACGGTTGCGTAACTTGCATCGGAAACTCCGGACCGCTTCCTATTGAAGTCAGCAAAGCGATAAATGAGAATGATTTAGCAGTTAGCGCCGTTCTCTCGGGAAATCGAAACTTCGAAGGACGCATTAGTCCCGACATTAAAATGAACTACTTGGCTTCGCCACCGCTGGTCGTTGCCTATGCTCTGGCTGGCACGATGGACCACGATTTTGAAAGTGATCCAATTGGATTTGGCTCCGATGGGAACCCAGTATTTCTTCGCGACATTTGGCCTTCGGCCGAAGAGATTGAAACTGTGGTGAAGGCCTCGATCTCTTCCGAGATGTTTACTAAAGATTACGCCACCGTTTTCGAGGGTGATCATCGATGGAAGAGTCTCGATACGCCGACAGGTAAGACTTTCGATTGGGATGCCGAATCTACCTACGTTCGTAAGCCGCCATATTTTGAAGGAATGCCGCGCGAACCAAAGCCGGTAACCGATATCGCCAACGCTCGAGTACTCGCGATTTTGGGTGATTCGGTCACCACCGATCACATTTCGCCGGCTGGAAATATTAAGGCGGATTCTCCCGCTGGAAAATATTTGGCGGAGCATGGAATTGAAAGAATCGATTTCAACTCTTATGGTTCTCGCCGCGGTAACCACGAGGTAATGATTCGTGGCACCTTTGCCAATATTCGTTTGAAGAACTTACTTCTCTCTGGAGTTGAAGGTGGCTTCACTCGCAACTTCCTCGACGGTGGTGCTCAGAGCACAATTTATGATGCTTCGATTGCCTACCAAGCTGCAAATGTTGGTCTGATTATTATGGCCGGCAAGGAATACGGTTCTGGCTCCTCCAGAGACTGGGCAGCAAAAGGAACAGCGCTGCTTGGAGTTCGAGCCGTTATCGCCGAATCCTTTGAACGAATTCACCGTTCAAACTTAATTGGAATGGGCGTCTTACCTTTGCAATTCCCTGCAGGCGTAAATGTCCAATCTTTGGGGCTTACCGGGGAAGAGACTTTTGCGATTACCGGGATAACCGCATTAAACAATGGCAGCACGCCAAAAACCGTAACGGTATCTACAGGCGAAAAGAGTTTTGAAGCCCAGGTCCGAATTGATACACCAGGGGAGGCCGATTACTTCCGCCATGGTGGCATTATGCAATTCGTTCTTCGTTCGCTACTTGCTTAATTAGGTAACGATGCAACACCGGCGGCGTGAAAACGTTTGCCGGTTGTGGCTTCACTGATTCCTTCGCGGTCCAGGTAAGGCAGAATTCCGCCTAAATGCATTGGCCAGCCGCTACCCATGAGCATGCAGATATCGATCTCTTGTGGCGTAGATACAACGCCTTCATCCAGCATCAATCGAGCCTCTTGTGCCATAGCGGTTAGCACCCGAAGTCGTACTTGCTCTGCGGTTGATGAAATCGATCCTTGCACCAGAAGTTTCTCTACGGCCGGGTTTATGGTTTGGGTTCCGTCTTCACCCTTAATATAAAAACTTCGAATTCCTTCGCGCACAAAGGATTGCATCGTGGGAGAGATACGGTAACGATCTCCTAAGTTGTGATGAAGAGTTTCGGACACGTGAAGCGCTACGCCAGGTCCGACTAAACCTAACAGAGTTAGCGAGCTCATCGGTAGACCAAGGGGTGCCATCGCGCTGTCTGCAATCAGGGGCGGCGTTCCTTCATCGATCGCATCCGTTATCTCGCCCATGAATCGAGTTAGCAAGCGATTTACGACAAAGGCAGGTGAGTCCTTAACGATCACCATGGTCTTCTTCAGCTCCTTGCCAATAGCAACGGCGGTAGCTGTGGTTTCATCATCAGTGCTTGGAGTTCTCGCGATTTCAAGTAGCGGCATAACTGCCACTGGATTGAAGAAGTGAAAACCGATCACACGCTCTGGATGGACCAGCGACTCAGACATTTTCGTAACGGAGAGCGATGAGGTGTTGGTCGCGAGAATACACTCGGGGGTAACGATTTTTTCAAGCTCTAGGAATAATTGTTGTTTTAGAGCAAGCTCTTCGAAGATAGCTTCAATCACGAAAGAGGCATCGGCAAAGCCCGACTTGTCTAGCGAACCGGAAACTAAAGTGGAAAGTCGCGCCGCGGTTTCGGCACTCATGCGTCGCTTCTCTACCAACTTTGCCAGTTCGGCTCGAATGTAGGTGAGACCTTTATCGATGCGCTCTTGATCCAAGTCAGTGATCACAACTGGAACTTTAAGGTTGCGCAACATGATCAGCGCCAATTGTGATGCCATCAGACCCGCTCCTACGACGCCGACCTTTGTAACTTTTCGGGCTAGGGCTGGTTTGGGAGTTCCTTCGACCTTCTTACTCTTTTTCTGAATCAAGTTGAAGGCGTAGAGGGATGCACGCAAAGAGTCGCTCATTGTTAACTCAGTGAGCTCACGATCTTCAGCGTCGAATCCCTCGCTTCGTGAATTCGTGCGGGCGTCGTCGATAAGTTGGAGCGCCTTTATCGGTGCGGCGATTTCAGCCGAGCCATATTTCTTTTGCATTGCAGCTACGCCGATGGCGTTAGCTCGTTCCCAAGCCTGAGGATCAACGCTGAAATCGGTTCGCTTTATAACGCGCTTCTCACTTAGTATTTCTGCTACGAAACCAACCGAACTTTCCAGGAAGTCTGCTGGTTCAAAAACGGCATCTACTACCCCAAGGGCCAGTGCCTCTTTTGCGCGCATCATGGTGTTGTTATTTAGCGCATTTAAAATAATTACTTGTACTGCCTTCTCCGGACCAATTAATTTGGGTAGCAAGGTTGCGCCACCCCAGCCTGGAAGTAAGCCAAGGAAAACTTCAGGCAAGGCGGTGAAGGCAGTGGTTGCCAATGTTCGATAGTTGCAGTGCAATCCAATTTCTAGTCCGCCACCAAGGGCGAGTCCATTTATGAAGGCAAAGGTTGGCTTAGAACCTTCTCCAAGTTTGCGAAAGACATCGTGTCCTAATTTTCCAAAGGCTAGCGCTTGAGAGCGATCCGATACGAAGGAGATCCCGGAGAGATCGGCGCCGGCGGCAAAAATGAAGGGTTTTCCAATAATTGCAATGGCATTGGCCGAACTAGCTTCAGCTTGGGTAATGGCAGTTTGAATTGAGAGTAAGGATTTGATTCCCAAAGTATTGGGACGATTATGATCCATGCCATTATCCAAAGTGATGAGCGCCAGCGTGCCCTCAAACCCAAATGGTTTTAAATCCACTTCGCGGAGAAAAGCATTTGTTACTACTTCATCGGGAGTCGGCGCCATTGTGCTCATAATTATTTCGCTCCTTCAAAATGTGGATTTTCCCAAATAACTGTTCCGCCCATGCCTAAGCCAATACACATGGTGGTAATTCCGTATCTAACTTTTGGATTGGCTTCAAAACCTCGGGCAAGGTTGATCATCAATCGAACTCCCGATGAAGCCAGGGGATGACCAACGGCTATCGCACCGCCATACAAATTAACTCGGGGATCGTCATCGGCCAAGCCAAAATAATCTAAAAATGAGAGAACTTGGATTGCAAAGGCTTCGTTAACTTCGAAAAGACCGATCTCATCAATTGTAAGTCCGGCTTTTGCCAGCGCCTTTATAGTGCTGGGGACTGGACCGTAGCCCATAACCTCTGGTTCGACTCCAGCAAAGGCGAAGGTAACTAACTTCGCTTTGATGGTTAAGCCATTAGCTAGTGCATGTTCTTCACTCGCCAAAATTGCAGCAGCAGCGCCATCATTTAGACCAGCAGCATTTCCGGCGGTAACCCGACCTGCGGCGCGAAAGGGCGTCTTAAGTGCAGCAAGGGCTTCTAGAGTTGTAGTTGGCCGCGGTGGCTCATCTACTGTCGCTACCCCCCAGCCAAGTTCTGTGCTTCGTACCGCGACCGGGATCAGGTCTCGTTGAATTCCACCCGCGGCATAAGCTGCGGCAGTTTTCTGTTGAGAGGCGAGCGCATATTTGTCCGCGCGCTCTTTAGTTAAATGCGGAAAACGATCGTGCAATCTTTCCGCGGTGCTTCCCATATTTAACGCATCTGTCTCTACAATTTTTTCGGCTAAATAGCGTGGGTTCGGATCGATGCCATCGCCCATCGGATGATTTCCCATATGTTCGACGCCACCGGCGATCGCGATATCGTAAGCGCCCATACTGATCGCACCGGAAATTGTCGTCACTGCTGTCATGGCACCCGCGCACCATCGATCAACGGAATAGCCAGGAACAGTATTTGGCAGACCTGCAAGCAAGGCAGCCGAGCGGCCGATGTTCATCCCTTGATCACCTGATTGGGTGGCTGCTGCGATCGCAACATCATCAAAATCGGCGGCCGGAATGTTGGTATTTCGTTCCAGTAAACCACGCAAGCAGCGGACCATGATGTCATCGGCTCGAACTCCGGAATAGAGGCTTCCAGCTTTGCCAAATGGCGTACGAACTGCATCTACTAAGACAACTCGTCGATTCATTGCCGACCTTTCGCAAAAAGAGCGGGGCGATGCCCGCTGATCTTGAAAGGTTACTCGCCAGTAATGAAAAAGGGAATTACCAAAAAAAGGTAATTAACTAACGGGTTGGCCTTCCTTTGCTTTCGCGGTGTAGAAGCGGAGGGTTAAGAAGAGGTAGCTCGACCAGACTAGAAATTGCAGCCAGGTGAATTGAGCGCCGATTCCGATAGTGCCATCGAAGATTGTGGCAATTATGGAGTTGGAGGCCGAAAAGTTCCAAAGGTTGGCATGGGCGCCAGGGAGAGCGCCAAAATTCTGAAACTCCGAGATTCCGTGAGAGAGCACGCCGGCTGCCACAACCAAAAGTGCGATTCCGGTGATGGTAAAAAATTTGCCTAGATTTAGCGCCACCGTTCGCCGATAGACCATGATTCCTAAAGCCACGGCAAAAATAAGTCCGATGACTAAGCCAAGAGTTGGAGCGGAATCTGTGCTCACGGTTTTGAAATTTGTGTAGATAAAGAGCGCGGTCTCAAGACCCTCGCGGGCGACGGCAAAGAAGGCGGCGAAGATAAGTGCAATTCGTCCAAGGGGAAGAGCGGCCTCTAATTTGCCCTGAAGCTCATTTTTTAGCCCCCGAGCAGATCGCTTCATCCAAAAGACCATCCAAGTAACCAAAAGAACCGCGGCAACTGAAGTGGTGCCGGCAAAGATCTGTTCGCCCTTAGTGGAGAGTTGAGCCGAGGTAAAACTTAGAAATGCTCCGAGCGCCAAACTGAAGGCGATTGCGATAGAAACGCCAGTCCAGAGCCAAGGCAGGAGCGCCCGTTTTCCCGAGCGTGAGAGGTAGGCGTGAAGAATCCCGATGATTAGGGAGGCTTCCAGCCCCTCACGAAGGGCGATCAGAAAGGTACTTAGCACGCCCTGAGCCTAAAGGCTGGTGGTTTAATTACGCAACTTGAATGTTGCGTAATTCCCATCACTCCGCTGGACCTTCTTCGATTGGCGTCTCAACGATGGCGACCGGAATGGGCTCTCGCTCCAAAATAGCTTTCGATAGCGCCACCGCCACCGCATCGATCTGCCAATGTCTAGCGCCCAGATCCATTAAGGCATCTTCGACCAGATCTAGCTGTTCTTCTGGAGTGAGCTCTAAATCTGGCTCCGGCCAACAAACTCGCCGAACCGACTCAGGGGAGATCAAATTCTCGGCCGGAATTGCAAGCTCGGCGGAGAGTTCACCGATAGCGGCTCGGGCGTGGGTAAGGCGGGCATAGGCAAAAGGACTTTTTTCGCGCCACATCTTTATCGGTGGCAGGCCGGTTGATGGAACCCGAAGTTCTGGATATTCCGATGTCGGAGCATCGAGCACATCTTCGATTAACTCGTGCCAGCTTTTGATTGGTGGATTGGCCGACCTTCCCCTGCGAGCGATAATTCTTTCCATCTCAGAAAGTTGTGGCCGTTTCGTAGCAATCTCAATCAACACCTCATCATTAAAGACCCGGCCAGGGGAGAGATCAATTTCAGCGGCAAAGCGATCACGCGCACTCCAGAGTTCCCTAATGATCGCAAGGGTTTGTCGGTCTCTGATTTTATGCATGCCAGAAGTTCTTCGCCACGGATCTTTCTTTGGCGGGGCTGGGGGTGACTTGATAATGGCAGCGAAATCTTCCTTTGCCCATTCAAGTTTTCCTTGGCTTTCAAGCAAATCCGAGACAGCGTTTCGCAATTCGATTAATACTTCAACATCTAAGGCCGCGTAATTCAACCATTCATCGCGCAGCGGTCTCATCGACCAATCAACAGCGCTATGTTCTTTTGCAAGTGAAATATCAAGTAGCGCCTCGCAAAGTGGACCTAATCCGACGCGCTCGCAACCGGCGATTCGTCCACCAAGCTCGGTATCGAAAAGTATTTTTGGTTGCAATCCCACTTCTCTAAGACAGGGCAAATCTTGAGTGCTGGCGTGGATAATCCATTCTTGGTCCTCTAATTCCATGCCAAGTTCTGACCACAATGTTGTTTCGCCAACTGCGATGGGGTCGATCAGATGAGAGCCACCGTCGGTCCGCTTAATCTGTATCAAATAGGCGCGTTGGCTATAGCGATAGCCCGATGCCCGCTCGGCATCAATTGCAATTGGACCAGTTCCAGCGAGAATTTCCGAAATCGCTCTTTCGAATTCTGAGATGCTGGTAATTAATGGCGGCATCCCACCAGCAGGAGAAGTCAAAGGAGTAACCATAATTTTTCGCTTAACTGTTTCGGCTAAGTTGCGTCACGCCTTCTGGGATAGGAGCCAATCCGGCGGCTATTTCTAGTAATTCTACCCAGGCAAGTACATGTGCCGCTAAATTCTCGCCAGAAGTTGGAGTCCAAGAGGCTCGCACCTCAAGCTCTGACTCCTCTTCTCGATCATCCAGCGTGCCGAAAGAGGAACTGGCAACTCTGGTGACGGTGCCGCTGGGGGCGATAAATTCACAATTATTCTTCTTTAGTGATTCCATCAGCCAACTCCAACCAACATCGGCTAATAGTGGGTCAGAGACGATATCGGTCTCCATCGCAGCTCGAACAAAAGTCACACAACGAAAATTGCCAGCCCAACCTTCTTGGCCAGCTGGGTCATGCAAGAGCACGAATCGACCAGTAGCGGCATCTTCCAAGACATCGGCGGTTAAGGCCATGGAAAAGGGCGCTAATTTTTGCGGGGCCGGTACTTCCTCGATATCGATCTCGTTTCGAACCTTGATCGCTCGGATCGCGCTTAAAATCTCGTCAAAACTCCGTTCGCGCATTAACTAAGGGTAATGAGGTCGGAAAGTAAATGCTGGCAGGCGCGAGCGAATTGGGCAGGTAACCTCCTCTAATGGCCGCGATTCTCGCTCTCTTCTCAAGTCTGCTTTGGGGGAGCGCCGACTTTATGGGGGGCAATTTAAGCAAGCGCTTTAAGCCGTTGGCAGTTACTGGTGCTTCGCAAACAATTGGCTTGGCCACTGGAATTTTTCTGATTTTGGTGACTAATGGATGGCGTACTCCAACTTTTACCTGGCATGGTTACCTACTCCCAGGAATTTGTGCCGGCTTTTTGGGCTTCTTCGGACTTACAGCTTTCTATGCTGGATTATCAACGGGGCGAATGGGAGTGGTCTCTCCGATAAGTTCGCTAAGCGCTTTGATTCCGCTCGGAGTGGCAGTTTTTAATGGAGAGCGGCCAAAAGCGTTACAACTTATTGGAATGGCGATCGCACTTGCTGGCGCCTTCTGTTCTAGTGGACCGGAAATCGCCGGCGGGGTTTCTTTGAAACCATTGTTGTTGGGACTTTGCGCCGCATTTGGCTTTGGCACCGCACTTACATTTATGGCAATGGGTTCAAAGACCAGTTCTCTAATGACTATGACGACGATGCGGGTTTTTACCGTATTGATTGTTTCTTTGCTGGCACTTCGATATCGAACAATTGGCGGTTTTGCGGCGAAAGATTTTCGGTGGCTTATTGCGATCGGCATATCCGATTACTTAGCAAACTTTTTGCTTGGCTTAGCAACGACGAAGGGTTTGGTTTCGGTGGCCATGGTTTTAGGTTCACTATTTCCGATCGTCACTTCAGTACTTGCCTTTCGCTTTTTGCATGAACGACTTCATAAAGTGCAGTATTTAGGAATCTTTTTAGCAATATTTGGAGTCGCGCTAATTTCAGTCGCTGCTTGATCGACTAAAGAAGAGGAAGTGTTCCTCTCCAACGGACTCGTCGGTAATAAGTTCCAATTCATTCAGCGCTAGCAAATTTAGAAGTTCTGAAATTGGAAATCGCGCTTCGTTCGGAGCGGCAGGAGTTATCGTTAGATGGATTCCATCTAACAGATCTAAGGCCAGAAATTGACGAAGTAAGTTCGCGCCTGATTCCATCAAAATTCGATTGTGCCCGCTTTCGCGGATTAGTCCAATCGCTTCGACTGGCCCGAGGTTTAGTAGGTGAGCATCTGGATGCGAAAGTTCAAGGTCGGAGTCTCGCGTCAAAATGAAAAGTGGTTTTGGGGTTTTGCGATAAGGCTCGCTTCTCGCCGTGGCGCCGCCGACCAAGATGGCATCACATCCACCCCGAAGGGCGTGGAAGCGGGAGCGATCGGCAACCGAACTTAACCCCGCCGAACGGCCACCAAGGCTTGTCGAACCGTCAGCCCCTAGGACCAGGTTGGCTCGAACCCATTTTGGCGATGCTTCCACGGGCACACGGTAGATGAAAGTTCGACCTTAGGGTGTCAGTGGTGCTAGCTATCTTCTTCCTATGATTATTGATTGCGACAGCTGCACCATGAAGGATCTCGCCTGTTCTGATTGCGTGGTCTCGGTATTTTTATCGATAACAACCAATGGTGCCGCGAAGGAAGAGGTCTCGCCTCAGGAGATCACGGCGCTTTCGGCATTGGCCGATGTCGGGCTGGTACCCCCACTTCGCTTTGCGCAGTAGCGCGTCGTTCTCTGCTGGCTTGAACTGCGCCCTTTTATCTCGTTAGCCTCGGAGGGTGAGTTCAGATCCCAGATCAACGCCGATGCCACGGCCCTTGCTTCTGGTAACCAATGATTTAGGCCCTCGAGCCGGTGGAATTGAAACTTTCATATTGGGGCTACTCGAGCAATTGCCGGGGGAGCGGATCGTTATCTACACCTCATCTCAACCGGGAGCGGCGGAGTTCGATAAAGAGTTGCTGCGACGCAGAGGAATATTAGTAATTCGAGATCGCGCCACGGTGCTTTTACCAACGCCCTTGGTAAATCGTCGGGTCGCGAAAGTAATGAAAACTTATGGCAGTACGACCATCTGGTTCGGCGCTGCAACGCCGCTGGCTTGGATGGCTGCAAAATTAAGGCGCGCTGGTGCCACCCGAGTCATAACACTTACTCACGGCCACGAAGTTTGGTGGGCGAAGATTTTCCCCTTCTCTTGGATTGTCAGAAAAATTGGAAATTCGCTCGATGTGGTTACTTACCTCGGAGATTTCACCAGAGGCGCCATCTCGCCGGCGATTGGCAAATCTCCAGAACTCGTCCGCATCGCGCCGGGTATCGATCTGGATCATTTCACTCCGGGGGCTAAAGATCCTGAGTTATTAGCGAAGTATCACCTCGAAGGACGGGAAATCATTATCTCCGTGGGGCGGCTGGTACACCGCAAAGGGCAAGATCGATTAATCCAAGCTATGCCCAGTATTTTGCGAAGTATTCCCAATGCCACCTTGCTTTTTATTGGCGAAGGTCCTTACAAGGCCGAACTCGGGAAGTTGGTGGCTAAATATCAACTTTCCGATTCAGTTCAATTCATTGGGCGACTTAAATATCCAGAACTGCCGCTACACATTCGGCTTGGTGATGTATTTGCAATGCCTTCCAGATCTCGCTTTTTCGGTCTAGAAGTTGAGGGCTTGGGTATCGTTTACTTAGAAGCTAGCGCATGTGGTTTGCCAGTAATTGCCGGAAAATCTGGCGGTGCGCCTGATGCCGTTATCGAGAATGAGACCGGCCTATTGGTAGATGGCACCAATGTTTCGGAAATTGCAGCTGCGGTAATTGAAATTCTTTCAGATCCCGAACGCGCGAAGCGAATGGGCGTGAAAGGTCGAGAATGGATTGAAAAAGAGTGGGGTTGGAAATTGTGGGGGAATAAATTCATCGAACTACTTCAAATTCAATAGGCCTTCGTTTTTTGCACGCGCTATTGCTTGAATCCGATTCTTGGCTTCGAGTTTTCGATACAAAGTAGCGAGATGACTTTTAATAGTCGCTTCACTCAAAAATAGGGCGGCTGCCATTTCCTTTGCGGTTACGCCAGTGCCAAGTAAACCTAAGACTTCACACTCGCGGGCAGTGAGTACAACTCTCGTGCGCGGCTGGGGTTTTATTTGAGTGGCATCGACAAAATTATTGGGCGAGCGAATCGCGATCCTCATAACAGCTAATAGTTGTGAAATCGGCGCACTCTTTAACAGATAGGCCGAAGCCCCCTCATCCTTAGCGCGCGATAACTCCTCATAACTTTCACCAACAGTAAGAATCAAAATTGAAGTCGAAGGATCTATTTCGCGAACTAATGGAATTAAATCCAAGCCTGAACCGTCCGGTAGCTGAAGGTCTAAGAGAATCATTTTGGGTTGCGATTTCCTGACTTGGGCAATCGCCTCGCTCAAACTGGCTGCTTCAGCAATAACTTTAAATTCGCTCTCTTTGAGTGCCCGGCCAATTCCCTCGCGAATTAAGGCATGATCGTCAACGATTAAAGTTGGAATCACATTGCTCATCGATTCACCACCTCAACGCAATTTTAGTTCCGGTTGAATTTGAGGTGAGGGTAAAATCGCACTCGATGTTTGCTGCTCGCTCGCGCAACCCAGCAATTCCAAAGGCTCCGGATCTAGCCTCACCAATTCCCCGACCATTATCAGCTATCGATATTCCGTTCTTATCGCCGGCGATCTTGATTGCCGTTGCGCCTGAGTGCCGAATTGCATTCAATACAGTTTCTTGAATGATTCTAAGTAGCTCAAAGCGCGGAGCCTTTGGTTCGCAGCTTTGGAGATCAATCTCTATCTCTATCTCGCTGGAGCGTCCCAAAAGTGCAATGACTGACGCGACGGCCTCCTGGAAAGGGCGAACCGGCAAATCTCTGAGGGCGAAGAGATCATCCCTGACTTGATAACTGAGCGCGGAGATTTGAGCGCGAACTAATCTAAGTTCTTCTCGCACGCTAATTGATAAGCCTTCGTTGCCGATAACTTCGTCGATCCGATATCCGAGGGCAGCCACTTCCTGCGCAATGCCATCATGCATTTCGCGCGCGATTCGCAGCCGTTCCTCGGCGATCTCACTCATCACTCAAATAGGGCGTCAATTTCGGGCGCATATTGTTGAGAGACAACATGACGTTTTACCGAAAGCTTGGCGGTTAGTTGTCCGCCAGCTATTGTGAAGTCATCGGGTAGTAACGAGAATTTTCGAATCGACTCAGCCCGGCTAACTGCCTTGTTTGCTTCATCCACAGCTGTCTGAATTGCCGAAGTGAGCGTTGAATCGTGAATTAGATTGGCGACGGTTGCATCGGTCTTCTTATTGGCAACTGCCCAAGCTTTAATGGCATCGGCATCAAGAGTAATTAGCGCAGCAATAAATGGCTTGTTGTCGCCGACCACCATACATTGACTGACCAGAGGGTGAGCCCGAACTCGATCCTCCAAAATAGCTGGTGCTACATTCTTTCCACCTGATGTAACGATCAACTCTTTCTTACGACCAACGATTGATAAGTAGCCTTCAGAGTCAATTGCTCCTAGATCGCCGGTCCGAAAGAAGCCTTCCTCATCAAATGCCTCTTGATCGGCGATCGCATTGTTCCAGTAGCCCTTCATAACAATTGCACCCTTGATTAGGACTTCGCCATCTTCGCCTAATTTAATGGTTGTGCCGGGGATCGGTTTGCCGACGGAGCCGACTCGATGGAATTTGGTCAGGTTTAGGGTTGCGCCTGCCGTGGTCTCTGTTAATCCATAGCCTTCCAGGATCCGGATTCCAGCGCCACGATAGAAGTGTCCGAGTCGAACGCCTAAAGGTGCGCCCCCGGAAATTGCGGCTTCTACGCGTCCGCCCATGGCATGGCGAATTTTCGTGAAGACCAATTTATCGAAAAGTAGGTGCTTTGCTTTGAGCGCTGCTGGAATTTTGCCCAGGTCGATCGCTTCGCTATAGGCGATAGCGACGGCAGCAGCTTTGCGGAAGATTGAACCTTTGCCAGCGGCATCAGCCTTTGCTTCAGCCCCGTTATAAATCTTTTCAAAAATTCTTGGAACCGCTAATACAAATGTAGGTTTGAAAGAGGCTAGGTCCGCAGGAAGCCGACTGATATCACCGCAATGGGCAACGTGAAGTCCGGCATTGATCGCGCCGATCTCCACCATTCGACCAAAGACGTGAGCGATTGGCAAGAAAATTAGGGTTGAGCCACCAGGTTTTAAAAATAAGTCCGCGGCGGCGTTTACCACGTTGCCGCATTCGGCCAAGAAATTCCCGTGAGTTAACTGCACTCCCTTGGGCTTGCCGGTGGTTCCTGAGGTGTAGATCAATGTGGCTAAGCTTTCTGGGTTTAGAGCGATTCTGCGATGGTTAATTTCATCATCAGAGATATCGGCGCCCCCGGCGATCAAATGAGATAAGGCGTTTTCAGTTATTGTCCAAATCCCTTTCATGCCGTTGGGAAGGGTCGGTTCTACAAGTTCTCTAAGCAATGGCGTTTCAACGATGATTGCGGTAGTGCCAGAATCGGAGATGATCCATTGGACTTGCTCTGCGCTTGAGGTCTCATAAATCGGAACCACAATTGCGCCAGCGAACCAAATGGCAAAATCCAATATCGTCCACTCGTATCTAGTTTTGGCCATAATGGCGACGCGATCGCCAATTAGGACGCCCGCGGCTATCAGCCCTTTTGCCACCGCCCGAATCTCTTCCTCAAATTCTTTCGCCGTGACTGGTTGCCAGCCATCACCGAGCGGCCTAGAAGCAACGATTCGCTCCGGTTCAAACCAGGCGCGCTCGGCGACTAAATTTGTTAAATTGCCGGCGGTCGCAGGCGGGATGATCGAGGGCACGATGATTTGATCCATGGTCAAACCGTATCTGCTGCCTAAGGCAATTGGCTAGATCTTGCGGGGCGTCCTAGTAATCTTTAACCATGAGCGAATATTCCGAAAGTTCAATTGTCATAGCCGCCTCCGTTTCCGAAGTCGAGGCCGTCCTCTTTGATCTCGCAAATTACCCAAGCTGGTCAACAGCCATAAAGTCCGCCGAAGTTCTGGAAACTAACTCGGATTCTCGAGTCACCAAGATTCGGACTTCGATCGATGGTGGCGTGCTTCGGGACAATGTAACTCTTGAATACGACTGGTCAGGCGCACCCGGGAGGCTTTCATTTTCTCTTGAAGATGCCGATCTATTAACCGAGATGTCGGGGGCCTACACAATTGAAAGCCTTGATGATGATGAAACTAAAGTCACCTATCAATTAAAAGTAGGAATCTCTATGCCCGTACCTGCGATGATGCGTCAAAAAGCCGAGAAGTCCTCGATCGAACTTGCGCTCTCTCAACTAAAGTCCAAAATAGAAAACTAAGGTGGCCGTGAGTTCTCTAAGCATTGGTGTAGATGTCGGCGGGACAAAGGTTTTAGGCGGCGTAGTTGACCCCGATGGAAAGATTTTGTTGCGCTCGCGAAGAGATACCCCGCGCGAAGGCGGTCGCGCTTTAACTGCAACCATTGCCGAAGTAATTAAGGAGTTGTTGGTTGATCACACCGTGGGCTCGGTTGGAATTTCTGCAGCTGGCTTTGTCTCGTCGGATCGAAAGACCATGCTTGCAACGCCAAATATTTCTGGTTGGAATGGCGTAGATCTTCAAGCCGAGATTTCGGCGCTCGTTGGGCTAAACGTTGTAATCGAAAATGATGCAAACTCTGCCGCTTGGGGCGAAGCTCGGCATGGCGCCGGTCGCGGTGAAAACCATTTAATGATGTTAACCGTTGGAACCGGCATTGGCGGTGGCGTAGTTGTAGATGGCGAGCTCTATCGTGGGGCATTTGGTATTGCTGCCGAGTTCGGGCATGTTCGAGTAGTCCCAGAAGGCCATCTATGTGGTTGTGGTGCCCGCGGATGCTTCGAACAATATGCATCCGGAAATGCGTTGCTTCGTCATGCCCGCGAATCAATTAGTGCTACTCCAGATTTGGCTCACAACTTGTTGTCACGCGGTGATGGAACAGTGGTAGGTCTGACCGGAAAACACATTACTGATGCGGCGCGAGATGGCGATGCCGTTGCATTGGCTGCTTTTAATACAACTGCCCAATGGCTTGGTGCCGGTATCGCATCACTTGCAATGATTCTGGATCCCGCTTGTGTTGTTATTGGTGGGGGAGTAATTGATGCCGGTGAAATTTTGCTGGCTCCAACTCGGGTTGCGCTCGAGCGCTACCTGCCATTTGTGGGAAAGCACCCGACTCCGCGAATTATTGCTGCTGAACTTGGTAATGAGGCAGGTTTGGTAGGCGTTGCAGATTTAGCGCGGCGTTAAAAGAAATCTGGGTCAGTTGGATTCGAATGGATAAGTTAGTCCGATCTGCCTTCTAATCTCATCCATGCTTTCCATGATCTTCAAGGTTTCAGTGAGCGGCAATATTGGACTTTCAATTAATCCGGCGCGGACGCAGCGAGCAAATTCGATCGCCTCTTCGCGTAATCCGTGGCCTTCATACTCATTGGGATGTTCGACGGTGCCACCATCGCGCAGGAGGATGCGATAGGAAGTTGGTGCGTAGAAAGTTCGGTCGATTTCAATTCGACCATTGGTGCCCGTAATTACAGCGCGACATGGAGTTGCAGCTCTTAGCGTCGTTGAAAGTACTGCTTGAGCGCCTGATTCGTATTGGAAAATTGCGCTCGTAGTCGCATCCACACCGGTATCAGCCTTCTCCGAACGCGCCGTTATTTTTATCGGTGCGCCTAAAACCATATGTGCGAAACTGACTGGATAGATGCCGAGATCCAAGAGTGCTCCACCACCTAGTTCGGGGGCAAAGAGTCGAAACTTTGGATCGCTTGGAAACCATTGGCCGTGGTCAGCTTCAACGGTTACGACTTCACCGATTGCTCCGGCGGCTAAGACGTTTCGAATCTGGTGCATGTGCGGCAAAAATCGCGCCCACATCGCCTCCATCAACATTAACTTCTTCGACCGTGCTCGCTCAATCATCATTGCCGTCTCAACGGCTGAAATTGCAAATGGTTTTTCACATAACACAGGCTTGCCGGCGTCAAGGGCTAACAATGTGGAGCTCAAATGATCCGGATGAGGCGTTGCAACATAAACCGCATCAATATCGGGGTCTGTAACTAGTTCCTCATAACTTCCGTAACTTCGTTCAATTTTCAAATCGTCGGCGAAAGTGCGCGCGCGGTCGAAGACTCTGGATCCAACTGCCAAGACCTTTTGATCTTCGACAAAATCCAAGTCTCGGGCAAAAGCCTTTGCGATGCCACCAGTGCCAATAATTCCCCAGTTAAAAGTCATGGTTAGACAATAGCGCCATCGTCAAACTCATCTTCGGGACGAGCGGTGCGCCAAATGTAGATTGCAATTCCGCCAAGAAAGCCCAAGATTCCGGGCCATGGCCCAAGCCCAAAGAAGTCGATCTTGAATACCAAATGCACGAAGAGATAAAGCGAGCCACCAATTAAGCAAATTAGGCCCGCGCGCTGGACTTGATCAGGTGGCGGAATTGTTGGGTTTGGGGGCTTGAAAGCTTCAGCGCTTTCAATTTCGTCTAGTTCATCTAGATAAGTTGTAGGGGAGGAGGTATCTAGGGAAAGTCCAGAGACGATGGCTGAAAACTCAGCGTCGATTAGCTCTCGCTCATCGTTATCGCCTTCGCGAGCGAGTTCTCCCGAGAGCACATCCTGTAAAAAGTCAACGCTCTCTTCAATTAAAGCCTCAGCTTCGACATCTAACGCGACATTGTGAAATGATTTTTCAAAGATTACTTCTCTGATATCGACCGAGTAAACATTATCTATTACGGTCTCGCTGTTACTTGGGTGAACTACATGATCATTAATTGAATATGCGATCATGAGTGGCGTATCGACCAAATATAGATCGCGTTCTACTACTTTCCAGAGTGATCGCAACGAATTCAAGGCTCTTAATGGAATGCGGCCGTAGCCGTGGCGCGGGGGATTCGGAATTGAGATGTCGCTAGGTCCACCTGCAATTGAGGGAATGAAATGTTGAAGCACCGGTAATAAGTGATAGAACTTTCGATCATCGTAAATGGATGGATTAAGAAGGATTAATCCTTCGATTTCGGCGCCGCGAACCTGGGCGAGGCGAAGTGCCAATGCGCCACCTACCGAAAACCCGGCGATGAAAACTCGTTCGCAACTTTTCTTTAATTCTAGAAAGGCTAATTCGACACTCTCGTACCAGTGCTCCCAGGTGCTCTGATTTAAATCTTCCCAACGAGTTCCATGGCCAGCAAGGCGCGGTCCAGCCACCGTGAAACCGGCGCGGTTAAGACCCTTAGCCCAAGGCAGAATTGAAGCGGGTGAGCCAGTGAATCCATGAATCATCAAAATGCCGATTTTTCCGCCCGAAAGGTAAAAACTCTCGGAGTTTGGGATATCGCTCACGCTCAGATGGTGTCACAGTTACCCTTGGAACCCCTAAATTATGTTCTGTAAATTCCGTGCTATTCGTTTGGGAGGGTGCTTTATGGCTTATCGCCTGCTTAAGTCCTTCCTGATTCCAATTTTAACCTTGCTCTTTCGCCCAAAAGTGACAGGGCTTCGAAATGTGCCACATACCGGTCCTGTCATAATCGCCTCGAACCATCTCTCATTTAGTGATTCGATCTTCATGCCGCTAGTAGTTCCAAGAAAAGTTACCTTCCTGGCCAAGAGTGAATACTTCACCTCTCCGGGAATCAAAGGATTTATCAAGAAAATTACCTTTATTGCACTTGGGCAAGTTCCAGTTGATCGATCTGGCGGCCGGCGCAGCGAAGCTGCGTTGCTAACTGGTCTATCGCTGCTCAGCGCAGGTGATTGCATTGGAATTTATCCAGAGGGAACTCGTTCACCCGATGGCCGCTTGTACAAAGGGCGCACCGGCATTGCCCGACTGGCGATTGAGTCCGGCGCTGCGATAGTTCCAGTTGCGATGTTCAACACTGCAGAAATTCAACCGACCGGTCAAGTGGTTCCAAAGGTGCGCCGAGTTGAAATGATTTTTGGTGAGCCGATGTATTTTGAGGGTGATTCGACCGATCTTAAATTATTGCGCGAAATCACCGATCGAATTATGAATACGATCGGTGCGATTTCGGGTCAAGAGTATGTTGATATGTACGCCTCGGATGCGAAGTCACTGCTGCTTAAGAAAGATGTGGCCGAAGATACCGAGGAGGAGTAAAAGTTACTCGTTTCCCAGTATTTCTCGTCGCGTTGATATGTAGCGACACTGATCGCAGGTTGCTTTTGCTTCAGGGGTTGGTCCGGTAATCACCGCGATAAATTCGGCCAGGCGGTGCTGCAAAGCGGCCGGGTCACGCGGGATCGGGTACCAGCTGCAACTTAGTTCCAGACCAAATCCAACTGCGGCATTTCCCCGCGGGCGCACCGGCGACCAGACCAAAAGCCCCAGCGAGGAAATCTTCTTTGGCTCCCCTTTGGCGGGATGTTCCAAAGCAAAGGCATAAGCCTCTAATTGCGGGGAGTAGAAGCCGCTTTTATCGTTATCTCGAGCCTGAAATTTACAATCGATTACACCATAAGTGCCGTCAGGAAATTCCATTACCAAGTCGTACTTGCCCCGGATCGCGAATGGGGTGGCAACTGCGTTTACTTCAATCGGTGTGGATTGCACAAATCCCCCGTGGTTCAAAACTTTCCCTTCGGGAATTGCTGCGTGCAGATGTTCCGAACTGGCACCGATGAAATATCGTTCTTGCATATCAGCGAGCTCAGAAACTAGCGGCATGAAGAGCGGTGCTTTCACTTGGTGGTTGTAATAAAGCCAAAGACATCGATGGCAGCCATCCCACGAGAAAGTTAGATCGCTTGGGCTTATGAAAGCTCGGGCATTAGTCATGGAAACCTACTTTTCTTTTCGTGCACCAAAGTGCAACTTTTAGTTGCTTAAGTTTGGCGCTAGAGACTGACATCGGCAACGAACTCGCTCGCAACCGAAGAAAAAGATTTAGGCGCGAAAGACTGCAGTAGTGACGGTGAAGAGTCCGAGGCAGATCATCACAACACCGCCGGCGATTCGCATTCGAACTAATCGTTTAATTTCTGTTGCTAACCAATTTCGAATGGTTCCTGCCAATAGCCCCCAGCTACCGTCGGAGAAGAATGCCAAAATCGCGAAGATCGCACCCATCGAGATCAGTTGCGCCGTTACCTGACCTTTTGCTCGATCGACGAACTGCGGCAGGATTGCTGCGAAGAAGACCATCCCTTTAGGATTTAGCGCTCCCACCCAGTAACCATCCCGTGCCGATCTCCAGGTCGATGGCCGGTCATCACCTTGCTGCGTCATATCGGCGGCATGGATTGGGCTGTGGCGGATCGCCTGAATTCCCAAATAGATTAGATAGCCGCCACCTAAAAGTTGAATCGAGGTAAATGCCAAGTGGGAGCGCTGTAGAACCGGCCCCAGGCCAACCGCGACCACAATCGAGAGAGTGAAGGCTCCCAGAACATTTCCAGCCACGGTAGCTACGGCCGTCGCTCGCCCCCAGGCAATAGCTCGGGCGATCACGAAGAGCACGCTTGGCCCAGGCGCCAAAATGATGATAATCGTCGCTATCAGGTACTCCCAGAGGCGGGTAGGTAGGACGATAGGCACGGATCTGAGTGTAGAGAGTTGAACTTGCTTTCTGCAGATATATCGGTTTAACTATCGCCTAGATATATCGAATCGATACATCCAATGGATATATAGCGGAAGGGAAGGCCATGCGATCTCGATCGGAATCCTTGGAATTTGCCCTTCTTGGTCTACTCAGCCAGGGACCGCTACACGGCTATGAACTTCGCAAGCGCATGATTGCCATTTACGGTCCTTTTCGTGCTTTGTCCTTCTCCGTCCTATATCCCCAACTTCGCCGAATGCTAGAAGCCGGGTTAATTGAAGAATCGCTCTCAGATTTGGGCGGACTATCCCGGCGCTCGCGGATCGTATACGCCATAACGGCGACGGGCTCGGCGCGCTTTGCCGCGCTGACTGAGTCAACCGGTCCTGAGTCTTGGGACGATGAAAGTTTTGAAGTTCGCTTTGCCTTCTTTGGTCCTACCCCACAGCGAAATCGCTTGCAAATTTTGGAAGGTCGCCACCGCCGTCTCCTAGAGAAGGCAGCGATCTTGCAAAATGAGTTAGAAAAGTTGCCTGCTGGCATTGATCGTTATTTAGTTGAGTGGCGTCGTCACTCATTGGAATCTGCTGAGCGGGAGATCGCTTGGCTCGTTGAAATGATAAATATCGAAAGGAAATCCTCGTGACCGCAACAAAGGGAGAGATCCGCGTAGCGATTATTGGCGTCGGAAACTGTGCCAACTCGCTCATCCAAGGTGTGACTTACTACAAGGACGCCGCGCCAGATAAAGAGATTCCAGGGCTAATGCACCCGGTTCTCGGTGGCTATCACATCAGCGATGTTAAGTTCGTACTTGCATTCGATGTTGATGCCAAGAAGGTTGGCTTGGATATGGCAGAAGCCATGTGGGCCAGTGAGAACAACACGATCAAATTTGCCGATGTTGCTCCAACCGGGATTATTGTCCAACGAGGCACCACGCTTGATGGTCTTGGCCGTTACTACCGCGAAACCATCACCGAATCAGATGCCGCTCCGGTTGATGTCGTAGCCGCCCTTAAGGCCAACAGGGTTGATGTTCTTATCTGTTACCTTCCTGTCGGCTCGGAAGAGGCTGCCAAGTTCTACGCTCAATGTGCAATTGACGCTGGTGTGGCCTTTGTAAACGCCCTACCAGTATTCATTGCCTCTGACCCAGTTTGGGCCGACAAGTTCACGAAAGCCGGACTTCCAATTGTTGGTGATGACATTAAGTCCCAAGTTGGCGCAACCATCACCCACCGAATCATGGCTAAGTTGTTCCAGGATCGTGGCGTTCATTTAGATCGCACCTATCAGCTCAATGTTGGTGGCAACATGGACTTCAAGAACATGTTAGAACGCGATCGTCTCGAATCAAAGAAGATTTCAAAGACTCAGTCCGTGACCTCACAGTTGGATTATGACTTGGGCGCTCGCAACGTTCATATCGGACCTTCGGATTACATTCCATGGCTTGACGATCGCAAGTGGGCATATGTTCGCCTCGAAGGACGAGCCTTCGGTGACGTTCCATTGAACCTGGAATACAAGCTTGAGGTGTGGGATTCACCAAACTCAGCTGGTGTAATCATCGATGCGCTTCGTTGCGCCAAGATTGCACTCGATCGCGGAATTGGTGGTCCGCTCCTCTCTCCTTCAAGCTACTTCATGAAGTCCCCACCGGAGCAATACTCCGACGAGACGGCATTTAATCGCGTAGAACAATTCATTACTGGAGAGCTAGATCGATAAAGTAATTTAAAAAAAAAAGAACCCCGCCCACCCGGACGGGGTTCTTTTTTTGAGGAAGTAAAAAGGCCCCTAGGTTTCCCTAGGGGCCTTTCCCTCACGGAGAGATGAGGGCTATATCGCCGCGCTTTCGTCCGTGCGGCGAAGGTGCATATAACCCATCAATGCCAAGAGCAGGAAGAGCAAGCCAGTTATTAGGCTCACGATCGTTCCGATTCCGGCAAGGGTTCCAAAGAAGCCAAATGCGTAAGCAGTTAGCAAAGTTCCCTGGAGTGCTGTTCCTTTAAAGACGGTCTCCACAGTTGAGGCAGCAGACTTTGCCTTAGCTTGAAGATCTACATTTGTTGGATCGCCAGCCAGTGCGGCGTCAGCGGCACGACTGTTGTTCGCTGCAACCTCATAGGTTGGGTAGTGTGACAAATGGAAGCCGATGTAGTTCTCCGCATACATTTGGGCTTGTTTTCCAGTTGTCATGATCTTGTTTGCGTTGTCTGCAAAGAACTTTGTAACATCAGCAGACTCTTTAGAGTTTCCAGTTTTTCCAGGGAAGTGGATAGCTTGCGCGGAAAGCTGGGTCTTTACCGAATCATTGGTGAATGAAGCGCCCCAGTTCATAAGACCGGCGACTACCAGAAATAGCACTGCCAACATCAATCCAATTAGGCTGGCGATGGCATCAAAAGTTCTACGTTTCATTTTCTTCTCTTCTCTCCGAATAACGGTGGAGAAAGCACGGTGTTGCTTAACTCCGAGAGAAGTATTTCGTGAGCCGCTAGAGCTTGAGCGTAATTAGACTAGTGCTAGCCCTAAGCGAATATGTGGAAGGGATAGCACTTAGAGATAGATCACTTTATGATGGTAAGAGATTAATCAACGTGACGGTTGCAATAAGACTTACCGTCCGGACCGGTTTCTAAATGTTGGCAAGGAAGTCCCAATCGGTCAAAGGCTTGATCGCCATATTGACTGCGATAGGCGAGTGCAAGTAAAACTCGAACATTGGTATCGCCATCAGATTTAATTCCAAAAGCTCTGGCAACTCTCGAGACCGTGTTTTCGATTACCTTCTCGGTGTGAGCGGTTTGCCTGGCAATGGCACCATTGGACATGCCTTCACAAAGGTGCTCAGAAACCAAATGCTCAAACGGCGTTAATTCCCGCGTCAAAATTCTAATATCCACGAGGCTCTCCATTCCTTGTAGGACTTAAGTATGCCCTGTTCAAGATCCCTTCCCAACCATATTTTCCCCCATAGAATGGCACAATGTCTGAGATTTTGATCGCACAACAAGGCAGCACCTTGGTCTTAACCCTCAATCGGCCAACCAAGAAGAATGCCCTCACCCCCGATATGTACGCCAGATTGACTCAGGCGTTAACTGAGGCGGCGGGCGATTTCGGGATTCGATCGGTAATAATTACGGGTGCTGGAAGTGCCTTTACTGGCGGGAACGATATTGGCGATTTTCTGAATACACCGCCGACTGGCGCCGAATCACCAGTATTTCGCTTTCTCTATGCGATCCATGAGTTTCCCAAGCCACTTATCGCAGCAGTGCGCGGATATGCCGTTGGCATTGGAACTACCTTATTGTTGCATTGCGACCTGGCCTTTGCCTCGGATGATGCCCTCTTCTCGATGCCCTTTGTCTCTCTCGGCTTAGTTCCTGAAGCCGGCTCCAGTTTGCTCTTTCCGCGACTGGTTGGACATTCAAAGGCCTCCGAAATATTTCTTACCGGTAGAAATTTTACTGCGGCAGAAGCTTTAGAGATGAGGTTAATTAATGAGATCTCTGATGACCCGTTGGCTGCCGCGCTTAAGGTGGCAGAGTTAATTGGTAACCAGCCACCTACTGCGGTCATCAACACCAAAGCATTACTGAAGAGCGGACATCACCAAGCGGTCTCAATGGTGATAGATGCTGAAGGTGAATTATTCCGCATCGCATTAGAGTCCGATGAAGCGCAGATGGCATTTATGAATTTCCTGGCAAAACGATCGAAAGGTTAATCTGGAATGTCGCTAAACGGAAAGAGCATTTTTATCACCGGCGGATCCAGAGGAATTGGGTTGGCCATCGCCAAGCGTGCGGCAGCTGATGGGGCGCGAATTGCTATTGCGGCAAAAACTACGGAGCCCCATCCAACTTTGCCGGGAACTATCTATTCCGCCGCTGAAGAAATTCGCGCTGCTGGGGGAGAAGCCCTTCCAATTCAATGCGATATCCGCGATGAAGATCAAATCGCCGCGGCGATCTTGGAGGCGGCAACTGCCTTTGGTGGCATCGATATTCTAATTAATAATGCCAGCGCAATTAATCTAACTCCGACCGAGAAGACACCAGCCAAGCGTTTTGATTTGATGTTTGATGTAAATGTCCGAGGTACTTTCTTGACTTCTCAGGCAGCATTACCCCATCTAAAATTGAGCGCTAAAGTCGGTCGAAACCCTCACATTTTGACGCTTTCGCCACCATTATCGATGAAGGCTAAATGGTTCAAACCACACTTGGCATACACCATGGCCAAATACGGAATGAGTATGTGCGTGTTAGGTATGGCGGAAGAGTTCAAACGAGATCAGATCGCAGTAAATGCGCTTTGGCCTCGAACCGCAATTGATACTGCCGCGTTAGCGATGATTCCGGGAATCGATACGGATTTCTGCCGCACACCAGAAATCTTGGCGGATACTGCATACATAATTTTAAATCGACCAAGTGAAGAATGTTCCGGAAACTTCTTTGTTGATGAAGAAGTTTTAGCCTCTGTCGGTATAACCGATCTTGAAAAATATTCCGTAGTGCCCGGAACTACCGAGTTCCTTTTGGATTTCTTTTTAGATTAACAAAATTAATCGATTTTAAAACCTTCGCCGATTGCCCCCATTTCAATTCCGGCCGCAACATGGTCGGTGCTTTCACCACGTGCTAATTGCGAGGCATGAGCCCGGTTATGCCATCTCTGTTCCACCCTGCCAAAGCGCCAAAGGGCTAGGGCGGCAACCCAAACTACAACGAACATAGCCACGATTATGAAACCGGCTCTATTGATATTGAAGCGAAGGGCGTAATTCCAAAAGCCACCTGTAAGATTCAGTTGGCCGGCAATCACTTGGGCAACTTCTAAGCCGCCAATGAAAATCGCGACAAGTACTGATAATCCTGTAATCACAATGTTGTAGTAAACCTTGCGAACCGGCCTAGAAAATGCCCATCCGTATGCGAAGTTCATAAAAGAGCCATCGATAGTGTCGAGCAGACTCATTCCACCAGCAAAGAGCATCGGCAAGCTAAGTATTGCCCACCATGGTAAGCCCGCGACGACCGAGGATCCCGCGAGCACTAGCAGGGCAACTTCAGTAGCGGTATCGAATCCCAAGCCGAAAAGGATGCCGAGCGGATACATCTTCCAACTGCTATCAATACGGCGGGCAATTGGGCCAAAGAATCTCATCATAAAGCCACGGGAGTTGAGATGTTTTTCAAGCTCGGACTCGTCGTACTGCCCATCTCGCATCTGCTTAAAAACTTTTACTACTGAAATCAACACGACTAAATTAAGTAGTGCTATAAGCATTAGAAAAGTACCGCTAATTGAGGTGCCAATTAATCCGGTGTAGTGATGCAAGGAAGATTTCTCGTTCTTGACCTGAACGCCTAAGGATTTCAAGCCGAAGTTAAGTAGGACGGCAAGTGCGGTAACCACGGAGGAATGGCCCAGTGAAAAGAAGAAGCCGACTCCCATGGGGCGCTGCCCTTCGCTCATCAATTTGCGAGTCGTATTGTCGATCGCAGAAATGTGATCCGCATCGAAGGCATGTCGCATTCCAAGTGTCAGAGCTAGGAAACCGGTTCCCCAGCCAAACATGGTGCCGTCGGATAGTTTGTAGTGGCCCGAAGTGGCCGCCCACATAAGCAAGGTGCCACCGATCAAAAGAAAGAAGATCACGGCAAACATGGCTGCTAACCGCCGGCGCTCATCTCCTGATAGGCCGACACGTGTGGCCTTGGTTTGGGATGGCGATACTGCTTCGTTCATTGGCTGACGCCCCTAAGATTTAATTGACTAGTTGCAAACGCTTTGCAGAAAGGTACCCGACCTTTTTCGCTCCCGCCACTTGAATTTCCCTAGAGCCGTCCAGCCCCTCGCAGTGCTGTAAGAAATGCGCCAAGCTCGGGAGTCTGCGGGTTGGTGAGCAGCGCCTGGGGAGTTCCCACTTCGCAGATTCGCCCGCCGTGGAGAAAGAGGACCTCGTCGGCTACTTGGCGAGCAAATCCCATTTCATGGGTTGCGATCATCATCGTCATACCGGATTCCTTCAGCTCGGAGATCAGGGCCAGAACTTCAGCAATCAGAACTGGATCTAGAGCGCTAGTTACCTCATCCAGCAGCAAGACCTTTGGTCGATTAATTACCGCGCGCAGGATTGCAACCCGCTGCTGTTGTCCGCCGCTTAAAAGTTCGGGATATTGGTTCGCCTTCTCACTTAGCCCAAAACGTGTAAGCAGAGCCATCGCCTCTTCATCCGCCTCGAGTTGAGATTTTTTATGAACGTAACGCGGTGCCAAAGTTATGTTCTGAAGCACGGTCAAATGTGGAAAGAGATTGAAGGATTGAAATACTGAACCGATTTGGGAGCGAACTTGATCGGCGTTTACCCCAACTTCGGAGATATCTTCGCCATCCAAGAAAATTTGACCATCATCTATCGACTCAAGCAAATTAACACAACGTAAAAGCGTGCTCTTGCCTGAGCCACTGGCGCCGATTAAAACTTTGACGCTGTGTTCCGGGAGTGCAATCGAAAGATCTTCGATGACTAAATCATCGCCATAAGACTTACGAAGGTTTCTTATATCGAGCATTAGTTTGCTCATTTCCTACCACTGCCCTTGATGTTGCCGAGCGCGATCTTGTCTTCTAGTTAGCCAATCGGTAAATCTGGTTAGCGGAATGGTTAGTGCTACGAAAAGTGCGCCCGCAACTAAATATGGAGTGAAATTGAAGGATTGTGCAGTTTCAATTCCTGCAGCTCTGATGGCATCAATGGCACCTAGCACAGAGATCAAGCCCGAGTCTTTTTGTAGCGATACCAAATCATTCAATAGAGGTGGCGTTACTTTTCGAAGCGCTTGCGGCAAAATAACAAAGCGTTGAGTCTGAGTTTGGTTAAACCCAAGCGCTCTGGCAGCCATCCGTTGCGCCGGATTTACCGCTTCGATTCCGGCTCGAATAACTTCGGCGACGTATGCAGAGTACGTCAAGATTAGGGAGGCGGTGCCAAGTAAGACCGCCGAATTTGGTAGCCATGAAAGTTGAAGACCAGGTATTCCAAGGCCAACGAGAAGCAGAACGAGGAGAAGAGGTAAGCCTCGGAAGATGTCGGTGTACAGCGCGGCTATAAGGCGCAGCGGATATAGGACTGGACTTTTGCTGGTTCGGGTGATGGCGATTAAGAGCCCAAAAATTAAGACAAATACTTCAGCAATTAACATCACTCGTAGATTTAGCCAGAGTCCGGTTAAAACGTGAGGAAGGGCGCTCCACGCGTAATGTGCGCTAAAGAAAGAGGTACGTACCCGATCAAATCCAGGCGCACCAGAGATTACGACCACAATTATGATGCCCACGATTGTCGTGCTTGCGATTGCTAACCAAGAGGAACGACGAGAGGCCAAACGTCGAGCCGCCTCCCGCTGCAGTCGCAGCGGGGAAGGAAGGTAGGACATCTGGCCTCCGATATATCAGTGAGGGAGCAGATTACTTCAGAACAGGCGCTCCTGCGGTATTTGACAGCCACTTAGCTGCAATGGACTTCAGCGAGCCATTCGCGCGTAGCGCAGTTACAGCGGTGCTCACGCAAGCAGTGATTGGATTTCCTTTTGAAAGAACCAATCCAAATTGCTCTGCTCCTGATTTAGGTGCAAATTGACCGACGATAATGCCATCCTTTAATTCGGCAGCGGTAATGTAAAAGGCAGTTGGAAGATCAACAACCAATCCATCGATCTGGCCATTGACTAATGACTGCTTTGCGATGTCATTGTTATCGAAGACCGCCGGTGCTTTCTTTGGCATTATGGTCTTTGTAATTGTGGTGTAAGAAGTGGTTCCGACTGCAGCGCCGATTTTTGCATTAACGAGATCAGCGAGGGTCTTTGCGCCAGCAATCTTTGAAGTTTTGGTTGCGATCAAAGCCTGAGCAACGTCGTAATAACCAGAGGAGAAATCGACCGCTTTCTTGCGTTCCGGGGTAATTGATACTTCATTGATATCGAAGTCAAAAGATTTCTTGCCTGGCTGTATCACCGTGTTGAAAGGAGCTTTAACCCAAACGACTTTCGACGCTGGGTAACCCAATTGCTTAGCTACGGCATAGGCAATGGCGGATTCGAAACCTTTACCATTTGATGGCTTATTGCTATCGAACCAAGGGCCATAAGCTGGATCGTCAGTTCCCACTGTAATAACTCCGGATTTAACGGTAGATAGGGCGCCTGACTTACAAACGGCGGCTGCGTTACTTACTGATGCGGTTGAAAGACCCACAAACCCAGCAGTTCCAATTGCGATTAAGGCGGCTAGAGCAATAGTTATTTTTCTTTTCACAGTTCTACCTTTCGAGGGATTTCGGCGCTGACTGGTCATCTAAGTAAGATGGACTAAGCTGAACACTAGCAAAGAGCCTTCGAGAGGAAAATATGCGAGCAATTCGCGCAAAGGGAGTACTCGCACTTCTCGCGCTTTCGGTTATTGCACTACCCACTGTTTCGCAAGCGCATACAACCCTTGCCTCTGCCATACCGGGCGTCGATAGTTCAGTCTCGAGTTGGCCGGCAAAGATTTCATTGACCTTCGCCGAAGATCTTGCGACCTTGGGCAAGCAAGAAATTAACTTTCTAACGGTTACCAATGCCGCCGGAACGCTGGTCAGCACCGGACCCATAACCGTAGATAAGAGCATTATGAGTTCAGCCCTGGTACCCAATTCAACCCAAGGCGTTGTTCTGGTTAATTATCGAGTGGTGGCAGCCGATGGACATGTGGTCGAAGGGGAGTACACCTTTAATTATGGAAAGAGCTCGGAGGTTACCCCGAGCTCTTCACCTGTTGCTACTGCTCCAGTGCACGCTCACGGGAACAATCAAAACTTGCTTATCTTCGCTAGCTCAACGATTTTGATTGTCATCGCCCTCCTCTTTGGCTGGTGGGCTTATCGTCGAGAATCGAATTAGTTAACCAACAGCCGCCATTTCATTCTCAACCAAGGAGTCTTTTCCAACGTTGATAAATAGGAATGAGACGATTGCTGCTAGCAAAAGGAAGCCGGCACCAAATTCAAAGGCGATCGAGAAACCGTGAACTTGAGAGTAGATCCCTACGCTCTTACCAAGCGAGCCGTGGCTCTTGGCGTAAGAGGTTGCCGAGTTAATAGCAACAGTATTCAAAAGAGCGGCTCCTAGGGAACCACCGATCTGTTGGCTGGTATTAATCATGGCGCTTGCTACGCCGGCATCATGCAGACCGGCATTGTGAAGACCGGTACTTGCACTTGGAATAAAGAAGAGCGCCATTCCAGAGCTGATGATCAACATCGCAGGCAAAATGTGCGGTGCATATGAAGAGGTAGGAGTGATCTTAGAAAGGAAGAGAAGTCCTACTGCCGCAACGGCTAGCCCTGTAGTCATTAATGGCCTCGGCCCAACCTTCGGAAGCAATTGCGCTGCAACACCGGCGAACATAATGACGCCCATCGAGAACGGTAAGAAGGCAAATCCAGAACGGAGCGAGGAGTAATGAAGCACGCTCTGCATATAGATGCTGAGGAAGAGGAACATTGCAAAAAGACCAGTTCCGACCAGAAGAGCAGCGATATATGAACCACCACGGTTGCGTTCGGTCAAAACTCGAAGTGGCAGTAGCGGATTCTTTACTTGAGTTTGAATCAAGAAGAAAGCGACCAGAAGAATTGCGGCAAGGATAAAGAATTCGTAGGTTCCCTTATTGCCCCAACCCTTTGTAGCGGCTTGGCTAAAACCGTAGACCAAGGAAACTAAACCTAAAGTTGCGGTAATCGCACCGGGAATGTCATAGCTGCGGTTTCCGGCGGCCTTTGATTCATGAATGAAAGGAACTGCAAGTGCCACGGCGATTAGCGCGATTGGAACGTTTACTCCTAAGCACCAACGCCAGTTGGCATATTCAGTCAAGGTGCCGCCAAGAATCAAACCGATTGCTGCGCCGCCACCAGAGATTGCGCCATAAACACCAAATGCGCGAGCGCGCTCTTTTGGAATTGAAAATGTTACGTTAATTAGTGAAAGCGCTGCTGGGGCCAGAAGCGCACCGAAGGCGCCTTGCAAAGCTCGAGCTCCGAAGAGCAGCCCTTGCGTCGACGCGATTCCACCCAATGCCGATGCCGCGGCAAAACCGAGAAGTCCAATAATGAAGATCTTCTTACGACCAACAAAGTCTGCAATCCGGCCACCAAGAAGAAGGAGACTTCCAAATGCTAAGGAGTATGCGGTAACCACCCATTGGCGATTGGCATTTGAAATGTGAAGTGCTTTCTGCGCACTCGGAAGTGCAATATTTACGATAGAGGCATCTAGCACCACCATCAATGAAGCGATAGCGATTACTAGAAGCGCGCGCCAACGGTTTGGATCGAGTCCATCTTCAATTCGTTCTTTGGTCATAAGTGGTGCCCCTTAATTTCTCTCTGCTAACTGAACTGATGTGATCGTTGTGTAGCGGATTTAAGTTAATGAACGGTATCGTTCTCTATATGGTTAGGTTAACAAATTCGGTTAAGGAACGCAACCGTTCCCTAGGGCAACTTGCCGATGACTCCAATTGCCCCATGCGCCGGCGTGGCGATTCGCTATTAACTGCCATCTTCCAGGCAACTATTTCGGAGTTAGCAGAGGTTGGCTATTCCGCGCTTTCAGTTGAAGCCGTGGCCAACAGAGCTCGTACCGGCAAAGCGAGCCTTTATCGACGTTGGGCTACAAAGGTGGATCTAGTCGTTGATGCCTTGGATTACGAGATTAATAAGTGTGAAATTCCGCTGGATTTAACTGATCTTCGGGCTGGTTTGCTGGCGAAGCTCAATTCCATGGCTACCGCCTTTGCCGGTGACCTGGGGCAGGCGATGGCTGGATGTATCTCGGAGTTTCAACGCGAGCCTAAATTGCAACATGCCGCAGAGGAGAAGATCATCAACCCCCGCAAGGCGGCACTGGCGCAATCTTTAAATGAGGGGATCGCAGCTGGAAAGATCCGACCAAATATTCCACCGATGGTTGTAGATCTGCCGGTGGCTTTCATGATGCACTCCATAACATTTGTCGGCCGTTCGCCCGATGAAGTTGAGATTGCCAATTTTGTCGACACTGTGATGTTGCCACTACTTACAAATTCTTAGGCTTTACTACCCCAATTCTCAGGTCAAACTCGCCGAAACCAAGCGCCAGCTTCTCGTATTCTTGGCGCCACACTCGCATTCGGTAGCAAAGGGGTAATGAAATGAGCGTTACCTTCGCTTACCAAGTTGTAGCTTCAACTTTGGGGGGTTGATGAGCGATCAGTCGACCTTTGGGTCAGATAAACCCTCACCAGAGGAGGTGTTAAGTGATGCCCTTGCCAGCGCGCGCCGTGGGGATGAGGCGGGATTTACCATCCTTTGGCGACATCACAACTCCAAGTTGACGCGCTTCACTCAATCTCGGCTGGTCAATAGTTCTATCGATGCCGATGAAATTGTCTCGGAGACCTGGCTTAACGTCGCTCGCGATCTTCGTAAGTTCGAAGGCGGTCCGTCAGAATTTGCGGCTTG
Organism: Actinomycetes bacterium; assembly: GCA_037135095.1. GTDB lineage: Bacteria > Actinomycetota > Actinomycetes > Nanopelagicales > Nanopelagicaceae > CAIMZW01. The sequence continues at coordinate 40,590 of JBAXKZ010000007.1, forward strand.
GCTTTACACGATCGCCCGTCACCGGATCATCGATGCGGTGCGAATTCGAGATCGACAGGTTCGCCCAACGGAAGAGCTAGAAGAAGCATTTTGGATACCCAGCGCCCTAAACGTGGAGCGGGAATTTGCTGGTAGCGAAGAAGTCAGACGCATCGTCTCTGAGATTCAGAAGTTGCCGCCGGCGCAAAGTGAAGTCTTGCTGCTGCGAATTGTCTCTGACTTGTCCGTGGAAGAGACGGCGAAAATAGTTCGAAAGAACGCGAATTCAGTGCGAGTTTTGGCTCACCGAGGGCTAGCCACCTTAAGAGAATCGTTAGGGGGTGCATCCGCTCATGAATAACAATGAAATCAATTCCCCCGACGATTTCGCTAATGATCCGTTATTCGAATCTCTACGAGCCTTTGCTGCCGAACCAGTACCTGCACGCGAAAGTGACCTTTCAGAACTCTTGGTGGCATTTAGAAGCGCAAAGCCGAAAGCTGCGCGAAAGATTACAAAGGGGATTGCCTTCCCTGCGATCTTTATTGCGTTGGCAATTCCATCGCTGGCTTATGCCGGTGTGCTGCCTGATCACGTAAGCCACCAAATCGAAGGTTTCATCCATACGGTTTCCAAGCCAGTGGTCTCGGTCGCCCATAAAATTGCCTCACTTACGACTGATACAACTAGCCCAAGTTCAACGCCAACGGCGGCACCTGCCCCAAGTGCGAGTGCCGATAATAGTTCTACTTCGAGCCCATCTCAAGCCCCTTCTGCGCCACCTTCATCCGAGAGTTCACAGAGCACGCCAACTCCAACCAAGAGTTCTGAGCCCACTCCGGTGCCGGTAGCTAAGCCAGATCCTAAACCTACCCACTCGGAGAGCGATGAGCATGCGAAATCTCCGACTGCAAGCCCATCCCGATCTGCTGAGGAGAGCCATAAAGCCGAAGAAAGTCATAAAGCCGAGAACTCACCTAAGCCACTTCCATCAATCTCCGCCACAAAAGGGGGCGAGAGCGACTCTGAACACTCAAAATCTCCCACCCCGCGGCCATCTTCAACGAGCCAGCTGGGCTCAGTACCTGGTAGCGGAGAGCATGAGAGCGATGACTGATAGTTGGTGTAATGAAATAGAAAGATAGTCCGCTTTAATAATCAGGAGCGTCGGTTCCAACCCTCAAGGGAGCCGGCGCTTTCTCATTTCCAAAAGCTGGCTAGATTTCTACGATCTCTAGATCTAGGGTCTCGCGATTGATCACCAAGAGGCGATGATTGGGCAACTCTTTCCATTCGTGTTGATCCCAGCCAGAGGAGGCAACCAGTACGCCCCGGTCATCGGCACGGTAGGCCAACTCATAATAATCAGGTGGGAAGTCGCCCGGAATCTTGGCGTTGTTGTGTTCACTGATTACTAAATAATATTTCGGTGTTAACAACATGGCGTTCAAACTTGAGAAGGTGCAGTTCTCTCGGATCTGTCGGACACCATCAAGAACTCCGGCAACCAGACCTGCGGTTCTAACTCGAGAGAGCAAGAGATAGAAGTAACGTTCGGAATCCGTGCCGCCGCGGAGTTCGCCAAATAAATCAACATCGATAAAAGGATCTAACGTCTCTTTAGGCATAATGCCGCCATTATGGATAAATGAAAGATCCTTATAACTAAAGGGATGAGTGTTCTCTTCTACAACTTCCAAGCCAGCGGTTGCCCAACGAAAATGTAGCAAGGCGCCATCGCTCTTTAGCGATTTCGCGGAGTCCAAGAACTTAGGGCTATCAATCGCTGGTGTGGGTTCTAGAACTACCGTAGTTGGATGGTCGCCATTAATTGCTGCGATGCCCCAACCGTCATTGTGAACGGAAGAGAGCGCCGCAAATTGCTCGAAATTTGGGCCAGAGATCTCCGAGAGCGTGGTCTCGGCTGGTGAAACGTAACCCATCAAACGGCACATCCGGCGCTCCTTAGAATTTCTTAAAAGGGATTTCTTGGGAGAAATTATCTCCTATTTTAAGTCAGAAATTACTCCGAAAGCGGAGTTACATATGCTCCACTTATTCCGCCATCAACCAAGAAGTTGGCCGCGGTAATAAAAGAGGCGTCGTCCGAGGCTAAAAAGGCAACCGCCGCCGCAATTTCCGAGGCTTCAGCGAAGCGACCGAAGGGGATATGAACCAGTCGACGAGCAGCTCGGTCGGGATCGCTGGCAAATAGTTCCCGAAGTAATGGGGTATTTACTGGTCCAGGAGAGAGTGCGTTGACCCGAATCCCTTCGCGCGCAAATTGCACACCAAGCTCGCGACTCATGGCTAAGACACCACCTTTTGAGGCAGTGTAAGAAACTTGCGAAGTCGCTGATCCCATGGTCGCAACAAATGAGGCGGTATTGATGATGGAACCCTTGCCCTGCTTTTGCATATAAGGCAGAACATATTTGCAGCAAAGATATACCGACGTCAGATTCACTTCCTGCACCCGACGCCAGATGTCGATGCCGGTAGAAAGGATCGAGTCATCATCAGGGGGAGAAATGCCGGCATTATTAAAAGCAATATCGATGCGGCCATAACTCTCGAAAGCAACTTTGTACATGCGTTGCACATCCTCTTCTGAGGTGACATCCGCTTTGATAAAAGTTCCGCCGATTTCGTTGGCTACGGCAGTTCCTGCTTCTTCATTTAGGTCAACAATTACAACTTTTGCGCCTTCTTCGGCGAATCGCAGCGCCGTTGCATAACCGATTCCGCTGGCAGCACCGGTGATTACTGCGACCCGATCTTGCAACCGCTTCATATATTTCTTCTTCTAGTTTTGGGTATCGAAGAAAACATTTTTGGTTTCAGTAAAGGCATCCAATGCATCGGGACCAAGCTCTCGGCCCAAGCCCGATTGTTTGTAACCACCGAATGGCGTCCAATAGCGGACGGAGGAGTTGGAGTTAACAGACAAGTTTCCAGCTTCGATGCCTCGAGAGACTCGAACGGCACGTCCAATATCTCGAGACCAAATGGAACCTGATAATCCGAACTCGGAATCATTAGCCAAGCGAATCGCGTCGGCTTCATCTTCGAAAGCCATGACCGACACGACCGGACCGAAAACTTCTTCGCGATAAGCGCGATCTTCCGTGCTCTTTGGCATCAATACTGTTGGTGGGAACCAGAAGCCATCACCAGCAGGAACGGATCCTTGAAATGCAATTGGTGAATCGGAAGGAACATAATCTTTTACCCTTGCCAAATGCGCGGCGGTAATGAGTGGACCCATTTCGGCCGAATCAAGTGAGGGATCTTCGACCCGAAAAGCTTTAACGGCTACTTCGAAAAGTTCCATGAAGCGATCAAAGACGGAACGTTGCACCAAGATTCGAGAGCGCGCACAGCAATCTTGCCCGGCATTGTCAAAGACCGCCCCGGGTGCCCCGGCCGCAGCTCTTTCTAGGTCGGCATCATCAAAAATCACGTTGGCGCTCTTGCCTCCGAGTTCAAGGGTTAATCGTTTTACTTGGTTAGCGCAGCCTTGCATGATGTGCTTGCCAACTTCAGTTGAACCGGTAAATACGATCTTGCGCACTGCTGGATGCGTGACAAAACGTTCACCGACAACGCTGCCCTTACCAGGGATAACATTGAATACGCCCTCGGGAATTCCGGCTTCAAGGGCTAGTTCACCTAAGCGAATCGCCGTTAAAGGGGTTACTTCAGCAGGCTTAAGAACGACGGTATTTCCAGCAGCCAGCGCTGGACCAAAACCCCAACCAGCGATCGGCATTGGGAAGTTCCACGGAACGATAATTCCGATGACTCCTAACGGCTCTTTAAAAGTAATGTCGATGCCATTTGGAACTGGGATCTGTCGGCCGAACAAACGCTCTGGCGCAGCGCTGTAATAATTCAAAACGTTGGCAACATTTCCAGCCTCCCAACGGGCGTTGCCGATGGTGTGTCCCGAGTTCAACACTTCAAGCTGTGCCAGCTCTTCATTGTGTTCCTCGACGATCGCGGCAAAGCGACGGAGCAATTTGGCTCGATCTCCTGGGGAGACCAAACGCCAACTTTGAAAGGCCCGGTTTGCCTTTTCGATAATTACATCAGTTTCAAAAATATCGGCTAAATGCAACTCTTGAACGGGCTTGCCAGTAGTCGGGCTAATAATTGTGTAAGTAGTCATTGCTCTTTTCCTGATAGAACTTAAGTTGGTGGTTACATCCGTTCGAAGCTGCGAACTCGCTCCCAGTCAGTCACGGCGCGAGAATACGCGTCGATCTCGGTATCTGCCATGTGGGTGTAATGCTTTTGAACATCGGCGCCAAAAGTCTTCGTAACCCATTCGCTATTGGCCCAAAGGTTGCGAGCTTCAGTGAGCGAAGTGGGAAAGCGCGAAGTTTCTAGCGCGTAGGCGTTGCCGGTAAAGATTGGCTCCAGCTCGAGATTCTTTTCGATGCCATCAATTCCAGCAGCCACCATTCCAGCAACTGCAAGGTAAGGATTTACATCCCCGCCTGGAACGCGATTCTCAATTCGAAGGCTTAGGCCTTGACCGACCAGGCGCAGTGCGCAAGTTCGATTATCGCGACCCCACTTAATTGCCGTTGGTGCAAAGGTGCCGGCTTGATAGCGCTTGTATGAGTTGATATTTGGTGCGAAGAGAAGCGCTAGTTCACGCATATGTGATTGTTGACCGGCCAAGAAAGCTCTTCCCAGTTCGGACATGCCATCGCCGGCATCACCAGCCATAACAGCGTTGCCTTCAAGATCGCGGAAAGAGAGGTGAATATGACAGGAGTTTCCTTCGCGTTCATTGAACTTGGCCATAAAGGTTAAGGAACATCCTTGTTCGGATGCGATCTCCTTGGCGCCCATCTTATAAATCGAGTGATTGTCGCAAGTTGTTAGCGCCTCCTCGTAACGGAAGGCAATTTCATGTTGGCCGAAGTTGCACTCGCCCTTTGCGGACTCAACGATCAGACCAGCGCCATCCATATTCAAGCGAATCGCCCGAAGTAACTTTTCAGCGCGAGCCGTACCTGTTAGCGAGTAATCCACGTTGTATTGATTGGCTGGGGTTAAGCCGGTGTAACCCTTGTCCCATGCCTCTTCGAAGGTCTCTTTAAATACGATGAACTCGAGCTCGGTGCCGCAAAGCGCCACCATTCCTGCTTTATGAAGTCGCTCAAGCTGGGTCTTTAGGACAGTTCTTGGCGAGACCGAAATTCCATGGTGATGGTGGTCGACGAAGTCGGCGATGACCATCGCGGAGCCTGGGTGCCAAGGCAGGTAGCGCAGAGTTTCGAAATCTGGGTGCATGCCCATATCGGCATATCCGGTGTCCCAAGAAGAAATGTCATAACCCTGCACGGTATTCATATCGATATCGACCGCTAATAGGTAGTTGCAACCTTCGGTGCCATTTTTGATCGTATCTTCGATAAAGAACGGAGCGTGAATGCGCTTTCCCTGCAGGCGGCCTTGCATATCGGTTGCGCCAACTACGACGGTATCAATCTTTCCTGCTGCGACATCAGCCTTTAATTGATCCAAGGTGAGTCTTTTACCCATGAGTGTCATGTTTTTCCTCCTGCGCGTGAGCATTCCATAAGAAATTGGGAATGCAAGCACCTCGAGATTAGGGGAGTGCTACCTCAATCTAAAGCTAGAAACCATCGTGAACAACTTATGGCGCGAAAATTGGCCATCGGCAGATTTGTAACTTTTCTGTGAATTCACCGCGTATCTGCTTCCAAAATCACGAATGTGAGAGCAGACTCACTCCAACTTCTAGAAGGGGATATGAATGTCGAATCAGACACAAGGCGATGACGAGGCTCGGTTAGCTGCCCTCGGATACAAGCAGGAACTGCACCGAACTTGGTCCGGTTTCTCAAACTTCGCAATTTCGTTTTCGATCATCTCAATTTTGGCTGGGTGCTTTACCACCTTTGCTCAGGCTTGGAATAACGGTGGTCCAGTAGCAATCTCCATTGGGTGGCCAGTCGTTTCGGCATTCATTTTGATTATTGGATTCTGCATGTCCGAACTTGCCTCCGCCTTCCCAACCTCGGGTGGTATCTACTGGTGGGCCTCCAAGCTCGGCGGCGCTAAAGCAGGTTTCTACACTGGCTGGTTGAACTTGGTTGGCTTGGTCTCGGTAACTGCATCTGTCGGTTACGGCGTTACCTTCTTTATTAATACCTTGATCGGTTTCTACTTCCCGGGTTTTGAAGCCAAATTCATGGGTGGCGACTACATCAAGCAGCAATTTGTACTCTTTCTGATTATCATTTTGTTCGCAACCTTGATTAACATTTTTGGTCACCACTTATTGGCGGTCTTCAATAACGTTTCAGTTTGGTGGCACGTCTTTGGCTCAGCGATCATCATCTTGGTGATGTTCTTGAAGCCAGCTCATCATCAATCCCTAAAGTGGATCTTCACGACTCAAATCAATAACTCTGGTTTTGCAAGTGGTGGAATCCATAGTTTCTGGATTTATGTCATGCCGCTTGGGTTATTGCTAACGCAGTACACCATCACTGGATTTGATGCCTCCGCGCACTTGTCGGAAGAGACTCACAATGCTCATATCAATGCCGCCAAGGGAATTTGGAAGTCTATCTTCTACTCCGCAATCGGTGGCTACCTTCTACTTCTATCGTTCCTGTGGGCAGCAACAAATGTTGATGTAGTCAACTCAACCGATCCAAAGGTAAATCCTTTCGGCATCGGCAGCGTGATTGCGATTATCGACGGAGCTCTAGGTGGTGGCGCGCTATTTAAGTTCGTCATTCTCATTACAACTGTTGGGCAAATCTTCTGTGTCTGCGCTTGCCTAACTTCTTGCTCTCGCATGATGTACGCCTTCTCTCGAGACGGAGCACTTCCAGCGAGCAAGACGCTACGTAAGGTCAACGCAAAGGGAACTCCTTTTAACGCTGTTATGGTTTCGGCCATCGCTGGCGTTGTCATGACACTTCCTGCGCTCTACAAGAGTTCTGCCGGGGTGCCAACTGCTTTCTACGCCGTTGTTTCAGTCTGTGTAATTTCCTTGTATCTCTCGTTCATGATCCCAATCTTCTTGCGCTTGAAAGCTGGTTCTTCTTTCAAAGTTGGTGTCTGGAACTTGGGCTCGAAGTACAAGTGGATGGGTACAGCAGCAGTCGCTGAAATCGTGGTCATCTCGTTCTACTTCATTTTGCCAACCTCGCCAGCAGGAACGCCAGGAAATAAGGCGTTCAGCTGGACCGCAGTTAACTACGCTCCAATTTTGACTGGTGGCGTACTTATCGGCATCTGGATTTGGTGGCATCTGTCAGCAAAGAAGTGGTTCAAGGGGCCAATCTCTAACTTGTAAAAGTATCTAAAATCGGTATGGCCCCACTTGGATAATCAAGTGGGGCCATACTTTTTTAAAGTCACGCTAAAACGAGGCGACCCCAATTTTGTATTACTGGTTTCCAGATGCGAGCTAACTCGGCCTCGGCAGCGGCCATCTCATGTTCGACGGTCTGCTTGCCGGATTCGATAAAAGCGTTATCGGCGTGTGATTCCCAATCTTGAATAATGCTGGTGTCGATCTCGGGGTGGAATTGAACCGCGTAGGTCTTAGCACCGATTCGATAGATCTGATTTGGACATAGAGCGCTGGATGCCAGGTGAACTGCTGCAGGTGGGAGCACCTGAACAAAATCTTCATGCCACTGCGCAACCAACGCGCCAGTATCGACAGTCAAGATTGGATCTAATTCACCGGCGACCGAGAGTTCGATTGAATAAATACCGATTTCGCCAATCTCGGCTCGGGCAACTGTGCCGCCCGTTGCCTCCGCTAATAATTGTGCACCCAAGCAGATCGCAAAGATGGGAATATCTCGGGCGACAGCATCTGCCAGCATCGCTCGTTCATTGGGCAACCAATCAGCAATATGGTCATCGAGTGCTCCCATATGCCCACCCAAAGGCATCAAACCTGCAACCCCATCGGGAACTTTAGCGGGCACGATTTCCCCTTCGAAGGCGCGAAGAATTTTCATTTCAAAACCAAGCTCCATCAACCAGCGACCAGCCAAATGCGGGGGATCGGTGGGGTCATTCTGAATCGCGAGAATGACAGGCTTCGACATCGTGGCTCCTGAAAGTAATAGAAAAGGGACTAGCTGCGAATTCTAGAGCTAGATGGATCAAATAACGGTTCGGCACAGATTGTCCCCGATTGCCAATTTCCAAAGAACTCGACATCAACCGTGTTGCCGACCGTTGCCGCGGAAATTGGCAGATAGGCGTAGCCAATAGCTTTGCCCAAGGTGTAACCCTGGCCGCCGCTCTTAACGCGGCCAATGATCACGCCTTGGTAGCGAATAGGTTCGTTGCCCAGCGGCACCTGGCGAATATCATCGAAGGTTATGGCAACTAATTTTCTGGTCGGAGTCGGATTGTTTACTAGGGACTCGCGGCCTCGAAACTCCGTCTTCTTCATCGCTAAGGCAAACTCCAATCCGGATTCCAGGGGAGTGGTCTCGGTATTGATTTCACCGCCCCATGCTCGATAACCCTTTTCCAATCTGAGGGACTCGATTGCGCGATAGCCGCAGGGGCGCATTCCCAACGGTTCGCCAGCCTGCCAGAGTGCTTGCCAGATTTCTGAACCTATTGCTGTTGGTAGGTAAAGTTCCCAACCTAATTCGCCAACATAAGTAATTCTTGTGGCACGAACCAAGTGAGAGGCAATTTCGATGATCCGCGAATGCATAAAAGGGAAATTAGCGGTGGAGAGATCGTAGGTAGTTGTTCTCTGAAGTATTTCGCGCGCTTTGGGTCCCCAGATTCCGAAAACCGCCAGCGTTGACGTCATGTCTTTAATGATTACATCTTCGTAGTTGAGTTCTCGGCGCATTTTTTCGAGCCAACCAATGTCATGAGGGCCGAAGGCGGTGCCGGTCACGATCATGAACTCGTTTGAGGCAATGCAAGTTACGGTGTAATCGGATTCGATACCACCTCGCGAATTAAGGGCTTGGGTGTAAATCGTTCGATCAATGCCCTTATCAATATTATTCGCGCAAACAAGATTCAAGAATTCACTGGCGCGATCACCGGTTATTGAAATCTTCACAAAAGAAGATTCGTCGTAAAGTCCGGCTATCTCTCTTGTTGCGCGATGCTCTTCTTGAACTGCTGGCGACCAATTCTTACCGGCCCACCCATAAGGTCGGGTGCTCTCATCTGGAGTTTGCGCCGCGTAATGATTTACCCGCTCCCAGCTAGCTTTCTCGCCGAAAGTTGCGCCATGTTTTGCATGCCAGTCATAGATTGGAGATTTCTTGGCAAGACGCGCAGATAAGCGTTCTTCGAGAGGATAGTGAATGTCGTAATACTGTTCATAATTTTCCTGAATGCGATCTAAGGTAAACGCCGGTGATTTATAGGATTCTCCGAAGCGCTTAATATCCATGTGCCACAAATCCATGGTTGGTTCCTTGGCAATTATCCACTCCGCGACCACCTTGCCGATTCCTCCAGCTCCGGCAATACCATGTGCGCAAAATCCAGCGGCAACATAGAAACCACCAACGCTAGTTTCACCTAAGCAAAATTCGTTATCCGGCGTAAATCCTTCGGGACCATTAATGAAATTCTTGACGCCAATATCGGCCATCTTCGGAATGCGTTTTTGAGAATTGATCGCAATCTCTTCAAAGCGTTCCCATTCTTCTGGTAGCAACTTTCCATTGAAGTCTGCGGGAATTGAATCTAGTTGTTCGCGCGAAGCGGTCCAAGGTCGGGATTCGCGTTCATAACCGCCCATAACTAACCCGTTCACTTCTTGGCGGAAATAAATCAACAGGTCGGGGTCGCGAAGCGATGGTAGGGCCGGAGTTCCGGCAGGTAAGAAATTTTCGGTAATTAAATACTGGTGGCTCATTGGAACAATCGGAATTCGAACATCTACCAATCGCCCGATTTCTGGTGCGAACATACCACCGCAATTCACGACAATCTCGGCTTCAATGAATCCTTTAGAAGTTTGGACTCCGGTAACCCGACCAGACTTTGTGGTTATTGCAGTTACGCGGGTATGAGTAAAGATTTGTGCGCCATTCTTTCGAGCGCCGCTGGCTAGCGCCTGGGCAAGTTGGGAAGGATCAACTTGGCCGTCACTCGGCAAGTAACAAGCTCCAACCACGCCATCAAGATCAATTAATGGGAAGAGCTCTTGCGCCTCTTTCGGCGAAATTTCGTGAAGGTTTAGATCAAAGGTTCGAGCCCAGCCAATTTGGCGGCGGATCTCTTGCATTCGCTCGGGGGTGGAGGCGAGTTTGATCGAGCCGCACTCTTTCCATCCTGGGGGAGTCTCTGAAAGTTCCAGCTCCCGATAAAGCGCCACGGAGTGCATATTCATTTTCGTCAGCGTGGGATCTGCCCGAAGTTGGCCGACCAATCCCGCCGAATGGAAGGTGGAACCGCTGGTTAGGTCACTGCGGTCCAGAAGCACAACATCTCGTTCGCCCATGGCGGTCAGGTGATAGGCCACGGAGGTGCCACCAACCCCGCCACCAATAATTACTATTTTTGCTCGGGTCGGGAGCTCGTTAGAAGCCATAGTTGAAATGTATCCTGCGCAAATGGCTTTGTCTCCAAGTGAGAACGATGCGGCGCAACTGGAACTTCAGTATGGCTCTTTATTAAACCAATCAGCTTTCTTGAGAAATCGAACTAACCTCCAAGAACTCTCAGGAGGCTTAACTAACCGAAATATCGCAGTAACGACGCCTGCCGGAAAATTCGTTGCTCGAATCTCAAGCAACGATTCTTCGTATCTTTCGATCAACCGAAGTTCAGAGTTTGCCAATTCCAAAGTCGCCGCTGAATCTGGAGTGGGAGCGCCGGTATATGACTTTCTGCCGGGGCAAGGGCTCTTAGTTATCGGATATTTAGATGGCCACACCTACGATTCGGCGCAGGTGAAAAGCAATCTAGACCGAATCGCAATTGCTTGCAGAAAACTTCACGACGGAAAAGAATTTGATCGCGAATTCAATATGTTCAATATACAGCAGAGTTATTTGAAAATTGTTTTAGAAAAGGGTTTTCGAATCCCAGGTGACTATCAAGAACTGAGCGGTGAAGTTAAACATCTCAAGCGAGTTTTGGCGGTAAATGCCCAGCCTCTAGTTCCGTGCAATAACGACCTACTTCCAGGCAATTTTATTGATAATGGAAAAGATATTTTTCTGATCGACTACGAATATTCAGGCAATAATGATCGCTGCTTCGAACTTGGTAACATCTGGTCTGAAGCGGTACTAGAAACTGAGGCGCTCGAAGAACTGGTTACACATTACTTCGGCGGAGATTATCCAGAGCAATTTGCCCGAGCTTGGCTATATGCCGTTATGGCTAAATATGGTTGGACCTTGTGGGCTTCAATACAAGATGGAATTTCTACAATTGATTTTGATTTCTGGAATTGGGGGATGGAGAAATATGAGGATTCGCGGAAGCTATTTGCCTCAGCGCGTTATAAAGAGATGCTAGAAATGGCTCTCAAGTAACCCTTTGGGATTGGATCTTTTTTCAAAAAACATCCAAAAGCATCGCTTTTTTTCAACGAAAGTGCCCTAAAGTCAGCCAAAACCGCTAACGGTAGATGAAGATTCAACGACTTTCTGATACCTTCACCAACAAGAAACTGCCGTTGTACCCAACTGCAGCCACCTAACATAAAGGAGAATGTTCGCAAAAAATTGGCTTCGGCCAACTAATAACGCGATCACATTTCTAAAATGACCTGAACTCTAGAACCTCAAACGTTTCGCAAGTTACCAAAGCATGCTCGTCCTGTTGACCGAACGAAAGTCGCAAAATTATTGGCTTCGGAATGGGAAAACTTCACTAAATCAACCTTTGCCTCGAGCGTAGAAAATACTTTGGCGCATCAAAGCATCCCAATGGGCGTACCTTCCAGCTTCCAACACTGGGATCCATACCCAATTTCAATCGTCTCTGCCAAGGGTGCGTATATGACCGATGTCGATGGTCGTGAACTTTTGGATCTTTCAATGGGATTCGGCGCTATGTTGGCCGGCCACTTGAATCCAGAGGTTGTTAAGGAGACCAAAGCTTCATTGGATCAAGGGACTCTCTTTGTAACGCCTTCGCCAATTTCTCGTAACGGCGCGGAACTGCTTTGCAAGCGATTCCATATTGATCAAATCAGATTTGCCAACTCGGGAACTGAAGCGACCATGTACGCGGTTCGTCTTGCTAAAGCCTTCACTGGCAAACCAGCCATCGTAAAGATGGAGGGCGGCTACCACGGAAGTTATGACCCGCTAACTGTTTCAGCCAAACCAGCGCTTTCTGAAGCCGGCCCCGCTGATGATCCAAATCCAGTGGTCATTCCAGGCACCAATCCGGGAGTGGTTTTCGTAGTTCCGTTTAATAACATCGAAGCGCTGGAGCGTCGCTTTCTTTCAGATGCCCCGTCAATCGCTTGCCTAATCATGGAGCCAGTGCTCGAGAATCTGGGAATCGTTCTTCCTGATGAAGGCTACCTAGCCGCGGTTCGCGCCCTTTGCGATCAATACGGCGTCTTGTTAATTTTCGATGAAGTTAAAACCGGTTTAACTGCCGGCCCGCAAGGGGCAGCACAACGGATCGGCGTAAAACCCGACCTGATTTGTCTTGCAAAATCAATTGGTGGCGGATTGCCATTGGCTGCTTTTGGCGGTCGTAAAGAGATCATGGATGCTGTTGCTGATAATCGCATGGCCCACTTTGGTACCTTTAACGGAAACCCATTGGCTATGGCTGGTGTCCGAGCCATGGATCGTCTTTGCACGGTTGAAGCTCTTGGTGAGGCCGAACGCCTTAATTACCAAGCGCTAAATCGAATCACTGAAATCATCGATGAGTATGAACTTCCAGCCCATACGGTTGGCTTCGGAATCAAGGGGTGTGTTACTTGGTCAGAAGAGCCAGTTCGAAATTATCGTGATTACAAAGCTACTGACTTTGCGGTGGCTGAACTTTCTTGGTTATGGTCGCTTAACCGTGGCATCATCACGCCTCCGGGACTTGATGAGCAATGGTT
>JBAXKZ010000008.1:0-46620 GCA_037135095.1 Actinomycetes bacterium
GAATTAAGCAGCACCCGGGTCTGGTTGCAATCGCTAGCCATTTGTACCAAGAGTTCATCGAGACTTTCGAATTTCAAGGTATCGCGCAGGCGGTACAGAATTTCCAATTTGGCCTCTTGATCATAAAGATCGAGATCGGTCTCATCTAAAGCATAGGCTTCGACTTGGCGACCTCGAATTCCAGGAAAAGTTGGGTTCGTGCCGATCGAAATTGCAGCGGGCCAACGGACTCCGCCCACAGTCAGCCAGCCGGCATATACGCCATCGGCAGGAATCGTGGCATAGGAGGCAAGGCCAATATTGGCTGTTGGATAGCCGATTTCGCGACCACGCTTTTCGCCATGGACAACTGGACCGCAGACATAATGCGGCCGAGTCAACAAATCCGCGGCTCGCTCTACATCGCCATCCATAACCAAATTTCTAATTCTTGTGGAAGAGACAGGAACACCGCGATTTTCTTCTAACTTTATTGCCGTGACATCAAAACCTTGTTTATGGTTTCGCAAATACTCCACATTGCCAGCTGCTTTATGACCAAAAGTGAAATTCTCCCCGACGACAATGTGTGTGGCTTGCAATTGTTCTACCAGAACTTCTTCAATAAATTGATCTGGAGACAGTGCGGCAAACTCTTTAGTAAATTCAATTACAACTACTTCATCAGCGCCGTGGTGCTTCAATAGCGCAACGCGATCTTCGAGTGAGACCAATTGTGAGGGTGTGCGTTCTGGAGCGAAGACTGAAGTGGGATGCGGATAAAAAGTGAGCGCTACAACTTTCCCAAATAGCTTTCCCAACTTGAGCAACTCTTGATGGCCAGCATGAACGCCGTCAAAGATACCTATCGCTACCGCTCGATTCATCGGGTCATCATTTCACAGCTACCAGGATGGGCGCAGCCAAACTTTGATCCGAGATAATTTTGTTCTCCAATAGGGCGACAAACTCGCCATCAGGCCCTAAAGCGGCCACGATTCCTGCGACTTCATTCGGGGACAAATAACGACCAAAGGAGATTTCCGATAGTTCGTCAAAATCCACGGAACGGGTGGGCAGAATTCGCGAAATGCCAGTCGCTACAGGGAATAGTTCAGCCTCCGCCATCGGAGCACACTCGCTCAGCGAAAATGGCGAAACTAAGTTTCGGCGCAACTGCGTTAAGTGACCGCCGACTCCGAGCCGTTGCCCCAAATCCCGAGCGATCGCTCGAATATAAGTGCCGGCAGAGCAGGTAACAGAAATATCGATCTCGATCGCTGAAGTGGTTCGTCGGATGGCATGAATATCAATGGCAGTGATTGTTACTTCCCGCTCTGGAAGATCAACAACTTCGCCTTCGCGCACTCGCTGATGGGCGCTCTTGCCATCGATCTTTATCGCCGAGACCGAACTAGGGCGTTGGAAGATCGTGCCAACAAAAGAATCAAGAACAATCGCGATTTGCTCATCAGTTATGCCGGCAATTTCTTCGGGAGCGGCCTGCGAGGTTACATCGCCCTCTTTGTCGTCAGTGTGAGTACTGCGACCTAATTCAATTGTTGCTTCGTAACCTTTGAGACCATCAGTTACATACTGGAGCAGCCGTGTTGCGCTGCCAACGCCAAGAACCAATACCCCAGTCGCCATGGGATCTAAAGTCCCCGCATGACCGACTCGTTTGGTACCGAAGCGCTTTCGCATTTTGGCAACAACATCATGGCTGGTCATTCCACTGGCTTTATCAATCAGCAGAAAACCATTCATAAAAGCTAAATATCTACTCTTGTGTTTTGTAAGGATCGGCCTCGCCAGAAGGTTTGGCGTGCTCTCGCAGCTTTGCCAACTCTTCATCAGCCTTTCGTACTGCAGACATTAGTTCGTTCATGGCACTGGCAGACTCTTGAAGGCCATCAGCGAAAAATTCTAGGGTTGGCGTTATGCGAAGGCCCAGGGCTTTACCAACCTCGGAACGAAGCAATCCCTTAGCGGAATTAAGAGCAATAGCAGTACCGGTATGTGCGGCTTCATCGCCAAGTACGGTGTAAAAGATTGAGGCTTGTTGTAAGTCACCTGTGATGCGCACATCGGTAATGGTGACAAACCCTAGGCGCGGATCTTTAACCCGCGACTCTAGAGTCTGTGCGACCACCTCTTTAATGCGATCGGCAACTTTCAGTGCTCGATTTGAAGCCATGGTTTATGCGCGCTTCTTTTCGCGGATCTCGAAGGTTTGGATGGTATCCCCAACCTGAAGTTCCTTGTAAGAACCAAGTCCGATACCGCACTCGTAACCATCACGAACTTCCGTGGCATCATCCTTGAAACGACGAAGTGATTCGATTGAAAGATTTTCTGCAACTACGACGCCATTTCGCAAAGTGCGAGCTTTGGCATTTCGTCGAATAAATCCATCTTGAACCAAACAACCGGCAATATTTCCGAACTTGCTGGAGCGGAAGATGTCGCGAACTTCGGCGCTGCCGAGTACAACTTCTTCGTACTCTGGCTTGAGCAGGCCTTTGAGTGAAGCTTCGATCTCTTCGATTGCTTGATAGATGACGGTGTAGAAACGAATTTCCACGCCTTCAACATCAGCGAAGATCGCAGTTTGTGGCTCTGGCTTAACGTTGTAACCAATGATTACCGCGGTTGATGCCGAGGCCAGGGTTACATCGTTCTTTGTGATGGCACCAACGCCACGGTGAATAACGCGAAGATCAACTTCGTCGCCGACATCGAGAAGCAACAGAGCATCTTCGAGCGCCTCAACCGAACCAGAAACATCACCCTTGAGGATGAGGTTAAGGGTGCTGATCTTGGATTGCTCCATGAAGTCTTCGAGTGAGACCTTCTTGCGAGTCTTGGCAAGCATCGCATTTCGCATGGCAAGCTGACGCTTTTCTGCGATCTGACGGGCAGTTCGATCATCTTCAGCAACGATGAAGGTATCGCCAGCACCAGGAACGGAAGTAAACCCAAGAACCTGTACTGGACGAGAAGGTCCGGCTTCAAGAACGGCATCGCCATTCTCGTCCAACATTGCACGAACGCGGCCATAAGCCCCGCCAGCAACGATGGCATCTCCGACCTTCAAAGTTCCGCGTTGAACCAAGACGGTGGCAACTGGGCCACGACCCTTATCCAAGTTGGCTTCGATAGCAACACCACGAGCGGCATCATCGGCAACTGCGCGAAGATCGAGAGCAGCATCTGCAGTTAGCAAAATGCTGTCAATAAGGGCATCAATGCCTTCGCCTGATTTAGCCGATACGTTAATGAACATTGTGGTTCCGCCGTATTCCTCGGCAACCAAGTTGTATTCAGTGAGTTGTTGGCGAACCTTGTCTGGGTTAGCGCCTTCTTTATCAACCTTGTTAACAGCAACAACAATTGGAACGTCGGCTGCCTGCGCATGGTTAAGAGCTTCAATGGTCTGAGGCATAACACCATCATCAGCGGCAACCACCAAGACTGCGATATCGGTGACCTTGGCACCACGAGCACGCATAGCGGTGAAAGCTTCGTGACCTGGTGTATCAATAAAGGTAATTGCTCGTGAAAGACCATCGTGCATGTGGTGAATTTGGTAAGCACCGATGTGCTGAGTAATTCCACCGGCTTCGGACTTTACGACCTCGGTTGAACGAATTGCATCCAACAAACGAGTCTTACCGTGATCGACGTGACCCATGACTGTAACGATCGGCGAGCGTACGACGAGATCTTCTTCGTCGATATCTTCGAGCTCTTGCTCCAAGTTAATGTCGAACTCTTCAAGAAGTTCGCGATCTTCATCTTCTGGGCTAACAACTTGAATTACATATCCCAGTTCCGAGCCAAGAAGCATGAAGGTATCTTCATCAACTGATTGAGTAGCAGTGACCATTTCACCTAAGTGAAAGAGCGCTGAAACTAACGCGGCTGGATCGCCATTGATCTTCTCGGCAAAGTCCATAAGTGAGGAACCACGTCGCAAGCGAATTGCGGTCTTGCCATCACCATGAGGAATAACTGCACCACCCAAAGATGGCGCTGCCATATTGTCGAACTCTTCACGCAACGCTTTCTTGCTCTTGTGCGCTTTGCGATTCTTGCCGCCGGACTTTCCAAATGCGCCAGCAGTTCCGCCACGTTGATGACGACCGCCGCCCTTATTTGGACCACCGAAACTTGGTTGTGCTGGTGTTGCTGATGGCGTGCGATATGGCGAACCAGCACCTGGACCGCCAGGACGGGCACCTGGTGCTCCAGTTCCGGCACCTGGTGGCCGAGAACCTGGAGGTCTTGCGGCAAATCCAGGACGCACTGCACCTGGACGCGCACCCGACATTGGTGGCCGAGCGCCGCCCGGACCTGCTGGACGTTCACCTGGTCGAATTGGACGTGCCGGTGGCCGAGGAATTGCCCCAGCCCCGGTATTAAATGGATTGTTGCCCGCGCGCGGTGGCCGTGGCATTGGAACGTTGCCAGGTGTCGCATTGCCAGAGAAGGCGTTGTTGCCTGGTCGTGGCGCATGCGGTGCAGCTGGTGCAGCTGGTGCCGTTGCAGCTGGTGCCGCTGGAGCCGCTGGCGCAGCTGGTGGAAATGGCACCGATGCAGCTGGTGCAACCGGAGCAGAAGGCATGGCAGATTGTGGAATCGTGCCGGGCGCTAACTGTGCCAAGGCAGCTTGAATCTCATCAGCGGTGGGCGCTACCGGTTTTGCCGCAACCTTCTTTGCCGCCGCCTTCTTAACAGGTTTGGGGGCATCTTCGGCCGGTTTAATATCTGGAAACTTCTCCATCAACTTGCGCACGACTGGTGCTTCAACAGTTGAAGAGGCTGATTTTACAAACTCGCCGACTTCTTGCAGTTTGGCGAGGAGATCCTTACTAGGGATTCCTAATTCTTTTGCTAATTCGTGAACGCGGACCTTTGCCACAGTTACCTTCCTGTCATGGCCCCACGTTTTATTGGAGCCTAAATGTCATGCCTTCTCATGAGCGCTGAGTGCTCATGATTGTGAGATTGCCTTAAGGGACATTGCTACTCCTTTGAGAAATCAGACGGGCGCCTGATCTTGTTACTGCTGTTCTAAAAAATCTTCGAGCTGCTCAGTGGAGAGCGGTTCAGTAGAGCGAAGTGCTCGACCAAAAGCGCCACGTTCCTTGGCAACATCGAAACATTTCCGATGTAACCAAGCACCTCTGCCAGGTTGCAGATTTAGCGGGTCAGGGATTACCTGATCGCCATCTTTAACCACTCGAAGTAGTTCCGTCCAGTTTTCGCGTTTTCGACAAACGATGCAGCTTCGAATCGGAGTTGCCATCATCGTCCTCGCCTCAACTTAACTCCCCTACCTTACCTTCTTGCGGGTGGGAAGCGTAATTAGGCGAGCTAGATGGGCTCGGCTTGAGCCTCATCTAGCTCGGAAACTGGCAAAACTGGCTTGGGTTTTTCGATCCGCTCCACTGGGTTGTCGGGATGGATATCGATCCGAGCGCCAGTCAAACGAGCAGCTAGGCGGGCATTTTGGCCATCTTTGCCGATTGCCAAGGAGAGTTGATAGTCCGGGACTACAACCTTGATCGACCTGGTCTCCATATCTACGACCTCGGCAGAAGTGACCTTCGCCGGGGCTAGAGCATTGGCAACATAGGTGGCGATATCGTCGGAGTAATCGACGATGTCGATCTTCTCGCCATTTAGTTCATCCATTACGGCTCGAGCTCTGGCACCCATTGGACCGATTAAGGCGCCTTTTGGACTGACGCCGGCTCGGTGAGTGCGAACTGAAATCTTGCTGCGGTGGCCAGCCTCGCGGGCGATTCCTACGATTTCAACGATTCGCTCTTTAACTTCTGGGACTTCTAGCGCAAAGAGCGTTTTAACTAAGGCGGGGTGAGTTCTGGAGAGCGTAACTTCTGGACCCTTAAGGCCTTGCTTCACTTCAACCACAAAACACTTAATCCGTTGGCCGTGGACATAAGTTTCAGTTGGAACTTGCTCGTTTGGCGGAATCTTTCCTTCGACTCGACCTAAATGAACGTAAACAATTTTTGGATCCCGGCCTTGTTGGATCACGCCAGAAATAACCTCGCCAACTGAAGCGGTGAATTCCCCAACGATGTCGGCATCCTTGGCTTCTCGCATCTTCTCTTTGATAACTTTGCGAGCGGTGGAAGTGGCGATTCGGCTGAAGCCTTCAGGGCTATCAATTGCAGTATCAATTCGATCCCCATCGGGACCTAGAACGGGATAATAAATAACGATCTCACCAGTTTGTCGGTTCAAGACCGCACGACCACCTGGATGAGCTTCAGGGAGTTCGGCATAAGCGGCGGCCACGCCATTTTCAATGGCATTAATTAGTTTCTCAAGCGGCATCTCTCGTTCAACAGTAAGCGCAATCAGTGCTTTGATATCGACATTCATTCGTCGTCACCTTCGGAGGAAGCGTCTGCGGTTAACGATTTAAATTCAACCTCAATGGTGGCCCGCTTTATAAGAGCCAATTCAATAATTTTTCCATCAATCGTGACTGAATCATCGGCGCTCTCGCCGATTCGCCCTTTAGCTGCCGAGCCATCGATCAAAACTATGTTGATCAAACGACCCTTATTTTTGCGCCAATGGCGTGGTTGAGTCAGCGGTCGATCTACGCCAGGAGAGGTAACTTCGAGGGTAAATGGCTGATCTCCAAGTGCAGGCAGCGCCTCAACAACTTCGGAGACGGCACGCGAAACCACTGTGACTTGATCTAAATTCAAATGGGAGTCACTGTCCACAATCACAGTGAGGATCCGGCTTTTACCAGCCGGGGTAATGGTTACTTCTTCGAGATAGCAATCCGCGGCGGTTATTGCCGGCGTAATTGCTGCTGAAATTTCAGCGATTAATTCTTGGTTATTTAGTTTTGCAGAATCAGTTGCCATGCGTTCTTTACTCTCTCTCGCTATTTAGTTGTGAGCCAATCATAACCCACTTTTGCGATGAGCAAAGTTGTCACCAGAAGAAAGACTTTTCGGACCAGTGGCGACCCGCCTCGGATCGCAAGCCTGGATCCGATTAGTGCGCCGCTCACGTTGGCGATAGCCAAAAGCAACCCCAACCGCCACCAGATGTGGCCGGTGAATTGAAAGGAGAGAATCGCACCAAAGTTCGTGGCGATATTTACCAATTTAGCGGTGGCGGATGCCTTTAAAAATGCGTAACCAATAACACCGACCAAGAGAAAGACGAGAAAGGTGCCAGTCCCCGGACCAAAGATGCCATCGTAAAAACCAATGCATAGCCCGAATATCGAAACTAATAAAAGGCGTTGGCGCTTGGTGAACTTCAGCGCTTCATCCATTCCTAAATCCGGTTTCTTCCAAGTGTAAAAGGCAACAGCGATCAAGAGGAGAACAATGATCGGACGAAAGAACTCTTTCGGAAAACTAGCCGCAAGTCGGGCGCCAGTGACCGAACCAATAAAAGCTGGAATTGCCATTGATACCGTTAAATGTAAATCCGGTCGCACGCGCCGAAAATAGGCAATGGCCGATGAGCTAGTGCCAAAGATTGCCGGTACTTTATTTGTACCCAAAATCATTGGGATAGGTTTATCTGAAATTCCAATTAGCAACGCCGGCAGTTGAATCAGGCCACCTCCGCCAACCATGGCGTCGACAAAGCCCGCAAATCCCGCCGCCAGCGCCAGGAAGATCGCGGTTGAGAGCGACATTAAGAAGCTGTGACGACCGAAATAATTTGTGACACGGCTTCAGCTAGAAGAACTTCACTCTTTTCGCCAGTTCGACGATTGCGAAGTTCAACCTTGCCTTCGGCCAAGGCCTTGCCGACGATGACAATAAATGGAATACCGATTAATTCGGCATCCTTGAATTTCACTCCGGGGCTAGCATCGCGACGATCATCGATCATGACCCGCATGCCTTGCGCTTCCAACTCAGTTGCCAATTTTTCGGCGGTATCGAATGGGAGATCATCCTTGCCGGTGGCGACAATGTGAAGGTCGGCGGGTGAAACTTCGCGTGGCCAACACAACCCGAGTTCATCATGAGTTTGTTCGGCGATCGCGGCTACTGCGCGGGAAACACCAATTCCGTAGGAGCCCATCGTCACGACCTGAGACTTACCATCTTTGTCGAGCACCGTTAGATCTAGCGCTTGAGCATACTTGCGGCCAAGTTGAAAGATGTGGCCGATCTCGATGGCACGATCGATGATGACTGGGGTTGAACAGTTTGGACAGATATCGCCTGCTCGAACTTCGGCAGCTTCGACAAACTTTTCAACTTTGAAATCGCGACCATGGGTTACAAATCGAACGTGCTTATCTTTTTCATTCGCACCAGTTACCCAATGTGAACCAAGCACGATTCTGGGATCGGCGAAGACTCTGATACCTAATCTTTCGGCATCTTGAGGTCCGACATAGCCCTTTACCAATCCTGGGTGCTTTGCGAAGTCGGCATCTTCGAAGAGGCGTAGATCTTGAACACCTGGCAAATTGGCCTGCAAGCGCTTTAGATCAACTTCGCGATCACCTGGAACCAAGATGGAGATCGCTTCGCCATCGGCTATCAAGAGCACATTCTTCAAAGTATCGCCGGCAACAAAGTCGCCTTCGAATTTGCCATTGAGTAAATCGACTAAGGAATCGATAGTCGGCGTATTTGGGGAATCAAAAACTTCCATCGCTGGCGGGGTGGCTCCCTCATAAGCTGCAACTTTTGTAACCATCGCCTCTACGTTGGCTGCGTAGCCACATTTTTCACAGAGAACATAAGTATCTTCGCCAGTAGCGCAAGGCGCCAAGAACTCTTCCGACTTTGAGCCGCCCATGGCTCCGGCCATGGCAGCAACGATGTTGTATTTCATGTG
This sequence comes from Actinomycetes bacterium, assembly GCA_037135095.1. Lineage (GTDB taxonomy): Bacteria > Actinomycetota > Actinomycetes > Nanopelagicales > Nanopelagicaceae > CAIMZW01. Next base: position 8,851 of record JBAXKZ010000008.1, read on the forward strand.
AAGGCGATCAAAGGTTTTTACATATGCGCTGCGATGCCTTTGGTAAGAAACTTCAAGACCCGCATCATCTAAATCAAAAGAGTAAGAATCCTTCATCACGAATTCGCGGCCGCGAATAATTCCGCTGCGTGGCCTGGTCTCGTCGCGAAACTTCGTTTGAATCTGGTAGATCGAAAGTGGCAGATCTTTATAAGAGGAGTACTCCCCCTTGACCATCAAGGTAAACATTTCCTCGTGAGTTGGACCGAGCAGGTAATCATTACCCCGGCGATCCTTCAAACGAAATAGATCAGGTCCGTATTCGGTCCAGCGATTGGTCGCCTCGTATGGTTCGCGCGGCAATAGCGAAGGGAAGTGAACTTCTTGGAACCCGGCCTCATCCATCTCTTCCCGGATGATTCGCTCGATATTTCGAAGGGTCAGGTAACCCAGTGGCAGCCAAGAGTAAACACCAGCGGCAATTCGGCGGACGTAACCGGCTCGTACTAATAGGCGGTGGCTGGCAACTTCGGCATCGGCTGGATCATCCCGAAGGGTGCGCAGCAAGAGAGTAGACATTCGCAACATGCGAGAACCCTACCTAAAAGCAGTGCGGACTCTGTCAGAATTACTTGACGTTGACAGTTGGAGCGCCAGATTCGACGCCGGCTAGCTCCATCTCCTCCGCTAAGCGCATCGCTTCTTCGATCAAAGTTTCAACGATCATATCTTCGGGCACCGTCTTTATGACTTCGCCCTTTACAAAGATCTGGCCCTTGCCATTTCCGCTAGCAACACCAAGGTCAGCCTCGCGCGCTTCGCCCGGGCCATTTACTACGCAACCCATGACAGCGACTCGAAGTGGAACGGTCATTCCTTCCAAGCCCGCTTGGACTTTCTCGGCCAAGGTATAGACATCAACTTGGGCGCGGCCACATGAGGGGCAAGAGACGATTTCAAGTTTACGTTGGCGCAGGTTAAGTGATTCCAAAATCGAGATGCCAACCTTTACCTCTTCAACCGGCGGTGCCGAAAGTGAAACTCGAATCGTGTCGCCGATTCCTTCGGCCAGCAAAATTCCAAAGGCCGTTGCCGACTTAATAGTTCCTTGGAAGAAAGGTCCAGCTTCGGTTACCCCAAGGTGCAGCGGATACTCGCAGCGCTGAGACAAGAGTCGATAGGCCGAGACCATGGTGACTGGATCATGGTGCTTGACGGAAATTTTGATATCGGTAAAGCCGTGCTCTTCGAAGAGTGAGGCTTCCCAGAGCGCGGACTCGACCAGAGCTTCTGGTGTTGCCTTGCCATATTTTGCCAGCAGTCGTGGGTCGAGGGAGCCGGCGTTGACGCCGATTCGAATTGGAATGCCGGCATCTCCGGCAGCCTTAGCAACCTCTTTAACCTTGTCATCAAACTGTTTGATATTTCCTGGGTTGACGCGAACCGCTGCGCAACCAGCATCAATCGCGGCAAAGATATATTTTGGTTGAAAGTGAATATCAGCAATTACTGGAATCTGTGACTTCTTGGCAATTTGCGCCAAAGCGTCGGCGTCGTCTTGACTGGGGACGGCTACCCGAACAATCTGACAACCGGAGGCAGTTAATTCTGCAATCTGCTGCAACGTGGCATTTACATCCGAAGTCAAAGTTGTGCACATCGACTGCACTGAAACTGGAGCATCACCACCAACCAAGACGCTGCCAACTTTTAGTTGCTTAGTCTTGCGGCGAGGCGCCAATACGGGCGGCGGGGTGGCTGGCATTCCGAGGTTGATCATGTGCTTATTCTGCCCTAAACATTGAGATGAATTGGATTGAAAATATCGGCCCCCAAAAGCAGCAGTGATAGGGCGGCCAAAAATACGAAGACCACGATGGTGACTGGAGTCAATCTTTCAATATCTATTGGAGCCGGAATCTCTCGGTTGAAGCGGCGAGCCCGCCAGCGGCGAACCCCGTCAGCAGCGGCCAGCGCCATATGACCGCCGTCTAGCGGCAGGATTGGAAGAAGATTGAAGATTCCCACGAAGATATTCAGGCTCGAGATGATCAACATAAAAGTTGCCAAACGTTCCCGAAGCGTTAACTTCTTGTCGCTGGCAGTCTGAGCCGAAACCCTGGCTACGCCAACGACACCTACCAAGCTCGTGGCATCACGCTTTTGTCCCATAAAGGTCTGGCGAAAAAGCGCCGGGATCTTTGAAGGCAGTGAAACCAGAGAACTAACGCTGCTGGTGAATAACTCTTTGGAAAGTTTACCAGCGCTAGCCGCAGCTGTAATCGGATTCTGGGTCTGCACACCTAATTTGTTCACCAACCCAATGACGCCAACTTTCTTTCCGGCGCGCAATACCGAGTTAGGGATAACTTTGAATTCGAGCATTTGGCTACCGCGCTGATCAACAATGGTGATCTGCTTGCTTGGTGAATTTCTAATCTCAACTACAACCTTTGACCAATCGGCTGCAGGTACACCATTAATCGAAATAATGCGGTCGCCCGGTTTCAAGCCAACTAACTTTGCTGGTGATGGGGCATCACTTGCGGTACAGCTTGCAGCAGTCGTTAGACAAGGAACAACTTCGGCGATCACAGGAGTGACAACCGTGGTGCCAACTGCAAAGAACAAAAAGAAAATAATTAGGAAACCTAAGATGAAATGCATAAACGATCCAGCGCCCAGAACAACCAGACGTTTACTTGCGGATGCCTTCACGAAAGCGCGCGGCGCATCTGCTTCGGAGAGTTCTTCACGGGCTGACATACCAACGATGCGACAGTAGCCACCAGCTGGAATTGCCTTAACTCCGAACTCGGTTTCACCTCTCGTGAAGGACCAAAGGCGCTTGCCAAAGCCTAAAAAGAACTCGGTAACTTTCATTCCAAAGCGCTTAGCCGTCAGGTAATGGCCAGCTTCGTGAACCATTATCGAGAAAAGCAGCGCGACGATAAAGGCAATTACGCCGAGAAAACTCATGCCTGCTCCTGTGACCCAATACTCATTGACCTATCTTCTCCTATTAACCTTAGAAATTTCGCAATATTCATCCTCGGTTATAGTTATCCCATGACCTCAGGACCACACATTCCGCAAGAACGCCGTTTAGTTACCGCAATTCCAGGACCAAAATCCCAAGAATTGTTGGCTCGCCGCAGTGAGGCAACATCTGCCTCGCTTGGCATGGCTATCCCAGTCTTTGTCTCCCAAGCCGGCGGCGGTGTCATCATCGATGTCGATGGAAACTCAATCATCGACATGGCAGCTGGAATCGCTACTGTAAACGTCGGCAATAGCGCCGATCGCGTTGTTGCAAATGTCTTGAAACAGGTCCAATCATTTACACACACTTGTTTCACCGTAGCGCCATACAGCGGCTACGTTGAAGTATGTGAAGCCCTAAACCGGTTAACACCAGGTACCTTTAAAAAGAAGTCCCTGCTCGTTAACTCAGGTGCCGAAGCAATTGAGAACGCGGTAAAGATTGCACGTGCCTTCACCAAGCGTCAGGCGATTGTTGTTTTCGAACATGCCTACCACGGTCGAACCAACCTAACCATGGCAATGACGGCAAAAAATATTCCTTACAAAGAGGGCTTCGGTCCCTTCGCCCCTGAGGTCTACCGCATGCCAATGGCCTACCCATTCCGCTGGCTGGGTGATGCTTCCAAGATCACTGAAGAGGCGCTGGATTTAGTAACCCACAAAATTGAGAAAGAGATCGGCGCACACAATGTTGCGGCGATCGTTATCGAACCTATCCAAGGCGAAGGCGGCTTTGTTGTCCCTTCGAAGGGTTTCCTTCCTGGACTCGCAGCATTTGCTAAAGCAAATGGCATTCTCTTCATTGCCGATGAAGTCCAAACTGGCTTTGCGCGTACTGGCGATTTCTTTGCTTGCAATGAAGAAGGCGTTGAACCTGACATCATGGTCACGGCCAAGGGAATCGGTGGTGGACTTCCACTAGGCGCAATCACCGGTCGTGCTGAAGTCATGGATGCCGCAGTTTCAAGCGGTGTTGGTGGCACATTTGGTGGTAATCCTGTCGCCTGTGCAGCGGCGCTCGGAGCCATCGCAACCATCGAAGAAGATAATTTGGTAGCCCGAGCTCGCCATATGGGAACCATCATTTCCAAGGCGCTCGAAGCCATGAAATCCAAGTATGCGATTGTGGGCGATGTTCGTGGTCGCGGTGCAATGCAAGCCATTGAATTGGTAATGCCAGGAACCACAGAGCCAAACTCAAAGGCCATGATGGATGCCGTTAAGTACTGCCAGCAAAAAGGGGTCTTGCTTTTAACCGCTGGTACCTACAGCAACGTGATTCGATTGTTGCCACCGTTGGTAATGCCTGATGCACTTCTGGAAGAGGCGCTAGCTATTCTCGATGAGGCAATTGCTGCTTCGAACTAACGATCTAAGAGATTACGGGTGGGAGAATAACTCCCACCCTTTTTTCTTACTGTAATAGCGCTAAGCGCTTCAAGAATCACTCGGTTAGCCAAGATTGCTGTGATATCGGCGCTGTCATAGGCCGGAGCAACTTCAACTACATCGATCCCAACAATTGGAAGCTCTAGGCAAATTCGACGAACCGCTTCTAATAGTTCACGGCTGGTCATTCCGCCGGGTTCTGGCGTTCCAGTTCCTGGTGCCATGCCTGGATCAACCACATCGATATCTACTGACAAAAAGACGCCATCGCAGCCATCGGTAAGTGTTGCGAATGACTCATCCAAAACTTCCCTCATGCCCCGATGATGAATTTCGGTCATCTCGTATGAACGCATTCCTTGATCGCGCATCCATTTTAAGGTGGCATCATCGGGCCAGTAACCACGCAAACCAAGTTGCAAGAAGCGATCACCTCGGACCGCCCCACTTTCGATTAATCGACGCATCGGCGTTCCGTGTCCAACCAATGCCCCAAATTGGGATTCACCGGTATCAGCATGAGCATCAAAGTGAATCATCGAGATCTTGCCCATCCCTCGGTGATGTGCAATTCCGGCAACATCTGCTGAAGCAATCGAGTGATCGCCACCTAGAATTACTGGAATGGCGCCAGCTCTGGAAATCAATTCTGTTGCTTCCTCAAGCACGAGGAGCGACGCTGTTAAATCCCCACCTGGCATGAGCAAGTCGCCAGCATCGAAAATCTTTAGCTCTTTGAGGGCATCCACCCGAAGTGAGAGATGTGGGCGTTCGCCATCGTGCGGCAAATAGTCGCCACCTCGAATAGCTTGTGGTCCAAATTTGGCACCGGAACGATGAGAGGTGCCGCTATCAATTGGGGCGCCCACGATAATTACATCGGCGCCGGCATAACTTTCAGCAACTGCAAGGTCGCAGCGCGGAATTCCCAAAAAGGTGAAGTCCGGACCATACATATTTCCCAAGTTTGCCATAAGCCAAACTTAACTGACTTTGCGCCGCCGTTGTACTACCTGACCCAAAAGTACGACGATTAAAGCGATAAAGAACATGGCAGAACCGATCACATTTGCCTGCGCTGGAAGGCCGCGCTCAGCCGAGATATAAACGAACTTTGGAAAGGTATTTACATTGCCAGAGTTGAAGTTGGTGATGATGAAGTCATCGAACGAGAGGCTAAAGGCCAACAGGGCAGCTCCAGCAATTCCCGGTGCTAGCAACGGAAAGGTAATGCGACGAAAGGTTTCGCGTTCATCGGCATAGAGATCCATCGCCGCTTGTTCCAGTCTGGGATCCAAACTGGCGATGCGAGCTTTAACGGTGACGACGACAAATGAGATACAGAACATCACGTGGGCTATCACAATAGTCACGAAGCCAGGATTAAAGCCAAAGTTCAAGAACATTGTGAGAAGCGATGCGCCCAGGACTAATTCTGGCGTGGCCATTGGCAAGAAGATCAACAAATTAACAAGGGAGCGACCTTTGAAGGCGTAGCGCCCAAGGGCGAAAGCAATCATAGTTCCGAGGACCGTGGCGATACCCGTGGAGATCAACCCGATCTTGATCGAATTACCCAGTGCATTACATACATCGGGAGCGCCACAGGGATTCTTCCAGTTGTTAAAGGTAAAGCCGCGCCAGACTAAGTTGCTCTTGCTGGAGTTATTGAAAGAGAAAGCAAAGGTATAGAGAACTGGAATGAAAAGATAAGTAAACCCGAGCACTGCGTAAATTCTGATTAGATTGCGAGAGAACCAGCGACGGGCTTTTCTCATACCAGTTCCTCTGTTCCCGACTTTCGGATATACAAAGTAACCATGATTAAAATTGCCACCATCAAAGTGAAGGAGAGCGCTGCGGCGGTCGGATAGTCCACGATCTGCAGATACCGGGCATTAATTACGTTACCGATCATCTTGGTTTGAGGATTACCCAGAATTTCAGCATTTACATAATCACCTGCGGCTGGAATAAAAGTCAGCAAGGTTCCGGCTACAACACCAGGCATCGAAAGCGGCAAGGTAACTTTGCGAAAGGTTGTGAAAGCGTTGGCATAAAGATCGCCGGAGGCTTCCATAGTTCTGGGATCGATTCGCTCTAAGCTGGAATAGAGTGGCAAGGTCATGAAGGGTAAGAAGTTATAAGTTAATCCGGCAACCACTGCAAAGGCGCTGGCAGTTAAATGAGATTGCGGGCTGATGATGTGCAACCAAGTTAGAAACTTGAACCCAATTCCTTGACCACCCAGAATCTGCTTCCAGGCGATGGTCCGAAGAATAAAAGAGGTAAAGAACGGTGCGACAACCAATACCAAAAGGACGTTCTTCCATCGGCCAGATCTAAACGCGATCGCATAGGCAAGTGGGTAGGCAATTATTAGAGCCGTGATCGTTGCAATGCTGGCGTATTCAAAAGAGCGAAAGAATTGACCGCGCGAATTTACGATCGCATCCCAATAATTTGCAAAGCGATAGGTCTGATCAAATTCTCCTATCCCCAGTCCAGGGGTCTTGGTGGAAGTACTCACCAAGGTCAAGATCGGCATCAAGAAGAAAAAGAAGAGCCAAACCAAACCAGGAAGCAAGAGCAGATAAGGTAGAAAAGATCGTTTCTTTTCGCTCTCATCTGACTTGTGAGAAACCGCCGAAAGAAATGCCACGGTTATTCTTCTTCGTCGTTGTGGAGCTCAGAGCCAGCGTTGGCATCTTCGCTACCATCGAGCCCAAAGGTGAAAATTGGTTCCCATGAAAGCGTGATGCGATCGCCCTTATCTAGCGGCGGAACACCATCGTCGTTCTGTTCAAAGACCATGAGTTCTTGACCCCATGGCATTAACACTTGGTATTGGGTACTTACGCCGATGTAGGAAACATCTTCGATGATGCCACCAGTTAGAACGTTGCCGGAGGCGGATGAAGTTTCTGGAGAGATTCTCAGCTTCTCGGGTCGAATACCAACCAAGATCGAGGAATCGCGAGCGGAAGATCGCGCCCGTGGAACTGCCACTCGTTGACCAAAGAGATTAACTACTAGCGAATCAGAACCATTTGACTCGATCGAGCCCTTGATCAAATTTGATTGACCCAAGAAGTTTGCAACAAAGGCGGTCTTGGGATTGTCGTAAAGATCTGCCGGTGATCCCATTTGCTCGATTCGGCCTTCGTTCATAACGGCGATGGTGTCGGCCATTGTCATGGCCTCTTCTTGATCGTGAGTTACATGGACAAAGGTCAAGCCAATTTCAGTCTGGATCCATTTAAGCTCGATCTGCATTTGACGACGTAACTTTAGATCCAAGGCACCTAGTGGTTCATCAAGGAGAAGCAGGGCAGGCCGGTTAACGATTGCCCGAGCAACGGCGATACGTTGTTGTTGGCCACCAGAAAGTTGAAGCGGTTTACGTTGCGCCAAATGGGGCAGCTCAACTAGATCCAAGACCTTATCAACCTGCTCTTTGACATCTTTGATGCCGCGACGGCGTAGCCCAAAAGCCACGTTTTCGAAGATCGAAAGATGCGGAAAGAGCGCATAGTTCTGGAAAACCGTATTCACCGGACGCTTGTAAGGGCGCATATGAGTGATATCGGTATTGCCAATAAAAATTGAACCCGCTGTCGGCTCTTCCAGCCCGGCAATCATTCGAAGCGTGGTGGTTTTACCGCAACCTGATGGCCCGAGCAGAGCGAAGAAGGATCCTTCGGGAATAGTCAGCGTTAAATCATCGACCGCAGTGAAATCGGCAAAAGATTTAGTTAAGTTGGAGAGTTTTATATCTCCATGCGCGGAGGTAGAAGCGTCAACCACTACCCGTTACCACTTGCTTTCTGGAAGGCGGTGGAGAACTTGATCATCTCGGTAGGAGTTAAACCACGGAAGACTTTGAGGTTCTTCCACATTTTGTCATCTGGGAAGATCAGCGGGTTGTGAACCTGAGCTGGGTTGATCTTCTCCATTGCAGCCTGGGCACCATTTACTGGGCAGACGTAAGTGATGTAGTTGGCGACCTTGGCTGCTACTACTGGGTCGTAGTAGTAGTTGATTAACTTTTCAGCTGAAAGTTTATTTGGCGAGGTGGATGGAATCATCAAGTTATCGGTCGAGAAAGTGCCACCGCTATCTGGAATAGCAAAGCCAAATTGATTTGAGTTTTGTAGGTTCAGTTGATTGATATCACCAGACCAGCCAATTACTGCCGTCGCATCACCGCTGATTAGATCTTCCTGGTATGACTGACCTTTAACTTGTCGAATGAAGCCATCGTGAATCATTTTCGTCACGTAGTCGACGGCATTCATAAATTTCGCTTCGGTAAATGGCTTTGAAATATCGGTGCCCTGCCAGAGCATGACTAGCCCGATGGTGTCCCGCATCTCAGAGAGAACTTCCACTTTGCCTTTATTTTCCTTGGCAAATAGTTGTTCGATGGTATGAATTCCCTTTGGATGCTTGGACTTATTCCAGGCAAAACCGGCGATGATTCCAGCCCAAGGCAGGCTGTAGTGGCGACCCGGATCAAATGGCCGGGTTTCCAGAAATGAGAGGACATTCTTCTTATTTGGAACCGCAGCATCGTCAAACTTCTGAACAAAACCAGAGGCGAGCCAGCGAGCTGCCATCCACTCGGTCATTGTGACAATGTCGTAGCCGATATCTTTCTTCAATTTTAGTTGCGGTTGGACCTTGGCGGTAAAGGAGTCGTTGTCATCAATGACTTCCATGTACTTTGTTGGGATACCGGTCTTCTTGATGAAGGCTTCGAGCGTCGGATACTTCTTACTTTTATTGTCATAATCTAAATAGAGCGACCAGTTAGCCCAGCGCAGTGTTGCCGGTTTAGCTGCGTGCGCTCCTTCGACATTTAATTGACCAAGTAGTGAAGCAGCTCCTAAACCGCCAGCGCCAGCCAAGAGAGCTCGGCGAGAGAAGGGAGCGGAGATAAGCTCACTTGCTCCGAGAGAGAGGTCGTGATCCTTACTTGAGGCTGACATGGCAACTTCTTTCTACTCATATCGATGACAGGACGGTAGAACTGGATATCGCCAAATCCTAGACCTAGAAGTTTCGGAAAACCGACCTATTCGTGAGAAAAATCGGATTCTCAGTATTTCGTTAACAGTGGTGCTAGCACTTAGGCATTGAGATTTGTCATCACGTGCTTAATCCGGGTGTAGTCCTCGAAGCCGTAAGTTGAGAGATCTTTACCGTAGCCCGAATGTTTAAAGCCACCGTGCGGCATCTCCGCAACGATTGGAATATGGGTATTAATCCAGACGCAGCCAAAGTCAAAGGCCTTTGCCATTCGCATTGCTCGGCTGTGGTCGCGGGTCCAAACGCTAGAAGCCAGCCCATAGGCGACATCGTTCGCCTTCTTAACCGCTTCGGCCTCATCGGTGAACTTTTGGATTGTGATAACCGGACCAAAGATCTCGTTTTGAATCATCTCGTCATTTTGATGCAGACCAGCGACAACTGTTGGCGCAAAGAAATAGCCAGCCCGATTGATGGCGTTACCACCGGCAACTACCTTGGCATGAGAGGGGGTGCGCTCGATAAAGCCGCTGACGCGAGCGAGTTGATTGGCATTGTTGACCGGGCCATACAAGACATCTTCATCTGGCGCTCCGGTGGCGATGTTATTAGTCGCCTCGTTGGCCAATAATTCAACAAAATGATCGTAGACACTAGCCTCGACTAGGACTCTCGTAGCCGCCGTGCAATCCTGACCAGCGTTGAAATAACCAGCGATCGCAATTGCTTCGGCCGCCGCTTCAAGATTGGCATCGGCGAAGACTACAACTGGAGCTTTCCCGCCAAGTTCTAGGTGAACTTTCTTGACATCGTGCGCGGCAGATTTCGCTACTTCAATTCCGGCCCGAACTGAGCCAGTGATCGAGACCATCGCTGGAGTGTCATGCTCAACCAAGGCACGGCCGCTGTCGCGGTCACCGCAAATTACATTGAAGACGCCAGCCGGAAGAAATTCCGACATAACGCCGGCCATCCAGACCGTTGATGCTGGCGTAGTATCGCTAGGTTTTAAGACCACAGCATTTCCGGCGGCAATTGCCGGCGCCCACTTCCAAACGGCCATCATCATTGGATAATTCCACGGCGTAACTTGCGCACAAATTCCGATTGGCTCGCGGCGAATAAATGAGGTCATGCCATGCATGTACTCCCCTGCTGATTTGCCTTCCAGATTTCGGGCGGCGCCAGCAAAGAAGCGAATCTGATCGATCATCGGCGGCACCTCTTCAGAGCGAGTTAAAGAGATTGGCTTGCCGGTGTTCTCACTCTCAATTGCGATTAACTCTTCGGAGCGCGACTCAAAGGCATCTGCAATCTTTAGCAACGCCCGTTGGCGTTCCGAAGGCGTCGCATCTTTCCAAGCTTCAAAGCCACGTTCGGCAGCTTTCATTGCGATCTCGACATCGGCACCATTGGAAATTGGCGCGGTCGCATACTCCTGGCCGGTGGTCGGATTAATAATGTGGCCGGTCTCTCCAGAAGCGGATGGTACATATTGGCCATCAATAAAATTATGGAGAGTCTTCATAGCTGTACTCCTTCAATGACGACCGGAGAGGCGGTCTCTGCGGCTGCTAACTGACCACATGCGCCATCAATTTCACGGCCACGTGTATCTCGGACTGTAACGGGAACGCCATAACTTTCAAGGATGCGGACAAATTCATCTTCATCTTCTTGTCTAGATGCGGTCCATTTCGATCCTGGAGTGGGGTTGAGTGGGATTAAATTCACATGGGCGTTACGGTTTCGAAGCAGCCTGCCTAGAAGATCAGAGCGCCAAGCTTGATCATTTATGTCGCGGATAAGTGCATATTCAATCGAGTAACGGCGCCCCGTGGTATCGGCATACTGATCGGCAGCTTCTAAGACTTCGCGAACTTTCCAGCGAGAGTTAATTGGAACCAAGGTATCTCGAAGCTCATCATCGGGCGTATGCAGCGAAACTGCCAAGGTGACAGGTATTCCTTCTTGACTCAACTTCTCAATGCCATTTACTAATCCAACGGTTGAAACCGTGACCGAGCGGGCACCAATCCCCAAGCCATCCGGCTGTGGGCTGGTGATATTTCGAACCGAGCGCATTACCGCGTTGTAGTTCGCCATTGGTTCGCCCATGCCCATGAAGACCACATTCGAAAGTCGAGTCGGGCCGCCTTCTAGTTCACCACTGGCACAAATTCGCGCCGCAGCAACTACCTGGGCGGTGATCTCCCCGGCCGTTAAGTTGCGCGTCAACCCAGCTTGGCCGGTGGCGCAGAATGGACAGTTCATGCCGCAACCTGCCTGCGAAGAAATACAGACGGTGGTTCGATCGGAGTAACGCATTAAAACGCTCTCAACTAAAACACCATCGTGCAGCTTCCAGAGGTCTTTGCGAGTCTTGCCGTTATCGCAAGTAATTGATTTAACTAAGGTGATTAATTTAGGGGTGAATTCAGCGGCCATCGTCTGGCGCAATTCTTTGGGAATATCAGTCCAAGAATCTGGGTCATCGTTAAAGTGGGTAAAGAAGTGGACCGCCATCTGATTGGCACGAAAAGCTGGGATGCCTAATTCAATGGCTTTAGCTTTGCGCTCTTCTGGTGAAAGATCAGCAAAGTGCTTTGGTGGTTTTACCCGTTGCTTGGGCTCGTCAAAAACTAACTTAATTTCCATATCCGCCATCTCTACCAGTTGAAGTGCTTAATTAGTTCGAGGGCGAACCAGACTGCGGGAGCTGTAAAAAGCACCGAATCAATTCGATCAAGAATGCCACCATGACCAGGCAAAATTGCACCCATATCTTTGATTGCTAGATCTCGTTTTACTGCGGACTCAATTAAGTCGCCGGACGTGGCAGTAATGACTGCCATAACGCCAATGCCGGCGCCGAGCCACCATTCCGAATCTAGGGCATAACGAAATGCAAGCGCCGAGCCAACGGTGGTTGCAACAAGTGCGCCAATCAGACCTTCCCAGGTTTTCTTTGGGCTGATGTGCGGCGCTAATGGGTGTTTTCCAAAGAGCACACCTGATAGATAAGCAAAGGTGTCATTGCAACTAACCAAAACTACTAAGGTAAGAATTCGGCCGCCACCGTTTTCGTGGTGAGCAAGAAGCAGGAGAAAACCGGCCAGGAATGGAATGTAAAAGATCGCGAATGTTGCTGCTGTCGAGCGTTTTACAAAATCTTTCGAGTTCCGAACCAATAGATAGACCAACAAGTTGGGAATCGCAATCGCGGTAGCAACGGCCAATCCGGAAACTCGACCATACCAAGCCGAAACCAGAAGTGCGGTTCCCGCAATTTGAAGTGCCCGCTCGGGTAGATCAATACCGGCAGACTTGTAAGCTCGAACTATCTCTTGAATCGCCAACATGATGGCGAGCCAAATTAGGGCACCAAAGAGAATTGGGGCGTAATAAATAGTTCCAAATACTAAAAGTAAAATCGAGAGCGATACCAAGATGGAGGGAATTAACTTTCTTCCAGCCTTCTTATTGATGGCATCGTTGATCGAATGTATATCGTCCATAATGATCAAACTTCGAGAAGTTCGGTCTCCTTGTGCTTAAGCAGATCGTCAATTCGAGAAACATGGTCTGCCGTCGCCTTGTCTAACTCTTTCTCTGCGCGGGCGACATCGTCCTTGCCGACATCGCCATCCTTCTCTAACTTTTCGAGCGCCTCTTTAGCACTTCGACGAATATTGCGAATTGAAACCTTGGAATCTTCCGCTTTGGCTCTGGCAACCTTTATGTATTCCTTGCGACGCTCTTCCGTTAATTGTGGGAAGTTAACGCGAATTACAACGCCATCTGAAGCCGGGTTAACGCCAAGATCTGATTCGCGAATCGCTTTTTCGATAACGGCCATTGCGCTCTTATCGAAGGGCGTGATGATTGCCATTCGGGCTTCGGGAACTTGAAAGGTTGCTAACTGCGAGAGCGGGGTAAAGGCGCCGTAATAATCAACGGCAATCTTGGCAAACATCGAGGGATGCGCACGTCCGGTTCGGATGGCACCAAAGTCTTCCTTGGCGACATCAACGGCTTTGGACATCTTGGCGCTGGCTTCGCTAAGCGCTGTTGCTAAATCGGACATCGTGCTCCCTTATATATGTTTCCAGCCATTAGCCAGAGCCAAATCGTATAGTGAAATTAGGAGACGAGGGTTCCGACCGGTTCCCCGCGAACGGCGCGAGCGATATTCCCTTGAGTTTTTAGATCAAAAACGATAATTGGCAACTTATTTTCACGACAGAGGCTAAAGGCGGCCGCATCTGCCACGGCCAAGGATTTACGGAGCACATCATCAAAACTGACCTGTTGGTATTTCGTGGCGGTCGGATCTTTCTTTGGATCGGCGGTGTAAACGCCATCCACTCCGCTCTTCGCCAGGAGCAGCGCTTCGCTACCAATTTCAAGGGCGCGCTGGGCGGCAACGGTATCGGTAGTAAAGAATGGCATTCCGGCACCAGCGCCGAAAATTACAACTCGACCTTTTTCTAAATGTCTGATTGCGCGCCGTGGAATGTAAGGCTCGGCGACTTGACCCATAGTGATCGCGGTTTGCACGCGAGTATCAATGCCCTCTTTCTCCAAGAAATCTTGGAGCGCAAGGCAGTTCATAACAGTTCCCAACATTCCCATATAGTCGGCGCGAGCTCGATCCATGCCGCGCAGTTGCAGTTCGGAACCGCGGAAGTAGTTACCACCGCCGACAACAATTGCAATCTGGGTTCCGGCTCGAACTACATCGGCAATCTGACCAGCAATCTCGTGGACTACATCAGGATCAACGCCAATTCCTTTGACGCCTCCAAAGACTTCGCCCGAAAGTTTAAGGAGCACTCGCTTGTAACCTTTAGTGGTCATAGTGAGTGCTCCTTAACTAATTGGAACGAATAAGTACGGTAGTCGTTAGATTACTGACCAACTCGGAATCGGTGAAATGCCGACACGGCAGTCTTTGCCTCGTCCAAGATCTGTTGAACAGTCTTCTTGGCATCTTTAGCAAAAGATTGTTCGAGCAGGCTTACTTCCTTCACATAACCAGTTAGTCGACCTTCGACGATCTTTGCGATTGATGCTTCTGGCTTGCCCTCATTGCGGGCGGTCTCTTCGGCAATTCGACGCTCGCTCGCTAGATCTTCGGCTGGAATATCTTCCCGACGAACAAATGAGGGGGCAAAGGCGGCGATATGTTGAGCAACATCTTTTCCAGCTTCTAGGGCATCAGAAGCGAGTTGAACGAGCACGCCAAGCTGTGGCGGCAAGTCTGGGCTGGTGCGGTGAAGGTAGAGCGCAACTGGGGAGCCTTCGAGAACGCCAATGCGGCGAAGTTCAATCTTCTCTCCCAAGGTGGCGTTTGCTTCATCGATTGCTACCTGGACGGTCTTACCTGAAGGTAAGGTCGAGGACAAGAAAGCATCGAGCTGGCCAATCTTGCTATCAGCTAAGTGCGCCAAGAGCTCATCTGCTACAGCTTGAAAACGCTCACCCTTGGCAACAAAGTCAGTCTCGCAGTTGAGTTCCAACATGACGCCAACATTGCCTTCAGCCTTTGCAATTACCAAACCATTTGAGGTCGTGCGACCTTCGCGCTTGGTAACGCCCTTTTGACCCTTAACGCGGATGATTTCAACGGCCTTATCAAAATCGCCTTCGGCCTCATCGAGCGCCTTCTTGCAATCCAACATTCCGGCGGCAGTTGCCTCGCGGAGCTTCTTTACATCTTCTGCGGTATATGCAGCCACTTAGTTATTCTCCAATTTTTTCTGGTGCAACTTCGGTTACAGGTGCTTCTAAAGCGGCTTCAACAGGTGCTTCTACAGCAGCTTCGGTTGCCGGGGCTCCTAGGAGCTCCTTCTCCCAATCAGCCAATGGCTCGGCAGCAACTGCAGGTTGTGCAATTCCTTGGTCAGAAGCGGCGGCAGCATTTGCAGATCGAGCTTGCAATCCAGCAGCAGCAGCATCTGCAATTACGCGCGTTAGCAATCCGATTGAACGAATCGCATCGTCGTTGCCAGGAATCTTGTAGTCAACTTCATCTGGATCGCAGTTGGTATCCAAGATTGCAACGACAGGAATTCCGAGCTTGTGAGCTTCGGCGACAGCGAGGTGTTCCTTCTTGGTATCGACTACCCAAATTGCTGATGGCAACTTGGTCATGTTACGGATACCTTCAAGGTTCTTGGTTAACTTCTCGCGCTCGCGACGAAGTACCAAAAGTTCTTTCTTGGTCAAAACCTGGTCATTGGAATTTTCTAGCGCTTCCAATTCCTTCAAGCGCTGAATTCGCTTGTATACGGTTGGGAAGTTGGTCAACATGCCACCCAACCAACGCTCGGTAACGTAAGGCATGCCGACGCGAGCTGATTGTTGCTTGATTGGCTCGTGTGCTTGCTTCTTGGTACCAACGAACAAGATATGTCCGCCCTTAGCAACTGTGTCTTGAATGAAGTTATAAGCGCTATCAATCAAGGCAAGTGATTGCTGAATATCAATAATGTAAATGCCATTGCGTTCGGCAAAAATAAAGCGCTTCATCTTTGGATTCCATCGACGAGTCTGGTGTCCGAAGTGGACTCCGCTGTCGAGAAGTTCTCGCATTGTTACAACCGCCATGGCGGCACACTCCTTTATTGCACGCACGCGGGTAGCGAGCGCACACTCGGTTGATGACCGGAACAATTTGTTCTGATCCCTGGCGTCTAGTCACCGACCAGCCGAAGCTGGACCGAAATGGCTCCCGATAGAAGATCGTCGGGCAAGACGCGCGAAGTCACCTGCCCCCTGAGTGATCACAACTAGTGTGGTTACTTCCGAGGTTGATGCTGGGGCAAGTCTAACTGATGGTCCGAGCGCCCTTTACCCGAGGACCGGGGCGCTAGAGAGTCTGGACGTCGGTATGCGTAAAATCGGCCCCTTTGAAGAGCAGCGGCGCCTTGAGGCAAATGGCTAATGCGTAGGAAAAGGTGTCTCCGAAATTGAGTTTGGCCTTGCTTGCGCTAGATCGGCCATATTCACGATTAGCTTGGCGGGCGACTTTTGCTTGAGCTAAATCAAACTCCAGAACGGAAATTCGGCCATCAGAAAGAAAACGGTCAAGTTGAGCGGAACCACCTCTTGGATCCAAAACCGAGCCAATTTCCACGTAAGTTGCAGCCGAAATCACCGGTTCGTGGTCGTGAATCGCTTCTAAGAAAAGGTCGGCTTCGGGCTCGTTGAAAATAATGGCGAGAAGCGCCGAGGAATCCACCACCAGCTTCAAACGGGTAATCCTTCTTCATCATAAAGAAAATCAGTCGCGTTTTCACTGGTCATGCCTTCTGGCATCAATTTATGAATTTCTTCCGCCAGCGCCTTCATTCGCTTGATCCGTTCTTCGCGGCTCGCTCGAGCAAGCCGCTCTCGAAGTGCCACTGTGACCGCTTCGGTAAGTGTTTCGTGGTAGAGGGAAGCCAGCTTTGCCGCGAGTTCGTGCGCCTCGGGGCTCTTGATATTCATACCCATGCCCAAATGTTATACCTTTTAGTATGTCCGTTTCTACCTTATTTACGCTCGAGGGTGGGCCTGTTGATACGCCGATTGCAGGCGCTCGGCCGAGACATGGGTGTAAATCTGAGTCGTCGATAACGAGGAGTGGCCCAAAATCTCTTGAACGGTTCGAAGATCGGCTCCCCCTTCCAGCAGATGGGTCGCGGCGGTGTGGCGCAGGCCGTGTGGACCCATGTTCGAGCCAACAGCGCTCATGGCTTGGTAGACCACTTCACGAGCGGTTCGTTGATCCAGCCGCTTTCCTCTGGAACCTAAAAAGATGGCCGAACCCGAACCATTGGCAACCAAATCTGGTCGGGCGCGCACCAGATAGCCATCGAGGGCTCTTTTGGCTGGAAGTCCCAGTGGGACAACACGCTGCTTATTTCCCTTACCTAGTACTTGAAGGGTGTTTCGATCAGAATCGAGGTCGAGCAGATTTAAGCCACACAGCTCCGAGACTCGAATTCCGGCGGCATATAAAACTTCGACAATTGCCAGGTCTCGTAGGTGAAGGGCGGTTGGCTCTTCGCTCGCTCTGGTCTGTAGCGATTCCAGCACAGTGGCGGCATCACTTTGGGTGAGAACTTCGGGCAAAGTCTTTAGTGGCTTAGGAATTGCTAATGAGGCGCCAAAATCTTCCTTAATCCAACCTTGGCTAGCAGCCCAGTACGTGAAAGCTCGAATTGAAACTATGCGGCGAGCCAAAGTGGCTCTGGAAGTTCCGGTCGCTTGCTGATTAGCGAGCCAGGATCTGATGTGGGTAAGTTGAAGATCAGAAAATTCTACGATTTCAAGTTTTGCCAAGTGTTTTAAGAACGACTCTAAATCAGAGACATATCCGCGAATCGAATTATCGGCCAGATTGCGAACCAGAGCTAAGTGCTCTTCATACTGTTCGATCAATCCGCTAGTCATAACTAAAGATTACTCGGGTTTGCGACCTTGTCTTAATAAGCCATAGGTAACGGCATCCTCTAACGCCATCGCTGAAGCGGCGATTACATTCTCGTGCACACCGATCGTGCTCCACTCGCCATCGCCATCGCTGGTCTCAACCAATACGCGAGTAATTGCACCCGTGCCCAGGCGACCTTCGAGGATACGAACTTTATAGTCGGTCAGTTCAAGCTTTGAAAGTTCTGGATACAGGCGCTTAAGCCCGGAACGCAAAGCGTTATCAATGGCGTTAACTGGGCCATTGCCCAGACCTTCAGCAACAATCTTCTCATTGCCGGCAGTAATGCTTACAACAGCTTTTGAAGTTACGCCGCCGGCTTCATCGCGAATAACGGTGGACTCCCAATTATCTACGGTGAAGAAGTGAGCGCGCTTACCGTCGATCTCCTCGCGCAACAAAAGTTCAAAGGAGGCATCGGCCGCTTCAAAGGTATAGCCATGCGATTCCATATCTTTAACGCGAGCTACAACGCGACCAACAACTGACTTATCATCTCCCAAGTCGACTCCGAGTTCCAGTGACTTCAATTCAATAGAAGCGCGGCCGGCCATTTCTGAGACCAGCATTCGCATGTCATTGCCAACTGATTCTGGATTTTCGTGTTGGTACATCGCAGGATCTACTTTGATGGCGCTGGCATGCAAGCCCGCTTTATGGGCAAAGGCGGAAACGCCAACATATGGCTGACGCCCGCTGGGGGCAACGTTAGTAACTTCGGCAACGGCATGTGAAATTCGAAAGGCTTCACGAAGCGCACCTTCGGGCAAGACTTTAATTTTCTTCTTTAATTCCAGATTCGCGATGATGCTTACTAGATCGGCATTGCCGGTGCGCTCGCCATAGCCATTAAGGGTTCCTTGAACATGGGTAGCGCCAGCAGCGATTGCAGCAAGTGAGTTTGCGATCGCGCATCCAGTGTCATTGTGGCAATGAATGCCTAAACGTGCCGAAGAGCCAAGTAAGACCTCATGAACAATCTCGGATAGCTCATCTGGCAACATGCCGCCATTGGTGTCACAGAGCGCGATTACATCGGCACCAGCTTCAGCGGCGGTTCGAACTACTTCTAAAGCGTAAGCACGATTAGAAAGATAACCATCGAAGAAATGTTCGGCATCAAGAAAGACTCGCTGCCCGCCGGCTCGCAAGAATTCGATAGATTCGCGAATCATTGCCAAGTTTTCATCAAGATTGGTTTTTAGCGCCAGATCAACATGTCGATCGTGACTCTTAGCGACCAAAGTTACGACTGGCGCTTGCGAATCTTGGAGTGCGCGCAGCAAAAGATCGTCAGCAGCTTTCACGTTGGGGCGACGAGTAGCACCAAACGCTACGAAGGTAGCGTTCTTAAATTTCAATTCGGTTTGGGCACGTTTGAAGAACTCGGTATCCTTCGGATTAGCTCCAGGCCAGCCACCTTCGATAAAACCAACACCAAGGTCATCCAAGTGACGAGCAATCGCCAGCTTGTCATGAACTGAAAGGTTCAAACCTTCTTGCTGCGCGCCATCGCGAAGCGTGGTGTCATAGATATGAAAGGCGTCCGGAGTGCTCATCAAATTACCTTGCGATTCCAACCGTGCGTATCTGGAATGGTTCCATGCTGAATTCCTAATAGCGTTTCGCGAATCTGAACGGTGATTGGACCAGGATTTCCATCGCCAGTTTTCCAATATCCGTGAGCGCTCTTTGCGCCGCCAACAGCCGATACAACTGCTGCAGTTCCACAGGCAAAAATTTCGGTGATCTCGCCGGAGAGCACGCCATCGCGCCAGTCATTAACGGAGATCATCTCTTCTGATACGGCATAGCCAAGATCGGCAGCCACGGTAAGGATCGAATCTCGAGTAATGCCTGGCAGCAAAGTTCCAGTCAGTTTTGGCGTCACAACGCGAGCGTTAGCGCCACTGCCTTTAACAAAGTAAAGGTTCATGCCGCCCATCTCTTCGACCCATTTTCGTTCAATCGCATCAATCCAAACGACCTGATCGCAGCCTTCTGTGGCCGCCTGCTTTTGGGCAACAAGAGATGCTGCGTAATTTCCACCGCACTTAGCTTCGCCAGTGCCACCTGGAGCGGCCCGTACATATTCGGTCGAAATCCAAACCGTAACAGCAACCGAGGCATTGAAATAGGCACCTGCTGGGGTCGCAATTAAGAGGTAGGTAGCTTTATTAGATGGGCGAACGCCTAAACCTACTTCAGTGGCGATCATAAATGGGCGAAGATAAAGGGATTCGCCAACTTTTGACGGAACCCAATTCTGATCTTGTGTCACCAATTGTTCGATAGTTTCGACAAAGAAATCGGTCGGCATTTCTGGCAACGCCAAACGTGCCGCACTTCGAGCAAAGCGGGCGGCATTTGCTTCGGGACGAAAGAGCGAGATTGAACCATCTAGGTGGCGATAAGCCTTGAGGCCCTCGAAGATTTCTTGGCCGTAATGAAATACCGCAGTTGCTGGATCAAGTGAAATCGGACCGTATGGGATTAACTCCGCATCGCTCCAGCCTTCAGCTTCTGACCACTGGGCTACCACCATATTGTCGGTGTAATACTTGCCAAAACCTGGAGCGGCTACGCGTTCTTCTCTTTCGGCATCCGGTACCGGTTGTTGATTTGGTTTAAGTTGTACCTTCATCGGACCGCCTCAACTAACGCGGTACCAATTTCAACTGTGCTTCGCTTTGAGTCGTCCCGCGTTAACAAATCTGCGGCGACCGCATCTTCAACTTCCTTCGCGGCATCGGCCATGCCCAAATGGCTCAACATCATCGCAACCGACATGATTGTTGCTGTCGGGTCAGCGATCCCCTTGCCAGCAATATCTGGGGCGGAGCCGTGCACTGGTTCAAACATCGAAGGAAAAGCTCCGGTTGGATTGATATTTCCGGATGCTGCCAAACCAATGCCACCACAGATTGCCGCTGCGATATCAGTCAGAATGTCACCAAAAAGATTATCTGTTACAACAACATCAAAACGCTCTGGGTTGGTAACGAAGAACATCGAAGCTGCATCGGCATGTAGATATTCGGTCTCGATATCTGGAAAGTCCTTGGCAACCTCGTTGAAGGTTCTGGTCCAAAGCCCACCTGCACGAGTCAGAACATTGTTTTTGTGCACCATCGTTAATTTCTTGCGAGGTCTGGCGGCGGCGCGTACAAAGGCATCGCGAATAACGCGCTCAGCTCCTCTTCGCGAATTCATGCTCTCCTCGGTCACGATTTCAAATGGCGTGCCATATTGCAAAGTTCCGCCCGCGCCAACATATGGGCCTTCGGTACCTTCGCGAACCACGATGAAATCTATGGATTTGGAGTTAACCAAAGGCGATTTCACACCAGGAAATAACTTTGCCGGCCGGAGATTTACATAGTGATCAAAAGCGAATCGCAATTTAAGCAGTAGTCCGCGCTCGAGCACGCCGCTGGGCACCGTGGGATCTCCCACTGCGCCCAACAGAATTACATCGGCTTTCGCCAATTCCGCCATAGTTTCATCTGGCAGCGCTTCGCCAGTTCGATGCCAGAACTTTGCTCCTAAGTCGTAATCAGTTTTGGTAAAGGTGGTGTCGTACTTTGCGGCCACTGCATCTAATACGCGAAGCCCCTCTGCTACGACATCTGGTCCGATACCGTCGCCGCCAATTACTGCAAGGTTAAAGTTCTTGGACATTAAGACCCCAATACGACAGTGCGGACAGTAGTTGCGCCAGTTTCGGCTTTTACGATTTCAAGAATCTCGGCTGGTAAAACAGAATCGACTGTAATCGCCATCAAAGCCTCGCCACCTAAGTGATTGCGTCCAACTTGCATGCCGCCGATATTGATTCCGGCTTTGCCAAGGGCATTACCAACGGCGCCAACAATTCCCGGCTGATCGGCATAGCGGAGGAAGAGCAAATTATCGCTAAGTGGTAGATCTAGATCATGGTTATCAATTGCCACAATCTTTTGAACTTGGCGAATCCCCATCAGCGTTCCACTAACCAACAATTGGGTTCCGTCGCTAAATGCTGCGTGTACCGAGACCATATTTCGATGGTCTGGACTGACTGGATCGGAATGAACTGAGGCGCTCATACCGCGTTCTGCTGCCAAGGCAGGTGCATTTACGTAAGTAACATCTTCGGCACCGCAACCAACCAAAGCTCCCAATAGTGCAGATGATCCCAATACGGAACAGTCATGCTCGGAAATCTCGCCACGAACTTCGACGATGATTCCAACAGGTAACTCCCCAGCTAGACCAGTCGCTACCTGAGCCAAATGTTCAACTAATGAGAGAGCTGGTCGAACATCCTCGTGAATCATTCCGCCCTTGACGTTTACTGCATCAGGAACTAATTCACCAGCAAGTGCTTTGCGAACTGAAACTGCTACCGCAATTCCAGCACGTTCTTGAGCTTCATCGGTTGAAGCACCCAAATGTGGGGTGGCAACGACGTTATCCAATTGGAAGAGCGGCGAATCGGTACAAGGTTCCGTTACATAAACATCGAGCCCTGCGCCACCAACGCGACCTTCAACAAGTGCGTCATACAACGCGCTTTCATCCAAAACGCCGCCACGCGCCGCATTAACAATGCGAACTGCTGGCTTTACCTTCTTTAGCGCTTCGACCCCAATGAGGTTTGCGGTCTCTTTGGTCTTTGGTAAATGAATGGTGATGAAATCGCTAATGCGAAGAAGTTCATCGAGTTCAACTAGTCGAACACCGAGCTGCGCCGCGCGCGCTGGCTGAAGATAGGGATCAAAGGCCACTACATCCATTCCAAAGGCCTGCATGCGAGCCGCAACAAGCTGACCGATTCGCCCGAAGCCAACAATGCCTAGAGTTTTTTCGAAAAGTTCGGCACCGGTGTATTTGGAACGAGCCCACTTGCCATTTCGAAGGGCGGCATTAGCAGGGGAGATAAAACGAGCCGACGCCAAAAGCAAGGAAATTGCGAGCTCGGCCGCACTGACAATATTTGATGTCGGTGCATTAACAACCATTACGCCGGCAGCAGTCGAGGCTGGGATATCAACGTTATCCAAACCAACACCAGCACGTGCAATGACCTTAAGTCCCTTGGCAGCGCCGATTGCTTCGGCATCCATCTTGGTTGCCGAGCGAATCAGAACGGCATCGACACCAGCGGCAAGTGCCGCCAGCAACTCGTCGCGGTTAGCGCCATCACAATGACGGACTTCAAAGTCTGGACCCAGCGCATCGAGTGTGGCTGGGCTTAACTCTTCAGCAATTAGGACGACCGGTTTAGCCACGTGTTGCCAGGCCTTCTTGGTAATCATCTTTGGAATCTCCCCGAACCCAAGACATCATCTTTCGAAGCTCTCGGCCAACCGCTTCGATTGGATGGGCTTCGCCCTTGGCACGGAGCTGCTTGAACTCAGGTGCGCCGGCATCTTGATCCTTGATGAAGCGATCCGCGAAGGCCCCGCTTTGAATGTCAGCAAGTACTGCCTTCATGTTCTCCTTAACGCGTGGATCAATAACGCGAGGACCGGAGATGTAATCACCATATTCGGCGGTGTCAGAAACCGACCAGCGCTGCTTTGCGATTCCGCCTTCGTACATCAAGTCGACGATCAACTTGAGTTCGTGCAGACATTCGAAGTAAGCAACTTCTGGTTGGTAACCAGCTTCAACCAAAGTTTCAAAGCCATACTGGACGAGCTGTGAAGCGCCGCCACAAAGAACGGATTGCTCGCCAAAAAGATCGGTCTCGCACTCTTCGGTGAAGGTCGTCAAAATTCCACCAGCGCGAAGTCCACCGATGGCCTTTGCATAAGAGAGTGTTAAAGGCCAAGCGCTGCCGCTCGCATCCTGTTCAACTGCGACAAGCACTGGAACGCCTCGACCGGCTGAGTACTCACGACGTACTAAGTGGCCTGGACCCTTCGGGGCAACCATTGCAACATCGATGTTGGATTCGGGCTTGATGTAGCCAAAGCGAATATTGAACCCATGTCCGAAGAACAAGGCTGAACCTGGCTTGAGGTTTGGCAAAATGGAATCGGTGTAAATATGGCGCTGCACGTGATCAGGAGCCAAGAGCATTACGACATCGGCTTCCTTAACGGCGTCGGCGACTGAGAGAACGCGCAAGCCTTCAGATTCAGCTTTCTCGCGTGACTTTGAACCTTCAGCTAACCCAACTCGAACATCGACTCCGCTATCGCGCAGACTCAGTGCGTGGGCATGTCCTTGAGAGCCGTAACCAATCACCGCTACTTTCTTGGATTGAATGATGGATAGATCGGCATCTTCGTCGTGATACTGGGTTGCCACTGTTTTTACCTTTCCCTAAATGGAATTACCTGGAGTAGTTAGTGCTGGTGGTACTGGTAAAGCCTATTTTCTAACGCTTTTCTTCCGAAATTGAGCCTGGTTTTAAGCCTCGCGACATCGCTACTAGCCCCGATTGGACCAATTCTTTGATGCCGTAGGGCTCTAAAACCCGTAGCAGCGCTTGAATCTTCTCGGCGTTGCCGGTGGCCTCAATTGTGACCGCATCCTGAGCCACATCGACCACTTTGGCTCGAAAGAGCTGCACGGTCTCCAAAACTTGAGAGCGGGTAACCGGCGTAGTTGCAACCTTGACCAACAAGAGTTCACGTTGAACCGATGTAACGGGATCCAATTGCGTGATGCTGATGACGTTGATCAACTTATCTAGTTGTTGAATAACTTGTTCAAGGGCGTGACCGTCGACATTGATGACGATCGTCATTCGCGAAATATTCTCATCTTCCGTTGGGCCAACAGCCAAGGAATCAATGTTGTAACCGCGACGAGAGAAGAGCGAGGCGACTCTAGCAAGAACGCCAGGGCTGTTTTCAACGAGAACGGAGAGGGTATGTGTATTTGCGGTATTCATCACAACTCCTGTGAGTCCCAGATTGGCGCCATCGAACGCGCAACCACGATGTCATCATTTGAAGTACCGGCAGCAACCATCGGCCAGACCATCGCATCGCGATGAACGCTGAAATCGACAACTACTGGACGGTCGTTGATCGCCATGGCTTCGGCGATCGTGCGATCAACATCTTCGCGGCTTTCGCAACGAAGCCCAACGCAACCCATGGCATCAGCCAATTTTGCAAAATCCGGGATGCGCTTTGAATGCAGATCGGTATTTGAGTAACGCTGGTTGTAGAACAAGGTCTGCCACTGGCGAACCATGCCCAAACTTTCATTATTAATGATGGCAACTTTGATCGGGATGTTGTTGATCGCACAAGTTACTAACTCTTGATTGGTCATCTGGAAACACCCATCGCCATCAATTGCCCAAACGACTTTGTCAGGTGCACCAACCTTTGCTCCCATGGCCGCGGGAACTGCATAACCCATGGTTCCCAAACCACCTGAGTTCAACCAGGTTCGTGGATTTTCGTAGGAGATGAATTGGGAGGCC
The DNA here is from genome assembly GCA_037135095.1 of Actinomycetes bacterium. Taxonomy (GTDB): domain Bacteria; phylum Actinomycetota; class Actinomycetes; order Nanopelagicales; family Nanopelagicaceae; genus CAIMZW01. The sequence continues at coordinate 34,209 of JBAXKZ010000008.1, forward strand.
CACATTTGATGTTGACCTACACCAGCGACATAAATCGCATCTGGACCAGCGATCTTGCCCAGACGTTCAATTACATATTGTGGTGAGACCGAACCATCGGTTGGATGGTCATAGCCCAGCGGAAACTTAGCCCGCCAGGAATTTACTTGGAGCCACCAAGCAGTTAGATCAGGTTGGCTCTTCTTATATTCCGCCGCAATGGCTGGCAGCAAAGCGGCAATTGTGTTCACCAGATCGCCGATAAGGGCGACATCGGCGCGACGATTCTTGCCAATTTCGGCAGGATCGATATCAGCGTGAATAATTTTGGCTAGCGGTGCAAATGATGAAAGCTTGCCAGTGACTCGATCGTCAAAGCGCGCCCCCAAAGTGATTAGCAAATCGGCTTTCTGGAGTGCCGTCACCGCCGCAACCGTGCCATGCATTCCGGGCATTCCAAGGTGTTGATGGTGGCCATCCGGGAAAGCGCCTCTTGCCATCAGCGTCGTAACAACTGGCGCGCCAGTTAACTCCGCTAGTTTCATAAGTTCTTTATGAGCATTGGCTTTAATGATGCCACCGCCAACATATAGAACGGGGTTGCGCGATTGTGCAATCAATCGAGCGGCATCGCGAACTGCCGTGGCATCAGGAGTTAGTACTGGGTTATATCCCGCAAGATTAACCGAACCTGGCCACTGAAAAACTGTTTGATGCTGCAAGGCATCTTTTGCAATATCAACGAGTACCGCACCTGGGCGACCGGTGCTCGCGATGTGAAAGGCTTCCGCAATCGCACGAGGAATATCGTCGGCATTGGTGATCAAATAATTATGTTTTGTAACGGGCATCGTGATGCCACGAATATCCGCTTCTTGGAAGGCATCGGTCCCGATCGCAGCTGATGCAACCTGACCTGTGATCGCAACCAATGGCACTGAGTCCATTTGAGCATCGGCCAACGGGGTAACTAAGTTTGTAGCGCCTGGTCCTGAAGTGGCTATGCAAACACCGACGCGACCAGTAGCTTGCGCATAGCCTGTGGCGGCATGACCTGCGCCTTGTTCATGACGAACCAAAATATGTCGGATCGGACTGTCGAAAATCGGGTCGTAGGCTGGCAGAATTGCGCCACCGGGGATTCCGAACATGACATCGACGCCGGCATGCTCTAAAGATTTCACGAGGGAACTGGCCCCCGTCATCTTCTTACCGTTTTCACTACTCATCTTCATCTCCCCTCAGTTGCCTAGATATTTTCAACTGCCCTGTGAAACACGAAACCCCCCAGTTTTCACTGAGGGGTAGCGCACGATCGATGTTGCTAGATCGCGCGCTTTCGGATTACCACGGCTGTTGCCATGTGCGAATTCTCGCGCGATGTATCTTCTTCGTCAACCCCTGAGATTAAGATCTCATATATTGGATAGGTAATTTAGCCGCAGACCGCGCCCTTGGAGGCGGAGCCAACAACCTTTGAATACTTGGCTAAAACGCCGCGTCGGTACTTATGTGCCAGCGGTACAAAATGTTTTCGGCGTTCTGTCATTTCCGCATCGGCTACCAGTAAATCCAAAGTGCGCTCGATCACATTGATTCGAATCAGATCGCCATCTTTGATGAAGGCGATTGGACCGCCATCAACCGCTTCGGGAGAAACGTGTCCGACGCAAAGTCCAGTGCTGCCCCCTGAGAAACGACCGTCCGTTAGGAGCAGAGTTGATTTGCCCAAACCAGCACCTTTTATCGCGCCAGTAATCATGAGCATCTCGCGCATACCTGGACCGCCCTTTGGACCTTCGTAGCGAATGACAACGACATCGCCTGCTTTGATTTCGCCATTCTCCAACGCATCCATGGCGGCCTGCTCTCGTTCAAAAACTCGAGCTGGACCTTCAAAGTGGTCGACGCCAACGCCAGCAGTCTTGGAAACCGCGCCTTCAGGTGCAAGGGAGCCGCCCAAGATTGTGATTCCGCCACCAACAGCCAATGGACTCTTGATTGAGTGAAGAACTTCGCCATCAGCATCAAGTGGTGTGATGTCCGCCAAATTCTCGGCCATAGTTTTTCCAGTTACGGTCAAACAATCCCCGTGCAATAAGCCAGCATCTAACAAGGCACGAAGCACGACTGGGATGCCGCCGACGCGATCGATATCGGTCATGACATATTTGCCGAATGGCTTTAGGTCACCAAGCAATGGAACTTTGGAACCAATGCGATGGAAATCTTCAAGAGTTAGTTCTACTTCAGCCTCGTTTGCAATCGCCAAAATATGAAGCACTGCGTTCGTTGAACCACCGAGCGCCATCACAACGGTGATCGCATTCTCAAAGGCCTTTTTGGTCAAGATGTCGCGAGTTGTAATTCCCTTGCGAATTAATTCCACAACTGCAGCACCAGCCTTGACGGCATAGTCATCGCGACGACGATCGACTGCTGGTGGTGAAGCCGAACCAGGAAGGGAAAGTCCAATTGCTTCGCCAACGGCCGCCATGGTGTTAGCGGTGTACATGCCGCCGCAAGCACCTTCGCCCGGACAGATTGCGCGTTCAATTTTATCAACCTGCTCTTGGGATATTAAGCCGCGGGCACAGGCGCCAACCGCTTCGAAGGCATCAATGATCGTTACATCTTTGCCATCTACATTTCCGGCCAACGTGCTTCCGGCATAGACAAAAACACTGGCAACATCAATTCGAGCAGCTGCCATCATCATTCCTGGAAGTGATTTATCGCAACCAGCGAAAGTCACCATGCCATCAAGGCGTTCAGCCTGCATTACGGTTTCTACGGAATCGGCGATAACTTCGCGCGATACCAAAGAGAAGTGCATGCCCTCGTGTCCCATCGAAATGCCATCCGATACTGAGATGGTGCCAAATTGCATTGGGAAGCCACCAGCATCGATTACCCCTTTTTTGGAGGCCTTCGCCAGTCGATCCAAGGAGAGATTGCAGGGCGTAATTTCATTCCATGATGAGGCGATTCCGATCTGGGGCTTGGCGAAATCCTCATCTTTCATACCAACTGCACGCAACATGCCGCGCGCGGGAGCACGCTCCATGCCATCAGTCACTAGACCTGAACGTGGCTTCATGGAATTGCTCATCGATTTGCTCCCCTGATTAACCTTGACCTAAGTGCTTTAACAATAATTCTCGAACCTTTGCGGCATCGGCTTGCCCGCCGGTTGCCTTCATGACGGCGCCAATAAGGGCACCAGCTGCCGGAATATTTCCACCCCGGATTCGTTCTGCCGTATCAGGCTGTGAAGCAATTGCAGCTTCAATCGCAACCATCAGAGCGGAATCATCTGAAACTACCTTTAAGCCGCGAGAATCGATCACTTGCTGCGGTGTTCCTTCGCTATTAATAACGCCTTCAACTACCTGGCGTGCCAACTTATCGGTTAAGTCGCCAGATGAAATTAGCGCAATAACTTCAGCCACTTGAACCGGGGTAATGAGAGAAGTTGGTGCAACTTCTTTTTCATTTGCTAACCGCGAAATCTCACCAAGCCACCAACTACGTGCTTTTGTCGGATCGGCGCCAAGTAAGACCGTCTCTTCGACGGTATCAAGTAGTTCGGCATTGACCATAGAGGCCATCTCTTTATCGGGAACAGCCCATTCGATCTTTAACCGCTTTCGTCTGATCGATGGTTTTTCCGGAAGTGTTGCTCGAAGTTCTTCAATCCATTTGGCATCAGGAGCAACTGGAACTAAATCTGGTTCCGGGAAGTAGCGATAGTCCTCGGCTTGTTCCTTTGAACGTCCCGGTCGGGTTTCTCCGCTCTCTTCCAAGAAGTGCCTGGTCTCTTGAACAATTCGTTCACCATTTTGTAACCGATTTGCTTGGCGGACAATCTCACCAGAGACGGCGCGTTCTACGGACCGCAACGAGTTAACATTCTTCGTTTCGCTACGAGTTCCGAGTTGGCCGGATGCAGCAGGCGCCAATGAAACGTTGGCATCACATCGAAGTGAACCTTGCTCCATCTTTACATCGCTAACACCAAGTGAGCGCAAGATGTCGCGAAGTTCCGTTACATATGCTCGAGCGACCTGCGGCGCATACTTGCCGGTGTTAGGAATAATCTTGGTAACAATTTCAACCAACGGAATACCAGCTCGGTTGTAATCCAAGAGCGAATATTCGGCACCGTGAATTCGTCCAGTGGAGCCACCGACATGAAGCGACTTACCGGTGTCCTCTTCCATGTGCACGCGTTCGATATCTACTCGAAAAACTTTGGTTCCTTCATCGGTTTCGATTTCGACATCTAAGTAACCGTTGATGCAGATTGGCTCATCGAACTGTGAGGTCTGAAAATTCTTGGGCATATCTGGGTAGAAATAATTCTTACGGGCGAAGCGGCTAAATGGTGCGATAGAACAGTTAAGCGCTAAACCAATCAGAATGCTGCTCTCGATTGCCTTGCCATTTACTGCTGGCAGGGAACCTGGCAAACCTAAACAAACTGGGCAGGTCTGGGTATTTGGTTCGGCACCAAACTCGGTGGCACAGCCACAAAACATTTTAGAGTTGGTATTTAGTTCAACGTGAACTTCCAAACCCAAAGTTGGGTCATAGGCAGCGATCGCTTGATCGTAGTTAAGTGCCATTAGTTGGCTCCAAGTGCTGGTGCGTTAGACAAGATTGGGTGACCCCATTTGCGAAGAAGAGCTGCTTCTAGCGTGCCACCGACCTGATACATCAGATCATCTTTCATCGCAGGTGACATGATTTGGAAGCCAACAGGAAGGCCATCTTCCGGAGCAAGACCAACAGGCAGACTCATTCCACCAATTCCGGCCATATTTACCGGAATAGTTGCGATGTCATTTAGGTACATTGCCAGTGGGTCATCACTCTTTTCGCCAATTTTAAAGGCCGTAGTTGGACAGGTTGGCGAGACCAAGACGTCGACCTTTGAGAAAGCTGCAGCAAAATCTTGGGTGATAAGAGTTCGCACCTTCTGTGCCGAACCGTAGTAAGCATCGTAATAGCCAGATGAGAGAGCATAAGTACCCAAAATAATTCGGCGCTTTACTTCTTTTCCAAAGCCAACTTCGCGCGTCATCTTCATGACTTCTTCAGCGCCACGAATGCCATCATCGCCGACCCGAATTCCATAACGCATCGAATCAAAGCGAGCCAAGTTTGAGGAGGCTTCCGATGGGGCAATTAAATAATAAGCAGCCAAGGCATATTCAAAGTTGGGACAAGAGACCTCAACAATTTCGGCACCCGCGTGTACCAATTCTTCGATCGCTTCATCAAAGCGAGATCGAACTCCGGCTTGGTAGCCATCGCCTGATAACTCTTTAACGATGCCGATCTTCATACCTTTTACATCTAATTTCTTTGCTGCCGCAACAACCGCAGGTACTGGCGCATTGATGCTGGTGGAATCGCGTGGGTCATAGCCGGCGATCGCCTCGTGTAAAAGTGCGGCATCCAATACCGTACGAGCGCAAGGTCCGGCTTGATCCAAACTGGAAGAGAAAGCAACCAGGCCATAGCGTGAGACGCCACCATATGTAGGTTTAACTCCTACGGTTCCTGTAACAGCGGCGGGTTGACGAATCGAACCACCAGTATCGGTTCCCATTGCAAGTGGTGCTTCAAATGCCGCCAGCGAAGCTGCGGAGCCGCCGCCAGAACCGCCGGGGATGCGAGTCAAATCCCAAGGATTATGACTTGGCCCGTAGGCAGAATTCTCGGTGGAGGAACCCATTGCAAATTCATCCATATTGGTCTTACCCAAAATTACAATACCTGCGCTCTTCAATTTTGAAACAACTGTTGAGTCGTATGGCGGACGCCAACCTTCAAGGATTTTAGAACCGCAAGTCGTGGGGATTCCTTTTTGGGTTAGAACATCCTTGAGCGCCAATGGCACGCCAGCAAGCGGTGAAAGTTTTTCACCAGCTGCGCGCTTAGCATCTATGGCGGCGGCTTGCGCGAGCGCCCCATCAGTATCAACATAAAGAAAGGCATGGACTTGGCCATCTACGGCCGAAATTCGATTTAGATGTTGTTGGGTAAGTTCAACCGAGCTGATTTCGCCAGCGGCAAGCTTTGCTGCCATTTCGGCGGCCGAGGAGTGAATCATTCAGCATCTCCCAAAATTTGTGGCACTTTGAAACGTTGTTCCGCGGATGCTGGCGCACCTGAGAGCGATTCGGCGGCAGTAAGGCTAGGAGCAACTACATCCGCGCGAAAGACATTCTGCAGCGCCAATGGATGAGAGGTTGGTGGCACATCGGCACCAGCAACTTCTTGCACTCGTGCAACCGCCCCAAGGATCAGGTCGAGTTCGGATGCCAGGTGGTCAAGCTCGGAATCGGTCATTTCAATGCGGGCTAGCCGCGACAAATGGGCGACCTCGTCCCGGGAAATTGCGCTCATGTCCTCACCTTATCGGTTAAAAAGTAGCGGGAAAAATGTCAGCTACGGATCTGCCCGTTGCCGCTGACAATCCACGTCGTTGTGGTCATCTGCTCTAGTCCCATTGGACCCCGAGCATGTAATTTCTGATTTGAGATCCCAATCTCGGCGCCAAAGCCCATCTGCTCACCATCGGTGAATCTAGTAGAGGCGTTGATCATGACCGCGGCGCAATCGGAAAGGGCAACAAACTGAGCGGCATTTACATCAGATTCGGTAACGATCGCTTCAGTGTGATTGGTGCCGTATTTATGAATATGGTCGGCGGCGCTTAAAAGGTCTGGGACCACGGCCACATTCATTTCCAAGGCGTTGTATTCGGTATGCCAATCTTCCTCAGTGGCTGCCACAGCTGGAATTCCTAGTTTCGCGGCGAATTCTAGGACTTGGTGATCGCCATGAATTAGAACGCCGGCCTCAGAGAGCGCTGAAAGCGCGATTGGTAAAAATTCTTCGGCAACAAAAGTGTGAATCAACAAGGTCTCAGCGGCATTGCAAACACTTGGCCGATGAGTTTTAGAGTTAATCAAAATTGGTAACGCTTTTGCCAAATCAGCTTCGGCATCAATGTAAACGTGACAGACCCCAGCGCCGGTTTCAATGGTAGGAACCGTGGAATCATCTACCACTGTTCGAATAAGTGCCGCGCTCCCCCGTGGAATAACCAAATCAACTTGGCCTCTGGCATGAAGTAACGCGTGCACAGTACTTCGATCATCCGAAGGTACAAGTTGAATTATCTCGGGTGAAATTGAAGTAGTCGCGAGCGCTCTGCGCATCACCGAGACCAAAACCTCATTGCTCGCCGCGGCTGAAGCCGAACCGCGTAGCAAAGCAGCGTTACCGGACATAATTAAAATTACCGCGGCATCGACCGTCACATTTGGTCGAGCTTCATAAACCATTCCGACAACTCCAAATGGCACACTCAACTGTTTGAGGTGAAGCCCATTGGGCAGAGTGCTTTCGCGCAAGGTCTTTCCAAGTGGATCCGGCAAGGCCGCAACTTGGCGCGCCCCAGCCGCGATACCTTTAATTCGTTCGGGGGTAAGAAGTAACCGATCCCGCATTGAAGTAGCCATGCCGGCAGCATCAGCGCGGGCCAAATCCAGCGCGTTAGCAGCAATGATCTCGGCCGAACTCGTCTCGATAGTTTGGGCAATTTTCTCTAAAGCACCAGCCCGCTCTTCAGAGCTTGCGGCGACCAAAGTCCGAGCGGCCAACCGCGCCTTTTCAGCTAATTCCGAAATCATTGCGGCGGCATCCATGTACTAAGCCTACGGGTGAATAGGCTCTGCTCATGAAACGTTTATTTCGAGTGGTTCGCACCGTTGCAATTGGCATCTTGGCTATCGCCTTCTTGCTCACCGCATTTACTCGATTTATCCACTATCCCAACCCCATCGATTCAGTGCGGTTGGCGCTGGCCCCAGCCTCAAAGACCCCGACCTTGATGCCGGCTCACATTATTGCCCCGGCGAGCACCCCGATTGCTTGGCCAACGGCAACGGAGACCATGCCCAAAACCGTTCCATGGGGAACAAGCACATTGGGCTGGCAAGAATTCTTGGATAAAACCAATACCAACGCCTTCTTGGTAATCCGAAATGGCGTCATCACCTACGAGTACTACAAGCCTGGGATATCAAAAAGTACGGAACTTCCTTCGTACTCTGTGGCAAAAACCATGACCTCCATTTTGATTGGTCAACTTATCCATCAAGGCAAGATCAAAGAGAGCGAGACCTTCGTTCATTATTTCCCAGAATATAAAACCGGAACTAGCTTCGATCAGGTAACGATTCAATCGCTCTTGGATATGGAGAGCGGTGTTGGCGTTTCCGACAACTACCCAACCGGCCCAGCTGGTTGGGGCGTGGGAATCGCACAAATGTATGCCACTACCGATCTGAATTTTTTCATAAAGCACAATCGAAAGATGTTTGAAGCGCCCGATACCAAGCCAGATTATCGAAGTGTTAACACCCAGTTGTTGGGGTTAATTGTTCACCGCGTTACCGGAATGAAGGTGGCGGACTACTTCAGCGAAAATGTGTGGCAACCCGTCGGTGCGCAATATCGAGCCACTTGGAATGTGGATCATATCGGCGGACAAGAGAAAACTTTCTGTTGTTTTAACGCGACCGCTCGCGATTACGCCCGAGTTGGTTTAGCAATGATCAATGGTGGTTACGCCGCATCGCACTCGATAATTGACGCTACTTGGCTGACTCGCATCAGCACCACGGCAGTAACGCTCGATCATGGTTGGGGCTATAGCGCTCAGGTTTGGCATCCGTACCCTGGCATTAATTTGGCGCTGGGACTTCACGGTCAATATATCTTTACCGACCCGGCAACCAGAACGGTTATTGTTAAATTAAGTGACAATCCAACTGATGGCGATCCCGAAGTCGAAACGGCAAAAGTCTTGATGACGATAGCGGCACCTTAAAGAAGTACTAGATCATCCCGGTGCACGAGTTCGCGCTCGTATTCCGCTCCAAGTTCGGTGGCAAGTTCCTTCATTGACTTACCCAGCAGTCGAGGGATTTCTTCGGAATCAAATGCCACGAGTCCGCGTGCAATGACCAGGCCATCCTTGTCAGCAATCTCAACTGTGTCCCCGGCGATGAAATGCCCTTCTACCCCCGTGACTCCGACAGCTAACAGTGAAACCCCGCGTTCTTTAAGAGCTTTAACCGCTCCGTAGTCCAAGATCAGACGGCCACGAGGCGTGGAGGCGTGTTGTAGCCAAAGTAATCGAGACGGCTTGCGATCGCTCACTGGATGGAAGAAGGTTCCCAGATCATCACCTTGAAGGGCATCGCCGAGATCGGAGAGAGTGGTCAGCAACATTGAAATTCCAGCGCCCGTTGCAATACGTGCTGCTTCGATCTTGGTGACCATACCGCCGCTTCCAACGCCGGATGATCCGACGCCGCCAACTTCAATATCGCTGACATCACGTAAGGTTTTAATCTCAGATATTCTGGTTGAGCCACCATTAGAAGGTGGAGCATCGTAGAGACCATCAATATCGGTCACTAGGACCAATAGATCGGCGCCTATTAAGTGCGAAACCAATGCAGCTAATCGATCATTGTCACCGAATCGAATCTCGGAAGTACCGACTGAATCGTTTTCATTAATTATCGCCACGACCCCAAGTTGAATTAATTTAAAGAGCGTTCGCTGCGCATTTTGATAATGGGAGCGGCGAACCACATCTTCGATCGTCAAAAGTACTTGTGATGCCGTTACCGAGTAACGGTGAAAAGATTGGGTGTAGCGAGCAATCAATAAGCCCTGGCCAACCGATGCGGCTGCTTGTTGGGTGGCCAAATCTTTTGGTCTGGCTGAAAGTCCCAGTGGTGCCAGACCTGCGGCAATTGCACCAGAAGAAACGACAACAACTTCCTTGCCATCGCGCTTCAAGGCGGCAACACAATCAACCAACGCGTCGACGGCAGCGCTGTCGAGTTCTGAACCTGCAGACCCAGTCAGCGTTGATGAGCCAACCTTGATGACTATCCGCTTCGCGGCGGAAATTAATTCACGGCTCATTTTTCGCCTTCGATCCTCGGATCTTTAGGATCTTCAATGTTGTATTCCCATTGCATGGAAATCTCATCATCATTTAGTTGATCAACTGGATCCTCGATGTAATCGCCAGCCCATGGTGATTCCAAGCGACGATCTTGACCGCGAATACCCGCCAAAAGCTCAGCGCCGGCTTCAATCGTTGGCTCCCAATCGAAGATAACTGCCATTTCGCCTTCGCCAATTTGAACTTCGCTCTTGGCCTTTGCACCCTTCTTAAAGAGTTCGCGTTCAACTCCGAGCATGGCAAGGCGATCGGCCAAGTATCCGATCGCTTCCTGATTACCGAAATCTGTTTGCTTAACCCAACGCACTGGTTTTTCGCCCAGAACGGTGAAGGTGCCATCTTCATTTGCAGTGACCGTGAAGCCGGAGTCATTGACTGCAACTGGACGTAGAATAATTCGCGATTTAACTTTTGTGGCTTCGACCTTGCGTTGCTCTTGAATAATGCGCGCCATTGCGTAATTGAGTTCCGTTAAACCAATATGGCTCGCGGCCGAAATTTGGAAAACGGTATAGCCACGGGCTTCAAGAGTTGGCTGAACCATATCCGCCATCACCTTGCCATCTGGAAGATCAACTTTATTCAGCGCGATGATTCGTGGTCGCTCGGAGAGTCCGCCATAGTAGGAAAGCTCTTCTTCAATGATGTCGAAATCTCGAATTGGGTCACGATCGCTTTCTAAAGTTCCGCAGTCCAAGACATGAACCAGCGCAGCACAACGTTCGACATGGCGTAGAAACTCCAGCCCCAAACCTTTGCCTTCACTGGCGCCAGGTATCAGCCCTGGAACATCGGCCACGGTGAAGCGAGTATCGCCAGCTTGCACGACGCCCAAGTTTGGAACCAATGTTGTAAATGGATAATCAGCGATCTTTGGCTTGGCCGAGGAAATTGCTGCAATCAAAGAGGACTTACCCGCGCTTGGGAAGCCAATTAAACCGATATCGGCAACGCTTTTGAGTTCAAGAGTCAACGTTCGTTCTTCGCCGCCTTCGCCCTTAAGCGCAAAACCTGGCGCGCGACGTTTTGATGAAGCCAGACCAGCATTTCCTAATCCGCCTTTGCCGCCTTGAGCTGCAATAAAACGTAGACCTTCGCCGATTAAATCTGCCAAAACATTTCCTTCGGCATCTTTAACAACAGTTCCATTAGGTACTGGGAGAACTAAATCTTTTCCTTCAGCGCCATTGCAGTAATCGCCATAACCCAATTTTCCATTGGTAGCTTTACGGTGAGGTGAATGGTGAAAATCAAGGAGGGTAGTTGTTCCAGAGTCAACAACTAAAACAATGTCGCCACCGCGACCACCGTTGCCGCCATCTGGGCCACCCAAAGGCTTGAACTTTTCGCGGTGCACGGAAACACAACCATCGCCACCAGAGCCGGCACTTGCATGGAGCGTCACACGATCGACAAAAGATGCCATTGGTGCGACCTCCTTCCTTTAACTTGCGCTAAAAATAAAAAACGGGCCCGCAAACGCGGACCCGTCCAAAAATATCCGCTATTTAGGCGACTGGTACCGGAACAACGATGTTAACTACCTTGCGACCACGAGCACGGCCGAACTCAACCGAACCTGCCTGAAGTGCGAATAGCGTGTCATCTTTTCCGATGCCAACGTTCTGTCCTGGGTGGAAGACGGTGCCGCGTTGACGGACCAAGATCTCACCACTCTTTACAACTTGACCGGCATAACGCTTGATACCCAAATACTTAGCATTTGAATCGCGACCGTTGCGCGTAGACGAGACACCCTTTTTACTGGCCATTAGTCGCCACCCCCTACAGGTTGATCGCGGTGATTTTTACCCGCGTTAGTTGTGAACGGAAACCCTGACGACGGCGATAGCCGGTCTTATTCTTGTAACGAAGGATGTCGATCTTTGGACCCTTTTCGGCCGAAAGAATCTCGCCTGTTACTTTGACACCAGAAAGTGTCTTTGAATCTGAAGTGATTGTGGTTCCATCAACAAGCAGAAGCGCAGGGAAAGAGACCGAGTCGCCAATGGCAGCATCGATACGATCGACTACAACTGTGTCGCCAACGGCAACCTTCTCTTGACGGCCGCCAGCTTTAACGATCGCGTACACGGTGACACCTTCCTGAACTTTTAAACCTACTTATGGAACTGCAGAAAACTAGCCACTTTTAGGAAGTGGGCAGAGGGTAAGGGTACGGATTCCAGCCCCATACGGTCAAACTGGCTGGATTGCTCCCAATTTTGCTAAGACGGGGTAATTATCCCCGTGCTTACGGCTCGGCGACGGCGACGCTCAGGGCGAGGGGTTTCGACCTCAGTTTCGACCTTAGTTTCGACCTCAATTTGAACTTCCGAACTCGCAGAAAGTGGGGTCAGCGACTCT
>JBAXKZ010000009.1:0-40782 GCA_037135095.1 Actinomycetes bacterium
GAATGTGGTTGGACGGCCAATAAATGGGTGGGTCGATGTGGCGAATGTCAGGCTTGGGGAACAGTCGAGGAAGTTTCGGCACCTAAAAAACTCTCTCTAGTTGCCGGATCGGTAACCAGCGCTGCGCTGCCAATCGGTGAAGTAAATCTAGAAAATGCCAAGGCGCGCTCCAGCGGCGTCAGTGAACTAGATCGAGTTCTCGGTGGCGGACTAGTTCCCGGCGCCGCAATCTTGTTGGCTGGCGAACCAGGGGTTGGAAAATCAACTTTGTTGTTGAGCGTTGCCGCCGAAAGCGCCCGCAAGAATCTAGTTGCCCTCTATATCAGCGGTGAAGAGTCGGCATCTCAAGTTCGCCTGCGAGCGCAGCGGTTAAATGCCATAGATCCACAACTTTGGTTGGCTTCTGAAAATGATCTGGGAGCGGTAATCGCTCATATCGATGCGGTAAAGCCACAACTGCTTATCATCGATTCGATTCAAACAATTTCTAGCAACACTGTTGAAGGCGCACCTGGAGGAGTTACCCAGGTTCGCGAAATTGCCGCGGCACTTATCCGAATCGCAAAAGAACGTTCCATCACTTTAGTTTTAGTTGGCCATGTTACAAAAGATGGTTCCATCGCTGGCCCGCGATTACTCGAACACTTGGTTGATGTGGTTCTTAACTTTGAAGGAGATCGCCATTCCAGACTTCGTTTAATTCGAGCAATGAAGAACCGTTTTGGTGCCAGCGATGAGGTCGGCTGTTTCGATATGAATGACTCCGGAATCACCAGCCTGCCCGATCCCACCGGACTCTTTACCTCCAGGCATACCGAGCCAGTTCCAGGTACTTGCGTAACCGTCGCCCTTGAAGGTCGCAGACCTCTACTGGCTGAAATTCAAGCACTCGTTAGTGCACCAAATTCAGATGGTCGCGATTACGGAAATTCCAGGCGCGTTACCTCCGGTTTAGATAATCCGCGCACCGCAATGACGTTAGCGGTATTAGAACTCCGAGCAAATATTCGGATCTCTGGCCGCGATGTTTATGTCGCAACCGTTGGGGGTATGAAGATGAGCGAACCAGCTGCAGATTTAGCAGTGGCACTAGCTGTCGCCTCCGCGGCAAAAGGGTTGGCGCTACCAGCAGATTTAATTGCCATCGGTGAAGTTGGTCTCGCCGGTGAAATCCGCAAAGTGACTGGAATTTCGCAACGCGTTCAAGAGGCAGCTCGATTAGGTTTTAAGCGGATGATGGTTCCTGTTGGCAGTGACTTGAAAATCGAAGGCGTCGACATCATGGAAGTTGCCCGCCTGGAACAAGCAATTGCTCGCTTAAAAATTAACCAATAGAAAGTTTGAGACCGATATTTTGAAATCTCACTAAAGGCTCTTTTAAGAGTTGCGTTAGGTTCTCAATGCCATTAAATGGCAATGAGTAACTAATTATTTACTGATATTTGATGGAGTTTATTGCACCAGCCTCGATATGGTTTCACTCCGCACAAATTCCAACAAGGTATCGGAGAGACCTATGCAGCAGTATGTTATTGAACGTGAAATACCCGGCGCTGGTTCACTTCCAGAGTCGGAACTACAAAAGATCTCGAAGCATTCAAATGGAGTTTTAGATGCAATGCGCAGCGAAGGTAGCGAGATCGAGTGGGTCCAAAGCTTTGCTGCGGGTGACATGATTTACTGTGTTTACAATGCCTCTTCTGCAGAGTTAGTCAAAGAACATGCCGATCGTGGTGGCTTCCCCGCCAATAAAATCACACAAGTAGGCGGAGTTCTTAATCCCGAAAAAGGTAATTTCTAATTAAATTAAAAAGGACCGACCAATGTGGTCGGTCCTTTTTTTTAATCTTTACGCGCTGGGCGCTTCTGCCGTTAGATCGCCGGGTGAATCCGGCGCTTGTGTCTTTGGGACACCCTGGAAGGTGAAGGTTTCAGTCTCACCATCAACGGCGACATCGACCAAGGTAATTTCCCCAGCTTTGACTTCGCCGAAGAGAATTTTCTCGGACAACTGATCTTCAATCTCGCGTTGAATGCAACGACGCAGTGGTCGGGCACCAAGGAGCGGATCGTAGCCGCGCTTTGCAAGCAGCGCCTTGGCCGCTGGCGTTAGCTCGATACCCATATCGCGAGCGCGAAGTCGTTCATCCAAATTGGCGATCATCAGATCAACAATTTGAACAATCTCGGCCTCGCTCAATTGATGGAAGACGATGATGTCGTCGATACGGTTGAGGAATTCTGGCCGGAAATGAGTTTTGAGTTCATCGCTGACCTTGCCCTTCATCCGCTCATAATTTCCAAGGGCATCTGACGCGTTGTGGAAACCAAGTCCCAAGCTCTTAGAAATATCGCGCGTTCCCAAGTTAGTGGTCATGATGATCACGGTGTTCTTGAAGTCGACAACGCGACCTTGGGAATCCGTTAGGCGACCATCTTCCAAGACCTGCAACAGCGAGTTAAAGATATCTGGGTGCGCCTTTTCGATTTCGTCGAAGAGCACAACAGAGAATGGCTTGCGGCGAACTTTTTCAGTTAGCTGTCCACCCTCGTCATAACCTACATAACCAGGAGGGGCACCGAATAACCGGGAAGCGGTGTGCTTCTCGGAGTATTCCGACATATCTAATTGGATCAAGGCATCTTGATCGCCAAATAGGAAGGCGGCCAATGTCCGGCTGAGTTCGGTCTTTCCTACGCCCGAAGGGCCAGCGAAGATAAAGGAGCCACCAGGTCGGCGAGGATCTTTTAGACCGGCGCGGGTGCGGCGAATCGCTTGTGAAAGCGCCTTAATTGCTTGATCTTGGCCGATAACGCGACGATGAAGTTCATCCTCCATGCGAAGCAATCTGGCGGTCTCTTCTTCAGTTAACTTGAAGACCGGAATACCAGTGGCAATTGAAAGAACTTCGGCAATTAACTCTTCATCAACTTCGGAAACCACATCGAGATCGCCGGCCTTCCAGCTCTTCTCGCGCTCAGCCTTTTCGGCAATGAGGTTCTTCTCGTTGTCACGAAGTGATGCTGCGCGCTCGAAATCTTGAGAATCAATGGCTGATTCTTTATCTTTCCGGGCTTTGGCAATTCGCTCATCGAATTCCCGTAACTCTGGCGGGGCGGTCATGCGGCGAATGCGAAGCCTGGAACCAGCTTCATCAATAAGGTCAATGGCTTTGTCGGGCAAGAATCGATCCGAGACATAGCGATCGGCCAGCGTTGCTGCTGAGACCAAGGCGGCATCGGAGATCGAAACTTTATGGTGAGATTCATACCGGTCGCGAAGACCTTTGAGAATTTCAATGGTGTGAGTAACTGTTGGTTCGGCAACCTGAATTGGTTGGAAGCGACGTTCAAGAGCAGCATCCTTTTCGAGATGCTTGCGATACTCATCTAGCGTTGTGGCACCAATGGTCTGGAGTTCGCCCCGGGCCAACATTGGCTTCAAGATGCTAGCGGCATCAATTGCGCCTTCGGCAGCACCAGCACCGACAAGGGTGTGAATCTCATCGATAAAGATGACAATATCGCCGCGAGTTCTGATCTCTTTAAGAACTTTCTTTAGGCGCTCTTCAAAATCACCACGGTAACGACTTCCGGCAACCAGTGCGCCAAGGTCTAAGGAATAAAGCTGCTTATCCTTTAGCGTCTCGGGAACATCGCCCTTAACAATTGCTTGCGCTAAACCTTCAACGATCGCGGTCTTTCCAACACCTGGCTCACCGATTAGAACTGGGTTGTTCTTGGTGCGGCGCGAGAGAACTTGCATAACTCGTTCGATCTCTTTTTCGCGACCGATCACTGGATCGAGCTTGCCCTCGCGAGCGGCTTGAGTGAGGTTGCGACCAAATTGATCCAATACCAATGAGGTTGAAGCAGTTCCTTCGGCTGGTCCACCAGTTGCAACTGCCTCTTTACCTTGATAGCCAGATAACAATTGGATGACTTGTTGGCGAACGCGATTTAGATCGGCGCCTAACTTAACTAGTACCTGGGCGGCAACGCCTTCGCCTTCGCGAATTAATCCAAGAAGAATGTGCTCAGTGCCGATGTAGTTGTGGCCAAGTTGTAGCGCCTCTCGAAGCGAGAGTTCCAGAACTTTCTTTGCGCGGGGAGTAAATGGAATATGACCTGATGGGGCTTGCTGCCCTTGGCCAATAATCTCTTCGACCTGCGAGCGCACTGCCTCGAGTGAGATACCCAAGGCCTCGAGGCCCTTGGCTGCTACACCCTCACCCTCGTGGATGAGTCCGAGAAGAATGTGCTCGGTGCCGATGTAATTGTGATTGAGCATACGAGCCTCTTCTTGGGCCAGAACAACAACCCGACGAGCTCGATCGGTAAAACGCTCGAACATGGCCGATCTCCTTCTCTCTTATTTTCCTGCTCCTAGCCTAACCAAGCCGAGCCCACGCTGCGGTATCAGTTTTAGGGTGGAGTTTTAGGTTGGCAATACTTCTAGTAACCCCAAATCCGGCGCCGTTATGCCCGAAAATTGGAATTTTAGAGAATCTTTAACATTCTGGTATTTCCCAGGGTATTTGGTTTAACGCTCTCAAGATCTAGGAATTCCGCGATGCCTTGGTCGTACGAGTGCAGAAGCTGGGAGTAGATCTCGGGTTCGACCGGGGTGCCCTCGATCGCCTCAAAGCCGTGGCGGCCGAAGAACTCGGTCTCAAAAGTCAGGCAGAAGATTCGGGCGACGCCTACTTCGCGGGCGCGCTCAATAATGTGCTCCAGGATGGCATGGCCAACGCCGCGGCCGCGTAAACCATCATCAACCGCCAGAGTTCGAACTTCAGCGAGATCCTCCCAGAGAATGTGCAGCGCCCCGCAACCCACAACCTCACCGTCTTGAACCGCGACGGTAAATTCCTGGACGCTCTCGTACAACGTAACTGTCTCTTTCGAGAGCAGACGGCGTTCTAAAGCATAGGTATCGATGATGTGGCGGATCGCCTTTACATCCGAAGTACGCGCGGGGCGAACTTCGATGACCGCTGAAGAGGTTTCATCGCTCATGGTTATTCCTCGGGCTTTACCAATGGGAAGAGGATGGTCTCTCGAATGCCCAGACCAGTAAGCGCCATTAGCAAACGATCAACGCCCATTCCCATTCCGCCTGTCGGAGGCATCGCAAATTCCATGGCGCGCAGAAAATCTTCATCGATCTGCATCGCTTCTAAGTCACCCTTGGCGCCAAGTTGAGCTTGCTCCACAAGTCGCTCACGTTGAACTACCGGATCAATTAATTCGGAGTAGCCAGTGGCTAATTCAAAACCCTCAACATAGAGATCCCATTTTTCCACGATGCCCGGAATTTCGCGATGGGCGCGAACCAGTGGCGAGGTATCTACGGGGTAGCCCTTAACAAAGATCGGCGCATTGAGTTGACCTTCAGTTACATGTTCGAAAATCTCCTCGGCCAATTTTCCAGTAATCCATTTCGGATCGACCTTTATGCCCAATTTTGTGGCATGTAGTTTCAACTCTTCGTAAGAAGTTTGTGGCGTCACTTCTTCGCCCACGCCTTCGGAGATCAACTCATAGAGCGAAGCTTCGCGCCATTCACCGCCAAGGTCCAAAATCCGACCATCATGATGTGTAACGACATGAGTACCAAATACCGCCATGGCGGCTTCTTGGACAAGGGCTTTAGTTAGCGCAGCTATTGAGTTCCAATCGCCGTAAGCCTCATAGCTCTCGATCATGGCAAATTCTGGTGAGTGGCTCGAGTCGGCCCCTTCATTTCGAAAGTTACGATTAATTTCAAAGACTCTTTCGATTCCACCGACAACGCAACGCTTTAAAAATAGCTCCGGTGCGATTCGTAGAAAGAGCTCCATGTCATAGGCATTGCTTTCGGTGATGAAGGGGCGCGCCGTGGCGCCACCGTGCATGACCTGGAGCATCGGCGTTTCAACTTCGATGAAATCTCTGGCGGCAAATGATTCGCGAAGTGAGCGCATTACGGCCGGACGCAATCGCGCCATGCTTCTGGCTTCAGGACGGACGATTAGATCAACATAGCGAGCGCGTACTCGAGTCTCTTCTGACATCGGCTTGTGTTCAACTGGTAGCGGTCGCAAAGATTTTGCCGCTAGCTGCCAGGTGTTAGCTAAGATCGAGAGTTCGCCACGCTTTGAGGTAATGATCTCGCCGGTAACGCTGACCAGGTCGCCTAGATCAATCTCAGCTTTCCAGCGTTCCAAAGATTCGGCACCAACCTTGTCTAATGAGAACATAGCCTGAAGTTCAGTACCTTCGCCTTCACGAAGATTGGCAAAACAAAGCTTTCCAGTGTCGCGCTTAAAAATAACTCGGCCGGTTACTGATTCGATCTTGCCGGTGGCGATATCAATTTCCAGGCCATCATTTTCCGCCCGCACCGCTTTAAGAGACTTACTACGGGGAACTGAAACTGGATACGGATCAAAGCCCCGCGAAATAATGGCGGCTCGCTTTTCGCGTCGAATCCGCAATTGCTCTGGAAGGTCATCTTCGGTCGCTAGCGGCACTTTAGTTTCATCACTCATAAGGGAATTAAGCCTACCGTTTAGTAATTGCGCTCATGAACTAAGCGCAGCCCGATTAGGGTCAAATCTGGTTCGTGAAAATCAATGGTTTCCGAAATTCCTAAAACCAATGGTGCCAAGCCACCCGTAGCGATCACAGATGTCTCATCCATATCTGGGTAGCTAATTTCTAACTCTTCAATAATCCGAGTAACCAAACCATCTACTTGGCCAGCAAAGCCGTAGATAGTCCCAGATTGCAACGCCTCGACGGTGTTTTTACCAATGACCGATTTAGGCCGGACCAATTCGACTTTACGAAGCTGAGCCGCTCGGGCAGCCAATGCATCAACTGAGATTTCTATTCCTGGAGCGAGGGCGCCGCCCAAGAACTCGCCTTTGGGCGAGACCACATCCAAATTGGTTGAGGTACCAAAATCAACCACGATACACGGGCCTTTATTGCCGTAAAGGGTGTGGGCTGCCAAGGTATTTACGATGCGATCAGCACCAATCTCCTTGGGATTGTCTACCAACAACGGCACTCCAGTTTTGACGCCTGGCTCAACAATGGTGGTTGGTAGGTGCGAGAAATATTTTTTTATCATATGCCGAATTTCTCGAAGGCTGGCAGGAACGGTAGAGCAGACCGCCAAACCATCGACATCAATCCCTTCCAACAGCGATCGGTATTGCAACCACAGTTCGTCGGCGGTATCTCGTGGGTCGGTCTTAACTCGCCACGAATGAATCAGGACCTCACCATCGAAGATTCCCAGAACGGTGTTGGTATTTCCGACATCAATAGTTAGTAGCATCTCATTCCGCCTTAAAATCAAGTCCGATATCAAGTACTGGCGCTGAATGGGTCAAAGCCCCCACAGCTAAGTAATTCACGCCCGTGTTGGCATAGGCGTGAGCATTTTCTAAGGTGAGACCTCCCGAGGCTTCAAGTTTCGTCCTGCCTTTAACCATTGCCACTGCGGCTCGACATTGCTCAAGCGACATATTGTCTAGCAAAACTAAATCGGCACCGGCATCAACCACATCCCGGAGTTGTTCCAATCGATCAACTTCAACTTCAACCGCGATATTGGGAAATGCTGCTCGTACCGCTTTAAATGCTTGCGTAACTCCTCCCGCCGCGACAATGTGATTATCTTTAATTAGCGCGGCATCTGAAAGTGACATTCGATGATTGGTACCACCGCCCATTCGCACTGCGAACTTCTCTAGATCGCGAAGCAGCGGCGTGGTTTTGCGGGTATCTCGAATTTCAACGCCCGTCCCCTTGACATCATCGACCCAACGTTTGGTTAGTGAAGAGATACCGCTAAGTCGCCCCAGAAAGTTGAGAGCGGTTCGCTCGCTTAACAAGAGCTGGCGAGTATTACCAGTGGCGGTTAGAAGCAATTGCCCGGCTTCAATATGATCGCCTTCGGCCCGAACAATTTTATAATCGGTGATGCCGCGGACTTCTAACACCGCTGCGGCAATGCACAACCCAGAAACTACTCCTGCTTTGCGGCTATGAAATTGCGCAACCGAAATTTGATCAGCCGGGATAGTCGCCTCCGAAGTCACATCCAAACCGCCGGCTAAATCTTCGGCGATGGTGCGGACCACCAAGTCTTCGATGTAGATTGGATCTAGTTGATAGCTTTCGATCATTGTTCGAAGTTGCAAACTTAAAGTCATCACTTCACCTCTTCACTTCGATTATGCCAGTGACCATCTCGATCCAACTCTTGAATAATACGAAGGCGCCAAGAATCAGAACTCTCTGGATAGTCGGACCGCCAATGGGAGCCTCGAGTCTCTTTTCGCTCCAGTGCGGATCGGACAATTGCCGTTGCAAGGAGGTACAAGTTAGATGCCTCCCATGACTCTAAAGAAGGCTCGGTACTAGTGCGCTCCCCCAACTGAGTAAGAACTGAGGCGGTCTCTTTTAGCGAGGTTTCAGAGCGCATAACTCCGGCACCTTGACTCATGGCTAGTTGCAATGGCAACTCAATATTTGGGCTCAATAAGAACTCCATTGAGTTATCTTCCGCCGGAACTTCCCAATCTCCAATATTCGCCACGATATTTGCCGCGATGCGGGCACCAAAGACCAAACCTTCCAATAGCGAGTTCGAAGCTAATCTGTTGGCTCCATGCGCGCCGGTACAGGCTGTTTCACCACATGCATAAAGTCCTGGCACAGTGGAGTGGCCATTTAGATCTACTAAGACGCCACCAGAGGCATAGTGAGAGGCTGGTGAAACTGGAATTAGTTGCGTTGTTGGGTCGATACCGTTCGCTTTGCAGGACAAAAAGATAGTTGGAAAGCGCTCCGGGAAATCAGCAATTGCCGTTGCATCGAGCCAGACATGTGGGTTACCGGATTCTTTGATTTGGGTAAAAATTTCCTTTGCAACTATATCTCTGGGAGCTAATTCAAGAAGTGGATGCTTACCAACCATAAAACGCTCACCACGATGATTTAGCAGCAAAGCACCTTCGCCTCGAACCGCTTCACTTATCAACGGCTGCTGACCACCAACTGAAGAATCGCGCCACAAAACAGTGGGATGAAATTGGATAAATTCAACATCGGCAACCGCCGCACCAGCTCTAAGGGCAAGCGCTACGCCATCGCCGGTTGAAACTGACGGATTGGTGGTTTGTGAATAAACCTGTCCTAACCCGCCTGTTGCAATGACTACCGCTCTGGCAAGAGCACGACCAACGCCATCTCGGCTACCTGCACCAATTACATGAAGTGTTACACCGCAAGCGGCACCGCTACTGCTTAGAAGGGCATCAAGCGCAAGGGCATGTTCGATTACTTCAATTCCCGAATCGTTTTGGACCGCAGCTAACAAAGCGCGAGATACCTCAGCACCTGTTGCATCACCACCAGCATGCAGAATTCGATTGCGCAGATGCCCGCCTTCGCGAGTTAACGCGATCTCGCCAGTTTCGGATTTATCAAATACCGCGCCTCGCGCAATTAATTTGCGAACTGCTTCTGGTCCTTCACTTACAAGAACATCGACTGCGGCTTGATCGCACAGTCCGGCACCAGCGATTAAAGTATCTTTTTTATGTTGATCTGGAGTATCACCGGGACCGAGCGCGGCAGCTATTCCGCCTTGAGCCCATTTAGTGGAGCCTTCATCAACGCGAGACTTTGTAACTAGTAAAACTGACAAGCCAGCAGCACGAAGATTAAGTGCAGTTGTCAGCCCGGCAACGCCAGATCCGATCACAATCACATCGGCTTTGGTCGTCCATCCCGGTTGGCCCGCAAGCAACTTCATTAGCCGACCTTACTTACTTTCATCGCCATATTGTCGATCAATCTAACTCCGGCTACCCAACCAGAAACCAATGCCCTCGTCCGCTGCGCCCCAGGGGTCGCGATTTCAAAGTTGGCTTCATCAATAATTTCGGCGTAGTCCAAGGTGAATCTCGGTTCGGTAGCCAAAATCTCGTGAAGGCAAGTGCGCTGCTCCGACAGTCCTTCGAGCTGCGAGGCTCGGTTGAGTGCGCGTGAGATCACATATGCAGCTGTCGAATCCGATGCAGATAGGCGGACATTTCGGGATGAGAGCGCCAAACCGTGGGAATCTCGAATAATCGGCGCGCTGACAATTTCAATTGGGAGTTGCAAATCCGCAACCAATTTCCGCACCAAGAAAAGTTGTTGGTAGTCCTTCTCGCCAAAGATTGCCCACTGTGGCTGCACTAATTCAAAAAGTCGATTAACAACTGTGAGCATGCCATCGAAATGACCGAGACGATGCTCTCCTTCAAATCTACTTCCGAGCTCACCGGCAGAAATTCGATTCACTTCGGCGGGATAGATCTCTTCCACGGTAGGAGCCCAAACTTCAGATGCGCCCGCAAGCTCGGCTCGAAGTTGGTCTTCGCTAAGAGAACGCGGGTAATTCGCTAAATCATCAGGGTTTTCAAACTGCAGTGGGTTTACAAAAATACTGACAACGACGCTCGTAGAGCATTTGCGCGCTATGGCGATGAGAGATTCATGGCCAGCATGAAGCGCACCCATGGTTGGGACAAAGGCGAGCGGATGCTTTCGAGCTAGATTCACTGCTCCAGTCCTTTCCGGGTACCGGGCTTAGATCCCAATCGTACTGGAATTAAGAAAGCGCTGACAAAAGCGCTGCGATCGATCCGTGGCCAGGGATTTGTGCGTCGGGGTCGATCTCTAACCATGGTTGCAATACAAAGGTGCGTTCGTGTGCGCGTGGGTGGGGCAAAGTCAATTCTTCCGTAGAAATTATTTCTTCCCCGGCGGTAATTAGATCCAGATCTAGGGTTCGTGGACCTAGCGGCACATCTCTGACTCTTCCGAGCCGTGCCTCGATCTGAAGAAGTAACTGCAGCAGCTCGACTGGCTCATGGGTACATTCTGCAATTAGAACGGCGTTTAGGTAGTCGGGTTGGTCGGGACCGCCAACGGGAGCTGTTTCGTAAAAGGTAGAGACCGCGATGATTGTTATGGCGGCCGACAATTCTTGAATTGCAGTATTTAAATAGTTATCTCGATCGCCCAAATTTGAGCCAAGGGCGATAACGACCTTCATCGATTCCGTACAATCTCTACAGCGATGTCAGTAACAGTTACTCCAACTGGTGCATCTGGCTTATGAACTGTGATTGTCACACTTCGAACTAGCGAGAAAGCTGCCAAGATCTTGGATGCGATCGCCTCGGCTAACTTTTCAATCAAAGAAAATGGTTCGCCTTCGATAGTCTCATGAATAAGTCGCGCCACAACCGAGTAATCAACAGTATTTATCAAATGATCGTTGGCGCCAGAAACTGAAAGATCCAAGTGCAAAATAGCATCGACGATAAAAATTTGTCCATCTCGACGCTCTTCTGGGAAAACGCCATGATAGCCCGTGGCACTTACCCCAGTAATAATTATCCGGTCGCTCACTTTGATAACTCTAGCGCTATCGTGATCGCTTCCTGATGGGCCTTGACGCTGTGGGTGCGCACTCCCCAGACACCTGATTTAGTCAGCAACGAAGTTATTACAACCGAAGCGTTTTCGCGCCCATCCGTTGTATTACTTTCGATAAGCGCTCCCAGGAATCTTTTACGCGAGGCGCCCACCAGTATTGGATAGCCAAGCAGCGCAAGCCGATCTAAGTTTCTAAGTAACTCCCAATTGTGTTCCGAATCTTTTGCAAAACCCAGACCGGGATCAATGATGATCTGCTCCGGATTGACTCCCGCTTTAAGCAGAGCAGTAACGCGATTGTCTAATTCGTCACGTACCTCAGCAACTACGTCGTCATAGATAGCGAGCTCATTCATGCGATCAGAGTGGCCACGCCAGTGCATGGCAATGTATTGAATTTTTGGGTTCTGTGAAATTAAATTCGCCATATCTGGATCGGCCAAGCCGCCACTTACATCATTTACATAGGTAGCACCCGCGGCAATCGCCGCTTGGGCGATCGAGGCGCGCATCGTGTCAACGCTAATTACGGCACCCAGCTCTTTAAGCTCGGTAATAACCGGGATTACGCGATCTCGTTCTTCTTCGAAAGAAATCCGTACCGCTCCTGGGCGAGTGGATTCCCCGCCTACATCAATGATGTCTACTGATTCGGAGATCATTTCTTTAGATCGCTTGATCGCATCGGCAAAAGTAAAATGCGCGCCGCCATCAGAGAAGGAATCTGGGGTTACATTTAAAATCCCCATTACCAGTGGACGAATTAGAGTGCTCATCTCAATGCGTGCGCGAAGTAATCAGACTCATTGCTTCAGCTCGAGTTGCGGGAGCTCTCAGTTGGCCGCGAACCGCACTGGTCGTAGTGCGTGCCTGCGACTTTTTGACTCCGCGCATCGACATGCAAAGGTGTTCGCAATCAATGACAACAATGACACCAGCTGGTGCTAGAACTTCAACCATTGCATCTGCGATCTGAGAGGTTAAGCGTTCTTGAACCTGTGGTCGGCGTGAATAGAGATCTACCAGCCGCGCCAGTTTCGATAAGCCGGTGATGCGGCCAGAGTCGCCAGGGATATAACCAATATGAGCGAAACCATGAAAGGGGGTTAGGTGGTGTTCGCAATGGGAAAAGACTTCGATATCTCGCACGATCACAAGCTCGCTATGACCGATATCGAAAGTCGTTGAGAGCACCTCTTGTGGTGTCTGCCAAAGTCCGGCGAAATTTTCTTGGAGCGCTCTAGCAACTCGCTTTGGTGTATCGATTAAACCATCGCGGGTTGGATCTTCACCGATGGCTAGCAGTAATTCCGTGATAGCGCGCTCAGCTCGAGCCTGGTCAAACTCACCTTTCGCACCGCCATCTTGCGGACCCATTGAAACTGAACTGATCTCACTCACTTGGTGGCGCAACCTTTTTACGTGGCTTTCGAATGGGTTTAGGTTTTTCAACCTCGACCGCGGTTTGCATCTGCAACGAATTGGCGGGCGAAAGCGCAACAGGCGGTAAATCTGATGGCGTGCGATTTGGGGAACCGGTCCAGGCGGGACGGTTTTGAACCATCGTTACTGCTTTAAAGATCTCCTCGATCTCTTCTTTAAGAAGAGTCTCTTTCTCAAGCAAGACAACTACGAGTTCATCCAAGATTGAACGATTAGCAACCAAAATATCGAAGGCTTCTTGATGTGCATTCTTGATCAGATCATGAATCTCTTCATCAACGATGCCCGCAACCTCTTCGGAATAATCGCGTTGATGTCCGTAGTTGCGTCCCAAAAAGGGTTCGCCTTCACTAATTCCGAGCTTGATGGCGCCAATTCGCTCCGTCATTCCATATTGCGTAACCATGGCACGAGCCAGATTGGTTGCTTTTTCAATATCGTTTGAAGCGCCAGTAGTTGGATCATGGAAGATCAACTCTTCGGCAGCACGACCACCTAATGAATAGGCCAACTGATCCAGCATTTGATTTCTGGTGGTGGCATATCGATCTTCATCTGGCAGCACCATGGTGTAACCCAATGCGCGACCGCGCGGCATGATCGTTATCTTGTGAACTGGGTCAGTATGTGGCAGCGCATGGGCAACAAGAGCATGACCGCCCTCGTGATACGCCGTGATTCGACGCTCTTCTTCAGTCATCAATCTGGTCTTGCGTTGCGGTCCAGCCATGACCCGATCGATTGATTCATCTAAAGCTGCAGAAGTAATAATCTTGGCACCGACCCGCGCAGTTAGAAGCGCGGCTTCGTTTAGGACGTTTGCCAAATCAGCTCCGGTAAATCCTGGAGTTCGCTTTGCAAAACTATTTAGGTCCACATTTTTTGCAAGTGGCTTACCTTTAGCGTGAACTTCAAGGATTGCAGTTCGCCCCTTTAGATCTGGTCGATCAACTGGAATCTGTCGATCAAAACGACCTGGTCGAAGCAGCGCTGGATCCAGCACATCTGGCCGGTTTGTAGCGGCGATCAAAATAACTTGGCCATTTGCTTCAAAGCCATCCATCTCAACCAAAAGTTGGTTAAGGGTTTGTTCGCGCTCGTCATGGCCACCGCCTAAACCGGCACCGCGTTGACGACCAACGGCATCGATCTCGTCAACGAAGACGATCGCTGGTGCGTTCTCTTTAGCTTGAGCAAAGAGATCGCGGACTCGGGATGCGCCAACTCCCACGAACATCTCCACGAATTCCGAACCAGAGATTGAGTAGAACGGCACATTGGCTTCGCCAGCAACAGCACGTGCCAGCAGCGTCTTTCCGGTTCCTGGCGGACCATAAAGCAGGACACCCTTTGGAATCTTGGCGCCAATATCTTGATACTTCTTAGGATCTGCCAAGAAATCTTTGATCTCGCGTAGTTCTTCTACGGCTTCATCAGCGCCAGCCACATCGGCAAAGGTGTTCTTCGGCATCTCTTTGGTCTGAAGTTTCGCCTTTGAACGGCCAAAGGAGAAAATCTTGTTGCCGCCGCCTTGAGCGTTGCTCATAAAGAACAGAAGGAGGAAGCCGATTAAGAGAATCGGTGCGAAACTAAAAAAGATTGAAAGCAATAATGATTGCGAAGCAATTTTTACATTCCAGGCCTTTGGTGGCGGATTGCTCGTTAGCAACTCAACAATTTGAGGTTCTTGGCCAGTTACATACGATGCTTCTAGTCGAGCCGAGCCTTTAACAAAATTTCCGCTCTTTAGAATGACTTGAATCTTCTGATCTTTATCAATTACTAAGACAGAGTCAACTTTGTTATCTGAAATCTGCGCGAGGATCGTAGAAGTGTCGACCTTAACAAACTGGGAACCACTGCCAGAGATTCTTCCGAATACGCTAACCGCTACAAGAGCTACGACGATCCAAAAAAGTGGACCGCGCACGATCTTGCGCATCTTCGGCTTCTGCACCTTTATCTTCTTTTCAGCCACGCGATATCTCTCTCTACTGCTTTTGGGGATTGATTAGGAATACATGTGCTTGGCAAGCACACCAATGAAATCCAAATTGCGGTACTTCTCATTGAAATCTAGTCCGTAGCCGACAACGAAATCAGATGGAATATCAAATCCAACATATTTAACCGAAACGTCAACCTTTGCTGCTTCGGGCTTGCGCAACATCGTTAAAATTTCGACGCTCTTGGTTCCTCGTGATTCTAAATTTGATTTTAACCAAGCAAGAGTTAAACCAGTGTCGACGATATCTTCGATGATTAAAACTTCTTTGCCTAAAATATCGCGATCCAAATCTTTTAGAATCCGCACCACGCCGCTGGATTTGGTTCCGGATCCATAAGAGGAGACAGCCATCCAATCCGTTTCGATATGTCGCTGAAGTGACCGAGCGAAATCTGCCATTGTCATTACCGCACCTTTTAGGACACCAATCAAAAGTAGATCACGACCGGCATAATCGGCTTCAACTTGTGCTGCCAACTCTTTGAGCCGGTTACGAATCTCTTCTTCGGTGACAACGACGCGTTCGATATCGGTGCCAGTAGCGCTTAGGTCCACATCACTCCTTATTGTTTGTAATCCCACGCTTTCACGTGTTCGGCGAAAACTACCGAGGTTCGGAGTTCTGCAAGAGCGAAAGTCTGCCCGAAATTCGAGCGACCTTCACACCGCCCGGAAGTGAGGTCTCCCCCTGCCCTCTCCAGGCTGTGACCAGGGCCTCAATTGGCGCTAAATGATCAGCAGTTAGCGAACCTTCCGGGGCGCCAGCAAGGTAGATCGCCTTGCGGATGATCCGACTTCTGAGCGCTTGCGGCAGACCAGCCAAAAACTCAATCTCAATTGAGCCTGGATCGAGGGTAGCAAAGAGCTCATCGGCCCACCCATCCAAGGCATCGGCATCATCACGCAATAACCGGGCTGACCTTGCCAAAGCGACTGAAATTCCGGGTCCGAGTTCGGCCTCCAGGATCGGTAAGACATGGCGCCGGGCTCGCACGCGCGAATAAGAGGGATCGTGGTTGTGGGGGTCATCCCAAATTTCCAGCCCCGCTTCTAGGCAAGCCGCAATAGTTCGCTCCCGCGGCAGGCCCAACAAAGGGCGGATAAATTGGCCATTTTGAGCAGCCATCCCCGAAAGTGATCGAGTTCCCGACCCGCGAGCCAGTCCCAAGAGAACAGTCTCCGCTTGATCGTCAAGGGTGTGGCCCAGAAATAGATAGCTAGCCCGCGTGCGAGTGAGGGCGGCGGCAAATAGTTCAAAACGAGCGCGGCGAGCGGATGCTTCTAAGCCATCCCGAAGTTCTACCGCCGCCCGTTCTGAAAAGATTTCCTGATAACCGATCACTTTAAGGCGAGCGCAAACTGCAGCCGCAACTTCGGCCGAGCCAGTTTGCAAAGCGTGATCAACAACGAGTGCCATCGGGGTGATCGATTTAAGTTGGCACTCCTGCAAAAGGGCGTAAGCCAAAGCCATGGAGTCCCCGCCCCCAGAGACCCCAACCAAGACCTTTGATCCCGCAGCAAGCGGATCAAGCCAAGGTCGAAGCGCTTGGCGAATCTCCAACATCGCTTTCATGGCGCAACTCTAGTAACTAGTTAGACGCGACCACCAGATGGCATCAAACCAGCGATGCTATACATATTGGAGTAAAGAAGTCCTTTGCCCTTTGAGTTCGCTTCCCACATCATGCCATCACCGGCATAAATTGTGATGTGATGAATGTTCTGAACTGAGCCATCGAAGGAGTAAAAGAGTAAATCGCCAGGAATTAATTGCGCAAAGGGAATTCGTTTGGAATCAACAAAATAAAGAGCGGCATTTAATCTGGACCAATTTGGGTAACCAAGTCCTGCAGCTTTATAGGCGGCATATACCAACCCCGAACAATCATAGGAATTTGGTCCTTGGGCGCCCCACACATAGGGCTTTCTGGCGAGCACCTGCTTCTTTGCATAAGCAACCGCGGCTGTTCGAATCGCATCCGTCGAGCGAATAGTTGTTCGTCCTTTAAAACCACGATCTGGCCAGACGCGTGCTTGCCCTTTTGTTTGCGAGGCAATATTTGCATTTGCCTCTTCGAGAATCGCCAATTGCCGTTGCTGCTCAAGGGTTAATCGAATCTTGCGAGCGCTCGCTAACTCTTTCGCCAATTGATTCTGAATGGCACCCAGTCTTGCCACTTCTTTAGCTTGTGCCGCCTTTGCATCGTCGGCTGCTTGCTTAGCCGCCGCAACTTTATTAGTTGCTGCCACTTGTGCCGCTTTTGCATCGTCGGCTGCTCGCTTAGCTGCTTTTGCTGCCGCTGAGGCAATTTGAAAACGTTGAAGGGCGACGGAATTATTGGCACCCAAAGAATTTAAAATGGAGAGGCGATCGACCAAATCTTGTGGACCGCTGGCATGAAGCACAGATTCCAGATCGGTAAATCCGCTTCCCATTATGTAGGCATTAGTTGCTAACTTGCCAATAGTTTTCGTGGCATCCGCTACTGCTGCTTGAGTCTCGGCGGCATGCGCAGCTGCTGCCTGTGCAACTGAAACTGCGATCGCCAATTCCTTGAGGGCTTGCTGGTATCGAGCGCGGGCGGCATCAGAGAGTGAAGTAAGTTGGTTTAAAGTTTTCGTCGCGGAGCTCAACTTTGCCGCAGCGGCCGAAGCCGCCTGTTGCTTCGCGATCTCCACCTGTTTTGCAGCTGCGATCTCCGCTAGCGATGGTTTGCGCGTCTTAGCTTCAGCGATTTGTGGGGCGGTACTTATGGCGAAGAGCGCCACGGCAAGCGCGACAAAGAGCGGGAAACGCTTGGAGCGGAACATCATGACTGAACCCCCAGGGGAAGGAATGTCCCAAGGGTACGGGGTGAACTTTAAATTTTGGCCAGAAGTGGTCTGGTGTCGCTAGTTGGCGACATCACGACGTTTAAAAAGAACGGAAACTATCCCTGCGCCCACCAATAAATAAAGAGCGCTAAAGAGCAATGCATGTGGGTAGGTAATGCCGATATCCCCGCCATTGCCAACGGCGCCGATTAGCGAGCCCGGAAGCCAAAGATTGGCATCTTTGATCACCAAAGTGAGGAGATTTTCTACGATCAACACCCAGATAACCCCAATTGCTATGGAACTTATGGGTGAACGAAGGAGCAGACCAAGGATCATGCCCAAAGTTCCAAATCCCATGGTAGCTAGAAATACATTTCCAAAACCTTGAGCTAGTGCATGAAAACCGGCACCTGTACTCCAAGCGGAAGTGGAAACATGTGCGTGACCCGCCAAACCATATGAAAGCGCAACGCTAACAATCAGTGAGAGCACATCCATCACTAAAGCGAAGAGCGCCATCGAGAGATACTTTCCGAGAAGGATCTTCATTCGGGAAGGTTGGCGGACTAAGAGATTACGCAAGGTTCCAAAGGTATATTCCTGTGCGGTTTGAGCTGCGAAGATGCAGAGCGCTACTACGCCCAGCAAAGTCACGGTGCTAGTGAAACCGACGACGAGACCATTAGGCAATGAAAGAGTTGATGCATTAATTAGCTCCCCGCGCCGGCCATTGCCGCTTCGGGAATTAATAAGAAGGAACAATAAAGAGGTAAATAGTCCTGAGATTCCCACGACTGTTAGCAACGTAGAGAATAAGAGCGTTGGACGGCGCAGTTTACGAGATTCGGCTAGAAAGACATGAAACATTTACTCTTCACCTGTCATCTCGAAGAAGGTCTCTTCCAAAGTTGGGAGAACAGAGGTAAGCGCCGACAGTGTTATTCCCGCTTCAAAGGCCAATCTATTTAAGGTCGCTGCCCAATCCGCCGAGCTTATGATGTGTGCTTCACCATCAACAATGCTTACTTCATGTCCGCTATTTTGAGCGATAGTGACAATCTTGCCGAGGTCCACCGAGTATTCGGGTTTTGCCACCAATACTGGTTGCTGCGCTGATAGGAGATCTTGGGTTTTGCCGGCAAATAGAACTTTGCCAAGGCGCAACATAACTAAATGCTCGCTAATCATTTCAAGTTCGCTGAGCAGATGTGAGGAGACAAAGACCGTGGTTCCATCGTTAGCTAAATTTTTAATTAGCTCTCGAACCTCCTGAATTCCAGATGGATCTAAACCGTTTGTGGGCTCATCCAGCACCAACAATTTTGGTTGCGGAAGAAGCGCCGCCGCAATTCCCAAACGCTGCTTCATTCCCAAAGAGTAAGTTTTGAATTTTCCAGTTCCGCGATCGCCCAAACCAACTTGTTCTAATAGTGGTTGAACTCGGCTCATTGGGAAGCCACCAAGATCCGCCAGCACTTTCAAATTCTCGCTTCCCGTTAGGGCAGGGTAGAAAGCGGGACCTTCGATCATGGCACCGACCTGGGGTAAATACTTTTCGGGGTGTTTAATACTTTCTCCCAGCACCGTCCCAGTGCCACCAGTTGGCTTGATTAACCCAAGCAGCATACGAATGGTTGTGGTCTTGCCTGAGCCATTTGGCCCGACAAAGCCGCAGACCGTTCCCATTGGAACTTCAAAGTTAGCGTGCGCTAGCGCTGGTCGCTCCCCATAAACCTTACTTAGGTCAGAGACCGATATCGCTGGTGAATTCATGACCACAAGGCTACCCAGTAATCTTTAGCCATGACTCACAACCACCGTCCCTGGGGATATCAGCAGAATTCTGAAGGGGTCACTCCCGATTGGGAGCTCCATCCCGATACTCAGGCGATTCGAGCGGGGCTGGCGCGATCGGGCTTCGGCGAAACCGGTGAGGCGCTCTACTTAACGAGCGGTTACACCTATGAATCTGCCGAGCAGGCCGTTCATTCATTTACTGATGAGATCGATCACTTTGTCTACAGCCGCTTTGCAAATCCAACTGTGGCTATGTTTGAAAATCGACTGGCAGCCCTTGAAGGGGCAGAGTATTGCGTCGGCACCGGATCTGGAATGTCGGCAATGTTTGCATCGGTTGCTTGCTTAGTTGAAGCTGGTGATCGAATCGTTGCCTCGGCGGCAATGTTTAGCTCTTGTTACGTAGTCCTCGCCGAAATTCTTCCAAAATGGGGCGTGCAGGTTGAGTTTATTCGCGGCAATAATCCCGATGATTGGGAGCGAGCGCTGAGCCAGAAAACTAAAGTTGTCTTTATCGAAACTCCCTCGAATCCGATGTTGGAAGTAATCGATATCGCCATGGTTTCCAGTTTTGCTCATGCTGCCGGTGCAACGGTAATCGTTGACAATGTTATGGCTTCGCCAATTTTGCAGAAGCCGCTCCAATTGGGTGCAGATGTGGTCATGTATTCGGCCACCAAACATATCGATGGCCAAGGTCGAGTTTTGGGCGGTGCGATTCTCGGAAGTTCTAAGTACATAACCGAATCCTTGAACCCATTTATTCGACACACCGGACCTACCTTGAGCGCCTTCAATGCATGGGTTCTGGTTAAGTCCTTGGAAACCCTTTCAATGCGGGTAAATAGAATGAATGAGAACGCCCAGCAAATTGCCGAGTTCCTGAGCCACCAGAGCAACATTAAAACTGTTAACTATCCGGGCCTGCCTTCGCACCCAGACTTTGCAATCTCGCAACGTCAGATGATCGGGGGTGGAACCACCATAAGTTTTGAAGTTAAAGGCGGAGTTACCGATCTTTTTGCCGTTATGGATCGCTTGAAAGTCATTGATATTTCTAACAACCTGGGCGATAGCAAGTCGCTGATCACTCACCCAGCATCCACAACGCACCGTCGCCTAACGCCAGAGATGCGTGCCGAAATGGGAATTAACGATTCGGTAGTTCGATTATCAGTGGGTCTAGAACACTCCAGTGATCTAATTAAGGATTTAGAACAAGCGCTTACTTAAGCAAAACTCCAGCAACTAACAGCAGCGAATACACACTTAGGTATGTGATCGACCACTGAAATAGCTTGGCGGCAGATTTATCGGAATCTGGCCCATCAATTTTTACCAATTGCACGCCAAAACCCACGGCTAAAGCGATAGAAATTATCCAACTCCAAATTGGCAGGTTCGCGCTCCAAAGAACCGCGAGCGAAGTGATAACCATTCCGGTGGTGTGGAACCACATCTGCTTTTGAACGGATTTGATGGAGGCGACAACCGGCAGCATTGGAATTCCAGCCGCGGCGTAGTCGTCGCGATATTTAATGGCGAGCGCCCAAAAGTGTGGTGGGGTCCAAAAGAAAATCAGGAAGAAGAAGAGCCAAGCAGTTAGCGATAATGAATTTGTGATTGCCGACCAACCAATTAGAACAGGCAAGCAACCGGCAATTCCGCCCCAGACAATATTCTGCGATGTG
Source organism: Actinomycetes bacterium (assembly GCA_037135095.1). Lineage (GTDB taxonomy): Bacteria > Actinomycetota > Actinomycetes > Nanopelagicales > Nanopelagicaceae > CAIMZW01. Next base: position 21,250 of record JBAXKZ010000009.1, read on the forward strand.
CGGCGCTTTAAACCTATGGTGTAACCAAAGACATAGAAAAGAATTGCGACCGCCGTGATAATCGTTGCCAGCGTCGTGGTCCAGATTTGAAAGATTGCCAACGAGAGAATTGAGATGATGGCGGCGAAAATATGAGCAGATTTCTTTGAAAGTTCGTTATTAACCAGTGGTCGTTTGGAGGTACGCCCCATCAACTTGTCAGATTCGACTTCAATAATCATGTTGTAAGCATTAGCTGCACCTGCCGCCAAAGTGCCACCAATCAAGGTAGCAATAGTGGTTCCCAAAGGCGGGACCCCCTTCGCCGCCAAAAATAGCGCCGGCAGCGTGGTGACGAGAAGCAATTCAACGACGCGCAGCTTCATAAGCGCGATATATGGCCTAAAGATCGTTGATGTCACCGCGCTAGCGTACTCAGTTCTCATTTAAATCCCAGCGGCGCTTAAATGTTCGTTTTGGGGCGCGCGATCGAGGCCAAAGCCTTATCAATCGCTTCCCGAGCGAGTTGGCGAGAGTAGTCGTTCTGCTTTATGTGATTCGCGATAATTGCAAAAACATAATCTGAGTCCCCAACGGTGACATACCCGGCCATGCTCACGCTGCTATTGATCCAACCGGTCTTTGCTCGAATGAGACCCACTGCTTTTGGTGCATCAGTCACAAACCGGGTCTTAAGGGTGCCGGTCTCACCCGCTACTGGAAGACCATCGAAGATGACTTTTAACTCTGGAGTCGCTTGAATTTTTAGCAAGAGTTCGGCAACGGTACGAGCAGAGATTCGAGTCTCTTTCGATAGCCCGTTTCCGTCTTTTACGACTAAGCCTTTAGCTTCAACATTTAGGGCAGTGAAGGTCTGTTCAAATGCTTGTTGTAGACCGGCGAAACTAGTTGGCAGGCCAACTTTGCGCGCTGCGGTTCGCGCTAATCGATCGGCCAAAACGTTATCGCTGTAGAGCAAAGTAAATTTAACAATTTCGCCAAGTGTTGGTGAGGAAATTTCACCTATCTTTTTTCCAATCAATGGTTGAGCTTGGGCTTGCGAGGAGATCAAATGAAAGTTTAGGTTGAATCGGGGTGCAAAGTAACGTTGTAGAACATGAACTTCCGCGGAGTAGACCCCGTTGTAATCTATGGTGAAACTCTTTTTACCCGGATGAGCTTTGATCAAGTCGTTAATCAGCTGTGGTAAAAAAGCGCGATGATATTTAGCGGCTTCAAACGGGCTGGCAGTCAGCCATGGATCGCTCTCGCCTTGCATTAAGTAAGTACCTGAATTTGTGTTTTCATATATCGCGGTGTGGAACACGGTCTCCGCGCCTAAATCGCGAATAGCCGTCGTCATTGAAACTAACTTCAAAACCGAAGCCGGCGCTCGAAGAGAATCAGGTTGATTTTCAAAGAGGATTTGGTTTGTTGTTGAATCAATAAGGATCACACCAGGTTGGGCCAAGGTCGCAGAATGAATCAGCGAAATAAAAGTTGGTGAAACTGTGGCGGCGTTAGCAACTGGCAAGGTCGAAATAAATAGAGTGGCAACTGCGCCGATGATTAAAAGTTTGCGTTGCACTCGTCATCCAATCTTTCGCGCGAACCTGCCCTGCGAAATTGCAGCTCCAAGAATCACGAGTATCCCACCAGCGGGTTGATTCCACGAAATTGTTTCACCTAAGAATAGCCAACCAACGAAAACTGCAACTACCGGGGTCAAATAAGTAACGGTGCTGGCGATAGAGCTACCAGCTGCTGAGATGATTGAGAAGTTCCAAATGTAGGCGTAACCCGTTCCCAAGACGCCTAGAGCGAGCATCGCTAACATTGGTCCAATTCGAAATTGATCTTTTGAGATTCCATCGAATAAGAAGAATGGCAACAGGGTGATGGCACCGGAAGTTATCTGTGCCGCAGCTAAAGATTCAGAGCGCATTCCCAGCGGAGTCACATACTTACGCGTGAATGGAAAAGATATTCCATAACAAGTGACCGCCAAGAGCAGAGCAATTATTCCGGCTAACGAGTTATGTCCGATCCCTTTCCAAATTCCCAAAACAGTTAGGACGCCAAGGCCACCGCAAGCTAATCCCAATAATTGGTAGCGCTTTGGGCGCTCTTCTCGAAAAGCAATGAGAATGACGATTACGGTAGCAAGCGGCGTAGTGGCGTTGATAATCCCGGCCAGTACCGAGGTGACACGAACTTCGGCATATGCAAAGAGAACGCCAGGAATTACATTCAATAGGAGGGAAACCACCCAGAGTTTGAGCCAAATATCCCGCCCCTTGGGCAAAGCGATCTTGCGGATTCGGGCAATCAGCAGGAGTGATAGCGCGCCTAAGGCGCAGCGAACAAAGGCCACACCAAAAGGAGTTAGGAATTCCAAACCAATCTTTATAAAGATGAAGGAACAGCCCCAGACGATCCCAAGAGCGATGTAGGAAGGTAGCCACGACTTTCGATTCAATGTCTACCCCCTCTAAAGTGTCTTCGTGTCATCGGACACGATTGAGGAATCCTAATGAAAGCGAGCTGATGATGAGCGAAAATTCACCAGCTACGCCAATGGGTAAGGTTGAAATCGGTCCAGGAGAGTTCTATCCCGTGGTTGGTGTTGGGCCGATGCCAGAGCCATGGCCGACTGATTCCCACTTTGATCCCGAACTTTTAGAAAATGGCGATCGGCGTAATGTTTTAGATCATTACCGATACTGGAAAGTTGAAGCGATCGTTGCAGATTTAGATACGAAGCGACATGATCTTCAAATTGCGATTGAGAATTGGCAACATGATTTAAATATCGGCTCGATTGTTCGAACTGCGAATGCCTTCAACGTAAGCGCGGTACACATAGTTGGTAAACGTGATTGGAACCGACGCGGTGCGATGGTCACCGATAAATATCTTCAAGTGCTTCACCACCCGACTATTGCCGATTTTCAAAGCTGGTGCCTAAAAAATGATCTTCCAATAATTGGAATTGACAACCTGCCGATCTCAACCCAATTAGAAGATTCAAAATTGCCAAAGAAGTGTGTGCTCTTCTTTGGGCAAGAAGGCGCAGGAATGTCGGACGAAGCGGTTGCCATCTGCCAATCGGTATTAGCAATTAGGCAATATGGATCCACCCGGTCCATGAACGCTTCCGCCGCCGGCGCGATTGCAATGTACGCCTGGGCAATGCAACATTTGAACTAAAGTACTTAATCCTCAATAACTTCAGAAACCGCCAAAAGACGCCGCTCAATTTCTAGCGCTTCATCTTCTCGATCGAGCGCTCGCAACGCTGCCACAATCCGACGCTCGACTTCAAGAATAAATTCAAAATCTCTAGGTTCGGAATCTGTTGCAACTTCCAACACTCGTTCTAGCGTGAGCATTCCTTCTTCAGGTTGGTTGGTAATTATTTGAGCTTTTCCAAGTTCGAGAAGAGAATAAGTCTCGCGACGGTGATCGTGAGCGGTTACGAAAACATCGAGCGACTTTTGCGCAGCTGCGAGCGCGGGTTCGCCCTCGTTTAGCTCAACTAAACAATGGGCAATCTTTTGATCGCATCGCGCGACATTAATAACCTCTTTTAAACCTTTGAAAAGCGACCGAGCTTCTTTAAAGGCATCTAGCGCCAACGAAAAATTACCAAGTTCACGCTGGGCGCAGCCAATTAAATGAAGGTCATTCGCAGCGCCACTGTCATTGCCATCTACCAAATGCTCTTGGACACAGTCGGTCATACATTCAATGGTTTTGGCATATTCCTTTGAGCCAAACCACCATTCGCCCAGTGTGCAAGCAAGATCAATAGCCAGCGGGGATTTGGATTCGCGCAAAAGTTCAACAGCTTTGCTCATGGCATTTGCTGCTTCACCCATACGCTTAAGTTGATTTAAGTTGTAGCCAATAGCTGAATATGCCTGGGCTAAACCATCAGAAGGGGCGACCGGGCCGAGCTCGGCATAAATATCGCGCGCGGTTTCGGCAAGTGCGAGCGCCTCGTCATATTGTCCGCGGGCATAAATCCGGGCACTTAATTCGTAATAAGTATTTGCCCGTTCCAGACCTTCAGTTTCAGGAATTCGCTCCCACAGCATTTCCTCAGTTACGAGGTCATCGTTATTTTCATCATCTTCGCTCAAGGTAACTCCTTAAGTGGTAGCACTGCCCGTCCCGCAACCTTAGCAACTTCCGCTGGGTGGGGGCGGCGCAACGCAAGAAGTACCATTTGTTCATGTCTCTAAACCGCCGCCAGCTCTTCCAGGCTGGTGCGCTCGCCGCCGCCGCCAGCTTTATCGATCTAAATACCGCCGAAAACTCCCAAGCGGCACAGATTGATATCACCCATGGCTCACGCTCAAGTAAGAACGTGGCACTTACCTTCCATGGCGCTGGCGACCCAGCCAACGCTCACGCGCTACTCAAAATCTTCGCCGATACCAAAACGCCGGTTACGGTCTTTGCTATTGGCACCTGGCTCAAAGCAAACCCAACTTTTGCGAAGTTAATTCTGGCTGGTGGCCACGACATCGGAAATCACACTCTAAATCACTACGAGATGAAGACCCTTTCAGCCAAGAAGGTTGATAGCGAGATTGCTGGCTGTGCTGCCGAACTCAAAAAACAGATCGGTTACGCCGGTTCTTGGTTTCGAGCTTCTGGCACTCAATATGCGACGCCACTCATTAGAAAGGCTGCCGCTAAATACGGATATAACCATTGCATCTCATATGAGGTTGATTCGAAGGATTATTTGAATCCAGGTAAGGCTGCGGTAATTTCTAACACTATGGCTGGAATACAAAATGGCAGCATCGTCAGTTTGCACTTCGGACACAAGAACACCGTTGAGGCGCTTCCGGCGCTGATCGAAAAGTTACACGCTAATGGCTTTACGCCAGTCACACTTACAACTTTGTTAGGAAAAATTTGATGAAAAGAATCTGGGCGGTAGCTGCGATAGCGACCGCATCGTTGATAACTCCTGCCGCAGCAACCACACCGCTGGCGGGGATGCCACCCGTTTTAGATCAAAACGATATCTATGCCGCCGATCGGCCAAATCTACTCAGCGACGCTGTTAAAAATATGCCAGAACGGGTTTATGTTCCAAACCACAGCTCAAATACGATTTCGATCATCGACCCAAAGACTTTTAAAGTAATTAAAACGGTCAAAGTCGCACGTGGCCCACAACATGTCGTTCCCTCATGGGATCTGAAGACCTTATGGATCAACAACAATGAAGGTAATGTCCTAACGCCCATTGATCCACTACATGTAACGGTTGGCAAGCCAGTCGCCGTTCATGATCCTTACAATCTTTATTTCACGCCAAATGGCAAATATGCGATAGTCATGGCTGAAGCCGATCGCCAGATCGTTTTTCGCGATCCACACACCATGAAAATTAAGAAGACCGTTAACGTCCCATGCCAAGGCGTGAACCATGCCGACTGGACTAAAGATGGAAATTTCTTCGCCGTAAGTTGCGAATTCAATGGCGAGATTCTTTGGGTGGATACCGCAAAGATGAAACTAGTAAAGACCTCATTTTTGCCCCACACCTTTACGAAGACCCCAATGCCACAAGATGTGAAGATCTCCCCTGATGGCAGCACTTTCTACATCGCGGACATGATGTCTGATGGGGTCTGGATGATGCCCGCAAGCCAATTTGGAAAATTCACCTTAATCAAAACTGGCAAAGAGGCCCACGGAATTTACGTGACGCGTGATTCAAAGACGGCATTAATTACAAATCGTGGTGAAGGTAGCGTTTCAGTTCTGCGCTTTGCCGACAACAAGATCATCGCAAAGTGGAAGATTCCGGGCGGCGGTAGCCCGGATATGGGCGGGATCTCCGCGGACGGCAAACAATTTTGGGTTTCCGGTCGCTACGACAACGTGGTCTATGTTTTTGATATTAGTGCGGGTAAATTTCTGACCAAGATAAAGGTTGGGAAAGAGCCACACGGCTTGGCAATTTACCCACAACCAGGTCGTTACTCCCTCGGACATACAGGAGTCTTTAGATAATGAAGCTCGGTGGCAGCGTTCCAAAGTGGATTGGCCGATTGGCTTACCTTGTAGGTTTCTTTAATCTCACGGCTAGCATCTTTCGTCCCGTGAAACTCAAGAGCCATAACCTGCATCATTATTTACCGGTCTTCATTCACACGACTGCTTTTGCAACCTCTGTTATAACTGGCGCGCTAACTTTTATCTTGGCTCGAGGATTGGTTCGTCGCAAACGCCGAGCCTGGTCTCTAAGTTTGGCAATTTTGATTATCTCGATCTTTGCCAACGGACTCCGCTTCAAGGCCGCGCCGATTGAAATATCGATATCAATATTATTGGTACTTCTATTGGTGATTTATCGAAACGAATTTTTCGCCGAATCTGACCCGACCACAAAATTTAGACCGTTACTAGGATTTCTTTTAGCTTTCATTGTCTTTGCTATTGCCAGCATCCTGATTCTCTATTTCCGTCACGGCTCTGAAGTTGTGGGTTATCCCTCCTTCTCCGATATCGCGCTAACGGTTCTTGAAGGATTTATTGGTATCGCCGGTCCAGTTCACTTTGAAAGTGATCGAATTAACGATGTTGTTGGAATAACTCTCGGAACCTTCGGTATCTTCTTAATCGTTATCCCGGTCTGGCTCTACTTCCGAAGAATTGAACCGACCCCCAAGATGTCCGCCGAAGATTTAGACCAAGTTAAGAAGTTAATTCGCCACGATCAAGAACAGGATTCGCTTGGTTATTTCGCGACTCGATTAGACAAGAGTGTGGTCTGGACCAAAAACCGAAAAGCCGGAATTGCCTACCGAGTTCAAGGCGGTGTCATGCTTGCGAGCGGTGACCCCTTCGGTGAGTACTCATTGTGGAGTGAAGCGATTGATGAGTTTCTGGAAATTGCACGTCGCCATGCTTGGACTCCGGCGGTAATGGGATGCAGCGATCATGGCGGCGAACTTTGGGTGGAAAAAGCTGGAATGCTCGCCATCGATATCGGCGATGAAGCGATTATTAACGTTGCGAATTTCACTCTTGAGGGTCGTTCAATGGGCAATGTCCGTCAGATGGTTAACCGAATTCGTCGCAAGGGTTATTCCACCTACTCATCGAAGTGGTCCGACCTTCCAGACGCTACTCAGAAGGAATTACGTTCTTTGGCGAAGACGTGGCGCTACGGCGTTCCAGAGCGTGGATTTTCGATGTCGATGGATCGTTTTGGCGAAGCGGTCGATGGCGACACTTTTGTGACAGTGGCTGAATTGAATAACGAGATTAAAGGATTCCTCTACTTTGTTCCTTGGACTACCAATCGACTCTCGCTTGATCGAATGCAACGTGACCGCGAAAATGATCCTGGCGTTAACGAATTAATGATTACTTCAACCGTGGAGTTTGCAAAAGAGAATGGGATCACCCATATCTCGCTTAACTTTGCTGCCTTTCGATCGCTATTCGAGCGCGCTGACAAGATAAGCGCCGGACCGATTACTCGCGGCAGCCGAAACCTAATTCGCTTCCTCTCCAACTGGTTTCAAGTTGAATCGCTGTATCGCTTCAACGCGAAGTTCCAACCGGAGTGGGAAACTAGGTACGTTCTTTATCCTAAGGCCAGCAATTTAGTTGCCGTTGGTTGGGCTGCGCTCCGAGCCGAAAAATTTATCTCTAGCTTCCGCTCTCACTCTGTTTGATTTCACTAGGGAGCGACCGAATTTAGCCAAAGAAAGCCCGTGGTCACGTAAGGCTTCCATACCTTTATATTGTGACCGCCGTTTGGAATTTCATCGAACTTTACTGATATGAATTGGGCGCTTTCCGCAATAAATCGCTTAGTCGAAAAGTAAGAGTACCTATCGCGCTTGCTTGCAATTGTTAGCATCTTTAAATTGCTGGGATTAGCCTTAAAGGTTTTAATTAAATTATATTTGTTAGAAAGAAAGTTTCGTTCCCTTTTGTTAATACCGATCGCAAAAGTCGGTTCGAAATAACCGGCTAATGAAATCGCCTGACCATATTGTTCTGGATGCCGAACAGCTACCTCTGCTGCACACCAACCGCCCGTTGAATAACCAAAGGAACTCCAAAGCCGATCATCAATGCCGATGAAATTCTTCGCCAAAGTTTTCATATCAGCGGTTAACCAGGTTTCGACTTGAGCGCCACCAACATAATTAAGGCATTCGGTATCTTGCCCTGCGACCACGTTGATTGCTGGAATAATTGCAATCGTTGGTTTTATTTGACCAGCATTTTCCAAATTCTCCATCGTGGTGATTCCACCTAAAGTTCCGATCCAAGTTTGCGGAACGCCTGGGTAACCTGGGAATAATTCAACGACTTGATAATTCGTACCGATGCCGGTGCTGTTCTTTGCCAGCAATAATTTACTAATGGTTGGAGAGGCCACCACATAGACGTAGTCGCTGACTTTTGATTTGGCCCCGGTTATCACCTCTTTAAAAATGAGGCTTCCACCTTTGGTACGGGTCGCAGTCGCTAGATCCTTAGGCGAGATTGCCGAGAGCGCAGTTGGGCTAATTGCAATCTTCGCCAGGTTCTTCTTACTTCCAAAGAGATCGCCCCAACTCTCATAAAAGTTTCCGGAGCGGTTGATCGTTATTCCTGCCGAAACGACAATCAGGACTTGGATTAAGATCAAACTACTAACCCGGATAAAAATGTGGCGAAACGACGTTTTAGCTAGCTTTGGCCAGAAAATAACCACCAAAACCAAGGCTCCCAGAGCGAGAAACCAGAAAAAGAGTTCGGTAGAGAAGTTAATTAGCGCAAGCACGTTATTAGTTTAGTCTGGGGCTGATGTGACCTGTAATTAAAGAGTATAGTTTTTCCACGTGCGCTTCTTAAGTGAACCTTCTTATGACCTGACATATGACGATGTCTTCATGGTCCCCAGCAAATCTGAAATTGCAAGTCGGATGGATGTCGATCTGACTTCTCAGGATTTCACAGGAACCACCATCCCAATAGTTGTCGCAAATATGACTGCAATATCCGGACGGCGAATGGCGGAAACCATTGCCCGTCGTGGTGGCATTGCAGTTATCCCCCAAGATATTCCGCTGCAGGTTGTAGCTGATGTAATCGCTTGGGTAAAGGCTAGAAATACTTTCTTTGATACCCCCGTAACCCTGGCCCCACATGAAACCGTTGCAGACGCCATGGATTTATTAAACAAGCGAGCGCATGGTGCCTTGATAGTTGTCGAAGATGGAAAGCCTGTTGGAATTGTTACCGAAGTCGATTGCGAGCGGGTGGATCGATTCACGCAACTTCATCAAATCATGAGCAAAGATATGGTCACCTTGTCTGACACCGTAACTCCGCGCGAAGCATTTGATCTTCTCAATTCCAACCGCCGCCGGTTAGCTCCGGTGGTTTCCGCCGATGGAAAGTTGATTGGAATTCTCACCAGGATTGGCGCGCTTCGCGCCACTCTTTATCGTCCAGCCATTGATGCAGATGGCAGGCTCCGAATTGCAGCTGCGGTCGGAATTAACGGCGATGTTGCTGCAAAAGCACAGGCGTTAATTTCCGCCGGCGCCGATGTATTAGTCGTTGATACCGCTCATGGTCACCAAAATAAAATGATTGAGGCGCTTAAATTAATCCGCGCACTTAGCCCTTCAATTCCAATTGTTGCCGGCAATGTTGTAACTGCTGAAGGAGTTCGCGCGCTGATCGAAGCTGGCGCCGACATAATAAAAGTTGGCGTTGGTCCAGGTGCAATGTGCACCACCAGAATGCAGACCGGTGTCGGTCGCCCGCAATTTTCGGCTGTGCTCGAATGCAGCACTGAAGCAAAGAAGTACGGCAAGCATGTATGGGCCGACGGTGGCGTACGCCATCCCCGAGATGTCGCTTTGGCTCTTGCTGCCGGCGCTTCACAAGTAATGATCGGTTCCTGGTTTGCGGGAACGTTGGAATCTCCAAGTGATTTGAATCGCGACGCAACTGGCGCCCTTTATAAAGAATCTTTCGGGATGGCCTCTGCCCGCGCAGTTGCCGCTCGTACAGCAACTGAAGATGCCTTTGATCGAGCCCGTAAATCACTCTTCGAAGAAGGTATCTCTTCATCGCGTATGTATATCAATCCTGCTCGCCCAGGAGTTGAAGATCTACTTGATGAGATCATCGCTGGACTTCGTTCTTCATGCACTTATGCCGGCGCAAATAGTTTGGATGATTTTCACGAGAAAGCTGTGGTTGGGATTCAATCTGCCGCAGGTTATGCCGAAGGGCGGCCGCTACACACGAGCTGGCGTTCTTAACTAATCAATCTCACGTTTGGGATCATTGGAATCGTCGTAAGGTTCCCGAATCTCGGACAATTTCCAATACATGTAATAGATAAATAGCCCAAAGAATGGCCATTCGAAGACATAAACCCAACTTCGATTGTTGCCGCTAAGCGCGCGTTGAAATTCAATTACACCTAAGACTAAGCAAACTGGGATCGCACCCAAGATCCATTTTCGTTTTGGATCTAAATGCGGTGGCGTTTCGCTCTGACTCATTGAACACCTTTCGCAGTTTCTTCATCCTCTAGCTCTGCCATTCGCTTCTCGTTGGCAAACCAATCTTTGGCAGCTAAAACTACCCACATCGAATCGATCAACATTCCCATGGCCCACATCAGCGCACCACCAGTGTGTTGGTCGCGAAGCGGGGAGAGTCGGTGAGTGCTAGCACTCATGTTCATTGAGACCGAATGAAGCAATTTATTTCCCGAGTATAAAAAGAAGCCGGTCATCGTCTCGGGCAACATCATGGCAAAGAGGGAACCCAGTCGAACTGCATAGGAGACGGGAAAAGGCGTTGGGTTGCCATCCAAGACGGGGTAGTAATAGATGACACCCGAGAGTAAGAAGAGCATCAACTCGAGGCAATGAACATTGCTATTTACCATTCCCGCATCAGCTAGCGGCGAAAAGTGGGTGGCGATCAGGGTAGCCAGAAAAATCACAAAGCCAACCTGTGGCTTAAATAAGGCTCGGACGACTGGAACGCGAGAAATTGAGCGGGTAACCCTACTTATCTGAGAATTTCTTGAGTTCAGAGCCAGCTTGATCGGAGAGCCAAGCACTAAAAGGGGCGAGATCAGCATCATCAAGAGAATGTGCTGAACCATATGAACCCAAAAGAGCCGAACCGCAATATGAGGCACCGGCCCTACTAAAACAATAAAGGTAAGCGTGAGTGCGCTGTAGAAAGCGATCTGGCGCCAGCGAGCAATCAACTCAACGCTTGGCTGCTCCCACCGATACCAATAGGCAATTGAAAACAGAGCGACCGCAAAAAGCAGATCCCACGCCGGGTTCAACTTCATAACCACCTACAAATTCTTCGGATTAGACAATGGGTATATAAATTTTTTGTAACGCGTTGAGAGTTCCCTAAACATACTCTCAGGCGTACCCTCGCGACAGAGTTTATAAACCTCACGAAAGGCTGGGAAGTGACCACGACTACCTCAACTCGAAGTAATAAGAGTGCGATCGGTGGCTTGATATTTGTACTGGTAGGTGTGATCGTCGTCTCAACAGTAGGCGTTGTATTGCACACTTTAAGTGCAGATCCACAGAAGAAACTTTTTGCAACTGTCTCCGGAACGATGAGCACACCGCAAGGTGTTCTACCTCACGCATTTATTGAAGAAGGCGTCTATCCAGATTCCGTTCTTTCAAATTCACACGGTGCAAACGGTGGCAGCCACCCTGGTTGGCCTTCATACGGTCCAGCTACTCACCTAGTTCTCCCAGCACATGCATATGTGACGATGACTCTTACCGTTTACGACAGCGGTGAAAATCTAAATCACGCCTACTTCGGAAAAGTTGTTGGCACGGTTGATGGAACTATGACGATCGACGGGGCTCAGGTTTCCGCTGTTCCTTCCGACCAGGTGCAACACACTTTTACCCTGCACGGTCTACCTACTTCTTCACAAGATCCACTATTTGTAAATGTTCCACTTCCAAAGATGACCGATGACCAGATGAAGGTTTATGACGACAAGGGCACCTTGCCTGTCGGACATAAAGTTGTTTTCTCTTTCATCACTGGCGGTAAAGGTGAATATGTCTGGAATTGCGAATATCCATGTGGTGACGGTACCTACGCAAAGTTTGGCGCCGTTATGGGTCAACTCGGTTATATGTCTGGAAAGGTGAGCGTCGCATGAGTTCTCATGATCACGAAGTTGAAGAAGTACTTCCTCCCACACCTGGTGAACGAGTAGCCACCTTCTTAAAGCGTAAGGATGTAGTGCAATCGTTTGTCCTAGGTATTTTCTTTACCTTGGTTTTCGTAGTTCTTGGTCGCAGTTTCTATCCAAAGTGGATGCCAACAATTATGAGCACTGACATGAAAGCTAATGAAGCCTTGATGGTTGCCTTCACCTATATCTCTGCTCCAGTTTGTGGAGTGGTACTTGGAATCGCGACCTATACCTTCCTAAATCGACATACCGGTGACACCCCTCCTGAGGATGGGCCAGCGATCCGAACTAACACACCAGTTGTCGTTGTTTGGGGAATTGTCTCCAGCCTTATGGCACTGCTCGCAATTATCTGGGGCTTGGTTGAACTCAATGTTGGTTCCGAAGCGGCGGCCTCAGAAGCTAGAACTGCGATGGTTGTTGAAGTAACTGGATCACAATGGGTCTGGACTTTTAAGTATCCAGCTCAAGGAATTGAGACGCACGAACTTAATCTGCCGATCGACCAACCAGTGATCTTTGATGTTATCTCTTCCGATGTAAATCACTCTTTCTGGCCAGTTCAACTTGGAGTTAAAGTTGATGCAAACCGCTTAGAGACAACTGTTGTACACACCACCCCAACAAAATTGGGTGCGATCGACGTCAAATGCGCCGAACTCTGCGGGCTTTACCACGCATACATGGAAACCAGTGGTCAGATCATGACTGCAACCGATTTTAATAATTGGGTAACCGCACAAGGAGGTCACGTCGCATGACCACGCTAGAACATCAGGTTGGATCTCATCCAATTCCTAATCCACAGAAGAGTTTGATCACCAAACTTCATATGGGTACTGGATTGGTGATCGGTGCCATTTTCGCTTTCGGAACTTATTACTGGTTGCGCTCTGGCCAGGATATGACAGTCGCGCGGAATGTAAACAAAGTTCTTTTGATCTCTATGTTCATGTGGAGCTTCGGCTTCATGCTCGGCATTGGTGCTTTTATCGGGCCATTCCGATGGTTGATCGGAAAAGATTTAACCGCTGAAGAACAACTCTTTCTGGCCGGCGAAGGCCAAGGTGTCTCCCGATACTTCCGCTATTGCACCGACCATAAAGTGGTTGGTATTCAATATTTAGTCGGAGTAATGGCGATGCTCGGCGTTGGCGGCACGTTGGCAATGATGATTCGAACCAACTTAATCAGTCCTGGTTCAAAGTTTGTAACGCCAGTTATTTATAACTCACTGGTTGGTCTTCATGGAATCACGATGATCGTTGCAATGATTATCGTCTCTACTGGTCCTTTCGGAAACTTCATCTTGCCGATCATGATCGGTGCCCGAGATATGGCCTTTCCAAGACTCAATGCACTTAGCTGGTGGGTTCTCTTCACCGCCATCCCAGTTCTTTGCAGCGCTTGGTTCTTAGGTGGAATTCCTACTGGTTGGACCGCTTATGCACCTCTTAGCGTTCAAGCCGGGCCCGGAATGAATGCCTTCGTGGCAACCATCATAATCTTTGCAATCTCCACCGCTGTTGCAGGTGCCAACATCACCGCAACGGTTGTAACGATGCGCGCAAAGGGAATGAAATGGAACCGCGTCCCAATCTTCGTAATCGGCGCAACTATGTCGGTCGCCCTTGCTATCCCAGCTTTTCCAACCTTCATGGTCTCGATGATCATGACCGCTTTGGATCGAACTGCTGGAACTACTTACTTCGATGCAAATTTTGGTGGTAGTGGTTGGCTCTATGCCCACCTCTTCTGGATTATGGGTCACCCGGAGGTATATGTAATTCTGCTTCCTGGTGTCGCAATCTTGATGGAAGTTGTACCAGTCTTTGTACGTAAGCCGCTCTTCTCTTATACGGCCGCGATCCTTGGCTTTGCTGGAATCGCTGGACTTTCCGTCTTGGTATGGGCACACCACATGTATATGTCTGGTTGGCTGCCAATGCTTAATGGTCCGTTTATGGTCACTACCGAGATGATCTCAGTTCCGACCGGACTGATCTTCCTGGTGGTCTTGGGAACGCTCTGGCGCGGAAAACCTTGGATGAAGCTTCCAATGCTCTCGGTCTATGCCTTCCTTTGGAATATGTTGATCGGTGGCGTTACTGGGGTTTACCTCTCTGACGTTCCAGCCGATAACTACCTCCACGGTTCCATGTATGTAACGGCGCACTTCCACTACACCTTGATGGGCGCTGCCTTAACTGGAGCAATCGCTGGGTTGGCATATTGGTTCCCGAAGATGACCGGCCGAATGCTTAATGAGCGAGCTGGTTATATTTCGTTCTGGTTTACCCAAATCGGTTTCCAGATCCTCTTCCTAGGAATGTTTATAGCCGGAGCCGAAGGTCAGCCTCGCCGAGTAGCGGATTACGCGGCGGTCTATCGCAACTCTGATCGAATCAGCACCATAGGTGCTTACTTGATCGGAACCGGAATGATCACCTTGCTGTGGGCGGTAGTTCACTCCTGGCGCAAGGGAGCAATCGCTCCAATGAACCCATGGGGAGCTAAGACTCTAGAGTGGACCGTTCCATTCCCTGTCCCACTAGAGAACTTTGATGAAGCCCCGATAATCACTAGCGATCCATATGGATATGGAAGGAGCGAAAAGTAATGAACACAGAGACTGAGTTTCATATCCATCACGATGCGCCAGAAGTTGTTGGTCGTCGCGAACGCCTTGGTGTTCGATTATTAATCGTTGCAGATGGTGCCTTCGTCTTCGGCATGATCTTCTCTTACTTCTATCTCCGTAACCTTGATGCGAACGGTGGTTGGCTACCAAAGGGTGCCCACTACTTAAGCGCGGCATCGGGTTGGATGACGGTTGTTCCACTGGTAGTTGCTGCTTCTGCTCATCGTATGGGAGAGCGTCAGCGCGAGAGTTTTAAAGCACTCTCAATCGTTACCTTGGTGGCGTTATTGCTGGGTGCTTACTACCAATGGCATCAATTAGCTCACATGCCATTTATTGTGAAAGATACTGGCATCTTCGAAGGTGGCTACGCTTCAATGTGGCTGCTAATCGCGGGAGCTAACTTCTTCCACTTCCTGGTTGGAAGTTTCATCGCTTTGGGCTTGGTTCTACGAGCTCGTCGAGCAAGTGTTGATCCAATCCTTGAAACCTGGCGCCTGCGCACAGCTGGTTCTTGGTTTACTTGGATTGCAATCTCGGGTATCGCTTGTGCACTAACCACTACCTTCATTAGGTAGTTCTATTATCAAGAAATCCCCTGTGCTGCGGTGTCAGTGCGGGGGATTTCTTATTTCAACTTACTTTTATGCCGGTTAGTTGGGTGAGCGCGCTCGTCACTGCATCAACGCTCCAAGAGGGCTCTTCTGGTTTTGCCAGATTATGTAAACCATCGCTGCTTAAGAAAGTCTTTAGTTTCGTTGGAATGACTCCACTTTGAGTTTTAGGTGAGCCAAGATCCAGCCAGCTCCAGGTTGATTTCGGGCCGACAATTAGAACTAAATCCGGATGCGTGTAATCAACAAAAACCGGCTTGCCAGTCTGCCAATCTTGCGGGGCAGCAGCTGCCTCCGCAGCGGTCCTAACCATTTTTTCCGCAGGAGCCCCAAAGTACTTCCAGAAAGAATTTAGATCCGCTTCACTCGCTGTAGCCAAGGACCAACTGGTTTCACCAAAGAGCGCTTGGTAAGCCTTCAATCGAGATGGTGTGTCGGTAGCGGCATCGACAGTGACCTCTAAAACTTTAACTTTACTCTTCAATGAAGTCTTCGCCACTGCGTCCGCGATGTCGCGCATATTGACCGATGTCATCGGGCAAATTTCTTGACAAGAGGTCAGAAAGTTAGCGATTACCACGGTCTGACCAGCCAAAGAATTTAAGGTAAAACTTTTCCCTGCTTGATCGGTCAATTTCAAATCCAAAATACTTTGCGGAATCTGTTCATTAAGAAAAGTGCCCCCACCGATCGCCGCAGTTGCTTGACCTTTGGTCGGAGTTGGCATCGGAACGACTTTCGCGCTCCCACACCCAGCAAGCAGGAGTACTGCAGTCCCGATCGCAATCGGGCGATAAATTTTCATAACGCTACTTTAGCTGAGATCGATAGCAAGGTGGGAGATCACGATCAATGTTTTACCTTTGCAATAGTTCGATACTCGACTAGCAATGCGTTGAGCTTGTTCGGCATCTAAATATTCAAAGGGTTCATCCAACAATACGTACGGTCTATTCCGCAGCAAGGTGCGTGCCAATTTCAATCGCTGCCTTTCGCCACCTGAGAAGTTATGGCCGTAGGCGCCAATGTGGGTATCTAATCCAACTTTCGAAATCAATTCCGACATTTCGACCAGTTCTAGCGTCGCCATAATTTCTTCGTCGTTCGCACTAGGGTTGCCAATCTTCAAATTTTCGCGGATTGAAGTAGCGAAGAGATGGTCTTGTTGCAACAGGATCGCGAACTTCTCAATTCGGTCTTCTGAACTTATCTCCGCAGCCGACTGTCCACCTATCGTGATTGTGCCCCGGAAATCTAGAAACCCGATAAGCGCATGAAGGAGGGAAGATTTTCCGGCGCCGCTCTTGCCTGAGATGACCAAGGGTCTGCCAATCTCGGCTCGACCTGAATAGGGCTTGATCTTGACCTTTGGGAGAAGTGGAATGGCGCTAGAAAACTCAACTAGGCCATTTGCAGGCTCTTTGATCGGGGAAAGGCCTTCAACAACTTCTAGTTCAGAGAGCAAGGCGTCGACGCTTCGGGCGGAGTTTAGAATCGTCGCAAGCCTGCTGAACGCTGCTGGCAGCCCAGTAAAGCCATCAAAGATGACCAATGGGAGCAACAGAACAACCGCCACATTTACGCCCGCCAGGCTCTTGTCGTGAAATAGGGCAACCGATGAAATAGCAGCTATGACCACCGAAAGACCAGTCGCTAAGTACTGCAGAAAGATTGCCAGACCGGAAGCTAACCCGCTCTTGACATCAATCCGATTTAATAATCTTTGCGCTCCAGCGATCTCACCTCGAACCGCCTTCTGATAACCAAATATCAGTGACTCTTGAACCGAGTCGCTGGCTTGAATAATGGCGTCAAAGATTCGCTCCTCTTCACGTCGCTGCCCCTCATTGGCGCTGAACCCGACGGCCACCAATGGGATAAGAAAGAGAGCAACAATAAAGATTGCCGCCAAAGTTATACCAAGATGTGGTGCCAACGTAAAAATGATTCCGAGTCCCGCAGTTCCGGAAACTAAAGCCCCAATCCATGGATTTCCAATTCGTAACCAAAGATCCATGAGCAATTCACTATCGGCAACCATCCGACGCAAAACTTCACCACGGCGAAGGATCGCAAAATACTGAGGTAGCTGTCCTTCCAATTTCAAGTAGAGCCCAACACGAATCTTGGTCAGAGTTCTAAGAGCGCTGTTGTGTTCAATAATTCGAGCTGCATATCGCAAAACACCACGCGAAAGTCCAAAGAAACGAACTGAAACAATCGCAACCTCTAAAACCATAATTGGTGGTCTCAGCGAGGCCATCGAGATTAGCCACGCGCTGCAGGCCAATAATCCGACCGCCATCGCCGATGACAAACCACCGATGGTTGCGCCAACTAAAATTCTGGGTGCTTCGGGGAGAATGAAGCGCTTTAAACTCTTCATACGCGCAACTCAAATGCATTGGCATTTTCGCCAGACATTAAATTGGCACGATGAGAAACCAAGACAACAATTTTTCCACGTTGAATCTCTTCAGTAATTGCTTGCTCGATATCGGCTTCACTAACATCATCGACCGACGCGGATGGTTCATCCAAAATTAGAATACTGGCCGGTTTTAATAAGGCTCGAGCTAAAGCAATTTTACGTTTCTGACCAACCGAAAGGGTCTCGGTTATAGTTCCTAACTTTGTATCCAACCCGCTAGGAAGATCACTTGGCACTAACCCAACTCGGCTTAATTGCTGAACCAACTCATAATCACTAGCGGAGGCTTCTCCTTGTAGTAAGACTTCACGGACTGTCGCCGCAGGAAAATTTACTTCTTGAGGTAACCAGGAGATTTGCTGACGCCATTGCGTGGGGGCTAGGGTCCTTATTTCACGCTCATTTTGCTCAGATCGGATCCGAACCTGTCCAGTGAAATTATCGTTAAAGCCTAAGATAATTGAGAGAAATGTGCTTTTGCCTGCCCCCGATGGTCCTGTAATCAAGTTGACTTGGCCTGCGTTGATTCGCCCGCTGGGAATGAGAAGCTTTTCTCGGCCTGGAAATTCCACGGTGAGTTGATCCCATTCAATCTCGGAGACCGTTTCAATAACTTCAACTCCAACAATTTCTGGCTCTTCCAGTATTGCAAAGATTCGATTTGCAGCTTCCACGCCATCTGCGGCGGCATGGAAAAAGAGCGCAACCTGACGGATTGGCCAGTAAACCTCGGGCGAGAGAACCAGAATGAAAAGTCCGGTTCGAAGTGATAGCCCACCATTGACAAGACGCAGCCCGATCGAAACTGCAATCAGAGCTACAGATAGTGTGGCGATAACTTCCAATGCGAGCGAGGAGAGAAAAGAGACTTTCAGGACTTTCATGGTTTCGGCACGGTATCGCTCGCCAACCTCTTCAAGACGATCCTCTTGTTTGCGAGATCGACCAAATACTTTCAACGTTGCTAAGCCGGAGAGCAGGTCAAGAAAATAGCCACTGAGAAGTGACATCGTCTGCCAGCGCTTCTCGGTTGCAGTTCCAGTAAAGCGACCAATCAAAATACCAAAAAGCGGGATCAACGGGACCGTAAATAGGACTATTACTCCAGAGGTCAAATCTTTCTCGGTGATGGTTAAGCCGACCGCCAGCGGAACTATCGCCGCTATAAATAGTTGAGGGAGAAAACGGGAAAAGTAAGAATCTAAATTATCAATCCCTCTGGTTGCGAGCAGTGAAATAGTGGCTGGGCCTTCTTTGAAGATCGCGCGAGATCGACCATCCAAAATTTTGTCCAACAACCCAAATCGAAGTTCATTGCGCATTCGGGTACTTGAATAAGCCGCCAAGTATTCGGCGGCGATACTTAATAATCCACGAAGGGTAAAAAATGTGAGAACGAGGAAGAAGCGGTTGCGAAGTTGGCTTACGGTCGCATGGGATTCAAAGATTCGACAAACCAGGTCAGCGATTGCCGCACTTTGCAGAATTATTAGCAGCGCATTTAACCCCGCCAGAATAACTTCGGCAAAAATAAATCCGCGGCTACTTCTGGAATATCGAAGTAGCCGCGGATCTAATGGTTTCACGGATGTATTTTGTCCAAAAC
>JBAXKZ010000010.1:0-39549 GCA_037135095.1 Actinomycetes bacterium
GCAAGTTATGTCCTTCACCAGGAATGTATGCAGTTACTTCCATGCCACTTGTAAGGCGTACACGTGCAACTTTTCGAAGCGCAGAGTTTGGCTTCTTTGGAGTTGTTGTATAAACACGAGTACATACGCCACGACGCTGCGGGCTACCCTTTAGTGCAGGGGTGCTCGTCTTAGTTGTCTTTTCGGCGCGACCCTTTCGGACCAGCTGCTGAATAGTTGGCACTTCATCTCCATCTCGTTACTGCGATTTCTCTTCTTATTACGCTCTACCTTCCGACCCACGAGGTCGGGCGTGTCGGCCGTTCCGCACAAGCAAGATACAAATAAATGTATCCATGAGGTAGCCCCGTAAAAGAAAAGAGCAGACGCGAAGGTTAACCCACGCTCCCCCATAAGGTCAAAACCGGTCCGCTTGTACTCCTGCTATTGGCAAAGATTGGGACGCGACACACCGTAACTTCAACTAGCTCGATAGCGGAAACCCCTCTATATGCCACATAACGGACACGGTGGTCGCCCAGCCCGATTTAACTCGCTTTTTACCTAACCACCTTATGGTTAAGGGATGAACGCCCTCAAGACTAAGCCAGTTATCGAGCTTCCAAAGCCCAAGCTCCGCGGGTTGATCCATTTGATCATGTCCCCAATCTCATTGGTCGCAGGTCTGACCTTGGTGGCAATCGCCGACAAACTTCGAGGCCGCATTACTTTAGGAATTTTTACTTTGGCCGCTGTCACGCTCTTTACTTGCAGCGCTCTCTATCACCGCGTCAATTGGAAACCAAAAACTAAAGCGGTCTGGCGCCGCATCGATCATGCCAATATCCCGCTACTTATAGCCGGTACTTACACGCCATTTGCGATCTTCCTGCTAGATAAGAACAGCGCGGTAATTTTGCTCTCGCTGGTTTGGAGCGGTGCCATCCTCACTGCAATCATGCGGATCTCGTGGATCAACGCCCCGCGTTGGCTTTATGTCCCGCTATATATTGCCTTGGGTTGGGCAGCGGTAATTTATCTTCCAGAGTTTTGGCGCCACGGTGGCGTTGCAGTATTCGTGCTGATTGCGGTTGGTGGCGTCTGCTATTCAGCCGGCGGAATTATTTATGCAATCAAGAAACCGAACATCTCAATTAACTGGTTTGGATTCCACGAACTCTTTCACGCGCTAACCGCCGCCGCTTTCTTGTGTCACTTTGTTGCCGCGATCTTGGTGGTCTTTCAGAATAAATAATTACCGTAATTAAAAAAGCCCCGCACAATTAAGTGCGGGGCTTTTTACTTTCTAGATTTAACGAACTTCGAACTCATCCAAGCGAACTGCTTCGCCGGAACCCTGAGTTTCGAATGGGGTGAAGTCATATTCATCATAAGCAGCGTAGACCGCGGCCTTTGCTTCCTCGGTTGGCTCAACGCGAACGTTGCGGTAACGAGCAAGACCAGTACCGGCAGGAATCAACTTACCGATGATGACGTTCTCCTTCAGACCAAGCAAGGGATCGCTCTTCTCTGAAAGTGCAGCATCAGTGAGAACACGAGTGGTCTCCTGGAACGATGCAGCAGATAACCATGATTCGGTTGCGAGAGATGCCTTTGTGATACCCATTAGTTCTGGGCGGCCTGAAGCTGCCTTTCCACCGGTGGATACAACGCGACGGTTCTCGGTTTCAAAACGGTTTCGCTCTACGAGCTCACCTGGAAGAAGATCAGCATCGCCCGGTTCAAGAACCGTGATGCGCTTAAGCATCTGGCGAACAATGATCTCGATGTGCTTATCGTGAATGCTTACGCCCTGTGAGCGGTAAACCTCTTGGATCTCATTCACTAGGTGAATTTGAGTCTGACGCGGACCGAGGATACGAAGAACCTGCTTTGGATCAATGGCACCAACAACAAGTTGCTGACCGACGCCAACGCGCATTCCATCTTCGACCTTGAGCTTCTGACGACGCGTGATTGGATAAGCGATCGCTTCGCCACCATCTTCTGGTGTAACGATGATCTTCTTGCCCTTTGCATCTTCAAGGAAGCTAACGACTCCGGCGGTCTCTGCGATTGGCGCAACACCCTTAGGGGTACGAGCTTCGAAGAGTTCAACAATACGTGGCAGACCGTGGGTAATTTGAGTCTCACCCTCGAGCATGGCACCACCAGTGTGGAAGGTACGCATTGTGAGCTGTGTTCCTGGCTCGCCGATGGACTGAGCAGCGATAATTCCAACTGCTTCGCCGACATCAACGATCTTGCCAGCGGCCATTGAGCGGCCGTAACACATTGCACATTGTCCGACCTTGCTATCGCAAGTTAGAACCGAGCGAACCTTAACTTCAGCAACGCCTGAAGCAACAAGAAGATCGATGTTGCGATCGCCAAGGTCAGTTCCCGCTGAGAGAACGATCTTGTTATCGACTAGTACATCTTCTGCCAAGTTACGACCGAATAGCGAAGTTTCAACATGCTCATCGCGAACTAGTTCACCGTTATTAATAGCGGCAATCTTCAAAGTGAGACCACGATCGGTGCCACAATCTTCTTCGCGGATGATTACATCTTGAGCCACGTCGCAAAGACGACGGGTTAAGTAACCCGAGTCGGCAGTACGAAGTGCGGTATCGGCTAGACCCTTGCGGGCACCGTGAGTAGAGATGAAGTATTCAAGAACTGAAAGACCTTCACGGAAGTTAGATTTAATTGGGCGCGGAATAATTTCACCCTTTGGGTTCGCTACCAGACCGCGCATACCTGCGATCTGACGAATCTGCATCATATTTCCACGTGCACCGGAGTAAACCATCATCCAGACCGGGTTGGTCTTAGGGAAGTTATCTTCCATCTCACGTGCAACTTCCTGAGTTGCTTGGGTCCAGATCTCAATAAGTTCCTGACGACGCTCGTCATCAGTAATAAGACCCTTTTCATATTGGGATTGAACCTTGTCGGCCTTAACTTCGTAGCCTTCCAAGATCTCTGGCTTACGAGCAGGAGTAACAACATCCTCAATTGAGATGGTTACACCGGCGCGAGTTGCCCAATAGAAACCGAGGGACTTCAAAGCATCCAAAGTTTGTGCAACGACAACCTTCGCTTGCTTTTCTGCTAGTTCATTAACGAGCTTTCCAAGTTCCTTCTTCGTAACATCAATATCTACGAAGTCGTGATCGGCTGGAAGAATCTCATTGAAGATTGCGCGGCCAAGAGTGGTCTCCTTGATTGTGGTTTCACCATTCTTAGTGATCCTAATCTTGATTCCGGCCTGCATCGTCAGGCTACCTTGATCGAAAGCCATGAGTCCTTCAGCAATTGAGCTGAAAGCGCGGCCTTCACCCTTTTGATTCTCACGAAGGGAGGTCAAGAAGTAGAGACCTAAAACCATGTCCTGGGTAGGAGAGGTAATTGGTCGACCAGATGCAGGAGAAAGAATGTTGTTGCTCGAGAGCATAAGAATTCGAGCTTCAGCTTGGGCTTCAGCAGATAGCGGCAAGTGAACTGCCATCTGGTCACCGTCGAAGTCTGCGTTGAATGCAGTACAGACCAATGGGTGAATCTGAATTGCCTTACCTTCAACCAATTGCGGTTCGAAAGCTTGGATACCTAAACGGTGAAGCGTAGGTGCGCGGTTAAGAAGAACAGGGTGTTCTGCAATTACTTCTTCCAAAACATCCCAAACAACTGGACGAGCACGCTCGACCATTCGCTTTGCGGATTTAATATTTTGGGCGTGATTGAGATCGACCAAGCGCTTCATTACGAACGGCTTGAAGAGCTCTAGCGCCATCTGCTTTGGCAGACCGCACTGGTGCAATTTAAGTTGTGGTCCAACAACGATTACGGAACGGCCAGAGTAATCGACGCGCTTTCCGAGCAAGTTCTGGCGGAAACGGCCTTGCTTACCCTTGAGCATGTCAGAGAGCGACTTCAACGGACGGTTACCTGGGCCAGTTACTGGGCGACCACGACGACCGTTATCAAAGAGCGCATCGACAGCTTCTTGAAGCATGCGCTTCTCGTTGTTGACGATAATTTCTGGAGCACCAAGATCTGCCAATCGCTTCAACCGGTTGTTACGGTTGATAACACGACGATAAAGATCATTTAGATCGGAGGTAGCAAAGCGACCGCCATCTAGTTGAACCATTGGACGAAGATCTGGTGGGATAACAGGAACGCAATCCAAAACCATAGATGCTGGATGGTTACTGGTGTTAAGGAACGAAGAGACAACCTTCAGGCGCTTGATAGCGCGGGTCTTCTTCTGGCCCTTACCGGTTTGACTGATTTCGGTGAGCTTGATGTATTCAGCTTGGAGATCAAAGGTTTCAAGGCGACGCTTGATTGCAGCGGCTCCCATATTTCCTTCGAAGTAAACGCCGAAACGATCGCGCATCTCGCGATACAGACCTTCATCGCCTTCGAGATCTTGAACCTTTAGGTTCTTAAAGCGAGCCCAAACTTCATCGAGTCGATCGAGTTCACGCTGTGAGCGATCACGAGTTGCCTTGAGCTCACGCTCTGCAGCTTCGCGAACCTTACGTCGAACATCGGCCTTCTCGCCGGCAGCTTCTAGCTCAGCAAGATCTGCTTCGAGCTTCTTCTGGCGGGTATCAAGATCGGTATCGCGCTTGGTCTCAATCTTCTTCTTATCGCTTGAGAGACGCTTCTCAAGAGCTGGCATATCTTCGGCACGAGCTTCATCATCAACAGAGGTGATCATGTAGGCGGCGAAGTAAATAACCTTCTCGAGATCCTTTGGTGCAAGGTCAAGCAAGTAGCCAAGTCGTGATGGAACGCCCTTGAAGTACCAGATGTGGGTTACTGGGGCAGCAAGTTCAATATGTCCCATGCGCTCACGGCGAACCTTGGCGCGAGTAACTTCTACTCCGCAACGCTCACAGATGATGCCCTTGAAACGAACGCGCTTGTACTTACCGCAGTAGCACTCCCAGTCACGGGTCGGTCCGAAGATCTTCTCGTCGAAGAGACCATCTTTTTCTGGCTTGAGGGTTCGATAGTTAATGGTCTCTGGCTTCTTTACTTCACCAAAGGACCACTCACGAATATTGTCCGTTGAAGCTAGACCAATTCGCAGTTCATCAAAAAAGTTAACATCTAACATTATTTATCCCTCTCCCCGTCAGACTTCGTCAACACTGCTTGGCTCAACTCGTGACAAGTTGATTCCAAGTTCTTCGGCGGCACGGAAAACTTCTTCATCGGTATCGCGCATTTCAATTGCAATACCTTCAGATGAGAGAACTTCTACGTTGAGACAGAGCGACTGCATTTCCTTGACCAAAACCTTGAAGGATTCTGGAATACCAGGCTCTGGAATATTTTCACCCTTGACGATGGCTTCGTAAACTTTTACGCGACCAAGAACGTCATCGGATTTAATTGTTAGTAGCTCTTGAAGAGTGTATGCAGCGCCATAAGCCTCGAGCGCCCAAACTTCCATTTCACCAAAGCGCTGACCACCGAATTGAGCTTTTCCACCCAATGGTTGCTGCGTGATCATGGAGTAAGGACCCGTTGAACGGGCGTGAATCTTGTCATCAACCAAGTGGTGGAGTTTCAAGATGTACATGTAACCAACAGAGATTGGCTCCTTGTAAGGCTCACCGGTACGACCATCAAATAAGTTGGCCTTTCCGTTAGCACCGATCAAACGCATGCCATCTTTATTTGGCAACGTTGACTTTAGAAGACCCATTAGCTCTTCTTCTTTGGCACCGTCGAATACTGGGGTGGCTACCTTTGAGTTAGGCGCAACATCGGCGTAACCATGGGCGCGAAGATCCTTTTGCCAGACCTCATCGCCTTCTAGTTTCCAGCCAGCTTTTGCTACCCAACCAAGGTGTGTTTCAAGAACCTGACCAACGTTCATACGGCCTGGAACACCAAGTGGGTTCAAGACGATATCGACTGGGGTTCCATCTTCAAGGAATGGCATATCTTCGACCGGAAGGATCTTGGAGATAACACCCTTATTGCCGTGGCGACCAGCAAGCTTGTCACCATCTTGAATCTTTCGCTTTTGCGCAACGTAGACGCGGACAACTTGGTTAACGCCAGCAGGAAGTTCGTAATCTTCGCTATCGCTAAGACTTACGCCAATGACCTTGCCAGATTCACCGTGTGGCACCTTGAGTGAGGTATCGCGAACTTCGCGAGCCTTCTCACCGAAGATTGCGCGGAGCAAGCGCTCTTCTGGAGTTAGTTCAGTCTCGCCCTTAGGGGTGACCTTTCCAACCAGAATGTCGCCGGGCACAACATCTGCGCCGACTCGGATGATTCCACGATCATCAAGGTCGGAGAGAACTTCTTCGCTGACATTTGGAATGTCACGGGTAATTTCCTCAGGTCCGAGCTTGGTATCGCGAGCATCAACTTCATACTCTTCAATGTGAATAGAAGTTAGAACATCGTCTTGGACTAAACGCTGAGAAAGGATGATCGCATCTTCGTAGTTGTGGCCTTCCCATGACATAAATGCCACGAGTAGGTTCTTACCCAAAGCCATCTCACCCTTATCCGTGCTTGGACCGTCTGCAATAACCTGACCAATTTCAACACGATCGCCATGACCAACAACAACTTTTTGGTTGCGGCTGGTGCCTTGGTTTGAGCGAGTGAACTTCTCGAGGAAGTAAACCTCGGTGGTTGCATCATCGTTCATTACTGAAACTTCATCAGCTGAAACAGAAGTAACAACTCCGGGCTTCTTTGCAAGAACAACATCACCAGCATCGACAGCGGCGCGGAATTCCATGCCGGTACCGACGAATGGCGCTTCAGCGCGAAGCAGTGGAACTGCCTGACGCATCATGTTCGAACCCATCAAGGCGCGGTTAGCATCGTCGTGCTCGAGGAATGGAATCATTGCGGTAGCAACGGAGACCATCTGACGAGGTGAGACGTCCATGTAATCAACTTCATCAGCCAAGATGTATTCAACTTCGCCACCGCGACGACGAACCAGTACGCGCTCTTCAGCGAAGTGGCTATCTGTGGTTAGTGGGGCGTTGGCCTGAGCAATTACGTGCTCATCCTCTTCATCAGCTGTTAGGTAATCGATCTGGTCGGTGACCTTGCCCTTCGTGACCTTGCGGTACGGGGTTTCGATAAAACCGAATGGAGTTACGCGAGCATAAGTAGCAAGCGAACCAATAAGTCCAATGTTTGGACCTTCTGGAGTTTCAATTGGACACATTCGGCCGTAATGCGACGGGTGAACGTCACGAACTTCAAAGCCGGCACGTTCACGAGAGAGACCACCAGGTCCGAGCGCTGAAAGACGACGCTTGTGGGTCATACCCGAAAGCGGGTTGGTCTGATCCATAAACTGTGAGAGTTGAGAAGTTCCGAAGAACTCCTTGATTGAAGCCACGACTGGACGAATGTTGATCAAGGTCTGTGGCGTAATAGCCTCAACATCTTGAGTGGTCATACGTTCGCGAACTACGCGCTCCATACGTGAAAGTCCGGTGCGAACCTGATTCTGAATCAATTCACCAACGGTACGAAGGCGACGATTTCCAAAATGGTCGATGTCATCGGTCTCAACACGTACTTGCTTGCCATATTCCATCAAGGCGTCGCCGGCGTGAAGCGCTACGAGGTAGCGAATCGTTGCAACGATATCTTCGATGTTAAGCAAGCCACGAGAAAGTTCAAGATCTAAACCGAGCTTCTTGTTGACCTTGAAGCGGCCAACCTTCGCCAAGTCATAACGCTTTGGATTGAAGTACAAGTTCTCGATCAGATTCTGAGCGGCCTCTTTGGTTGGTGGCTCACCTGGGCGAAGCTTGCGATAAATATCGAGCAGCGCTTCATCTTGGCTCTTGACGTTATCTTTTTCAAGGGTCAACCGAATGGACTCGTACTCGCCGAATTGCTCGAGGATCTGCTCTTCGGTCCAGCCAAGTGCCTTTAGGAATACCGTTACTGATTGCTTACGCTTGCGGTCGATACGAACTCCGACCAAATCTTTCTTATCAACTTCAAATTCCAACCAAGCGCCACGGCTTGGAATGATCTTTGCAGTCAGAATATCTTTGTCAGATGCCTTCTCGATGGTGCGTTCAAAATAAACACCAGGAGAGCGAACGATCTGAGAAACAACAACACGTTCAGTTCCGTTGATTACGAAAGTTCCGCGCGGGGTCATCAATGGGAAGTCACCCATGAAGACGGTCTGCGACTTAATTTCGCCGGTGATGTTGTTGGTGAATTCGGCAGTGACGAACAACGGCGCGGAATAAGTCATATCGCGGTCTTTGCATTCGGCAATGGTGTATTTCGGTGGTTCAAAGCGATGGTCTCGGAAAGAGAGACTCATGGTGCCTTGGAAATCTTCAATTGGAGAAATCTCTTCAAAGATTTCTTCTAATCCAGATTGCTTGGGTACTTCGCCTCGTCCGCTTTTCTCATTTTCGACAAGTCGGCCACGCCACAAGTCGTTACCCAATAACCAGTCGACGCTATCTAGTTGCAGCGAGAGGAGATTAGGAACTTCAAGGGGTTCACGGATCTTGGCGAATGAAACTCGGGCAGGTGCAAATGATTTGGACTTCGCGGCCAATGTTCCTCCAGTAAAGAGCAGGTAATCACGCACGGCTACCGCCAGGTCTCAGCCGCTATATGCCAAACCTGAAAGGTGTATAAATTTGCGAAGGGTCAGGGTATCCAAAACAGGGGCTATCTGTCTAATTATGCTTATACTCCCCTTTTGGCACTTTCGTTCCCGTTTTCCCCAATTTTTTTACCTAGTCATTTTCCTCGAGTTGCCCAATAATCTTCGCTAAGGACTTAACTCTGAATCTTCGCATTTAGGAGGGCTCATGGAATTTGACCAATTCAGCCTCTGCTTTCTAGTCGCAAAGCCAAATCCTCCCGAGATGAGTCCTGCTGTAGCTGGCGAGCTACAAAATGCCCATATGTCTCATCTGGCAGATCTGCACGAATCCGGTGACTTGCTCGCCGCGGGACCAACGGGCAACCCGGCATATCGAGGAGTCTGCTTATTTCGAACTGAGGTCGAGCAAACCAAGGAACTGATCTCGGCCGATCCAGCCGTGCAGGCTGGCTGGTTTGAGATCACCGTCATCCCGTGGCTGGTGCCGAGCGGGGCAATGAGTTTTTCTACCACCTCTTTTCCGCGCTCAATGGCTGAGGTGAAGCCCAGACCCGGTCAATGAGAACGCTCGTTTTGGGCGCAAAAAAGGGCCCCGAAGGGCCCTTTTCCAAATGGTTTTCCGTAATTACTTGACGGAGACCGTTGCGCCAGCTGCTTCTAGAGCTGCCTTTGCCTTCTCGACTGCCTCTTTGGTGCCCTTTTCGATCAATACTGCAGGACATGCATCTACTAGATCCTTGGCTTCTTTTAGGCCGAGGCTGGAGTTGATGCCACGTACTTCCTTGATTACAGCGATCTTCTGTGAACCAGCGGCTTCGATGGTGAGGGTGAATTCATCTTGCTCTGCGGCAGCTTCAGTAGCGCCGCCAGCGGCAGCAGCAGCAACTGGAGCAGCTGCGGTTACATCGAATTCGGTCTCAAATGCCTTGACGAAATCAGAGAGTTCGACGAGGGTCATTTCCTTGAATTGAGTTAATAGGTCTTCGCTTGAGAGCTTTGCCATTTTAGGTTTTCCTTTTCTTTTCTTTAGTAAATCTTTATTCGGCTGGGGTTTCGGCTGGGGTGGTGTCAGCAGTAACTGCCTCAACCTCTGCAACAACTTCTAGAGCTTCAGGAGCTGCAACTTCTGCAACAACTTCTGGCGCTGTAACTTCTGCAACAACTTCTGCAACAACTTCTGCAACAACTTCTGGCGCAGTAGCAACTGGAGCACCGGCTTCGAGCTTGATGCGCAGCGCATCGAAAGCACGAGCAGCCTTAGCCATAGAGCCCTTCATAGCACCAGCAAGCTTGGACAAGAGAACCTCACGGGACTCAAGATCAGCAAGCTTCATGATTTCTGCAGTAGTGACGCTCTTTCCTTCGAAGATTCCACCCTTGATAACTAGGAATGGATTCTCTTTCTGGAAGTTCTTGAGGCTCTTTGCTGCATCAATTGGATCGCCCTTGATGAAGGCAACTGCGGAAGGACCAGTAAGGAGATCATCTGCGATATCCACGCCAGCGTTCTTTGCTGCAATCTTGGTAAGGGTGTTCTTCACTACCGAATACTTGGTATCGCTACCAAGGGAACGGCGTAACGCCTTCATTGAGGTCACGGATAGACCGCGATACTCAGTCAGAACAGTTGCGGTGGCGGTCTTAAAATCTTCCGTCAACTCAGCAACTGCTGCTGCTTTATCAGGACGTGCCATTTGGCATCCTTTCTCATTACTTAACTTCTGGATTATTGCTCTGAATAAAACGACCACCAAAAGAAAAAAACCCCGGCGCATAAATGCACACGAGGGTCTCGTTTGCACCTATGCGGGTTGTCATTTCTAGTCCGGCTAACCGAACCAGCGACATTTAGCTTGAGTTGCCTCGAGCGACCTGCAGTCTTTGGTGAGGAGACGAGGGTAAGCCCTGGGGCTCACCCTCGTCAAAACTGGGTATTACTAGTTATTTACGTTCTCGCCACCGTCACGGGTGATCGTTGGATCAACTGGAATTCCAGGTCCCATGGTTGTGGAGATTGTGGCCTTGCGAATAAAGCGCCCCTTTGAGGAGGATGGCTTTGAACGAAGGACCTCTTCTAGCGCGGCGGTGTAGTTCTCAGATAGCTGCTGGGCGGTGAATGAGACCTTGCCGATAATGAAGTGCAAGTTTGAGTTCTTATCAACGCGGAATTCAATCTTTCCACCTTTGATATCTGTAACTGCCTTTGCTACGTCGGTGGTTACGGTTCCGGTCTTTGGGTTTGGCATCAAACCACGTGGTCCAAGTACCTTACCTAGGCGTCCGACCTTACCCATGAGCTCTGGTGTTGAAACCACAGCGTCATAGTCCAAACGGCCCTTTGCAACTTCTTCAATTAATTCATCGGCGCCAACAATGTCAGCACCAGCGGCGCGTGCTTCTTCGGCCCGCTCGCCACCTGCGAATACGAGAACGCGGGCAGTTTTGCCGGTTCCGTGTGGCAGAAGAACGGTTGATCGAATCGCTTGATCAGCTTTACGAGGATCTACGCCAAGACCAAGAGCAACTTCAACCGTTGCGTCGTACTTGGTGGTGGAAGTCTCCTTAGCAAGCTTTACTGCAGCACCTGGTGAGTACAAAGTTTTTGCATCAACCTTTGCGGCTGCTTCTACATATTTCTTACTGCGCTTCATTTCTCTCCTTCAGTTCACACCATGCAATCTGCACTGGGTGGTTCGGGCTGTGGTTAACGAACCAGCGAGGTTCTCCCACTTACTTATTCTTTTTACTAGTTACTAACTGTTACGCCCATAGAGCGTGCAGTACCAGCAATGATCAAACTTGCAGCAGCAAGATCGTTGGCATTGAGGTCTGACATCTTAATTTTTGCAATCTCTTCGACCTGAGCTTGGGAGATTGTTGCAACCTTGGTCTTGTGAGGAACTGGTGAACCTTTTTCGATTCCAGCGGCCTTCAAGATCAAACGAGATGCAGGAGGTGTCTTGGTTACGAAAGTGAAGGTGCGATCTTCATACACGGTGATTTCAACCGGAATGATTTGACCCTTCTGGCTTTCAGTTGCTGCGTTGTAAGCCTTCACGAAGTCCATGATGTTGACACCATGCTGACCAAGTGCAGGACCTACTGGTGGAGCTGGAGTTGCAGCGCCTGCCTGAATCTGCAACTTGATCATTGCAGTGATCTTCTTCTTTGGTGCCATGATTCTTTCCTTTTCTTAGAGCTTCTGTACTTGATGGAATGAAAGTTCTACTGGTGTTTCGCGTCCAAAAATTGAGACCAAAACCTTGAGTTTTGCTTGCTCCGGCATGATCTCGTTGATCGTTGCAGGCAAGGTTGCAAATGGGCCATCCATAACAGTTACGGATTCGCCAACCTCGAAATCGACAACCCGAATTTCGGGCTTATCAGATTTCTTAACTGGACGTGGGGCCAAGATATTTTCGACCTCGAGCAAAGTAAGGGGTGATGGGTGGTGAGCGTTGCCCACAAAGCCTGTTACGCCCGGAGTGTTTCGCACGCATGACCAGGATTCATCTGTGAGGTCCAATCGAACCAAAACATAACCTGGGAAGACGTTGCGCTTGACCTGCTTGCGCTGGCCATTCTTAATCTCAGTTACTTCTTCTTCTGGAACTTCAATTTGAAAGATGAAATCTTCCATATTCAAGGTATGAATTCGGTTAGCGAGGTTGCCCTTTACCTTCTTTTCATAACCAGCATAAGAGTGAACTACATACCAATCGCCAACAGCGCTTCGAAGTGCGCGTCGGAATTCGGCATTCTCATCATCTTCAGCTTCTTCGGAGTCGAGGGCATCGATTTCAGAAGCAGTTTCAACGTCGGCGACAACTTCTTCTTCAACAACAACTTCTTCAACTGGCGCTGAGGTTGCTGCGAGCGCAGCTTCAAAAGCATCAACTGGTGCTGAATCAGAAGCTGGCGCTGTAGCCAGTACTTCTTCCATGGAATCTTCCAATGACATGTGTAGTGCGCCCCTATCCAAAGACCAAGAAAACGACCTTTGTTAGCGCTACATCGAGTAGCGAAACAACGGCAATGATGAAACCTACGAAGACCAATACAACGGCGGTGTAGGTAGAGAGTTGCTGACGTGTTGGCCACACGACTTTGCGAAGTTCAAAGATGATTTGGCGATAGAACAGGCCAATGCGTCCAAAGAGTCCCAAAGACTCTTCGTTCGAGCGCTTCTCTTCACTCATTCGCACTACCTCTTTCATTTTCGTTAACCGCTGAATCGTTCTTCGTTCGTACCGTACGGACTTGCAGGGCAGGAGGGACTTGAACCCCCAACCGCCGGTTTTGGAGACCGGAACTCTGGCCAGTTGAGCTACTGCCCTTCAAGCGTTACCTGGGCATGAGTGATCATGACCTAGTGCAAGCGCCAGGAGGGGAATTGTAGTTGCGCCAGGGGCAATAGGTAAAACGCGGGCCGAAATTTAGCCCGCACCAAAGGGATGCCAGGCGTGGCAGACTTCGCGCTATGAGCAACCAAAACGCCAAATCCCGAGTTTCGCGTCGAATCGGCGCCATCGCTGAGTCAGCAACCTTGGCTGTCGATAGCAAGGCCAAAGCCCTAAAAGCGGCTGGCCGGCCAGTTATCGGCTTCGGAGCTGGCGAGCCCGACTTCCCTACCCCGGATTACATCGTGGCGGCAGCGATCGAGGCGGCGGGCAAGAGCCCAAACCATCGTTACACCCCAACCCCAGGACTTCCCGAACTCCGCGAAGCCATCGTGGCTAAAACGCTGCGAGATTCTGGCTATGCGATCACCGCAGACCAGGTACTGGTTACCAACGGTGGCAAGCAGGCGGTTTATCAATCCTTTGCTTCGTTATTAGATCCAGGCGATGAAGTGCTCCTGCCTGCACCTTATTGGACGACCTATCCCGAATGTATCAAGTTGGCCGGCGGCGTAGCAGTCGAGGTTTTCGCAGATGAGACTCAGAATTACTTAGTAACCGTCGAACAGCTCGAAGCGGCTCGAACCGAAAAAACCAAAGTTCTACTCTTCTGCTCCCCCTCCAACCCAACCGGCTCGGTCTATTCGCTGGAACAGGTAAAGGCGATTGGCCAATGGGCGACAAAGAATGGCCTTTGGGTTATCACTGATGAGATTTATGAACACTTACTTTATGACGGCGCCAGTGCTCCGAGCATGCCAGTCGTCGTTCCAGAGTTAGCTGATCGCACCATTATTTTGAATGGCGTAGCAAAGACCTATGCAATGACTGGTTGGCGCGTGGGTTGGATGATCGGACCAAAGGATGTCATCAAGGCCGCCACGAATCTCCAATCGCATCTCTCATCTAACGTTTCTAATGTTTCGCAACGCGCAGCCATCGCCGCGGTGACTGGTGATTTAGCTGCAGTACATGCAATGGGAGTTGCTTTTGATCGCCGCCGCAAACTAATTACTGCGATGCTTAATGAAATTCCTGGAATTACCTGTCCAACTCCCCAGGGCGCCTTCTATGTCTACCCATCGGTTAAAGCGATCTTGGGCAAAGAGATTCGTGGAAAGCGACCACAAACTTCGGCCGAGCTCGCCACATTGATTCTAGAAGAAGTTGAAGTTGCTGCAGTACCTGGTGAAGCTTTTGGGCCATCTGGATATCTACGCTTTTCGTACGCACTTAGCGACGATGACATTGTCGAAGGAATTACTCGCCTTCAAAAACTGCTGGGTGAAGCAAAAGATTAATCAAGGCTTAAGCCAACCAGTTGAACTTCTGCTTCTAAGGTAATTCCGAATTTCGTAAGTACTTTCTCGCGCGCCGTTTTTGCCAATTCCACTAGATCCGTTGCGGTGGCATCGCCACTATTTGATAAGGCCAATACATGCCGAGTTGAAATTTGAGCTCCAGCTAAACGGTCTCCTTTATGCACGCCGGCGTGCTCCATCAACCAAGCTGCGGAAGTTTTAACTCGTCCATCAGGCTGCACCCATTTTGGCGCGGCATCGGGAAGTTTCGCTGCGCTCTCCACTGAAAGAATAGGATTAATAAAAAAGGAACCGGCCGACCAAATCGCATCAGTTTGAGTAACTAGCATTCCTTTGGCGGCGCGTAGTTTTAGGACGGCAGCTCGGACGCTTTCAACTGGCGCTCGATCGCCGATATTTACTTCAAGCTCGGTCGCGAGCTCTTGATATTGAATCGGAAGCGAACTTTCACCGCGGCGCAACTGAAAAGTAACATCCAGAATTACCCATCGTTCGCGCTCGGCTTTAAACTTTGAGGTGCGATAACCAAATTCACATTCGATCGCACTGAAAGTCGTAATGCGATCGTTCTTTCGATCAAATGCCCGAACCCGCGCTATCACTTCGGAAACTTCATGTCCATAAGCACCAATGTTCTGAATTGGGGCACCACCAACAGTCCCCGGTATTCCACTCAGAGATTCAAGATTGGCTAAACCTTTCGACAAGGTGAAAGCGACGAAACCATCCCAATCATCGCCTGCGGAAACCGTTAAAGTCCCCCCGCTGCAAGCATCGATTTCATAAGTATTTCCGGTGGTCTCAATGCGAATAACAGTTCCAACAAAGCCCTCATCGCTGATTAATAAATTTGAACCGCCGCCCAAAATTAAAACGGCTTCACCGACGGCATCTGCGTTGCGGACAGCCGCGATTAGATCGGCTTCGGTGGCAGCGTGAACCAAGGTACGTGCGGGACCACCAACATGCAACGTGGTGAGATTGGCGAGGCTATCCATGGTTAAAGGCTAACGCCGCGGACTCAAGATCTCATTTTTTCCGCGGAAGCGATCCAAGATTCGATCGTAATTCTTTTTGGACTCGGTTTCGCGAAATTCTGGGTCTGCGTCGTAGTACCCGTGGTGACGAGCTTGAATCAACGGCAACTCCATTTGGAGCAAGCGGCCGTGAGCCTGTCGAAGTCGCAGCGAGAATTCGATATCGGCATTTCGGTAATAGCGAGCGCGGATATTGAAAGCACCGGCTTCTAGCGTCTCGGCTCGATCCAGCGCCATGAAATAACTAAAGAGCACATCAACTTCGCCTGGGCCTTTATCTTCGGTCGTGCGCCAATCATCCACCAAATTCACTAATCCACCACGCCAACCAACAGCGCTGAATTCCTTCTTGTTCAAGGCGTCGATCACTGGTGTTAAGGCGTCGCCCGTCAACTGGGTGGATGGATCCATGACAATAACGATTGGCGCTGTTGCAATCTTTATCAGCGCATTGATGCTCTCGCCCCAACCAGCACCTTCGGTAACTTGCACCAAAAAAGTTTGACCATCTAACTCGGCTAGCAACGGCTCGGTATCTGGCGTGCCAGAAATTAAAACTTGAATTGCGAAATTGCCAACGGCGTTCTTCTTAATATTTTGCAGTGAAAGTCGCGCGTCCGCCGCAAAACTATCGACCACCATGACAAAAACTGCGTCGAACTGGGTTTCGGTTAACGCCTTAACGTCGGTAATTCGGGCGACAACCGGGAAGCGCGCTTTAGCACGAAAATCAAAACCGTCCGGAAGATCTAAAATTTCGTAACCTAGATCGGCAATCTGATCTCGAATTTTGTCGGCCAGGGAAAAATCCCTAGCTGCTCTGGCGGCAGCCCGTGCCGCACCTAATTCAATTACATTCTGGGGCGCACTCATGAGAGTGAGATTACCGCTTTAGCCATCCCTAAGACTTTTGAATCTGCGCAGATCGCGCTGATATCTAGTTTCGCGCGGCCATTTTCTAGCGCCGAAACTTTGGCCGAAATTACTAGCTCAACAGTCGAATCAGCGGGCACTACTACTGGCTTGGTGAAGCGGGCCGAAAATTCTCTAACCGCACCGCTGCCACCGGCCAGATCGGAAACATATTTTCCCGCCAGCGCCATCGTCAACATTCCATGAGCAATGACATCGGGCAAGCCAACTGATTTGGCGAAGGCTTCATCTTGGTGAATCGGGTTTCGATCCCCACTGGCATTTGCATACGCCACCAATAATTGACGATCAATTAAAAAGGTTTTGGGCGGAAATTCCTGGCCAACTTCGAAGTTACTCATGCTCGCACCACCAATGTGGACCACGTTGAGGCAACTAGTTCAGTGCCGGAATGTAGATCGGACCGAACGGTGACAATTTCATTACCGGCCATTGTGCGAGCGCTCTCAATGGTTGCCGAACAAATAAATTCATCGCCAGCAACGATCGGGCGGGAAAGTACGAAGCGTTGATCACCGTGAACGACTCGGCTCCAATCCAATCCGCTCTCTTGAAGCAGCGTTTGCGATTGAGCAAGGGTGATCGAGATCGAGAAAGTGGGCGGGGCAACTTCAAAATTATCTTCGCCTAAAACCCGAGCGAAATTAGTGATTGCTTCCTGAGTTACAACCGTACTGCTAGCACCAGCGAAGGTGCGCCCGACAAGGTCGGGATCGAGCATCAGTTATCGAGTTTCGCGGTGAGTTGTAGATAGTTTGCAGCGTGGGCAGAACTTCTTTAGCTCAAGGCGATCTGGATCGTTACGACGGTTCTTCTTGGTGATGTAATTACGCTCTTTGCACTCGATGCAGGCCATCGTGATCTTTGGGCGGACATCCGCGCTCTTGCTTGCCATCGTCGTGCTCCTTTTTTTCTACTGCCCCCAAGACCCAAGGGCCAGGAAAGTCACTGTTCGTAAGAGGAGAAGGCTACTTGAACCTTGCCCGTTCTAAGAAATTGGGCTTTTAGACCCGGTTAGCCACTTTTGAAACTGTAGAGATTGGTAGCGGAGGCCGGATTTGAACCGGCGACACAGCGATTATGAGCCGCTTGCTCTACCAAGCTGAGCTACCCCGCCGAGCCCCCCAACGGAATCGAACCGTTGACCTTTTCCTTACCATGGAAACGCTCTACCGACTGAGCTAGGGGGGCATTATTTCGAAGGCTGAGCGTACAACCTAGGAGGCGGTGTGTCGAAATCCCTGATTTTTCCGGGCTTCCTGCCTCCTAGGTTGCGCCTAATTCTTTGGATCTAAAAGGATCTTTCCGGTGCTCTTTCTTGCCAACATCGCCTCGTGAGCCTGGCGAGCCTGAGATAGCGGATAGGTCGAGCCAACGGTCACCGTTAATTTGCCAGCCACAATTAGATCAAAGAGTTCAGCGATAACGCCTTGAAGCAGTTTGGGGTGGCCAAAGCAATTTACTAACCAGAAACCAGAGACCGTCTTGCTGCCGTGCATTAATTCACCACTGGTAATTGGACGGGGTGGCACTCGTGATGCCATTCCATATGTCACCAATCGACCAAATGGGGCGAGCGCGGCTAATGAAGCTTCAAAAGTCGCTCCGCCCACCATCTCTAGAACTAAATCGACTGGACGGCCCCCATTGGCGGCAAGTAGCGCCGCCAAAAGATCGGGGCTTTCCGCGTCAACAACAACATCGGCTCCAAGTGCGCGAGCGAGGTCTGCTTTCCCAGATCCTGTTGAAGTAACGGCGATAACAAAGGCGCCCCACATCTTCGCTAACTGAATCGCAATTGTGCCGACGCCGCCGGCAGCAGCATGAATGACCACGCTTTCACCAGCCGTTACATGGCCCATAGTTTTAAGAATATGAAAAGCGGTACTGCCTTGCACCATCATTGCCAATGCGGCGCCATCGCTGACCCCATCTGGAATCGGAATTAATGAGTTGGTATCGGCCGCAACCAGTTGAGCGTAACCACCATCAGTTGGTGCCAATACTCGCTGGCCAGAGGGAGTTCGGCCAACAACTTCAAGGCCAGGAACCATCGGAAGTTTTTGTGGCGATAGATAACTATTTTGGATCTGATGAGTATCGGCATAATTAATGCCGACCGCCTCAACAGTCAGCAAAGTTTGCGAGGCGTTAGGTGTTGGGTCGGGAAGTTCGACATAAGTCATAACTTCTGGACCGCCGAATTCGGTGATCTGGATTGCTTTCATGCGTTAAGGCTAACCCTTTGTCGAACCTAAAGTTAATCCAGATACGAACTGCTTTCGCAGGGTAAAGAAAACAATCAACGTGGGAATGAAGGCCAAAGTCGCACCGGCAGCGAGCAAGTTGTAGTCGGTAAAGAATTCACCTTGGAGGTTGCTAAGTGCCGCTGTAATTGGGCGCTTGTCGCCGCTGCTTAGCAAGGCAACCGACCAGAAGAAGTCGTTGTAAATCCACGTTGTCATTAATACGCCAAGTGAAGCTAAAGCTGGACGAAGCAACGGCAAAATGACCACGTAATAGTGCTTCCAAACGCTGGCACCATCTACTAAAGCGGACTCTGAAATTTCTTTCGGGATCGTCTTCAGGTAATTACTCAATACAAAGGTAGCAAATCCCATTTGAAGCGCGACGTGGATCAAAATCAATCCTAATTGCGTGTTGTACAGCACGCCATCGCCGTTAATGAAGTTAGGCACCCAGACATGAATATAAAGCCGGAAAATTGGAATGAAGACCAGTTGTGGTGGCAGCAAATTACCCGCAGTAAACAGCATCAACAAGGCAACGTTGAATTTGAAGCTGTAGCGGCTTACAACAAATGCCACCATGGATGCTAAGAAAAGAGTAATAACAACCGCTGGAACCGCAACCTCAAAGGAGTTAATAAAGTAGCGCCACATTTGAGATTGAACCAAAGCCGTCCAGTAATTGTGAAGGTTTAAGTGGTGCGGCCAGGAAACGGAACCAAACTTCAGCACATCACCGTAAGGGCGAAGTGATTGAAGCAAGGTCCAGAAAATTGGAAACATCCAAACCAGAGAGAAGAGAAAGAGAATTGAGATCGCAATTGAGTTGCCGACTTTTGAACTCTTACCGGTAACCATTAATTATCCCTCTTAAAAGTTTGATAGAGATAAAGCATGATTGGCACAATCGAGAGCGCAAAGAGGATGGTAGCCAAAGCGGAACCCCAACCGATTCGGGTAGCCTCACCGAAAATATTGTCATAGACCAAGACACCAAGTAATTGCAGACCATTTCGCCCGCGGTTAATAATGTAAACCAGGTCGAAGGCACGCAACGAATCGATAACGGTAATAACGATAATGATCACGTTTACTGGACGCAGCGATGGAAAGATAACTTTCCGGAAGGTGTACCAAGCTGTTGCGCCGTCAATTGCGGCCGCCTCATGCAGCGATGGATCAACCGACTTCATTCCTGCTAAATAAAGCAACATGACGTAGCCAATGTGGCGCCACGAGGCGATCAGCAGCACAATCCAAATATTTTTGTTGGGATCGCCGAACCATGAAGTAGCGGTTTGAGCGCTGGTATCGCCCATAATTGAGTTCACAAAACCGTTGGTGCGGAAGATGTAGTCCCAAACAATTCCAGTTACCGCCAATGAAAGGACCATTGGTAAGTAGAAAGCGGTCTGGAAAAACTTTGTTCCCTTTAACTCTTTATCAATGTAATAAGCCAAAATCACGCCGAGCGGGGTGGCGATAAGGGCAAAGAAGCCCAGCCAAAGCACGTTATTTCTAACTGCTGGTCGGAAATCCTGATAAATCGTAAAAATTTGTTGGTAATTCTTGAGGCCGACCCAGTGAATCTGATTTAAGCCGCCAATGCCATCCCAGTAAGTGAATGAGAGCGCGACGGTGCAGAACGCTGGAATCCAAACCAAAAGAACATGGAGCAGGGTGGGGCCACCAACTAGACCGGCTAAAACTGCGCGATCGGTTTTAGTGAAGCTATGCCCACGCCGACGGCGACGTGGAGTTACCTCCGCCGCCGCCGTCTTTGTTGTAGTGCTAGATGTCATTAAATAGGAATCCTATGCCGCAGCCTTAAGCTGGTGGCAACGCATCCCATTGTGCCTGTAGATCGGTAGCGATTGCCTTTGGATC
Organism: Actinomycetes bacterium; assembly: GCA_037135095.1. Classification (GTDB taxonomy): domain Bacteria; phylum Actinomycetota; class Actinomycetes; order Nanopelagicales; family Nanopelagicaceae; genus CAIMZW01. Next base: position 20,461 of record JBAXKZ010000010.1, read on the forward strand.
TCCGCCACCCAAGAACTTCTGTAGCGCACTCTGGAAGATCGTGCCGGCGAAGTCTGGACGGGAATCGCGATCGAAGAACTGAGCGATGTACTTGCAACCATTGACTAGATCAACCTGTGAGCGAGCGAATGGATCGGTTGGCTTTGGCATCTTGTTGTTCGCGAAGAGCGAAGTTGGGGCCACCTTAAGAACGGCCTTGCCGAACTTGTCGGATGCGATGAACTCTGCCAAGGCCTTGGCATTTGCCAGGTTCTTGGAAGCATGCTTTGAAAGCATGTAGCCATCGATTGGGGCTTCAACTGCTTCCCGGCCGTATGCGGCTGTGATCTCAGGGAAGGCAAAGAGGGCTAGGTCAGCAAGATCGGCTGGATCGGTGTAGATCGAAGCATGGAATGCTCCCATAACCTGCATGGCTGCCTTCTTCTGAAGTACGAGCTGAGCAGCGCCATCCCAGGCTAGATCGAGGACGTTGTTGTTCTGGTAAGGGAACATGGTTGCCCAGTTTGCGAAGGTCTTCTGAACGCGAGGATCAGTCCACTTTGCGCGACCTGCAGTCAAGTCCATGTGGAACTTGAAACCGTTGGTGCGGAAGTTGATGAAGTCGAAGGTACCCATCGCTTCCCAGCCACCCTTGTCACCAAGTGCTACTGGAGTGATGCCCTTTGATTGGAAAGTCTTGCAAGCGTTAATGAAATCGGCCCAAGTGACAATGGTCTTTGGATCGACACCGGCTGCTGCGAATACCGACTTGCGGTACATGATTGCCCATGGGTACCAGGTGGTTGGAATGAAGTATTGCTTTCCATCCAATCCGGTAGAGGCATTCTTGTAACCAGCAGAGAAATTAGGTGAGATCTTCTTCCAAACATCGGAGATACTCGTTGCAAGACCCTTCTTTGCGAAGAACTGCATACGGTAACCGGCGAACCAGGTGAAGATATCGTCTGGTGTGCCCTGGAGGTATGAGTTGATCTGGTTCTGGAAGGTATTGTGATCAACGATATTTAACTTAACATCGAATCCAGCCGTTTTAGCAGCTGCTACCCAAGCAATATCGTTTTTGCGGGGCGCTGGATCGGAGTTGTTAGAACCAACAGAAACCTTTTTGACTCCGGCAGCATCTGCAGAACTAGCAGTACCGGCACCGACAAGGCCGCCGACGGCAAGCGCACCAGCGCCAGCAACGGTTCCCTTTAGAACGGAGCGACGGGATACGCCCTCCTCTGTAATCATGTCTGACATTGTTTCCCATTTCTCTTCAGCTGAAAGTGGTGGAAATCATCCGCGCCAGGGAGCGCGTCTAGGGCAAAGGTAGGTCTAGGCTCAAATAAGAGCAAGCACCTTTTGATAACGAAATCATCACGATTGCAACGGTAGAATTAGGAAACAATGGTCACAAATGTGCGGAAAAAAATAGGCGCTCTCGTTCTAGTCCTAGTCTTAATAACGGTTGGCCTCTTTAGTTACAACTACTACAACGAGCACCGCGAACCGATACTGCCACCTGTCGCCAGTCACAGCGATATCCCGAAGCAATCGCTACTTACATTTGCGCAATCCCTCACGAAGACCGCACCAAGTGACCTCTCGAATTTCCACGATTCTAGCTGCGCGCCCTTGACCCCAGGCTGGTTACAACAAGAGAATCAACAACCTGGCGTTCCAATGACGATCGCCAACTGGGCGAAGATCGATATCGCAAATCCTGAAGGCAGTGCGCTCTGGATTGATAAGACCTCGGTGAGCTGCGGTGACACCGTTAATGTTCATGCCTCTTTATACGATTTAAATACTGGCGGTGCGCCAAATGAAAGAGGCCCACGACGAATCGTTGTAATGCGAATTGGCTGGTACAACGGCTCAGGTGCGAAAATTGCTTGGGAGAGCGCCCCAATTAAATTGTTAAAGCAGCGAATTCCATTTGCAACTTCTGCTACTCGAATGATTGAAACAAAGTGGAAGACCACCACCTCATTTACGATCGGCAACGATTGGAAGCCCGGCTTTTACATGGTTACTTCGATCTCCCCTTCGGGCAAGATCGAGGGCATGTCACCCATGATTCTACGAAGTCCCGTTGGTAGTTCTAAGTTGCTCTTCGTTCACTCGACTATTACATGGGCGGCATATGACCTCTTCGGTGGCCGATCAATGTATTTCGGCCCTGGAAATACAGCGGCTAAACGAATGGCCGAACGAAGTCGCGTCTCTTCGATGGATCGTCCGATCACTGGAAGCGGTGCCGTTCATATCCAGCGCGACGCCATTTCTTTTGTGCAATTTTTAGAGAGGCAAGGGATCGAAGTTGATCAGATTGCCGATACCGATTTAGATCAGTGGCCTTCAATAGCTAACAACTACAACGGAATGTTCTTCAGTGGACATGCCGAATATATGACGCGACGAATCTTTGACACCTTAGTAGCTGCTCGAAATACCGGAATCAACTTGGCCTTTTTTGGCGCCAACACCGGGTATTGGCAGACTCGACTCGAGCCTTCACCATCAGGAAGAGATCGGCATGTAGTTCTCTATCGGGTTGCAACCGAAGACCCGATAACTGATCCGATGCAAGTCACAGTGCAATTTCAAGATAAACGAGTCAACACGCCATCGGCACTCTTTACTGGCGGCACAACAGATGGCGTACATGTTTACGGAAATCTTCGAGCAAAAGATATTCCCAGTTGGCTTAATATTCCGAAAACCGCCAGCTTGTTGGGTTGGTCCTCAGATAGCGAAATCGAAGGAAAATCAAAGAGTGCTGCTGCACCACCGAATATGCATGTGTTATTTCAAGGCATGATGAAGTTGAGAGCGACGCCAACACTTTCATTAAATCTTGGAGGCAAGCCAACTCCTCGGATTCCTTTGGGACAATCGCTTTGGTTCACTACGCCTTCTGGCTCTGCGGTATTTAATGCCGCAATTACGCTCTGGCCGTGCGATCTCTTGCCATCGTGTTCGGTAACTCAAATGGATTCAACTTCGCGGGCAACCCTTCAATCGGTCACTAGCCAAATCCTCACGCTATGGAGCCAGAAGCAGATCGGATTGAAACTAAAGTAAAGTTAAAAATACTTTCGAAGCGATTTCGGTAAGCGACGCTTAACTCTCGATCCAAGCCGGCGAGTTTGATCCAAAGGTGAGACCTTCAGTACCTTCTGGCCGGCTGGTTCCGCTGGTGTATCTACATCCATTAACGCCGGAGAACTCTCATCCAATGAATCTGCGATTCTTTCGATATTAGTGATTAATGAAATACTTCGGATCAGTTGTTCTTGATCCGTTGAATCAGCTTCTTGAATTAGCGTTTCGGCCAGCGCCGCGGCAGAGCTACGTATTTCATTGCTTAACTCTTGATCATCGTAACTTTGATCATCCTCTTTCAATTGCTCTGCTTTTGCGGTTATCGCAAAGCTAGCCATCGACAGGGCCAGCGCGATCTGTCGCTTTGTCTCGCGAGAGATCCCGCCATCAACGGCAGAATCAAAAAGAGTACGGGCAATTGTTCGAACTTGGACGACAGTGTGCTCAACGGCAACGCCGCGCATATATAACTCTTCTGCCTCATCGGCTTCTGCTGTTGGAAACCATTTGGCGAAACTTCTGGCTTCAAGGGCTTGGGCTCGAATGGCAGGGATCTCTTCCATCAATAGCCGAGCTCGAGCTAACCACGAACCAGCGACCTCTTGGTCATAACCAGCAGCGACCCCTTCGGACATATCCCCCAATAATTGAGCCGAACGCAATCCAAGCGATGAGATCTGATCTACCGCTCGGCCAGCCGGCGTCTTAGCGTGAGAGAAATAGGAGAAGACGATGGCTACGCCGGCTCCGATCAAGGTAGAGATTAAGCGATGAAAGGCGGTGCTCTCGCTCAGCCCCGGACCTATGACAATCAGTGCGGTCACTGGAACGTTTACCGAGGCGACCTCTCCTAAATGAAGTGCGCGTGCCACGACCGAGCAGAAAAGTACGGTGGCGCCGACCGCTAAAAAGCCAAAGTGAAAGAGCCAGACGCTCGCGAGCGCAACACCGGCCCCAATCGCAGTTCCTACAATCTGACCAAAACCTTCGCGTACCGATTTATGTAGCGAGATCCGGATACTCAAACTCGCAACAATCGCAGCAACCAAGCCACCATGCTTAAGCAGGAGATCTCCAACCTGCCATGCCGTTGCCGCTGCTAGAGCGGAGACTGAGATTTGACGTACCCAAATTCGGCGATCGGTAAAAAGTTTTAATAGCCGAGTAAACCCAAGCTTTAAACGGTTCAAAGTCTTATCGGCACTTAATCAGCCGGCGAGTAAAACACCAATATAGGTAGCTGCCAACGCCATTACCCCGCTGATCGAGCCCCAAATTGCGATCGACTTAACGTTCGTTGAGCGTGTATGTACAAAGGCGGCTACCCCAGAGAGAAGAACAACGGTCATCTTTATTCCGATAACCATGTGGTAATTGTTGGTTGCATCTTTTGGGACCTTTGCCAGGTTCCATGCTCCAGTAAGGATCAAGAGCGCAAACGCGGACCAGCCAATCTTGTTAAATGCTCTGGCGGCGATTCGTGGGAGTTCGGGATCGCGCCGGCGCAGGATGGGTACCAAAGCGGCGAGCGTAAATTGACCCCCGACCCAGATAGTGGCGCCAAAGATGTGAAGGAACAATCGGAAGCTATCTAAGGCTGATGCGAGCATGAACCTAGGGTAGCCCGTTAAAGGCTCACGTTTACCTCAAGTTTTGTGGGCAATTCGTACACAGTTTTAGAATCGCTAGAAAGTCCGCAAAATCACATTTTTCAACAAGTAGGCTTAAAACCTCACGAATTGAGAGCGAGGTCAGGATTGAAGGGCGAGAATTTGATGCTTTTGGTAGTTGATGACAACAAAGACATCCGCGACCTGATTTCTCACATTTTGACCTTGAACGGCTTTGAGGTCTGTGAGGCGCCCGAAGGCCAAACTGCGCTCGCAATTATTACCAAGTCGCGCCCAGACCTGGTTCTTCTTGATGTCATGATGCCCGGACTATCTGGCTATGAAGTTTTAGAGCAGGTCCGCAATAGCCCTGAGGCTGAAATTTCCGGCATTCCAATTCTCTTGATCACTGCACGCTCCCAAAATAGCGATATTGAAGCCGGGCTCGGCTCTGGCGCAAACGATTATTTGATTAAACCCTTTCGGCCAGCGGAGTTATTGGCCAAGGTGAATCAAGTGCTAGCACTCCGAACGAAAGATCCGGTGTAACCAATGAAAAAAATAATTAGCGGTTCTCTTCTTGTAGCGCTTGCTGGTTTGGTTTTAACTGGTTGTGGCGCCACCTCGAAGAGCGCACAAAGTTCACCCAGCCCCACTCCAGTCAGCGCCTCCGCATCGCCATCTAATCCGTACGGCGCCGCACCAATCGACCCGCCAGCAACTACCGATCCAATTCTCGAACTTTCAAAAGGTGGTTTCGATTCCAAGTACACCATGGCGCAGTTGATTTCGTTAGGAACTACCGAAATCTCCATCTACGAACCATTTGTGAAATTGCAACAAAGTTTTACGGTAATTCCACTTTCAAAATTATTTTCGGTTGCCGGAATATTAGGCACGGACAAAGTTATAACTAAGGCGCTGAATGACTATGTTTACACTAACACTGCCAATTCATTTTTAACGGCAAAGGGTTACCTTGCACTCAAGCGCAACGGCACTGATATTCCTTATGACCAAGGCGGGCCAGTCAGAATCGTCTTCCCATCCGATAGCACTTGGGCAAAATTTTTAGATCCCTGGAATTGGTCTCTTAGTTCGATCTCAGTTAAGTAATTATGCCAAAACTGCCCGAATTCGATGCCGACCGAAAGGAAATTCGATTTCATCCCAACATTGGGCAGTTCGCCTTGGCGGCATGGTGTGCAGTAATTCTCATAGCACTTTCGATCTCAACTTTTGATTCCTCGAAAACTGCTTTTCGTGAGGCAAGCATCTTAGGAGAGGCGGAGGCACCGGCAGCTTCACTTATCTTTACCCAACGGGAATCTCTGGTTTATGCGGCGCGAGTAGGCGAATGGCTGGGCGGCACCATCCAGCGGCGCGAAGTCCAGATCGCGAGAGCGCTCTTGGCCCAACGATTAAATGTTATTGACTCTGACGGCTACACCACTGGGCAGCGGGCAACACCAGCGTACTTAAGTTCGCTAAAATCTCTCGATTTTTTAATTGACAGTGCACCTAGCGGAGTTCTTACAGAGGAATTCCAGCACGATCTATTTATTAAAGCTCACCCATATTTAGATAACTTCATTGCGAGCGCTAGAGATGTAGTTGTCCAGTACCAACAGGCGATCGATATCCAACTTAATCAAGATGCAAAGAACCGAGCTTCATCTTCGCAGCGAAATCTCTTTCTGCTATACGGCTTAATCTTATTGGCGGGGATTTTAATTGGTTGGGTTGGTCTTGATCTACTTCGACAGTATCGAAAATCTCGAATCCAAATCATCCACGACACCGTCACCTTGGAGCGCGCCCAGGAACTCCTCGAAGAGTTAACGCAGACGCTAGAACAAAAGCGAATTGCCGATCAAGCCCGATTCGATAGTCGTGAAACAATGCGCTACGCCGCGCGTTCAATTTCCATTTCAATCCGTGAGTTCGGTACGCACCAAGAGATGGCGGCGAACTTCTGCTTGCGAATTGGCGAAGTATTCAAACTCGATTTTGTAACAGTTGCCACTTTCCCGAATGATCGAACTTCAATGCTCGAGGCAACCTGGATAAACCCGATACACCGCCAAGAGCTCGAAGGCTTGTCTATCTCAGAAGATTTATTGCGGGAAACCATTGGAACTCTTTGGCAACAATCCTCGCTCCTGTACCTGCACGCGAACGAATTATTGACTGGAATGGATGTTAATCAACAGAGAGTTGCTAACCAATTTCCGGCGATTATGAAAGCGAACAATTTCAATGAACTTCTGCTACTTCCAATAGGCGAAGGTTCAAATGCTTTTGGCTACGTAATGGTTGCGTCCTCTGACCCCTCAATCGAATTTGACGAGTACTCCAGGCAAACGCTCCAATTCCTTAGTGCTCACTTGGCTTACAGCATCATCGAGAGCGAATTGCTTGCCACTCAAAGAGTTGTTGCGGAGCTTGAGGCGCTCAATACCGCCAAGAACGACTTCATATCAACGGTTAATCACGAGCTTCGCACGCCGCTAACTTCAATTATCGGCTATATCGATTTATTGCGCGATTTACCGCGAGAGGCGGTAAATGACCAAGCGGCCAAATTCCTCGAAACACTCGATCGGAATGCCCTCGCTCTTCTTGATTTGGTTGAAAGCATGCTTTCGCTCTCTCGCCTGGACTCACGCGAGGAAGTTAAGATTTCGCAAGAGATCGATCTCAATAAAATCTTAGAGAACAGTATTTTTGTTCTTGAACCTACTGCCCAGTCAAAGAATATAGATATGCATTATCGGTCGGGGCTAGATGAGGGCAAATACTTGGTCGCTGGAGATGCCGGACAACTATCTCAAGTATTTATAAATTTGATCTCCAATGCCATTAAATTTAGCCATTCCGATTCTGATATTAGCGTTGAACTAGATCGCACCATTAATTCTCATCAGGTCGAAATGGTTCGAGTTAAGGTCACTGACCACGGAATCGGCATTCCCCCAGAAGATCTGAAGAACCTCTTCACTCGCTTCTTTCGTGGGCGAAATGCCGTTGCAGCCCAAATTCCTGGGACTGGACTGGGTCTGGCCATTGTCGATCGAATCGTTGGACTTCACGGCGGCAAGCTGAAAGTTGACTCAACGTTAGGAAAGGGAACGACAGTTATGGTTGAAATCCCAACGATGATGGGGCGGGTCGATGCCCTAGTCGCTCAACGACGCGAAGGTGTTCTAGCTCGAGCGATTGCCGCAATGGATGGGGCTACTCCGGAAACCCTCTACGACATCGCCCACGAGATGGCCGGTGCGATCGGAATGTATTCCTTTGAAAAGGAAGGCGATTCCCTTCGAGATTTTTCACATTGGCTTAAGAAGTACCCCGAAGCCAAGGTGGAAGAAGTAGAAAAGAAAAAGAATGAAGTAATGACGCAAATGAAGGACTGCTTAGACCATATTCACGGAGAGAGGACCAATTAAATGCAAAATGCCATGATCTTAATTGTCGATGACAACGAAGATATCCGCCAATTTGTTCGAGCAAGTTTGGAACAAGAGGGCTTTCAAGTAGCTGAAGCCTTCGATGGCAAATCTGCCCTCGAAGTTTTCGAAGATATTAAACCTGCCGTAGTAATTCTTGATCTGACCATGGGGCAACCCGATGGCTTTGAGGTATGTCGCGAGATTCGAAAGGTCTCTAATGTACCCATCATTATGTTGACGGTACGTAGCGAAGAGGTCGATGAAGCAATGTGCTTAGCGGCAGGTGCCGATGACTACATCACTAAGCCGGTATCAGCTCGAATTTTGGCGCTTCGCGTCACGGCACAGTTGCGCCACATCAACCCAGCCATGAAAGAGAGTCGCGAGCGATTAACTTTCGGTCCGCTCGAGTTGAATTTGGAATCGCGCGAACTCGCAATTGGTGAAGGTAACGTCTCGCTAACTCGCACTGAATTCGATTTCCTGCGACTGCTAATGGAGCAACCAAAGCGCGTCTTTACCCGCGAGCAAATTATTGAAGCCATTGGTGGCTCGCAATACTTCGGTAGCGATCACCTGCTAGATACTCATGCATCTAGATTGCGGATCAAGATTCGTACCGCTGGCGGTCCAAATGTGATCTCAGCGGTTCGAAGTGTGGGCTATCGCCTCTCTGCCAGCGCTGCATAAGTACTAACCTGCTCCCATGAGCCAATACCTGCTCGTGGTGGTCGTAGTTTTTGGCATCAATCTGATGCCGGCTTTCGCGCCGCCTACTTGGGCGGTGCTCGTGCTTTTTCGGATTAACTCCAATTTAGCCTCTGTACCCCTTGTTGTATTGGGGGCGTTGTCTGCGGGCACTGGGAGATATTGTTTAGCGCTAGTCACCAGAAAATTCCGGAAGAAAATCCCCATGAAAGCAAAGGCGAATCTCGAAGCCGCTGGTGAACTGCTCTCGAAGAACAAAAAATCTGCCTTCTTGGGTATTGGGCTATTTGCGCTATCGCCCTTGCCATCCGCTCAGTTGTTCGAAGCGGCAGGGCTAATAAATACCGCACTCTTACCTTTGACCGTCGCCTTCTTTATTGGCCGAGTAGTCAGTTACTCAATTTATATCGCCGGCGCCGCAAAGCTAGCCGACAATAATCTCGGGCAGATATTCACATCTAGTTTGAAATCGCCCGCAGGTATTGCGCTGCAAGTGGCAGCCATTTTTGGTATCTACTTAATTACTCAAATAGATTGGCAAAAATTTCACTCTCGCTAGATTTGCTATCCGATCCAAGCGCCTCGGCCAGAACATAGATCAAAACCAACAGCACAACTGTTGCCCGGTCCGCCGCTGACGATATCTCGGAAGGTTAATTTATCTCCATAAATAGTCTTGGCATTGACCCGACCTCCGAATGCTGCAGCTCGACCAGCAAAAATTGGAGTTGAAGCGCTAGTCCCGCCGATTTGGAACCAGCCTGCCAATTGATTTGGACCGATTGGCGTTGAATCGTAAACCGAAACCCCAGTAAAGGGATCTCCCACTAGCGCAACATCCGGTGTCGATTTCTTGCCATCACAACTGTATCCAGGGAATTTACGTTGAACTGATAGCGCGTTCTCATAAAGAGAACAGCCACCGCCGCTATAAATCCAACCCGTCTCTGAGGTAAAAACGTGGTTGGTGAAATGGAGGGTGGTGCCGCCCACTGCGATTACATTTGGTGAAGTTGCTGGGTAGCTTGGGACTCCTGCTCCATCACCAGCGGAAACAAAGATACTGGCATTGTCAGAGTTAAAAGCCTCGTCAAAGCGACGTTCACCGGCAAACTCGGCGGCGCCCCAACTGTTGGAGACATAGTCGGCATGTGAGGTGGCATAGCGCTCGGCAACCACCAAATCATTTAAGGAAGTTGATCTAGCCTCTACTAGCAAAATCTTTGCCCCTGGTGCGATTGCGTGAGCCCATTGGATATCTAAGCTAATTTCAACCGCCCAGTAAGGATCTACTTGAGGCAAATGCTCGTGGTCACCATTCTGGTTTACCTTAGAAAAACAGTGGTTCTCTTCAGAGCATGTTGGCAAGCCAAACTGAGTCGAAAATACATTTAAATCTTTAAGCGCGGTTGGATCGTCATAAGCATCAACGATTGCGATCGTCTTTCCGGAGCCTGCCGTTAAGGAGGTGGGAAAGTTGTAGATACTTTTGATTCGATCCGGAACAAGCCCAGTAGGTCCGGTGGAAACCATTGGATTCATTGAACTATCAACCAGAATATCAGCGTTGCAAAAAGCGTTCTCGGACGCAACGGTGAGGCAGGCACGTTGTTCGCTTTCGCCGCCAGATTGCTCCGCACCGACAGATGCCGTGTTGGAATAAAATCCCAACCCAATAACTATCGTGACCGCCCCGATGATAAATCTTGTTCCTCGCACGTATACCTCCGTCTGTAGAATCTAATGGTAAATTGCGACGCGCCCGAAATCGTGGAGATTAGCGAGCCGACACCCAACCGTGATGAAACTGGGAACTATCGAATAGGGAAAGTTAAATGTTCACTAAGAAAGAGCAACCATGGCGTTGCAGGTCTTGCAAAAAAGCCATCGCAATTGATGCGTACTACTGCAAGAACTGCGGTGCGCTCGTTTCCGTTGAATTAGCCCCCGAAGCTCGAGAGGTCGATACCTCATTCAAAATAAAATTAGTCCGACTTTGGCAAATGCGAGCAATTGCAAAGATAACTTGGGCGCTGATTATTTTGATCTCCTTAGCGAGTGGCAGCTATTTTGCAAATACCATCAGAATTGCCCGAGTTGATAATCACTCGAGTGCTGCCTTGGAAATGAAAGTAGATCAACCTTCTAACCCTTTTCAATGCACCGGACCAATCTGCCAAGCAACTGTTGAAATCATTAATAAAACCAATTCGGAGCAACACCTCACTGGAACGCCTTACTTTAAATTGGACGACGGAAAACTTTATGGCCCAATTAATATGTCAGAAGCCACGAGCCACCTCTATTTTGCAAGTACTTATTGCACCCAGAAATTCGACCTTCGCTTTGCACCCAAGGAATCCAAAAAGTTTATTGGGATTTGCACCGAAACCTTTCCGCCCACCGGGATCGTCAAGGGCATCCAAATCCAAGATGCTGCTGGCAAACTTGCTCTCTCGGTCAATTTGAGCGTTTCGGTGCCACAAAAGTTTTAGGGTGAGGGCTGGCGCTTAAACGGGGCGATATTCCGCGATTTCTACCGCAATTGTGATGAAAAAGATTGCCCACGGCCCTATTCATGGGGTCACAAAGTGACAAGATTCCATCTGTGTCTAAACCTGTCGTAACTCTAAATTCCGTGGTCATCCGCTTTGCTGGCGACAGCGGCGATGGCATGCAACTTACTGGCGATCGCTTCACAATGGATACCGCCAGCCTTGGCAATGACTTGATTACCTTGCCAAACTACCCAGCGGAGATCCGCGCCCCCCAAGGTACTTTGCTTGGAGTTTCTTCCTTTCAACTTCACTTCGCCGATCACCATGTGCGAAGTCCTGGTGATGCACCAGATGTTTTGGTCGCCATGAATCCCGCAGCGCTAAAGGCAAACATTAAAGATATGCCGCGCGGATCAACCATCATTGTCGATAAGGATGAATTTATCCCGCGCAACTTAACAAAGGTTGGCTATGAAACTAATCCGCTAGAGGATGGGTCGCTAGACAGTTTTCACGTTCATGCCGTACCACTAACAAGCATGACAGTGGGTGCGCTATCGGAATTAAGTCTGACTCGAAAAGAGGCAGAGCGTTCCAAGAATATGTTCGCTCTAGGAATCCTGACCTGGATGTATCACCGTCCAACAGAAGCAACTGAAAAATTCTTAACCGCTAAATTCGCGAAGAAGCCGGAAATTTTGCAAGCCAACCTTTTGGCTTATCGCACCGGCTGGAATTACGGCGAGACCACTGAAGATTTTGCCAACTCGTTTGAAGTGGCACCAACCAAGATGCCTGCCGGTAAGTACCGAAATATCAGCGGAAACGCGGCATTGGCCTTAGGGCTAATTGCAGCGGGCGAAAAATCTGGGTTACAAATTTTCTTGGGCTCTTACCCAATTACTCCAGCCTCCGACATTTTGCATGAACTTTCAAAACAGAAGAAGTTCAACATCATCACCTTCCAAGCTGAAGATGAGATTGCTGCTGTGGGTGCAGCGCTCGGCGCTTCCTACGGTGGCGCGCTTGGAATTACCTCTACTTCTGGCCCTGGTGTCGCCCTTAAAAGCGAGATGATTGGTTTAGGCGTCATGCTTGAACTTCCGTTGATTATTATTGATGTTCAACGTGGCGGACCTTCAACAGGGTTGCCAACTAAGACCGAACAAGCCGATCTGCTTCAGGTTATGTATGGCCGTAACGGTGAGTCCCCCGCAGTAGTCCTGGCCTGCTCTACCCCTAGCGATTCCTTCGAGATGGCCTTCGAAGCAGTTCGAATTGCTACTACCTATCGAGTGCCGGTCTTCTTGCTATCAGATGGTTACATCGCAAATGGCTCCGAACCTTGGCGGATTCCTGATGAAGCTTCGTTGCCAAAGATCAACGTTGAATTTGCCAAGACCCAAGAGGATTTCTTGCCCTACCTTCGAGATCCAAAAACTTTGGCTCGCCCGTGGGCTATACCTGGAACTGCTGGAATTGAGCATCGCATCGGCGGTATTGAAAAAGCCGATAAAACTGGGGCGATTTCTTACGATCCGGCGAACCACGATTTTATGGTTCGAACTCGCCAAGCAAAGATCGATGGAATAGAAATACCAGATTTGATCGTTGACGATCCTACCGGTGATGCCGAAGTGCTAATCCTTGGTTGGGGCTCTTCATACGGGCCAATCGCAACCGCCGTTGAAGTGCTGCGTGCTAATGGTGAAAATATCGCTCATGCACAACTGCGTTACATCAACCCCTTCCCTAAGAATTTAGGTGAGGTGCTGAATAAGTATCAGCGAGTGCTCTTGCCAGAAATGAATCTAGGTCAACTAGGTATGATGCTTCGAGCCAAATACTTAAAAGATATCGTTGGTTTCAATGTTGTTCGCGGATTACCGTTCTCCACCAATGAATTAGTAGAAGCTGCGATGGGAGTACTCCATGTCTGATCTAACTTTAACCAAGAAGGATTTCACTTCGGATCAAGAGGTTCGGTGGTGTCCTGGATGTGGTGACTATTCAATTCTCTCCACGATGCAGGCCTATCTGCCAGAACTTGGTATTGCGCGCGAAAATATTGTCTTCATCTCCGGAATTGGGTGCTCTTCCCGCTTTCCTTATTATTTGAATACTTTTGGCATGCACTCGGTTCACGGACGTGCGCCTGCCATCGCATCCGGGCTGGCAATTGCCCGACCTGATTTAACGGTCTTTGTAATTACCGGCGATGGCGATGCCCTTTCCATCGGTGGCAATCACCTGATCCACGCCCTTCGCCGCAATGTTGAACTAAAAATCTTGCTGTTTAACAACCGGATCTATGGCTTAACTAAGGGCCAATATTCACCAACTAGCGAGGCGGGAAAGATCACCAAGTCCACTCCTTTGGGCTCACTGGACACCCCATTTAATCCAATTTCGTTAGCCCTTGGCGCCGAAGCTTCATTCGTCGCTCGAACGGTCGATAGCGATCGCAAACACCTCACGGAGACGTTACGAGCTGCAACCGCACATAAGGGTTCTGCTCTGATCGAGATCTACCAGAACTGCCCGATCTTCAACGATGGCGCCTTTGATGCTGTCAAAGATTCCGACACCAAAGAAGAAACGTTGCTTCAGATGGTCGATGGCCAACCAATTAAGTCATCGAAATTTGGTGTCATTCAAAAAGGCGCCACCTTCGAAGTTGTTGAATTAGGTTCGGTTGATGAGAGTCAACTAGTAATTCACGACTCCCATAACCCAGATCCGTCCTATGCCTTTGCGCTCTCACGCTTATCTGGCTCCGAGTTGACCCACGTTCCAGTTGGCGTCTTCCGCGATGTGGCTCGCCCTGGGTATTCCTCGTTAGTTCACGGTCAACTTGATGAAATCATCAAGAGTCAAGGAAAAGGCGATCTCAGCAAACTTCTAAGCGGAAACGACACTTGGGTGGTTGCCTAACCCAAGTGCCGTTCCGGCAAACTATTGAAGCTAGATGAAAAGCAGTTGTGCGCCTTCGGTCATTTCAATGAAGTCCGTGGCGCTAATAATTCCCTCGACATCATCACGAAGATCTGAAAGCGCATACTTATTCATATCGGCCGACATTCGACAAGCCCAAAGGTGACCACCAGCAGCAACGATCTGCTCCAAGAAGTCTGGGACTTCCGGAACGCCAAGATCGGCGATCTGCTTCTTTAGCATTTTGGTCGCCATCCCAGTCATGGCCGGCATCACTGCTTGAGGAATGTGCATATCTCCGCCAGGAACGTGCATAGCGGTATTTCCCATCGGGCTAAATTGCAGATTATTCATTCTGGTTTTGGAGATCATATCCAGCCCCCAGAAGGTAAAGAATAAATGGGTCTCAATACCTTCGCCCAAGGCGGCATTGCCTAAAATCAACCCTGGATAAGCCATATCCAAATTTCCTTTTGAGCAGATAATCGCCAGCTTGCGATCTGAGTCCGAGGTATCAAAGTTCGGAACAATCGCTGGGGCCGTCATTGTTGTAGTCATCTCATTCTCCTTTAAACGCAGCCCTTGGGCTTTGGTAATCCTGCGATATAGGCCATCTTTTTGGCTGGTTTCTTTGGAAAAAGCGTAAATTGAGTTTTGACCGGCACGCCTCCAACTGTTTGAACTCGACGCGAAGTTGCGGTCTCGCCCTCGGTCTTAAAATCTTCGCGGAGGAATTTAATGATCTGCCAATGTTCATCAGTCATTTCCACGCCAATTTGATCCGCCAGGACTTTAGCTATCGCCTCATCCCATTCTGAATATTCAGTTAAGAAGCCCTCTTCATTAACGTGAATCGGTTTTCCAGTAATTTCGATAACAGGCATTTCTCTCTCCTTATTTACTTTCCACTGCACGTTTGCCCAGCATGGACATATGCGAAGGAATTGGTATTGGTCTTGCCTTGATTAATAGATTCCAGTAAATCCACCGAAAGGCTAATTTACCGAGATGGTTTATACGACTTTCGTTGAGTAATGTGAATGGACCAACAATTGGTAACGGGAACTTGCCCGGTAGCGGCTCAGTTACATAATTAAAATCGATCAACAGCCCTTTGCCGTTGCCAGATTCAATAAAGCAATTGGCATGGCCATCAAATATTTCTTTCATTGGTCGTCCAGCCGTATATTCAACGAAGTTATCCGCAAATAGATCGATTGCAAAGTGGGCAACCGAGCCTGCCTTGGACGCTGGGGCATCGGAAGCATCTCCCAAAGCGAATACATTGGGGTATTTCTTTGCTAAGAAAGTTCCCTTATCAACTTGGACATAGTTGAGCTCGTCACCCATCCCTGATCTGGCAATGAAATCGGCGCCCATATTTACCGGCACTGTCACTAGTAGATCGAATGAAATTTCACGTTCATCCATTGAGACCATAACCTTAGATTCAGGATCGATATGTTCGATAACGAAATCCGGCTCTAACGCAATCTTTCGCTCTGCCAACATAAATCCCAGAGCTTTCGAACATGCTGGTTTAGTGAAAGCTCCTTCCAAAGGCGTTACATAAACAATTTCTACTTTTTCGCGCATTCTTCGCTCTTCAAAGTAGGCGTCGGCTAGGAAGGCAAACTCCAACGGGGCAACGGGGCACTTGATTGGCATCTCCGAAATATGAATTACTAATCTGCCGCCTTCAAACTTAGCCAAACCTTCCTTTAGTGCCTTGGCACCTTCCAGCGTGAAGAAGTCGAAGACGCTCTTGTGCCAAATTTCAGGATCATCCAACCCTGGAGTCTGATCTGGTCTCGGCGTGGTTCCGCTGGCAATTACCAAGAAGTCATAATTTAGGGTGCGACCATCAGTCAGTAGCACGTTGTTTTGGTTCGGTGAAATGCGATCGATCTCGGCGGTTACAAACTCCACATTTTTTGGGAAAAAATGATCTCGTTCCTTTACCAATTCCTCTGGTGTGTAAACTCCAAAAGGTAAAAGTAGAAGCCCCGGTTGATATAGGTGCTTATTGTCCTGATCGACAACGGTGATTTTCCATTGCTCTACATCTAATTTTTTATACAACTTATTAACAACCATCGTGCCGGCGGTTCCACCGCCAAGAACCAATATGTTCTTCATGGCAATCATCTCCTGACACTTAAAAGATACTCTTGTCAGGGCTACATCGAAATGACTCTAACCAGTGACGTGCATCCCAAGTTCAATAGTTAGTGCTAGATGATCGCTAACTCCAAAACTATGTGTCGCACCAGACACACTTTTTTCGTGCGTTGAAAGTACATAATCTATTTGGCGGTCCGGGTTCCAAATCGGGAAAGTTTCGGCTTCGAACATTGAGTGCCAATGAGAAAAGCGAGGAGCGTGGGATAAATTAAAATCACCCATTATCAGTACTGGCAAGCCATATAGCTGCCCAAGTTCTCTAGCCCATTTTTTCACTTCTTGAAATTGAAATAAATTAAAGGGCCAGACAAATGATAGGTGAGTATTAATCACGATCCGACTTTGCAAAACGGCCGCCAGGGCAATTCGATTATGGTCGGTTGCATAGAAGCGGCGACTCTTAGCCCCCTCGGAAATATTCATCATTTTGCCCCATTTGGCTCGCCGTAATTTCTTCACCTTCCATTCTGAAACAGGAAGCCGAGAAATGATGGCGATCCCGTAAGCAGCTTTCTCTGACGGCGAACTTGAGGTAATTAGCCCAAGGTCATCACTCTTTAGCGCAATTTCATTTCCGTTTTCAAAGTAGAAGGCGCTGACAAAAGCCCAATTAGACGTGTTCATCGCGGCTGCAGCCATCGCTGCTTGATTTTGAAGATCAGAACGAGGATGAAGGTGGTCCACCTCTTGCAATCCAATGAGATCGGAATTCAGAGTGAGGATCGCAGCTTTGAAGGCATCTGGCCCAGAATTGAGGTCAAGTATTTTTCCGTGGAGAATATTCCAAGTAGCCAACCGCATCAATGAAGTTTAGATGGAAATACTCAACGGTGAAAGATTTTACTTATTGACTGGATTGAAGGCGGGCCACGAGGCGGACGAAATAGGGCAAGACGACCAACCAGAGGCTACAAAACCCGATAAAGAAGTGTTGCGCCATTGAGCTCGATTGATTATGCAGAACCAGGTAGATAGTTAGAACGCCAAAGCCAAGCCAAACGAGAAGAAACATGGCTGGCGTGAGGTGCGTCAGAGACATCACATCTTTTTCAGACACAAAAATTAGTAGCCAGATGGCAATTATGCTGAGCGTCAATCCTGCGATCGAACCAATGCTAAAAATTCCGTGAATCACGAAGTATGAATCACTCAGTGTTGCCAGACAATGTGGTGAACCCTCAAGGCAATCAAGGGGCAGAATGGCATCTATCGCGGTAAGTAAACCGAAACTTCCCGTTCCCAATAGTGCCACCATGAGCCCTAGGCGGGTGTTCCGATTAAAACTCCCGCTTCGTATCTTGAGGAGATTTAGGCAGGCGATCCCAACTAATATTCCACAAGTAATGTCCAGGCAGATAAATAGCCAGTTATACGGTTGATGTAGCGCTTCCAAATTGCTCGCTAAGCCACGATTGGCTTTTGGATTTAGCCAAAAACCCAGCGGCCACGAGGAATAGAGCAAGCCCGCAAAAAACATGAGCGGTGTCGGCTTGACCTTCGAGCCCTGGAGTAATGACCTATTCATAAGCGTGATATTAGTCGCTACCAATTTTGAAGGCGCACTCAATTTACTATTTTAGTTGGTGACGAGTGAAGGATTTGAACCACCCGGCCACCCAAATACCACTCCGTAAAAACCACTGTTCCGCTTGCTGAAACCGCTACTCCATGTGGGCTATTAACTGCGCCCTCACGTACAGTTGGAGCTGTCGTATTCCCATCCACTATTTGATTGGGCCAACCCTCACCGCGTTCAGGATTAATGCTATCAATTAGAATTTCAACTTTGCCAGCTCGATCAACAGAAAGAATGGCACCATAGAGATCGGTCACAATAAGAAGATCTTGGCGAACCGCAATTGACGAAGGCCCGATCATAAATTCAGAGCTTATTGATTCGATATATTCGCCATCAAGAGTGAAAAAGACAATTCTCTTATTTCGTCGGTCTGCAATTGCTATAAGAGATTCAGGCCCACGAGTATCTATTGCAATTCCGTGAGGGCAGTTAAAAACCAATCCCGTTGTAGAACCATCAAAAGTTTGAAAGGCTCCATTTGGCCGGATGCGATGGACCAAACTTTCCCCATATCCATCACCGATCCAGATATCTCCCTTAAAAGGCCCCTCGGCTTCAACGACGGCAACAGTGGTTGGTTTCCAGGTAACGAGATCGCCTTCGCTGGTGCCCGGTCTAAAGATTCTTTGCAGTAATTCACCTTTGCGATTAACCAAAAGTAATTGACCAGAAGTATCGACACCTGGATCGCAAATCCAAAAAACATCATCGCTAGAGTTCTGAAGAACCGTAATGCCATGTAGGACAGTCGCAGTTACTTCAACCCTAGTGAAACTTCCATCCTCTGGGTTCATCACAATAAAGGCGCTACCGCCCGGGGACTCAAAAACTATCTGCCCATCGCTGAAGATTCCAATCCCAGAGTGAAGCCATCCCTCTTTTGGATCGCCACTAAAGAGTGTTTTCCAACTGATCTCTTTTGGAATGGAGCTCACGATTCGTATCCTCCCGCCGAACGTGAGCCGACAATAGTGGAAAAGACTATGACTTCCGTGGGCAGTATGAACATTAGCTATTGCGTGGTGGCGGGT